>NZ_NCTV01000017.1:0-554359 GCF_002114135.1 Microbacterium sp. LEMMJ01
CCGCTTGCCGACCGAGGTCAGGCTCTCCCGCGTGCGCACGAGGTAACCGGCGAAGAAGATCGCCAGGCAGATCTTGGCGAGCTCGCCGGGCTGGAAGGCGAACATGCCGCCCAGCGACACCCAGACCTGGGCGTTCGCGTCGGGGATCCGCAGACCGGGCACGAACGGCAGGAGCAGCAGGAGGATGCCGGCGAGGCCGAAGATGTAGGTGTACCGGAAGAGGATCCGGTAGTTGCGCAGCAGGATGACCACCGCGATCGCACCGGCGAGCGAGATGGCCGTCCAGGCGAGCTGCTTGGTGGAGTAGGCGTTCCACCCGGTGTTCCCGAACGCGATGTCGATCCGGTAGATCATCGCGACGCCGAGGCCGGTGAGCAGCGTCGCGATCGGGACCACGAACGGGTCGGCGTCGGCGGCGACGAAGCGGAGCACGACGTGCAGCGCGAAGGCGAGGGCGGCGAGTCCGCCGCCGATCGCCAGGATCATCGGGTCGATCGTGCCGAGAGCGCCGAGCTGGACGAGGGTGAGGGCGGCGCCGCTGATCGCGCAGGCGAAGAGGAGCAGCCAGAACTCGCGGTTGCGCTGCGTCTGAGGCATGCGCAGTCGGCGCAGGGCCTTGATGACGGTGGTGTCGGCTTGGACGTCGGTGCTCATCCGGCACCTCCCGACGGCGTCTCGCTCGGCGAGGGGAGCGGGGTGGGCAGCGGCGTCTGCTCGATGATGTTGGCCTCGGCGCCGGAGCGGAGCCGGTCGACGATGGCCATCGCGTCCGAGAGCGAGCGGGCGCTGATGGTGCGCTCGACCGAGGCCCGCTGGTACGGCGGCAGATCGGCGAGGAGGATCTCGGTGTCGTCGACCGGGGTCGACAGGGTGATCGGACCGATGTTCTGCTGCACGCCCTGGAAGATCACCACGCTGTCCTCGTCGGCGCCGATGAAGTAGCGCGTCTGCGTCCAGCTGTATGCCGCGAACGCGGCGAAGCCGAGCATCGCGAGGACGACGACCGCGCCGGCGATCCAGCCCAGTCGGCGGCGCTTGGCGCGACGGCGATCCTCCTCGATCAGCTCCTCGAGGTACTCGGGCGCCGGCTCGAAGTGGCTCGGCTCGTTCGCGGCCTGCCGCACCGGGTGCAGCCAGTTGCTCCGCGGCGCGCGGACCGGCGGCACGTAGACCCCGGACGGGTTCGACGCCGCGCCGACGATCGTGGCCGTGCCGGAGTGGACGGGGTGCTGTCCGCCTACGTCGACGATCACGATCGTGACGTTGTCCGGGGCGCCGCCGTCGAGGGCCTGCTTGAGGAGGTTGTCGGCCGTGCGCCCCGGGGCGAGCCCGAGCTGCATGGCCTTGAGGATGCGCGCCTCGTCCACCACGCCCGAGAGGCCGTCGGAGCACAGCAGCCAGCGGTCGCCGGGCTGCGCGTGCATGACGAACATGTCGAGCTCGGGGTCGGCGTCCATGTCGCTGAGCACCCGCATGAGCACCGAACGACGCGGGTGGTATCGGGCCTCTTCCGGGGTGATCCGGCCGGAGTCGACCAGTCGCTGCACGAAGGTGTGGTCCGCGGTGATCTGCGTGAGCGCGTCGTCGCGGTAGAGGTAGATGCGCGAGTCGCCGATGTGGCCGATGACGGCGTACTCGTCGACCATGATGATCGCGCTGAGCGTGGTGCCGAGCCCGGCGAGCTCGGGACGATCCTTCGCGGCGCGGATGAGGTCGCCCGCGGCCGTCGTGGCGGCGGCCTGGAGGGCGGCCTGCGCGTCCTCCGTGGAGGAGTACGGCTGATCCAGCGGCTCCATGCGCTGGATCGCGATGCTGGAGGCGACGTCGCCGCCCGCGTGTCCGCCCATGCCGTCGGCGACGACGAACAGGTTCGCCCCGGAGTACCCGGAGTCCTGGTTGTTGGAGCGGACCTTCCCGGTGTGGGAGATCGCGGCGCTCGAGCCTTCGAAGACCATGCCGGCGTTAGGCCCTCAGCTCGAACGTCGTCGCGCCGACCTTGACCGGGGTGCCGAGGCTGAGGGAGACCGGGCCGCCCGTCACCCGCTGGCCGGCCACGAACGTGCCGTTCGTCGAGTCGAGGTCCTGGATCGCCCACGTGTCGCCGCGGAGCAGGAGCCGGGCGTGATGGCTGGACGTGTAGTCGTCGCGGATCACCAGGGCGGATTCGCTGGAGCGGCCGATCGTCATCGCGTCGGAGCCCAGGGGCAGTTCGAGACCCGCCTTCGGTCCGGACGTGATCACGAGGCGCTTCGCCGTGGCCACGGTCGCGGGGCCGGTCGACGGTCGCGCCGACGAGGGACGGGGCGGGGCCGCCGGTGCCGCGGCCGGAGCGGCGGCGGGTGCTCCCGCTGTCGCCTCCGCGGGGAGCTTCCGAGCCCGCACCCCGAACAGGTCGGCGCGCAGGGAGTAGACGACCCCGAACACGAAGAACCACATCAGCACGAGGAAGCCGATGCGGAGCAGGAGCAGGACCAGTTCACTCATCCGAGGGCTCCGAACACGCGGGTCGCGTCGTCGTCGGGGCGCGACGACCGCGACGGGGTGGCGACGGGGACGATGCGGAACACGAGGTCGGTACGACCGATCGTGATCGTGGTGTCGGAGGGGAGGGCGGCCTCGCGGAGCTTCTGCCCGTCGACCTTCGTGCCGTTGGTGGATCCCATGTCGCGGAGCATGGCGCGCTCGCCGTCCCAGAGGATCTCGGCGTGACGACGGCTGGATCCGGCGTCGGCGATGGTGATGTCGGCGTCGGAGCCACGGCCGATCACGGTGCGGGCACGGGTGAGGGTGTGCCGGCGTCCGTCGACGTCGACCACGGCCTGCCAGCTCACGCGTCCTTCGACGGTGCCCGAGGTGACGCGCACGGTGCCGGTGGCGACCTTGTCGTCCGCCTCGAGCGTGAGGGACAGGGGGCCGGCGAAGCTGTAGCCCTGCGACTTCGCGTGTTTCGTCAGGAGTGCGTGCAGCTCGTCCGTCAGCGCGCCACCGAGCCCGCGCATGCGCTCCGCGTCGTCGGGGCTCAGGCGCACGACGTAGTTGTTGGGCGCGATGATGCGGTCACGGCTCACCACGGCCGCAGTGGTATCCGCCTCGCGTCGCAGCGCCGAAGCGATCTCCACGGGCTGGATGCCGCTGCGGAAGGTCTTCGCGAACGCGCTGTTCACTGCGCGCTCGAGACCCTTCTCAAAGCTGTCAAGTAGTCCCACTGGGCTCCTCTGGCATGCCGACCGGTAGGGACATCGTAGCCAGGTGACCTGGGGGAACGCCGCCGACGCCCCTGCCGGGGTGTGCAACGCGGGCGAAAACGCGTGATATCCTCGGAAAGTTGAGTTCTTCGGAGCGAGACGCTCGCGCGAGTGGCGGAATGGTAGACGCGCTGGCTTCAGGTGCCAGTGTCCGTATGGACGTGGGGGTTCAAGTCCCCCCTCGCGCACGCGAGTGAAAAAGGCCCCTGATCTGGGATTTAGTTCCCAAGGTCAGGGGTCGTTTTCGTCGGAAGTGCTAGAAAAAGTGCTAAGCCCCCGCGCTGGTGGCTGTCCGAGTGGTTTCATTCGGCGCTTCGCTGTCTTTGGTGCCGTGGGATCATGGAGGGTATGCAAGCCGCCCAGACTGTCGTGTTCCTGCACGGGCTGGGTGAGAGCCCGGATGCCTGGGATGCGCAGCGTGCCGTGTTGCCGTCGGGCTTCGACTCGTTGGCTGTGGACGTCTTTGGCTCCGGTGACGGGTCTGACAGGGCGGTCTCGTTCAGCCTCGATGGCGCGGCTGACGCGGTGTGGGAGCAGATCGAGCGGCACGGTGCTGACAGGGTGCATCTGTGCGGGCTGTCGCTGGGGGCGATGATCGCGTTGCAGGTCGCGCTCGATCGCCCGGAGCGGGTTCGGTCGTTGACGTTGGCGGCGGGGCAGGTGAAGCCGCCGCGTGCGCTCATGGCCGTGCAGGGCGCAGTGTTCCGCCTACTTCCGGCCAAGGTGCTGGAGAAGCAGGGCGCGCGCAAGGATGTGATGCTGTCGGTGATGCGAGCGGTCAGCCGCGCCGATTTCTCAGGTCAGCTCGATGCGGTGTCGTCTCCGACGCTGGTGCTGTGCGGTGAGAAGGATCGTCCGAACATGCCCGCGGCTCGCACTCTCGCGGCGGGCATCCGCGGCGCGGAGCTATGCATCATCCCCGGCGCTGGGCATCAGTCGCACATGCAGGCACCCGAGGCCTTCGCGACGCTGCTGAGAGAGTTCCTGACTCGCGTGAGCGCACAGGAGGCAGACAACGACTGACGAACCGAGGGGTGTTCGTCGTTCGTGCGGGGCTCAGGAGCCGAGGTGGGCGGCGAAGCGGTCTACGGCCGAGCGCTGCATGGTCGGGGTGACGTGGGAGTAGATGTTCATCGTCGTCGTGATCGTGGAGTGCCCCAGACGCTCTTGGACGACCTTGGGGTGTTCCCCGAGTTCGAGTAGCAGGGTCGCGTGGGTGTGGCGCAGGCCCTTGATCGTGACGCGGTGCAGGGTGTCGAACTTCGCGGTCGCCCACTTCAAGCGGCGGTCCCAGCGGCTGGTCATGGCGTCGGGTGACCGGAGCTTGCCGTCGTCGTCTCCGAAGACATAGGCGTCGGCTTTCGCCAGCTCGAACGACACCTCAGCCCGCGCGACCTTGTAGGAGGCGAGCACTCGGAGGGTTTCGGTGTCTACGTCGATCACGCGAGCCTGCCCGGTCTTGGTGGTCTTCGTCTTCGTCCAATCGTCGGTATCGACGGCGCGACGGATGCTGACCCGCATCGTCTTGGCGTTGATATCCGACCATCTGAGCGCGAGGGCTTCGCTTCTGCGCATGCCGGTGTAAGCGATGAGCCGCCACAGCGGGAACAGTTCGTCTTCGAGGGTGTCGCGGTTCCAGGTGAGGAACGTCTGCAACTGCTCGGCCGTCCACGTCGCGATCTCGGGCTTCTGCGCCCGCACCTCGCTGGACTTCGGGGGCTTCACGGTGCGCTTCTTCTTCGCCGGGTTCACCGTCAGGTGACCATCGTCGATCGCGGCGTCAAGGATCGCACCGAGCACGACATGCACCTTGTGGACCGAGTTCGCGGAGAGTGGCTTGCCCTTGCCGTATTCGTCGTTGCGGCCGTGGTCTTCGAGGTCGCGGTAGTGGCGGGCGATCCGGGTGGCGGTGAGCTTGTCGAGCCGAATCGCGCCGAGCTGGGGCCGGATGTGGTTGCGGATGATCTTCTTGTACCCCGTGATCGTGGACGCGGCGAGCTTCAACCCCGCCACCCACTCGTCGGCGTAGACGCCCACGGTGGGCACTTTGTTGCCGAACTTCTCGTTCTGCTTGCGCTGCCTGAGCGCCTCCTGCAGGGCGTCGTTGGCTTCGTCGGTGCTGGTGAACCCGGAACGGGTGAGCCTGCGCGATCCCATCTCGGGGTACTCGGGATCTTTCAGGACGTAGATCTGGAACCGCCACCGCTTCCCCTGGTCGGTGTCGTAGGACTGGATCGAGCCGGGCTGCCGAGAGCGGGAGCGTCGCTGCTGCTTCTCACCCCCGCGGCCCTGCCCTGCGGACTGTCGTTTCTTGGTCATGACAGGGTGCTCCTCGCGGTGGTCTGTCCGGGCCGGTGGGTGTTGCCGTAGTTTTCGGCGTAGTCGGCGGCGTTGAACACGCGCCCCTCGGGGTCGAGCTGCACGCCCCGCTCCTGGATCACGCGTGCGCGTGCCCGGGCCGTCTCCAAGCGTTCCTGGTAGGCGGCGATGGTCTTCGGGTGCGCGCTCGTCTTCTCGGGGTCGTCCTTGCTGGGGGCGGTCATGCCTTCGAGGGTGGTTTCGAGGTGATGGATGCGGTCAGTGCAGATCACCCATTCCTGCTGCCAGTAGTTGAACAGCCCCTCATCGGTGAGCACGAGTTCCCCGCGCATCCACCTGTCGATCTCTTCCGGCTCATACCCCTCGGGCACGCCGGTGAGCGTCGTCTGCTCGTCCGGTGGGGTCAGGAGCGCGGCGGGGGTGGTGCGCAGCAGGTAGGCGATGACGGTGAGGTCGTCCACGTCCACGCGGCGATCCCCGGTCTCCAGCTTGCTGATCCCCGACGGCGACAGCTTCCGGCCTGCCGCGTGCAGTCCGTCGGACATGGTGCGCAGGTCCATCCCGATCGCTTGGCGGGCGGCGCGGATGTTCTGCGCGACGTGCGTGTTCGTGATCCCTGCGGGGTTGCCCCGCACCCTTTCTGTTTCCATGTAAGAAATCTACAGTGCGATACTTGACAGCGCAAGTGCGATTCTCTACGGTAGGGAGAATCACATTTACGCGCGCGACTGGAACGGATGGTGTGACCATGCGGCAGAGCACCCTCGACATGGACGACCTTCGCAAGCGGCGCAGCCTGGTCATCACCCGCAAGGAAGCTGCCGAAGCTCTCGGGGTCGATCCCCGCACGATCACGACGAGCATCAACGAGGGCACGATCCCGCATGTGAAGCTCGGGCGGCGCATCGTGATCCCGCGCGAGAAGTTCCTCGCCCTCTTCGCAGACACCCCGGCCGACAATGGCGAGCCCTGACGCTCCGCTGCCGGTGGTGCCGAATCGGCACCCCCGATCCCGGCTTCCCTGTGAATGTCGGTGTCGCGACGTAGACTGATCTGAGAACGCCGACCACAAGGAGGCACCCGAATGGCTCTCAAGACTCCCGTATCCGAGGCCCATGTCCGGCGTGTGCTCGCCGAGGTCGAGGCTGGTCAAGAGACGGCCGGGGCGGTTGTGTCCGAGGCGGATCGGGAGATTGCCCGCCGCCAAGTGCGCGGCGAGCTGTCCGGGAATGAGGCGGTGCGCGAGGCGATCGCAGCCGCGCTCGACCGTTTCTCCGGCAAGTAACCCGTCCGGGCAGGAGCACCAGTGCCCGACCGCTACAGCTACCCGAACAGCGATGTTCTCATCAACAAGCTCGGCATCACCGACTACGACCGCTGGAAAGCCGTCGAGACGGCCGCGATCCATCAGCGCATGGTCGAACTCACCGAGCACCCCATCCCCGGCCGCTTCGACCTCGCCCACTTGCAGGCCACCCACCGGCATCTGACGCAAGACCTCTATGTCTGGGGTGGCGACATTCGCGACACCGACACCCACCCCGGTGGCACCGGCGTCGCGCATTGCCGCCCCCAGTTCATCGTTCCCGAGGCCGAGCGCGTCTTCGGTGCACTTGCTGAGCGTGACTACTTGCGCGGGCTGGACGCGGATGCGTTCTCCGACGGGCTGGCATGGGTGTGGGGCGAGACGACGGCGATCCATCCGTTCCGTGACGTGAACACGCGCAGTCAGCACATCATGTTCAACCAGCTCGCCCGCGACGCCGGATGGGTCATCGACTGGGCGCAGATTCCCGGCGACGTGTTCGCCCACGCCCGCACCCTCGCCATCGTGGAAGATCACTCGGGCATCGACGCTCTGATCCGCCCGAACCTGCACCGTCTCGAACATATCCCCACCCTGACGGTGGAGCAGGTGCGCAGCTTCCAAGCGCGGGGCATCTCCCGAACACCGGACGTCCTGGATCGCGAACTCGACGCAGCACGCACACGACGACACCCCGGCCCGGGAGCGGGGCCATTCAGGACAGAGACGCGCCGCCCGGAACCGCCAGCACCGCACGGCGGGCTATCTCTGTAGCGCGTGATGAAGGCTGAACAGACGATCACTCAAGCAACGATGGCAAGGAGGTGCACCGTGCCCGATCAGAGCTTCGTAGAGCATGAGGTGGCGAATATCGTCGCGTCCTGGGCAATGGAGGGGCAACACTGCACGGCAGAGGAAATCGCGCTGCTGCACGACGTTGCCGCCGGTCGCGTCAGCGGGAACATCGCTGACATCGTCCGGCTGTTGGACGCGGACTGAGGTTCCAACGCTCAAGGCTCCCGAGCCGAGTGCATCGGCGCAGAGATTGCCTACACGCAGCACGAACGCACTGCGTCACAAACTGAGCCCGGGGGCTCCTCGTTGCTGATCCGGGCCGGTCCTCGTCGGCCCGGCGTTCCGGCGCGTGAGCGCCTCCTGGCGGGCTTCGAGCGCTTCGCGCTCGATTCGCTGCTGCTCGCGCCTTTGGGTGAGCCATTCGGCTGCTTCTGCGACGGGGCGTGCGTCTAGTTCCGCGATGATCTGCCGCGCACGGGCGGCGCGCTGCCTGGCGCGTTCGGCATCGGCTCTAGGGCTCGGGATGCGGAAGGTGCCGCGCATCTGCCGCATTTGCTCCGCCCCGTACACCTCGATGGTGAGGCGGTCCTGCTCGATGCCTTGCCGCTCGCGCGTCTGACGTTTCGCGGTCTGGGCGTTGCTGAGGGAGTGTTCGGCCTCTTGCACTTCTGGGTGGGCGCCGGCTTGTTGCGTCGCGATGGTGTTCGCCCATTCGGTGATGGAGTGCCAGGGCGATGGCGCGGTGCCCCAGGTCTGGGTGATGAGCTGCTCGATCCTCTCGACAGATTCGGCGGCGGCGTCGCTGTTCCGGGCGGTAGTGCGCTTGCGCCCGAACTTCGCTGCTCTCGCCTCGCCGCGGGCGTCGTGGAGGCGTGCCCGTGCGTGGGCGAGTTCTTGCCCGTCGGCGCGCGCCTGCGTCTCGACCTCGTCGGTGACCTCGTGGCGGGTGTGCTCCACACGCTCCTTCGCATGGGTGACGAGTTCTCTGATCGCCTGAGTTTCTGCGCGGTGGGTGTCTTTCTGCGCGGCGAATCGGGCGGCGGCCTCCTCGAACACGGACGCGCTCTGCTCCGCTCGTTCGATGATCTGGGTGAGGCGTGCTCGCTCGGTCTGCACGAGACGCACCGGCCCCTCATCCACGAGCCCGCGCACTGCCTCGGCCGCCCGCTCGGTGGCGTCGGTGAGGCCGCGGTCGGCGCGGTCGCGTTCCATCGCCTCGATGAACTGCGCCCTCGCGTCGGCCTGGTTCTCGGCCACGATATGCAGCACATTCGACTCCCGGCCACGGGTCATGCCGACGTAGACGCTCGCGGCGCTGGTGGTCTCGGTGAGGATCGTGTGCGACCCGTCCACCGTCGCGCCCTGCACCCCGTAGGCGGTCGCCGCATACGACAGATGCGCGTACCCGGCCACATAGTCGGCGGGCAGGCGCACGGTGCGCTGCCGCTTCCGCCCGTCCCCGGCCTCCCGCACGCGCAACGACCCGTCTTGCTCGACGTGCTGCACGATCCACTGCTGCCGGTTCGCCACACCAAGCTCGGTGTTGTTCTTACGGGTCTGGATCAGGTCACCCGCACCGACGGGGAGGCCGTCGCTCCCGGAGACGGTGCCGTGGTCGTCGACCTCCCCGCGGGCAACCCGCTCATCCCGGACACGGGCGTTGATCGTGCGGGCCTCATCGTTCGAGGTCACCGTGACGGCTTCCCCATCGCCTCGATGCTGCGCGATGTGCTCTCTCGCGTCGTCGCCGCTCGCGTGGAGACGGACAAGACCAAGCACGGCGAGCTGGTCGAAAACCTCGCCGGGGTTCCGGCCGTCGCGCATCCGCACCGTGACCTCGGCATATGCGGGGTCGGTGAAGCGATGCACCTCAGCCATATCGAAAGTGCGGCCCCGGATGTGTGCGGCCATGTCGAGCACCCCGCCGCGCCCGACCGCGGCGAGCTGCGCGCGATCCCCGACGAGCGCGACCGTCGCACCCGCCTCAGCGGTCACGGTCAGGAGGGCGATGGCGGTGTCCTGGTCGAGCATCCCCGCCTCGTCCACGATCACCCGCTCACCCCGCACCAGCCGCGCATCCTCGGACGCGCCTTGGTAGGTGCGCCCGGTCTCGGGGTCGGTGTCGCCGGGTGTCAGGCGTGTCCATACGCCGTCGCTGTTCCATCGCCACCCGTGCGCGTGCACGAGCGCCGCAACACTGGTCGCGGGGACGCCGAGTTCGTCGTGTGCGACCTGTGCGGCGCGCAACGTCGGCGCAACCACCCGCGACACCCGCCCGTGCTCCTGCGCGACCTCGATTGCAACACCGAGCATGGTGGTCTTGCCGCTTCCGGCTGCGCCTTCCACGATCACCAGCGGATCGGTCGACGCGACCGCGGCGGCGGCGCGCTCCTGCCCGGCGTCCAGGCTCCGCGCTCGCGCCGCGCCGCGCACGTCCGGGTGCTGCGGTTCGCGCTTCGGAACTCGTGCGGCGATCAGGTCGCGCAACTCTGTCTCGGCTTGCACCACGCGTAGGCTCGTGAAGTGCGCCACATGCTCCGGCGTTGCTGCGCCGGGCGGGAGGATCGAGAAGCAATCCTCCACCGCCAACGCGGTGGCGATGGTCGCGAAGTCGCGTATCTCGGTCGAGGCGGCTTGCACGCCGTACTCGGTCATGATCCGGGTCGCGTGCTCCTGCACCGTGTGCCGCGTCCACGCCGACCCGCCCGCGGCGCACCGATCCAGCGCACGGTTCGCAACGGTCTGCACGGCAAGGTCGTCCAGTGATGCCGGCGCACGACGCGCGGGCCGACGCAACGTCTCGGGGTCGTAGCCGGCGTCGTGCAACTCTGCGATCCAGGCGTGTTCTTCGCGGAGCGTGGTGGGCTTCTTCGCGGGCCGCTCATGCGCCCACGCCTTCGCCGCAAGCCGGGCCGAGACGACCGGGCCTATCGACTCGCCGGGATGGGCAGCCTCCCACTCGGCTTCGAGTCGTTCCAGGTGGCGGCGTACTTGCTCGCCGCGCTTGCTCATCACGCCGTTGAACCGCTCGAGCTCGACCACCTCACCCGATACCGGATCGAGGGTGAGGCCGCGCCGATCCAGCACCTCCGCAAGTTCCGGGTGCGCGGCGATCACGGCGGTGCCGAGGGCGCGGATCGCCCCCTGCTGCCGGAACAGCGCCGCGGTGTCCAACGCCCGCCACTTCCTCGCCGCCCACACGCGGGTGCCGATCTGGAAGTGGATATGCCGGTGCGGATCACCCGCCCGCGACGTGCGGTGCGACACCGCCACGGTCTGCAACGCCTCGACGGGCACAACCTCCTGCTTGCCGCGCGGCCCAACGCGGGTCACGGAGTGCTGGGCGAGCCAGCGCTGAATCTCCGCCACAGCATCCTGCTGCGCCCGGTCGAGGGCTGCGGACACTTCGGGGTGGAGGGCTGCGGCGATCGAGAGGGACTTCGGGGCGTTCACCACCATCTCCGCGAACCGCGGCGACCCCTGCCGCCCCTCACCCGGCAGACGCGGCCTCCCCATCGACTCACCCGTGAGCGGGCTCGTCCAGTCCACCCACGCGGCATACGCCTCCGGGTCGAGCCCCAGCGCAGCGGTCACGTTGCCGTCGCCGTCAAGCGCGGTGAACTCCGCCACAGACGCCTCCCCGCTGAGGTAGTAGTCATCGGCGCGGGAGCGGTCGGCCTCTACATAACGGCGCGCGTCAGCTCCGGTTCCCCGGAACAGGATCACGCCGCCATGCATGAGGATCACCACCGATGTTTCTAGTACCGCAACTACACTATCTACCACAGTAGCATACGTTCATTCAGAAGGACAGCGTCAGATCTCAAGACACTGTTCTTCTGAATGAGATCGGTGGATACTTCATGTCCCAAGACCTCGCTGATATTCGGGTCCTCGGGTGTCTGGTCGGGAATCAGGGTTTTGCGGGTTGTAACGGACGTAGCCGACGTGTGTAACGCCACGTTCGGGGATTGCGTTTTTGGTGTAGAGAGCGCCAGTGTGGAACCTTGATCGGTCTGGTGTGTATTCAAGTGGTCCTGCTGTGCGCGTCACCGACGACGGGGCCCAGAAACAAGATGGGAGCCCGTATATTCGTCGTTGGTGCGAGGGACCGTTCTTGGCGTGCTAACCACGGATGCTACTCATGCAGCCGTTGAACCATGGCAACGGTTCCCAGCGCATCTAGGAGACCCGAACCTGCAGCACCGGAAGACCCGCTCAGACCACCCGCTGGCGCTGCACCCCGAGGCCCTCGATACCGAGCTCCACCACATCGCCCGGCTGAAGGTAGGGGAACCGGCCGGAGAGCGCGACGCCCTCCGGCGTGCCGGTGTTGATGAGGTCACCGGGCTCCAGGACCATGTACTGCGACAGGTGCCACACCAGGGTGGGCACGTCGAAGATGAGATCCGCGGTGCTGGAATCCTGCCGGGTCTCGCCATTCACCGTCGACCAGAGCCGCAGCGCGTGCGGGGTTGCGATCTCGGACAGCGGGACGAGCGCCGGGCCGAGCGGATTAAATGACGGGCCGCTCTTGCCCTTCGACCACTGGCCACCGGATTCCTCGATCTGCCACGCACGCTCGCTCACATCGTGGCTGACGACGAATCCCGCGATCGCGTTCGCCGCCTCCTCCGGCGAGCGAAGCCGATGCGTCCGCCGTGCGATCACGACGCCGAGCTCCACTTCCCAGTCGAGCTTCGTCGCCCCCTGGGGGAATGGCAGGTCGTCGTTAGGCCCGACCACCGTGTTCGGATGCTTGAAAAAGATGATCGGCACCTCCGGTGGGGCATCGCCGGACTCCGCCGCGTGCGCGGCGTAGTTCTGCCCGACGCAGATCACCGCCGTGGGCCGTGCGATCGGGGCGCCGACCCGGAGTGCTTCGGCCCCGTTGAGGAGCGGCAGATCTGCAGCAGCAGCCCGTGCTCGCTCGATGCCATCGGCCTCCAGGAACCGCCCGTCGATATCGGCGGTGAGGGGGCGCAGGTCGCGCACCGCGCCGGTGTCGTCGCGCAGGGCAGGGATCTCCTGGCCGAGGGGGCCGAGGCGGAGGAGGTGCATGAATGGTCCTTCTTCGTGAATCGAGGTCTGTCAGCGGGGAACGAAGACAGCGCGTTCGCGTCGGCCGCTGTCGGCAGAGCGGAGCACAGCCTCGATGCCGGCGACCGCCGCAGCGGCCGGCCAGACCGGGGCGGGATTGTGCGCGGTGCGACTCACCATGTCGGTGCGAGCGTCGCCGTCCGCTGCGGCGTCGAGCATTCCGAGGAAGGCGCGCACCGGCGCACTCGCCGGATACGGCACCTCCGAGTGCGGTGGCGACACCTGCCGCGAGGAGCCGTCGACATCGTCGAGGCGGGCTGTCGACATCAGCAGGTCATGTTCGACGATGCCGTCGCTGCCGATGTAACGCACGACGTGCCGCATCGGCAGCCCCGGCGGCAGGGTCCCCGTCGAAGCGGCGGCGCCGGTCACGCCTCCCTCCAGCCGGAACGCGACCACGTCATCGACGTCGACGGGGCCACCACGCTCAGCGGTGAAGGCCGAGACGTCAGTGAACGATCGCCCCGTGGCGTAGCAGATCGCCGCGAACGCGTGCGTGAGCTGCGTGGTCGCCTGCCCACCGCCGGATGCCGCGGAGTACGCGCTGCGCGCGTCGTCCGGAGCGGTCTTCGCATACAGGGCGCCGGCGCGCGACGAGAACTCGACGATGACTTGGCGCAGCTCGCCGATGCTCCCGGTCACCCAGTCGCGCACCGCGCTTGCCGCCTGCGTGTACTGCGCCGTGTACCCGACCATGAGCAGGGCATCCGTCTCGCGCACCCGGTGCACGATCTCGATCGCTTCGGCAGACGTCAGGGTGAGCGGCTTCTCCACCAGGACGGCGAGCCCGGCATCCATGGCGGTCGTCACGAGGGGCGCGTGGGTCGAGTGCGGGGTGGCGACGACCACTCCGTCCAGCTCTGCTTCGGTGAGCGCGTCGTCGAGGGAGGATGCCGTGGGGGCGCCGAACTGCGCGCCCGCCTGTGCGCGCCGGTCGGCGTCGGCGTCCACGATCACCGCGATCTCGGCGCGGGCATCATCAGCGAGTGCGGGCAGGTGGTGGCGGCGGGCCCAGTCGCCGGCACCCACCACCGCGATGCGGTACGTCATGCGGTACTCCTCCTCCAGAGGGCGGCCATCGTGCCGCCCAGCACTGCCTCGCAGGCTTGTGCGCCGAAACCCATCGCGACGTCGCGCACGAGTTCGAGCGCCCGCGCGTAGTCGATCCCGTGCTCGGGCGACACGGGAAAGTCCGACCCCCAGACGACCCGATCAGGCCCAAAGGTCTCGAGGACCGTTCGCAGCACCCGGATGCCGGTGGGGAACGAAGCATCGGCGCCCTCGGGATCCACATAGGCGAAGCCCGACGCCTTGACGAAGACACTGGGGGCGTCGGCGAGGGAGACCAGTCCCGCCAGCTCGTCCTCGTCGCGGACCAGACCGAGGTGGTGCAGCAGGACGGGCACGTCCTGGTGGCGGCGTGCCCAGTCACCGATTGCCGGATGCCACGGCGGGGGTGCATGCAGACTCAGCAGCATCCCACGTTCTGCGAGCGCGATGCCGAGGCCCTCGGCATCGGGGGAGTCCCACCATCCGTCCGCACCGTCAGCGAGATAGTGGCCCACTCCGATCCGTGCCACCTCCTCGGGCAGTGCCAGCACGCGCTCGGTCATCCGACCATCGTGGTAGGTCGAACTCCACCGGGAGTCCATGTCCGCCACGAAGGACAGCGTCTCCGGATCCTCACGGGCGGCAGCGGCGACGTGGGAATCGTCATCGATGGGAGGATCGCCGATATTCGCCGACACGACCAGAGCGCGGCTGACCCCGGCATCCGTCATCGCGGCCCGCAGGCGCTGGATCGAGCCGTACCGCTCGGTGTCGATCTTGGCGGCGTCGGCCGTACGGGGGTACGGCCACCGCGGCCATGCATGGCAATGCGCGTCGATGATCATGCGAGTCCCAGCTCCGCAGGCTCGAGTCCGACGCCCGGCCGGTCGTCGAGGGTGGGCACGCTGGCGGTGCCGTCGACGCCCACCAGCACCTCCAGCCAGACGCCAGGTCCGAACGCGCTCACCAGATGCAGTGCCCAGGGCTGCAGGCTCGCCGCGTGCGGGGCGAAGAGCAGGCCCGCGTCGACGGCGTGCCGCCCGAGCGTGCGTGCCACCTCCAGCCCTCCGCACCAGGTGACGTCGAACTGCGCGACGTCCACGCATCCCTCCTCGATGAGGCGGATCCCGTCGCGCAGGGAGAAGATGTGCTCCCCGGAGGCGATCCGCGGGGCCACGGTGTCGCGCAGGCGGCGGTGGCCGTCGAGGTCGAGCGGATGCACCGGCTCCTCGATCCAGTCCAGTCCGAGCCCCTCCGCTGCGCGCGCGACCTGCCGAGTGAAGCCGACGTCCCACGACATGAAGCAGTCCAGCGCCAGGGGGATGGGTTCGGGCACGGCCTCTCGTACGCGCTCCAGGTCGGCGATCACCCCCGCCACGGCGCCGGGGCCGTCGGCGGGGCCGAGACGTGCGGGAACCTTGATCGCACACGCCTGCCGCACGGCCTCGGGATCGAGCCGGGCGAGAAGATCGGGATGCGGGACGGTCAGATAGTGGGGCACCGGCCCCCGCGCACCGCCGAGCATGCCGACGAGAGGCAGGCCGGCCGCGCGGGCGGCGAGGTCCCAGAGTGCGAGTTCGACGGCGCCGATGCCCATCGCGGCGATGCCGCCCTCGGCGTAGGGCTGAGTCGCCCGTCGCAGCTCCTCCACCCGTTCGGAGCGCGCAAGCGGGTCCTGCCCCTGCAGGAGATTGGCGAGGTGACCGGTGATGAGGGCCTCCGTGACGACGCCCCCGCGCGACTGCCCCACCCCCCACACGTCAGGGTCATCGGTGCGCACGAGCACCCACACCAGGTCGGCACCGGGGCCCCGCCAGGTCGAGCGCTTCTCGGCGTGCCGTGGGAACACGCTCATCGGCGTCGAGACGCGCGTCTCGTCCAGCCAGGTGCCACGGGAGAACGGCGCCACCTTCGTGACGACATCGGTGATCCGCATCTATTTCCTCGCTGAACTGGGGCCGGAATGCCCTGCTTTACATTGTGCAGCCACCGTAGTAGCTTTCAGGCAGTTGTTCAACCAATGGATCGGATGTTCGATATATGGAACTTGTGACGGCCACCATGCAGGCGCTGGTGCTCGCGGAGTACGGACGGATGTCGGTCGAGCCGCGACCCGTGCCGGCCCGCGGCCCTGGCGATGCGCTGCTGCGCATCCTCTTCACCGGCATCTGCGGCTCGGACCTGCACGGCTACACCGGAGAGAACGGTCGTCGCTCACCCGGCCAGGTGATGGGACACGAGACGGTCGCGCGGATCGCCGAGCTGCCGCCCGGATACGTCGGGCCTCTGAGCGTGGACCAGCTCGTGACGATCAATCCGACGCTGGCGTGCGGCGAATGCGCTGCGTGCGCAGCCGGGCGAGACAACAACTGCGCCACGCGCCGGGTAATCGGCGTCGACCCCAGCGTCAGCAGCGCGTTCGCGGAGTACATGGCCGCGCCGGTGGGCAACATCGTGCCCCTGAGTCCGTCGATGACCGCCGAGCACGGCGCGCTGATCGAACCCCTTGCCGTCGGTTACCACGCCGCGGTGCGCGGTGGGATGAAGGCCGGTGACGACGTGCTCGTGATCGGGGCCGGGCCCATCGGGCAGGCGGCGATCCTCGCCGCCCGGCGCATCGGAGCACGACGAGTCCTCGTGAGCGAACCGTCCCCATCTCGGCGCGCGCTCGCCGAGACCCTCGGTGCCGAGCCCGTCGACGCCTCGGACGCCGACCGGATGAAGGAGAGCGCCCCGGGCGGCGTCGACATCGCGATCGACGCCGTCGGTGTGTCCGCGACGCTGGCGACCGCCCTCACCGCGACCTCGCCGGGCGGGGCCGTCGTCCTCGTCGGGATGAACGCTCCAACGGTGTCGATGCCTGCCTACGAGGTCTCGACCCAGGAGCGCACGGTGCTGGGGGCGTTCTGCTACACCGACGACGAGTTCAGAGCGACCGCGCTGTGGGCGGCATCGGCCGACCTGGACCCTCTCATCTCGCGGGTCGTCGACCTCGCCGATGCCCCGGACGCCTTCGCGGCACTCGCCGCGAGTCCCGAGACGGCCAGCAAGATCCTGGTCAGCTTCGACAGCTGACCTTCCCCTCAAAAGAAGGAGTAAGACATGCGCTTCGCATCCACCCGGCAACGTCGCCGGCTCGCCACCGGGATCGCCGGTGTCGCGATCGGTGCCCTGGCACTCACAGCGTGCTCCGGCGGCGGCGGCGACGCCGCCGAAGGAGAGGCACCCACCGAAGTCACGGCCCTAATCACCCCCGAGCAGGATGCCGGCTTCGAGCCGTACTACGCGGGGTTCACCGAGGACACCGGATTCGAGTTCGACCCCACCACGGTCGAGGTGAACTCCCTGGTCGAGCAGCTGCGCATCGAGATCAACTCCGGCACCGCCTCCGACATCGTCCGCGTCTCGCTCGGCAGTCTGACCGTGGGCGTGCTGCCGCTCGCCGAGGAGGGTGCGCTGCTCGACCTCAGCGATGAGCCGTGGGCCGCGGACGTGCCCGAGACGTTCAGCGGGCTGCTGAAGACTGACGACCAGACCTGGGCCTACCCGACCTCCGGCCAGTCGATCCTCATGTTCTACAACAGGGCCGTCTTCGAGGAGGCGGGCGTGGAACCGCCCACCACCTGGAGCGAGTTCCTGGACGTCTGCGCCGACCTGAAGGACGCCGGGGTCACCCCGGTGGCGCAGGGGCTCGGCACCCCGGCCATGGTGCAGTTCATCCCCTACATGCTGGCAGCGACGCTCGTGAGCTCGGAGAACGACGACATCGACGCGCAGATGCAGGCCGGAGACACCAGCTTCGTGGACGACGAGGGCTGGAACGAGGTGTTCGACAAGTACACCCAGCTCATCGACGAGGAGTACATCACGCAGGACGCGATCGGGGCCACTCTGGATGCGGCGATGCAGCAGACCGCCGCGGGGGATGCCGCGATGATCCCGCTCGTCTCGTCGAACTCGCCCGCGCTGTTCTCCTACTTCGAGGACGGCGAGGACGGTGTCGGAGCGTTCGCGCTGCCGGCCACGGACGACCCGGAGGAGACCTTCGTGCCGCTCTCGCCCGAGCTGCTCGCGGTCAGCGCGACGGCGAAGAACCCCGAGGGTGCCAAGGCGTTCCTGGAGTACCTCTCGGATCCCGAGCGCGCCGCCGAGTACGCCGACGCGACCAAGACGCTGCCGATCCTCGCCGGCGTCGAGGCCCTGCCGTCGACCGTCGGCGACGCGCTGCAGCCGTTCCTGGCATCGCAGCAGTTCGTGCCGTTCGTCAACCACCGCTGGGTCAACGGCGACACGCAGGCCGCGCTGATGCAGAACGGTCCGCTGCTCGCCACGGGCGGGGCGAGCATTCAGGACGTGCTGGCGGCAATGGACGCCGCGTACGCACTGGGCTGAGAGGAACGACGATGACGACGAGCGTGGCGCCCGCCCCTCCACAGCCGCGGGCGGAGTCTCCTGCCTTCCGCGGGCCGACGGGCCGACGGAAAGGGCGCCGCACGGGATTCCTGTGGTTCGCCCTGCCGGCCATCGTGCTCTACGTGCTGGTGGTGGTGTACCCGACCCTCTCGGGCGCCGCGCTCGCGTTCACCGATTCGAAGGGCGGTCGCAGCGCCGACTTCATCGGACTGCAGAACTTCGTCCGTCTCGCGAACGACCCTGCGGCACTGGCATCCATCGTGAACACGGTCGTGCTCACGGTGTCGCTCGTGGTGGTGCAGACGATCGTGGCTCTGATGCTCGCCCTCGGCCTGCACCAGCGGCTGCGCACCCGCGGCATCCTGCGCACCGTGTTCTTCCTGCCCTTCATCCTGCCGTCGCTGATCGTCGGTGTCCTCTGGCAGTTCCTCTACAGTCCGGACGGCCCGATCGACAGCGTCCTCGACTCCGTCGGGCTGGGCTTCCTCGCACCACTGTGGCTCGGGGACTCCTCGATCGCGCTGTGGTCGGTCATCGTCGCACTCATCTGGCAGAACGTCGGGTTCTCGATGGTCGTCTATCTCGCGGGGCTCGAGCAGATCCCCGGTGAGCTCTACGAGGCCGCGGCGATCGACGGTGCAAGCGGCTGGCGGACCTTCTGGAACGTCACTCGGCCCCTGCTCGGCCCGGCCACGACCATCAACCTGACGCTGACCATGGTCGGGGCGCTGAAGATCTTCGACCAGATCTTCGTCATGACCAACGGCGGCCCCGGGTACGCGACCGACGTGCTGTCGCTGGTCACCTACCGACAGTCGTTCGTGCTGGGCAACTGGGGCTACGGGTCGGCGATCGCGCTGGTGCTCGCGATGATTGTCGCGGCAGCGGCCTTCGTGCAGCTCTGGCTTCGCGGAAAGGTGGAGGTGGACCGATGAACCGCTATGGCCCGCGGACCTTCGCGCTGGAGATCGCGTTCGTGGTGCTGGGTGTGGTGGCGCTGTTCCCCATCTACATCCTCGTCACGGTCGCATTCAAGTCGCCTCCGGCGGTGGCCGAGTCCACGCTGGCTCCTCCGCCCGAGCTCTACCTGGAGAACTTCATCACCGCGTGGACGGAGGCGGATCTGCTCGCCGCGCTGGTGCAGACGGCGTTCATCACGGCGCTGAGCGTCGCCGGTCTCGTGGCGCTCGGCTCCGCCGCCGCCTACGGGCTGGTGCGCGGGGCCGGGCGGATGCACCGGCTGCTGCTGCTGTTCATCACGCTCGGGATCACGGTCCCGATCCAGCTCGGGATGGTGCCGCTCTATCAGCTGATGCGCGACCTGCATCTGCTCCAGACCCCGTGGTCGGTCATCATCTTCAGCGTGGGCTCGCAGCTTCCGATCACGGTGTTCCTCTACAGCGGGTTCCTCGCGGTCCAGTCGCGCGAGTACGAGGAGGCGGCGCGCGTCGACGGAGCGAACGGGTTCCAGACCTTCTCGCGGATCGTGTTCCCGCTGCTGCGGCCGATCACCGGCACGGTCATCATCCTGTCGTCGATTCACGTCTGGAACGACTTCCTCACGCCTCTGCTGTATCTGAGCGGCAGCGACGCGCGCACCCTGACGGTCGCCATCTTCTCGTTCCGAGGTGAGTTCGCCACGCAGTGGGGCATCGTCTTCGCCGGCATCCTCATCGCGATCATTCCGGTCGTGACGCTGTTCTTCCTCCTGCAGAAGTACGTCATCAAGGGATTCGCGAGTGGCCTCAAGGGGTGAGGCGGCGCGCGCGTCTATTCGGCGGTGGGGTCGAGCACGTCGGCGTGGAGCACCACGGCCGCCGCGCCAACGGCTGCAGCATCCCTGGGGTTCACCGACGACTGCACGGCAACGGGGGCGACCCCGCGTGCCTTCGAACGACGGTCCAGCTCCTGTTGAACGGCGCTGATGTAGAACGAGATGGCGCTCGCGAAGCCGCTCCCGGCGAGCACGATGCGCTCGACATCGAGGAGGGTGACCAGAGCACCCGCGGCCTGAGCGAGCGCCGTGAACGAGGGGGTCAGAGCCTCCAACGCGTCGCGTTCACCGGCCACCGCGGCGGCCCCGAGTCGCGACATGGTGACGACCTCGCCGGTGCTGCGGCGGTAACGCTCCAGAGCGGCGGCGGGGGAGGCGATGAGATGCAGGCACCCGCGGCCTCCGCAGGGGCAGGGCGCGCCGTTCACGTCGAGGGAGAGGTGCCCGAGGTCGCCCGCTCCGCCGTGCGCACCGCGGAGCGGGCGTCCCCGGGTGACGACGCCGACGCCGATCTCCGTCTCCATGTGGATCACGGCCAGCTCGCCGATCTCTCCCGCGGCACCGCTCCAGTACTCTCCGACGGCGGCGGCGATGGCCTCGTTCTCCAGCACGATCCGCATCCGGAGCCGTTGGGCGAGTCCCTCCCGGAGAGGATAGCCCTCCCGTCGGCGGTCCGCGGAGGCCGAAGCGGACGGGCCGAGATCGCGGTCGGGGGTTCCCGCGCCCGCCACCCCGACCCCGGCGACGAGGGCGGGGTCGATGCCGAGCGAATCGAGCAGGTCCCGCAGACTCGTCGCGAGCCCGTCGAGGAACTCGTCGGGAGGTGTCTCGGCGGGCGCGGCGGCACGCGAGCGACCGACGATCGCACCCCACAGGTTCGAGACGATGAGGACCGTGGACTCCGCGGCGATGTGGATCCCGACGGCGAACCGCGCGGTCGGGTCGATCTCGACGAGGATCGGGCGCTTGCCGCCGGTGGAGGCGCCGTGCCCGGATTCCACGACGAGGCCATCGGCGAGAAGATCGCGCACCACGCGCGTCATCGTCGCGGCCGTGAGCCCGGTCGCCTCCGCGAGCTCGATGCGACTGATGGGGCCGCGCGTGCGGATCACGTCGAGGACGATGCCCCGGGTGTTCTTCCGCGGAGCGCGCACCGCACCTGAGTCTCTGACCACGTCTTTCTTGCTTGCTTCGATGGAATGAACGGTTGCGCTCAGTGTACACAGGATCGACTCTGCGCCGTACTCAGGAGCGGCTCTGCGCCGAGGCGAGCGGAGCGATCGCGACGTCGCCCGGCAGGATCGCCCCGCCCGCCCGCAGCCGCTCGCGCAGCGATGCGAGCGGGACGCCGCTCATCGGAACCCCGGCGCTCGCCGAGAGCGCCGCGTTCGCGCCGGCCGCCTGTCCCATCGCCATGCACGACGCCTGGACCCGGTACGCCGAGTTCGCCTCCTGATCGCCGGCGACCGCGCGCCCGGCGACGATCAGATGCGCGCTGCCGCGGGGGATCATCGCCCCCCGCGGGATGGAGGGGACCGTGCCGTACTCCAACGGCCGGATGTCGATCCCGTCCCCGTCCGGCTGGTGCACGTCGATCGGGTAGAAGCTGTGGGAGACGGCGTCCTCCCACTGTCTTCCGCTCACGTAATCCTGCACGGTGATGCGCTCGTGCCCGTCGATCGTGAAGGTCTCGCGGATCCCGCACTCGACAGCCCACGACTCGATGCGCACCTGCTCGAGCCCGGGTTGGCGCCGGAGGAACCCGTAGATCCGGGTGAGCGTCCGTCGTCCCTCGACCTCGGCGGCCGTGCGCGTGAGGCTGGTGCCCCCCTCGATGCCGGTGACATGGATGGCGTTCTCCCCGCGCCCGCGCAGGAAGCGCGCCATGGGGCGCTCGGTCATCGAGAGGTCCTCCGCGCGCAGCTCGCCGGACGCAACAGCCCGTTCGTGCGCGGCGTCCAGGGCGTCGATGTCGAGTCGGTCGAAGTCGTAGCCGCCGAAGCGGACCATGATCGTCCCGGGCTGACGCTGCTCGTTCCGGAGGCGCTCGAAGCCGGCGAGGGCCACCGCATCGGCATCGCCGGAGCAGTCCACGATGCGCCGAGCATGCACGGTGTACAGACCCTCCTTGTCACAGAGTGTGACCGTCCACCCGCTGTCCGCCGGCTCCACCGCACCCAGCATCGTGTGCAGCCGCAGGTCGACTCCCGCCTGCAGCACCTCGGCGTCGAGGACGCCCGCGTAGAGCGCGGCGTTCACCGGCACCTGCAGCTTGTAGTGCGGCAGGCGCCAGTCGCTGAAGTCCGGCAGAACATCACCGGCGACTCGCACCGCCGTGGTCACCAACCGCCAGCCGATACCGGCGATCACCTGATGCCCCCAGGCGTGGAAGAGCCCCGGCAGGGCCACGCCGGCCACCGTCGTCGTACCGCCCAGAGCGCCGTTCTTCTCGACGAGCATCGTGCGGGCACCCATGGACGCGGCCTGGATCGCCGCGGGGACTCCGGCGGCTCCTCCGCCGACGACGAGGACGTCGATCTCGGCACCTTCGCGCTTCCCGAGCATCAGGCTCGCTCCTCGGCGATGTCGCCGGAGTACCCGAGCACTGCGGAGAGCTCGGCCGCGGACTCGACCACGGCGTCGAGGAGCGCCCGGTCGTGCACGTCGCTCCTCCGGGCCGCCGGATAACCCACGCAGATCGCGGCGGTCACCCGTCCAGTGTGGTCGCGCACCGGGGCGGCGATGCCGCAGACTCCGGGCGTCTCCTCCTCGAAGTTCGTGGCGTAGCCGGCCGACCGCACCGCGGCGAGCTCGGCATCGAGTTGCGCCCGGTTCGCGGTGTGGGCTGTGAGGTTCACCAGCTCCGCCGGAGAGGCGCCGGCGAGCAGGACCTTGCCGGCTGCCGTGTGTGCGAGGGGATCGGGCTGATCCGCGATCGCGCGCATGTTGCTCGGGTTGATGTTGAGCAGCTGCCGGCTCACCAGCACCGAGATGTCGACGCGGCGACCGTGCTGCAGCGTCGAGAGATGCACCGTCTCGTCCGTCCGCTCCCAGATCCTGCGCAGCACAGGGGCGGCGACCGCGCTCAGATCGTTCTGCAGCTGATACGTCCGATTCAGCTCGAAGAACCGCGGTCCGAGCACGTAGCGGCGGTTGGAGTCGATCTGGCCGACGAGTCCGTGGATGGCGAGCGCGCTCAGCAGCGTGCGCCCGGTCGACGCGTGCAGGCCCGCCTGCTCGACGAGCTCCTTCAGCGAGACCCCGGCGGGGCCCGCCGCCGCGATCGCGGTGATCAGGTCCACGGTGCGGTCGATGGTCTGGATCGGACTGCGCTGACCGAGCGTCGGGCGCGAGGACGGCTCGGACTTCGACGAATCCGGTGTCTCGTTGTCTGTCGTCGTCATGCGTCCTGCCTTCTGTCGTCGTACTGGTGGGGATGTGAGCTTCGGGTCCGCTCGAGGAACAAGCGGGCGACGCCGGCCACCGCGATGTGGCCGCGCGTGCTGAAATGGATGCCGTCGTCGGAGGCGCCAGGACGCCAGCGCCCAGGTCGATCCGGATCCTCCACGGCAGCGGCGAGATCGATCACGCCGGAGAGGGGATCCGGTATCGTGCGGATCCACCGGTTGATGGCGACGCGCGTCGCCTCGGCGCCGCGGGGAACGCCACCTGAAACGTGCGGCGGCGCGGTCACGGGCGGCACGGTGCAACCGACCACCGGCACGCCGAGAGCCTGCAGGGCGGACCAGTGCGCGAGGAGGTCGCCGCGCAGCGCCTCGGCATCCGCCGTCGCGTCGGCAAGATCATTGGTGCCCAGCGCCGAGACGAAGACGTCCGGCCGCACCTCGCGCAGCAGTGCGAATCGGTGTCGCAGATGTGCGGCGCTCCGCGATCCACGTGCCGTTGCGCCGCTGATGCTCAGGTTGATATGGGCGATGTCCGGTTCGCAGGCGCGCCGCAGCCACCCGTGGTGCAGCGTGCCGGCGCCGCCGTCCCCGAAGCCCACCGCGTTGGAGTCGCCGAGCACCGCGACGAGGAGTCGGTCGTCGTCGGCGCTCGCCTCGGTGAGGATGAGGCGGGGGCCGAAGCCGTAAGATTCGTGGTCGCCGGGGATCTGGGAGCCCAGCGGGATCCTCTCGCCCGCGTGATCCACCTCGACGAGGGTGCTGCTGATGAGCACCTCGCCCGCCCCGGCATGGATGGGGAGGGGGTCGGAGAGGACCTGCCCACCCGGTTCCAGGAGCACTCGGGCGGCGCCGCCGAACGTCGCCTCGTGCTCGTGACTGTCGGCGGTGCGGACGGCCGCGGAGACGCGTATCGGATTCGTGCCGGGCGCCTCTCGCCCGCCGTCGTTGATCCAGTTGGCGTACACGAGGCGGATGCTGTCGGTCGCGCGCTGCATCGTGTGTGACATGCGGGTGCGCAGCGAGAGAACGCTACCGTCCGTGGCGTTGTGCGCCACACGGACGGGCAGGTGAAGGTCGGTGCCGACCGGGCGCAGAGTGAGCTGCCCGGTCGGCGCCGTGGGTGCGATCATCCCTTCAGCCCCCCGGCGAAGCCCTGGATGATGTGCCGCTGAAGGAAGAAGTACACGATGAGCACCGGGAGCGCCGCGATCACCATGCCGGCGAAGATGAGCCCCCACTCACTCGCGAACTCGCCCTGGAACGAGAAGACGGCGACCGGAAGCGTCCGGTTCGGCGTGCCGGCGAGATAGAGCATGGGAGTCAGGAAGTCGTTCCAGATGTTGATCGTGTTGATGATGATGACGGTTCCCGTCACCGGCCGCAAGAGCGGGAAGACCACTCGCGAGAAGGTCTGCCACCACCCGGCGCCATCGATCTTCGCCGCCTCTTCGAAGGTGGGCGACACCGTTTTCAGGAAGCCTGCATAGAGGAAGACGGTCATCGGCATCAGCGACCCCGCGTAGTAGATGATCAGCGACAGGTGGGACTGCAGGAGCCCCAGGTCTCGCATCAGGATGTACAGGGGCACCATCCCCAGCTGCCCCGGGATCATCAGGCCGAGGAGGAACAGCACGAGCTTCGGGGTGCTCCAGCGGCGTGTGCCCCGGACGATGGCGTACCCGGCCATGGCTCCGATGAGGACTGCGACGGTGATGCTGATCACGGTGACGATGAGGCTGTTGGTCAGCGCTCGACCGAGGTCCGCCTCGGACCATGCGGTCGCGTAGTTCTCCAGGTAGAGGCTTTGCGGCGGGGAGATGGGGGAGCCCGCCGCCTCCGCCGCCGTCTTGAACGACATCGAGACCATGATGTACAGCGGGAACATGTACGCGACCGTGGCGAGGACCATCACGATCTCGAGCACGGGCTTGCCGTAGCCGCCGATCCCGCGCCGGCGCCGCGGTGTGCGGCGAGCAGGCGCCTCTGCGGGCACCACATTGCTGATGGACAGACTCATGCTTCGACCTCTCCTCGACGGGTGATCGACATCTGAAGGAAGACGATCGCGGCCACGATCATGGTGAGGACGAGGGCGATGGCAGACCCGTAGCCGTACTCGCCGTAGACGAACGCCTCTTTGTACATGATGAGCGACAGGGTCTCAGTGGCCACACCGGGGCCGCCGCCGGTCATGACGAACACCTGGTCGAAGAGCTTGAGCGATGAGGTCATCGTCAAGGCCATGGCGATCGTCGTGGACTGACCGAGGAGCGGACGCGTGACGCTCCAGAACCGGCGCAGCGGACCCGCACGGTCGATCGCCGCGGCTTCATACAGCTCCTGGGGGATCGACTGCAGGCCGGCAAGGTAGATGACCATCGACATGCCGACGTGGTGCCAGATCACGCTCGCGATGATCGACCACAGGGCGATCTGCGAATTCCCCAGCCAGCTCTGCGAGAGAGCTCCGAGACCGACGATCTCCAGAAGGGAATCGAGCGGACCGTTCGGGGTGTACACGTACTGCCAGAGCAGACCGATGATGACGGGCGGGACCATCATCGGCGCGAAGAACAGGGTGCGCATGAGGTTACGTCCGCGGATCGCGGCGTTCAGCGCCAGCGCGAGAAGCAGCCCGAGACCGGTCTGCACGAGAGTGAGGGTGACGGCGATGGTCAGCGTGTTGACCAGCGATGCGACCGCAGCGGAGTCCCCGACGAGCGCGATGAAGTTCTCCAGGCCCGTCCAGTTCGCTTCGGTGCCCCCTCGCCAATCAGTGAACGCGTAGTAGGCGCCGGCAACGCTCGGATACAGCACCACGACGGCGTAGAACACGAGGGCTGGGATGAGGAACCAGTTCGGCACCCGGCCGACGCTGCTGCGTCGCGACCCGGTGGAAGGGGCACCTCCCAGTGAGGAGGGCCGCGCGGAGGCGTCCCCCCTCACTGCGAGGCCGGCACTCACGAGAGGCTCTCCTGATATGCCGCGTCGAGCGCTGCGAGGACGTCGTCGATGGTCTTCGACCCCTCGACCACCTGCTGGCTGGTCGTGATCAGCGCCTCGGCCACCTTGCCGCCCGGCCACGCGTGGTTGGCGAACGGCGCGGTCCGTCCCTCGTCGAGGAAGGGCTGAACGGTGTTGTTGAGCGCGTTGTCGATCGGCTCCGCGTTGCTGAGCGCCGGGATGGATCCGGTGGCAGCCGCGATGGACGAGATGTTCTCCGGCTCCGCGATGTACTCGAGGAAGGCGAGCGCGGTGGCCGGGTTCTTGGCCTTGGCGTTGACGACGAGGTAGTCCGGCGAGAACGCGACGTACGTCTCCGACGCATCGTCGGTGGCAGGAACGGCGAAGTTGCCCATCTCGTCCTCGCCGCCGGCCATCATGCCCGCCAGGACCGGAGACGCGGCAGACGGCATGATCACCATCCCGGCTTCACCGTTGCCCACCTGCTGCATTGCGGGGTCCCCCGGCATGCCGAGCGGCGACGGGGTGGTGTAGCCGTCCTCGATCAGCCCGAAGGTCTTCTCGAGCACCTCTCGCCAGCCCTCGGATTCGACGAACGAGGTCTCGCCCGCTTCGAGGCGGTCGTAGAAGTCCGGCTCAAGTCCGTCGACGAGGGTGGCGGCGAGCGCCAGGGGCGTGAACTGGGCGATGTAGCTGTCGGCGAGCCCCAGCGAGATCGGGACCTTGCCGGCATCCTTGAGCGTCTCGCATGCCTCGATGAACTCGGACCAGGTTGTGGGAACCTCGATGCCGAGGTCGGCGAACAGGGTCGTGTTGTAGAAGGCGAGCATCGCCTGCCCGTAGGTGGGAAAAGCGTAGGTTCCGCCGTCGGCCTGCTGCAGGGAGTTGAAAGACTCGGGCACGAACTCAGCCCACGGCTGGTCGGACAGATCCATGAGGTTGCCCTCGGCCTGCAGGTTGAGCACCGAGGAGGGGGACGAATACCCGGGCGAGGAGCGGAACAGATCGGGAGCCGTCCCCGATGTGATCTGGATGCGTAGCTGCTCGTTCAGGGCGCCCGCCTCTGCGAACGTGCCCTCGATCTTCGCTCCGGTGTCGGCCTCGAACGATTCGATGAGAGGTGCGAGCCCGCGGTCGCTCGTCGTGGCGAGGTTCATCGTGCCACCGACCTCACCCTCGGTCGCATCGGCGTCGCCGGCGCCCGGGTCCCCACAGGCCGCCAGGCCCAGCGCGGTGATGGCGGCAACGGTCAGGGCTGCGGTGGCCCTGCGTCTGGTCCTCAAACGCATTATGTCCTCCATTGGATCTGTGTGTGCACCCAGCGATCGTGGGAGCGGATGAGGTGCTGCAGTAGTTCGACAATATAGAACGTCGTTCGTGAATGTCGCTCTCGACGATGACATGCTCGCGTAGCGGGTGTCAAGACTGCAGCTGTTCCATATATGAAACTACGCTTTCAAGACTGGAACGAGCTGACTCTAACCCAGGTTCCGGCCCCGATCAAGCACTCCTCGCCGCGTGATTGACTCCCGACCCGCGGCTGGATAGCGTGAATCCGTTCGTTATCTGAAACCCACGTTCTAAATGAGGAACTTCATGTCTGCTGAGAATCTTGCGCGGTCATCCGCTCCCGCCGTCGTCCGCGCCCTGCGAATCCTGGAGCTGCTCGCCGAAGCGGATGACCGGATGAGCCTGACCCGCATCGCGGAGGAACTGGGGCTGGCGAAGTCGACCGCCCATCACGTGCTCTCCGCCCTCATCGACCGCGGGTGGGTCGAACGCGATCCCGGGTCGCGGGAGGTCTCGCTGGGGCTGCGTGCCTGGGAGGTCGGACAGGGGTACGACGTGGCTCAGACGTTGAGCCAGCGGGCGCGCGCGTTCATGGATGAGATCCGTGACGAGCTCGGCGAGACGGTGCGCCTGGCAGTTCGTTCGGGTAGCGACCAGGTCTGCATCGCCAAGAGCGCTGGACAGCAGAAGCTCGTGTTCGACCAGCGCATCGGCGCTCGACTGCCCTGCCACGCCACGGGCCTGGGCAAGGCGTTGCTGAGTGGGCTCGAGCCTGATGAGGTGAAGCAGATGTACGCCGAAGGGCTTGAGCAGTTCACGGAGACCACCATCATCGATGTCGATGAGTTGATCGAGAACCTGGCTGCGGCCCGCGAGGCCGGCTTCGCCGAGGATCACGGCGAGTACATCCTCGGCATCCGGTGCGTCGCCGTCCCGGTGCGCTCGCGGGACGGTCGCACGATCGCGGCGCTCTCCGTGAGCGGTCCCACAGCCCGCTTCGACGATGAGCACATCGCCTCGTGTCTGGAGGCGCTCCGCATCGGGGCGGATGCTCTGAGCGCGAGACTCGGCGATGAGACGGAGCTGCGCTGATGTCAAGGATCGGATCGTCGATCGACTGCGTCACACTCGAGCTCTCGCTGAAGCCGTTCCCCGGCTTCGATGAGGCGGCGCTGACGCAGACGGTCTCGGAGGCGTTCCGCCAGTGGCTGCCGCTGCTGCGAGCCGCGAACTCCTGTTCGATCATGCTGTGGATCTCCGACGGCAGCGAGATCCTGGAGTGGGCCGGAGACCTCGATCAGCAGATCGAGTGGGCGCGCTACATCGGATTCAACAACACCGGGGCCGGCGCGTACGGCGAGGTCAAGGCGCCGGAGCGGGTGGCGCGACCGTTCGCGAAGTCGAGCCCCGACCTCGACTACGCGGCGGTCGCTCGTCTGGTGCGAGTGATCAAGCGGATCGGCACGGAAGAGCTCGGCATCCCGACGAGCGTGGGGGCGACCTTCGACCCGGGGCCCGAGTTCGCGCCGTCCTCATTCAAGTTCGAGCGTCACCCCGAAGTCGTCGCGCGCGGTGAGGACGTGGGCATCGGACCGATCATCCAGATGCTGAGGCACTCCAGTTCGCTGCGCGCAGACGACCGCGCTTATGCGGCCTACCCGAAGGGCATCCCGGAAGGCACGAGTTTCGGGGAGTTCCTGGGACGGCAGGCCCAGGACTATGCGACGGCGATGGGCTTCGACTACCTGTGGCTGTCCAATGGCTTCGGATTCAGCGCCTTCGCGTGGACGGACCTGGGGGCCGGCTTCGACGGCCGCGCCTTCCACGACGACAGAGCGGCCGCGCTGCGGCGGGAGTCGCTCTCGTTCTGGGAGGACTTCGCGCGCAACTTCCATCTTCCCGTCGAAGTCCGCGGCACGAACCACACAGCAGGGATCGACATCGGCTCGGACGCCGTACCGGCCCTGGAGCTCTATCAGGCCGGGCACTTCCAGTCGCCGCCACCGAACTCACCCTGGGGGCCGCTGAACGAGGACTTCGGAATCGAGATGTCCGGCTTCCTCTCGCGCATCGCCATGCTCCCGGCCGGCTCGCAGGGGTATCGGTACCGCTTCTACGCGAACGACCCCTGGTTCTGGCAGCAGCCGTGGTGGGACTTCTACAACCGGGAGCCGTTCGACATCTACCTGCCGCTCGGTGTCTCGCGCATCGACGGCCTCGGCCGAGTGCAGACGCCGTCGAGTGTCAACATCCTGTCGATCGACACCGCTCACGGCGTCCTGGACGAGCGGGTCGGACGCGAAGTGGGCGGACACATCCTCGCGGCGCTCGAATCCTCGCCCGACGAGGCGGGACCGCTCGTCTGGGTCTACCCGTTCCGGGAGTATCACCAGGCCGACACATCGCTGGGTCAGCCCTACTTCGAGGACTGGCTCCTCACCTCCGCGCTCAACGCGGGACTGCCGGTGAGCACGGTCGTCAGCACCGACGACCTCGGCCCCGCCCTGCGCGCAGATGCTCTGGCCGGCCGGACCCTGCTCGTGCCGACGGGCGCGATGACCGAAGCGATCAGCGCAGAGCTCAGCGACCATGTGACCGGCGGCGGATCCATCGTCGTGTATGGAGCCCCGACGAGGCTGGGCGCTCGCGCGGCCGACCTGCTCGGCCTCAGCGTGGAGACCGGTGAGCAGCCGCTCGCCGGCGACCTGCTGCTGCTCACCGACCTCGAGAGCGATCGCAGTGAGCAGGGCGAGATGCCCCGTGTGCTCCGTCATATCGAGCTGCTCTCAGACGGGGGGATCGGTGCTGTGCGCATCGTCGATCCGCACACCGAGTCCGCTGTCCGTGTGCAGGACGAGGAAGGACGCGAGCGGGTCTACGCCACGGCTCGACGCGACCCGGCGTGGGGCGGCGGTGCGGCGATGTGGGTGCGCGGTTCCTCGCCGCACGCGTTCGCCGAGCCGGACGAGCGCGGGGTTCCGGCTCAGGTGCCCCACGACCCGGATAGCTTCGTCGACCCCGGGGTGCTGCTGCGGGACGTCGCCGGGATGGCCGGGTACCTGATCTCTCACGACCTGCGCCGGCCCTCGTCAGGCCGGGCGGTGCTCGGCCTGCACCGCAACCGCTCGGCGTTCTGGTTCAACGGCTACCTGACCGACACCACCTCGCGAGTGCGACTGCGTTTCCCCGCCGGCGTGCCGATCCTTAACCATCAGGAGTGCTGGCTCGAAGGCGGCGTCGGTCACTACCAGCTGCCGAAGTCGATCCACGCGGAGTGCCGAGTCTTCGTCGAGCAGTCGGCCGACGGCATGATCCGCTGCAGGGAGATCGCGCCGTACCCGGCATGGATGACGCGGGGGATGCGCATCAGCGGGCTCCGGGACGCCACTGTCACGCTTCACCTGCCGCCGACCGATCGCGGGCGAGTCCGGCTCGACATCGACGGCGAGCTTCTCGACGAGGCGGCGTTCTCCATCGATGTCGCTGGGAGCTGCACGCTGCACGACATCAGTGGGACGCTGACGGTCGCTTGGGAGGACCTCGGAGTGATCCGCGCGCGGAACTAACTTTACTTAAGTTATAAAGATCGTTACTCTCGAGCCATCCGCCGCGAGGAAGAGGAACAGATGACGTATCACGCCCTGACGACCGGGTGGACGGCCCGCATCCTGACGGAGACCGCTCCCTCGGAACTGGCCCCGCAGCTGGGCGCCGGCATCCCGGCCACCGTTCCGGGCGTCGTGCACACCGACCTCCTCGCAGCCGGGCTCATCACCGACCCGTTCGTCGACGACGCCGAGTCCGCGCTGCAGTGGATCGGGCGCAGTGACTGGGAGTACCGCACCACGTTCGACTGGAGCGACGACGGGTCCGACCGCCGCGACCTCGTCGCCGAGGGCCTGGACACGGTGGCTCATATCGAGCTCAACGGGAGCGCCGTGGCCGATACGGCGAACCAGCACCGCAGCTATCGCTTCGACGTGAGCGAGCTGCTGCAGCCGGGATCCAACGAGCTCGTCGTGCGATTCCGTTCTCCCGTGCAGTACGCGCGGGAGCAGGAGGCCGTGCTCGGGGAGCGTCCGCATTCGTACGCGCATCCGTTCAACGCCATACGCAAGGCGGCGTGCAACTTCGGATGGGACTGGGGTCCGGACCTCGCCTCGGTGGGCATCTGGAAGTCGATCGGAATCGACACCTGGTCGACATCGCGCATCGAGTCGGTTCGCCCGCTCGTCGATGTGCGCGACGGCGAGCCGACGCTGACGACTCACGTGCAGGTGGACTGGGCAGACGAAGCGACGGGGTCGGCGACGCTGTCCTTCAATGTCGCCGGAGCACACGCGTCCCTGGATCTCCTCGCCGGCCAGACGACAGCGACGGTGACGCTGGACGTCCCCGATGCCGAACTGTGGTGGCCGCGCGGTCACGGGGCGCAGACGCTCTACCCGCTGAACGTGGAGCTGGCCGCCGGCGACACCGTGCTGTCCCGCTGGAGCCGCCGTATCGGGTTCCGCGGCGTGTCGCTCGATGTGGGACCTGATCCCGACGGCAGCGCCTTCCGCTTCGCCATCAATGGAGAGGATGTTTACATCAGGGGTGCGAACTGGATCCCGGACGACGTGTTCTTCCCCCGCATCACCCGCGATACGCTTCAGCGGAGCATCGACGACACCCTCGACGCGAACATGAACATGCTGCGCGTCTGGGGTGGCGGCATCTATGAATCGGACGATTTCTACGATCTCTGCGACGAGAATGGCATCCTGGTCTGGCAGGACTTCCTCCTCGCATGTGCGGCGTACTCCGAGGATGCGGCGCTGTGGGACGAGTTCGAGGCGGAGGCCACCGAGGCCATCACCCGGCTGACCGCGCATCCGAGCCTCGTCCTCTGGAACGGCGGCAACGAGAACATCTGGGGCTACGTCGACTGGAACTGGCGGACGCCTCTCGACAGCAGGACTTGGGGTGAGGGGTACTACACCGAGTTGTTCCCCCAGCTCGTCGCCGAGCTGGCGCCGAACACGCCCTACTCCGAGGGAAGCCCCTTCTCGTTCAGCCCGTACCTGCACCCGAACGACCCCGCGCACGGAACGATGCACATCTGGGACGTTTGGAATCAGGTCGACTACTCGCACTATCGCGACTATCGCCCCCGCTTCGTCTCCGAGTTCGGCTTTCAGGGGCCTCCGGCGTGGTCCACGCTCGAGTACGCCGTGCACGATGAGCCGAGAGACCCCTTCGGACCGAACATGCTGGTGCACCAGAAGGCGACTGACGGGAACGAGAAGCTCCGCCGAGGGCTCGGCGAGCACCTGCCGGAGCCGCGCTCGTACGAGGACTGGCACTGGGCCACTCAGCTCAACCAGGCCCGAGCGGTGAGCTTCGGAATTGAGCACTTCCGCTCGCTCCTTCCCCTGAACCAGGGGTCGATCGTCTGGCAGATCAACGACTGCTGGCCGGTCGTCTCGTGGGCTGCCGTCGACAGCCTCGGCCACCGCAAACCGCTGTGGCACGCTCTGCAGCGGGTGTATGGCGAACGGCTCCTCACCGTGCAGCCCAGGGAGGACGACCTCATCGCAAGCTTCCACAATGACGCGCCAGAAGCCGTCTCCACCCAGGTTATGATGCAACGCCGAGCCCTCGACGGAACCGTGCTGGCCGAGCAGACGATGCCGCTCGAGGTCGACGCGCGGGAGGCGAGCGCGCTCGTCGTCCCGGCCGACGTCGCGACGCCGGGGGACGGCGCCTCAGAGTTCCTCGTCGTGACCGCGTCGACCGGAGAGCGCGCGTTCTGGTATTTCGTCGAAGATCCCGCTCTTGCCCTCGAAGCCGCGCCGATCGATGCGAGCGCCGAGGAGGTGGACGGAGGGTACCGTGTCCATGTCACCGCCACCGGGCTCGTGAAGGACCTCACGCTCCTCGTCGACAAGGTCGACCCGTCGGCGCACGCGGATGCCGCGCTGCTGACGCTCCTGCCGGGGGAGAGCGTCGAGGTGATGGTCCGTGCGCGCCCGGGACTGGACCCGTCGGAGTTCATCGCCGAGCGCGTCTTGCGCTCGGCGAACGACCTCGTGGCCACGGCGGGCGTCGCGGCGCAGCCATGATCGTTCAGGGCGCTGTGGAGTCGACACCGTGATGAACCGGGATGTAGAGCGCGACGATGCCTAGCGTCCGGCGTCTCCGTGTCGAGGGTGTGACGGAACCGATCGGGATCGACGTGCAGCGACCCCGGTTCTCCTGGATCGTCGAGGCGAGCGAGAACGGTGTGCAGCAGGTCTCCTACCGTCTGACGGTCGAGAGGGTTGCGCCGGCCGGTGCGGAGACGGTCTGGGATTCCGGGCCGGTGACGTCCTCCGACGCCCGGTCAGCCGACTACGACGGCGAGGAACTTCTGGCCGGCACCGGTTACCGGTGGCGGATCACCGTGGTGACCTCGGCCGGAGAAGCAAGCGCACGGGCGTCGTTCCGGACCGGACTGTTCCGCGAGCAGGACTGGGGCGGGGCGATGTGGATCGGGGGTCATTCGGAGCCGGCGTCCCCCGGCGCACATCCGGCTCCGCTCCTGCGCCGCGAGTTCGTCCTTCCCGCTCCGATCGTCTCCGCCCAGCTCTATGTGGCCGCGGGAGGGTACGCCGACGTTCGCATCAACGGCCGGCATGCGCCGCGCGGCGTCCTCGCACCGGGATTCACCGACTACGACTGCACGGTGCAGTATGACGCCACAGAGGTGGCGCAGCTGCTGCGGCCGGGGCGCAACGCCGTGAGCCTCGAACTCGGCCGCGGCTTCTACGGCATGACTGCGGCCAACACCTGGCAGTGGCAGCGCTCTCCATGGCATGCAGAACCGTGCGCGAGAGCAGTCCTCATCGTCTCTCACGAGGACGACACGCGAACCGTCCTCACCACGGACGGAGCGTGGCGCACCGCTGACGGACCGACCACGTTCGATGATCTCTACGCCGGGGAGTCCTTCGACTTCCGACGGGTCGTGGAGGGGGTCGACCGGGTCGGATTCGACGATTCCGGCTGGAGACCGGCCGCCGTCGTGTCGGGTCCGCGCGGCGAACTGCGGCGTCAGCGGCAGCCACCGATCGTCGTCGCTGAAGCGCTCATGCCGTCCTGCGTCAAGCGGCTTGGCGAGGGCACCTACCTCGTCGAGTTTTCCCGCACCATAGCGGGGTGGGTCACCGTCGCTGCGGCGCCGGTGGCGCAGGCCTCGGTGCAGATCGGCTACGCCGAGAGCTTGCGCGCGGACGGCACGGCCAACACGGACGACCCGCACTCCTATTACGACGGCCGCTTTCAGACGGCTCAGGTGGAGTTCGCCGGCACGGGCGAGCGGCAGGAGTGGGCCCCGAAGTTCACCTACTACGGCTTCCGATACGTCCAGCTGACCGGATGGCCGGACGATCATCCGCCGACCGCGGACTCCATCTCCGCCCAGTGCGTGCACACCGACGTCGAGCCGGCGGGCTCCTTCTGCAGCTCGGAACCGTTGCTGAATGACATCCATCGCATCGTCGTGGACACCGTGCTCAACAACCTGCACGGCATCCCCACCGATACTCCCACGTTCGAGAAGAATGGGTGGACGGGAGACGGCATGGTGGGAGCCGAGCTGATGCTGCTGAACTTCGATGCGCATGAGCTGCTGGCCAAATGGGCGGCTGACATCGCCGCGACCGCGCGGCACACCGGCATCCCTCGTGTCATCGCTCCGCACGGCGGCTGGTCCTATGACTGGGGATCGACTCCGACCTGGAATGCGGCGATGCCGTTGATCGCATGGTGGCTGTATCTCTATGCCGCCGATGAGCGGACCATGGCCACCCATCTCGACACCCTGGTGAGACACGCGCGGCTCGAGCTCGAGCGCGCGGACGCTGAGATCGCTGCGACCACGCTCGGGGACTGGGTCGCGCCGGATGCTTCTCCGGGCGGCGGTAACCCCCCGGAGGATTCGCGAGTGCCGGCCACAGCCTTCCTGCATCAGACGATGGTCGCCGTGGCACGTGCGGCGGAGACGCTCGGCCGCACGGACCTCGCGAACGAGTTCCGTGCACACGCCGATCGCATCGCCGCGGCATTCCGTGCGCGCTTCTTCGATCCGGACCGGAACATCGTCCGTGGCGAGCAAGAGGGGGAGTTCCGGCAGTCGCACAACGTCCTCGCGCTGGCCTTCGGGCTGATACCCGCAGGCCGAGAGCAGGCGGTGGCGGATGCCGTAGCGGCCGACGTCGTAGCGCGGGGATTCCACCTCAACACTGGCGCGCTGGGTACGAAGTACCTCTTGCCGATGCTCAGCAGGCATGGACATGCTCAAACGGCCCTGAGAGTTGCTCTGCAGACCTCGTATCCCAGTTGGGGCTTCTGGCTGGAGCATGGCGCAACGACGACGTGGGAGCATTGGGCGCTGGCATCCCGCTCGCGCGGGCACTACTTCCTCGGAACGGTCGACGACTGGCTCTATCACGATGTCGCCGGCATCCGCCCCGTCGCCCCGGGGTATCGGATCTTCGAGATCGCACCCGCCGTGACCTCGATTCTGGAGGCGCAGGCGTCGGTGTCGACAGCCTTCGGAACCGCTGCCGTGCACTGGAGGCGTCTGGGCCACGAGATCGCGCTCGACGCGACTGTTCCCGTCGGAGCCGAAGCCATACTGCGGCTCCCCGGCACTGAGCCTCAGGTCCTCCGTTCTGGGCGGCACACCGTGCGTGTTTCGTGCCCGTGAACCGCGGGCTGGTGCGGGCATCGCGAGCTGAGCGCAGGCATCAGAGGGTGGTCATCCCGCCGTCGACCACGAACATCGATCCGGTCGCATAGCGGGACTCGTCTCCGGCGAGATAGACCATGATGCCCTCGATATCGGCGACGTCGCCGGCGCGCCGCATCGGGATGCGAGAGAGGATCGCCGCCCGCGCGGCCTCGTCCTCGACGATGCCCGACACCAGCGGGGTGAGGACGTGTCCCGGTACGACCACGTTCACCCGGATTCCGACGTTTGCATAGTCGGCCGCCGCCGTGCGGGCGAGGCCGTGCACGCCCGCCTTCGAGGCGCTGTAGGCCGCGAACCCGGCTCCCTCGCCGTTGAGCGCCGTCGGACTGCCCGTGACGATGATCGATCCGCCGCGCTGCGTCATCGCGCGCACCGCGTGTTTCAGCGTCAGGAACGTCCCCGTGAGGTTGACGTCCTGCGTGCGCCGCCAGACCTCGAGGTCGAGATCGCCGACGCGCGCGTCCGAACCGATGAGCTGCACGCCCGCGTTCGCGACGACGATGTCGATCGGCCCGGCTGCGGCGAAGGCGGCGGCCACTGACGCCTCGTCCGCGATATCCATGCGGATGGCGCGGGCCGAACCGCCGCTCTCCTGCGCAGCCTCCCGGGCCCCGTCGACGTCGCGGTCGGCGAAGACGACCCTCGCGCCCTCGCGGACGAAACGCTGCGCCGTGGCACGACCGATGCCCGAGGCTGCGCCGGTCACTATTGCGGTGCGTCCCATCAGGGCGTTCACGAGGGCTCCGTCCCGTCCACCGGCTCGTAGTACTGACGCGAGTCATCGAGGTGCCCACCCATGGCGGCGCGCGCACCCCGTGGATCGCGGGCGCGCAGGGCGTCGAGCACGGCGCCGTGCTGGGCGAGAGTGCGCTCGCGCCGTCCCTCGAGCTCGAGGCTGTGCTCACGGATCGGCATCATCACCGCGTTCAGGGATTCGAGCAGAGCGACGTACAGCGCGTTGTGCGTGGCGAGTGCGATGCGGCGGTGGAACTCGGCGTCCTCAGCGGCGGCGGCGGCCGCGGTCGCCGCCGCCGCCATTTCGGTGAGGCTCGCCTGGATCTCGTCCAGATCGGCTTCGGTCGCCTTCTCGCACGCGAGTTCAACCAGGCGCAGCTCCAGCGTCGCGCGCACCTCGCTGATCTCAGGCGGCCCGAGCAGTTGCTGCGATTGCGCCCCGCTCAGATAGAGCTGCAGGCTCTCAGACACGCGCGAGGAGCTCACATGCGCGACGCGGGCGCCTCGGCCGGAGCGCACCTCGACGACGCCCTTGGCCTCCAGGCCACGGACTGCCTCGCGGATCACGGTGCGCGAGACGCCGAATTGATCGGAGAGCTCCCGCTCGGAGGGAAGCCAGTCGCCCGGTGCGAAGCCGCCCGACGCGATCGTCGCCAGCATGCTCTCGGTCACCCGCGAGGCCAGGGACGGCTCGCGCTGCAGCTGAGTGAACTCCATCGGTCCTCCTGTTTTTCTTCGGACGCGCCTCCATTCTCGCAGGTGGCGGCTTTCCTCCGACGACGTTGTGTTACGGCATTCGGCCTGGCTATAGTGTGGCATACCAGAGACCAAGCGTGTCTCTATCGAGTCAAGGAGGCCTCGTGTCCCGCACACGCACCCTCGCTGCCGGCGTCGCCGTCGCAGCGTTCACCGCACTGGCACTGTCCGGTTGCGCCACCACCGGAGGTGGCGGCGGGGACACGGGATCCACAGAGAAGCCGGCCATCGATGTCGGCGTCTCTCTGCAGGGCAAGACGATCTGTTTCGGGTTCTCGGGAAGCGAGACCGAGTTCTGGGCGGCAGGCATCGCTGCGATCTCAGACTCGCTCGAAGCCGCGGACGCCCGGGTGATCGAGCACAACTCGAACGAAGACCCGAACAAGCAGCTGGAGCAGATGAACGACTGCATCACCCAGGGAGTCGACGGGATCATCATCATCCCGGAGGACGGATCGAGCGCCGACACGATCATCGCCGAGGCGAACAAGGCCGACATCCCGATCGGCGTGTTCAACCGTCCGCCGGCATCCGAGGACGGCGCAGCCATCGTGGCCGTCGCCGACAACCGTGGCGTATCCGCGGCGACGATGGAGCACATGGTCACCGAGGCTGAGGCGCTCGGACTCGACCGGAAGATCCGCTCCATCATCATGGTCGGCAATCTGAGCGACCAGAACGCCGTCGAGCGCCGCAACGGCTTCTACGACGTCGTCGACGCGAACCCGGACCTCTTCGAGGAGCCGATCGAGGTGCAGACGAACTGGGACGCCGCGACCGGCCAGGCGAATCTCGAGGCCGCGATGCAGGCGAATCCCGAGATCGATCTGCTCTTCACCTCGTCTGACTTCCTTTACCCGCAGATCCGCTCCGTGCTGGAGCCGCTCGGTCTCTGGAAGGCCGCCGGCGAGGACGGGCACGTGATCATGGGCGGCATCGACGGTGACAACCGCGCCTGCAACCTGCTCAAGGATGGGTTCGTCGACGCCACCGGCGTGCAGGACCTCTTCACGGAGGCGGAATCCCTGCTGACCGCGCTCGCCGAAGCGATAGACGCCGGCGAGACCGACGCGGACGAGTTGCTGCTCGACCCCGGTTTCGCGCTCACCCAGGACAACGTCGAAGAGAAGGAGAAGGACACCTGGGGCTGCGTGATCACGCCCCCGAACTCCTGACCGTCCCCGGTGCGGCGCGTCCTCGGCGCGCCGCACCCCGACTCTGCCCGCCACCCGTCGGAGGAACCCACGTGTCCACCACCCAGAAGACCGCCCCGCCCGCCGCGGCGCCCGAGAGCGCGCGACGCGTCGACGGGCTCCATCGCTTCCTCGCCGGCGAGGGCTTTGTCCTCGCCCTGATCGTCGTTTACGTCCTCGCCGTCTCGCCTTTCGCGAACGGCCTGCTCACCGAGCGCAACGCCGTGAACGTGCTGTCCAATCTCTGGCCGCTCGCGATCATCGTCATCGGCCAATCCTTCGTGCTCATCCTCGGGGGTATCGATCTGTCCCAGACGGCCGTGATCAGCGTGGCGAACACCTTCGGCGCGCTGTTCATCGCCCAGGCGTTCGCGCCGGCTCTGTTCTCGGACACCGTGTTCTGGGGCAGCGTGATCGGGGAAGAGGGGGGAGCGCTCTCAGACGCGGGCCTCGGCGGCACCGTGCTCGCGATCGTGCTCACCGTCGCGGCCGGGTGCCTCATCGGCCTGTTGAACGGCTGCGCGGTCGCCGTGCTGCGCATGCCGCCCTTCATGGTCACCCTCGGCACGATGCTGCTCTTCGGCGCCGTGGCCATCTGGATGACCCGGAGCGAGAACGTGACCAGCCTTCCGCCCGAGTACCTCGCGATCGGCAGCACGCAGGGGGGCGGCGTCGCATCGTTCCTCACGCTCTCGATGGGGGTGGCGGTGGTCGTCGCGATCGGCGCGCACTACGTGCTCTCGCGAACCACCTACGGCGCCTGGCTCTATGCCGCGGGGACGAACCGGCGCACCGCAGTGGTGTCCGGCGTGCCGCACACCCGGATGGTGATCTCCGCCTACGTCATCAGCGCCGGTCTGGCGGCGCTGGGCAGCGTGCTCTACTCCTCTCGACTGGGGGCGGGCCGCCCGACGCTTGGCGACGACATGTTGCTCGATGTGATCGGCGCCGCCATCATCGGCGGAATCTCGTTGTTCGGCGGCAAGGGCAGCGTGCTCGGAGCGTTCCTCGGGGCGCTGTTCTTCGTGATCCTCAGCAACAGCCTCAACCTGATGAATCTGCCCTTCCACGTGGTGTGGGTCGTGAAGGGACTCGTGATCGTGGCGGCGGCGCTGCTCGACGTGGGCCGCAACCGTCTGATCGGAGGCCGGCGATGACCTCGACCCCCCGCCTGGAGCTGCGGGGCATCTCGCACGCCTTCTTCGGCATGCCGGTGAATTGCGACATCTCGCTGCGGGTCGAGCCCGGCGAGGTCCTCGGCCTCGTCGGCGAGAACGGAGCCGGGAAGTCGACGCTGATGAACATCGTCGGTGGTGTGCTGACACCCGACGAGGGTCGGATGCTGATCGACGGCGACCCCTATGCTCCGAAGTCCACCGGCGAGGCACGAGCGCGGGGCATCGCGCACGTGCACCAGGAGCTGAACCTCTTCTCGCAGCTCTCCGTCATCGACAACGTGTTCCTCACCGCGTACCCCCGACGCTGGGGCGTGTTCACGGACCGGCGGAAGGCGCGCCGCGACACCGCGGACGCCCTCGCCCAACTGGAGCTTCCCTTCTCGCCGTCCACCATCGTCGAGCAGCTGAGTCCCGGTCACCGCCAGATGCTCGAGATCGTGAAGGGCACTCTGGGAAGCCCTGGGCTCATCATCCTCGACGAGCCGACCACCTCGCTCACCAGCCGCGAGACACACCTGCTCTTCGCGCTCATCGAGCGCCTCACGGCTCAGGGAACCTCGTTCATCTACGTCTCCCACATTCTCGATGACGTCAAGAAGCTCTCAGACCGCATCGCCGTGATGCGCGACAGTGCCCTCATCGACGTGCGGGCCGAGGCCGACCTCCCCGTCCGGGAACTCATCACGCTGATGGTGGGCCGCCCGCTCGACAGTCTCTACCCCGACCGGGCAGGTCACACGCCCGCCGATGTCCAAGCAGCCCCGGCATTGCGTCTCGACGACGTATCGGCGACCGGGCTCGTCCACCGCGCAACGCTCACCGTGGATCGCGGCGAGGTCGTCGGCATCTTCGGACTCATGGGCGCGGGACGCACGGAGCTTGCACGCGTGATCGCGGGGCTCGACGCCGCCGACAGCGGCCGCATCGAGGTGGCGGGCACGGACGTGACGCGCCTGTCGCCCCGCGCGCGGATCGCGGCAGGGTTGGCCTTCGTCACCGAGGACCGCCGTGGCGAGGGGCTGCTCATGGAGTTCCCGGTGGTCGCGAACGCCGCGCTGCCGTCGCTGGCACGGTGGAGCGGGGGAGTGCTGGCGCCGCTGCGCCGCCGCTCCCTGCGTGCGCGCGTTCAGGCGGTGACCGAGGCCCTGCGTTTGAAGGCGACGGACCTGACGCGCTCGCCCGTGCAAGCCCTCTCGGGCGGGAATCAACAGAAGGTCGTGCTGGCCAAGTGGCTGCTCACCGAGCCGGAGCTGCTGATCCTCGACGAGCCGACCCGCGGCGTCGACGTCGGCGCGCAGTACGAGGTGTACCGCACGGCGCTGGAGCGTGCCGATGCCGGGACGGGCATCCTCGTCATCTCGTCCGAGCTGCCGGAGCTCCTCGGCATCGCGGACCGCATCGTCGTGATGCGCCTCGGCCGCATCGTCGCCGAATACCCGCGGGCGCAGTTCGATGCTCGCATCATCCTCGGCGCCGCGTTCGGCGAGCGACCCGACGAGGTCGCCGCGGGCGAGGCCGCATCCATCCAGATCCAGGGAGGCGTCTGACATGTCGCGCGTGAAGGACCTCGCACTCCAGAACGTCCCGGTGATCCTGCTGGTCGTCGTGTTCCTGGCTTTCGCCGCAGTGGACCCGCGCTTCCTGTCCGGGGACACCATCACCCTCATCCTGCGCCAGTCGGCGTATGTCGGGATCCTGGCCGTGGGCATGACGCTCGTGCTGATGACCGCCGGCATCGATCTGGCGGTCGGGTCGCTGCTGTACCTGACGGCCGTCGTCGTCGGTCAGATCGTGCACACCGTGGCGATGCCGATCTTCGCGGTCCCGATTCTCGCCGTGCTCATCGGAGCGATGTTCGGCGCCTTCAACGGCTTCGCGGTGTCGGTGCTGAAGATCATCCCGTTCATCGTCACCCTCGCCATGCTCACCGCCTTTCGAGGCCTCGGCTACGGAGTCTCCGACTCGCGCGAGGTTAACTATCCCGACGCGATCACCGCGCTGGGCGCGCAGTCGGTGCTCGGCATCCCCCTCCCCATCGCCGTGTTCGCACTCGTGGTCCTGCTCGCCCATGTGACGGTCACGCGCACGCCCTTCGGGCGGCAGCTCCTGGCGACGGGTGAGGACCGCCAGGCCGCAGCGCGCGCCGGCGTGCGCGTCGGGCGCATCCAGTTCGCCGTCTACGTCATCTCCGGCGCCCTAGTGGGGTTGGCGAGCTTCATCGCCGTGATCCAGCAGTTCTCCGGCACGGTCACCCCGGCGGCCGGGAAGGGTATAGAGTTCGACGCGATCGCCGCCGCCGTGCTGGGCGGCACGAGCCTGTTCGGTGGACGCGGCTCGGTGTTTCCCGGCACCGTGGTCGGGACGCTCCTCATCCAACTCGTCAACACCGGACTCGGGTTCATCCGCGTCGACCTGTACCTGACGCAGATGGTACAGGCCGGCATCATCCTGCTCGCCGTGCTGATCGACAGCCTCCGCACGGGGCGACTCGAGAAGCTGCGACGCACCGTCATCACCAGCGGGCGGCAGGACGATGATCCTCCGCCGAAACCCGCGGCACCGGCCCAGACGCAGGAGGCGGGGCGATGACGACACCGCTGCTCACCTTCTACGGCGATGACTTCACCGGCTCGGCGGACGTGATGGAGGCGCTCACGACCGCCGGCGTCCAGACAGTGCTGTTCCTCGAGACGCCGACCGCCGCGGACCTCGCGCGCTTCCCCGACGCCCAGGCGGTCGGGGTCGCCGGGATCGCCCGGACCATGACTCCCGAGCAGATGGACGCCGAGCTGCCGCCGATCCTCGAGGCCCTGCGCGCCGCAGGAGCGCCTCTCTTCCACTACAAGATCTGCTCGACGTTCGACTCCTCACCGACGATCGGCAGTATCGGCCGAGGACTGGACATCGCGCGCCGCACCTTCGACGCGGGCCTCGTTCCGATGGTCGTCGGAGCGCCTGTGCTGCGCCGCTACCAGGTGTTCGGAACCCTCTTCGCGACGGCGGACGGTGTGACGCATCGGCTCGATCGTCACCCGACGATGACGCGTCACCCCATCACACCGATGGATGAGGCCGAGCTGATCGCACACCTCCGACACCAGACTGCCGCGAGGGTCGCCCTCGTCGACCGCCTCACGCTCGCAGCCGGGCCCGACGCCGTCGACGCCCGCAGGGCTGCCGCCGCGGCCGACGGTGCCGACGCGCTGCTGTTCGACGTGCTGGACGAGAGCGACCTCGTGCAGATCGGCCGCGCGATCGACGCGATGATCCGGGACGCCGACCGTCCGGTCGTCGCGGTGGGGTCCAGTGGTGTGGAGTACGCGCTCGCCGAGTTCTGGGCGGAGCGGCGCGGCGCGCCGGCTTCGCCGTTCCGACCGCGGCATGGTGCGCGCGTGCAGACCCTCGCGGTCAGCGGGAGCCGCGCGCCGGCCAGCGACGCGCAGGTCGCTGACGCCCTGGCGCGAGGATTCGTCGGCGTGCCGGTCGATCCGGTCGCCGTCACAGCCGGGCCGGACGGGATCGCCGCGCTCATCGCCGCGGCACGACGTGCCCTGGAGACCGGCAGGGACGTGCTCCTGCACACACCGCCCCGAGACGAGCGGCCCATCGACCCGCACGGCCTGGGTCTCGCCCTCGGCGAGGTCACCGGTCAGGTCGTCCGGGGAAGCGGCGTGCGGCGACTGGTCGTAGCCGGCGGCGACACGTCCGGACTCGTCGCCCGCTCGCTCGGAATCCTCGCGCTTCAGATGATCGCCGAGGTCGCGCCCGGTTCCCCCCTGTGCCGCGCTACCGCGGACGATCCCGCCGTCGACGGTCTGGAGATCGCCCTGAAGGGCGGCCAGGTCGGCCGCCCGGACTACTTCACCACGGTGGCCAGCCTCGACGGCGCCGCATCTTCCACTCCCACTCCCAACCAGTAAGGAAAGACAATGACCTCGATCGCGATCGTCGGTGCCGGTGGCAAGATGGGCTTCCGCACCAGCGCGAACCTTCAGGAGACGGACTACGCCGTCTCGCACGTCGAGCCGAGCGAGCAGGGGCGAGCGCGCCTGACGACTCTCGGCATCGACGCGGTGGATGTCGCAGACGCTGTCCCGGGCGCCGACGTGGTGATCCTCACCGTGCCGGACAACCGGATCGGCCGCGTCTCGAAGGAGATCGTGCCGCAGATGCAGACCGGTGCCACCCTCGTGGTGCTCGACGCCGCCGCCCCCTATGCGGGGGAGATCGCTCTGCGCGACGATATCAGCGCCGTCGCTTGTCACCCGTGCCATCCGCCGGTCTTCAGCGACGAGGTCGAGGCCGAGGCGCAGCAGGATTACTTCGGCGGTGTGGCCGCCAAGCAGGACGTCGTCATCGCGCTGATCAGCGGAACCGACGCGGACTACGACCGCGCGGAGCCGGTGGTGCGCGCGATGTTTGCCCCGGTGCGCGACGCCTACCGCATCACCGTCGACAACATGGTCCTGCTGGAGCCGGTCCTCGCCGAGACCACCGCGGCCACGTGCGTGACGATCATCCGTGAGGCTACCGACGAGGCAATCTCCCGCGGCGTGCCCGCGGACGCCGCGTTCGCTTTCATCCTCGGCCACCTGCGCGTGGAGCTCGCGATCCTGTTCGACCAGATCGGATCGCCGTTCTCGGATGGGGCCATCAAGGCCATCGAGTCCGCGCGCGACATCCTGTTCCGGCCCGACTGGAAGCGCGTGTTCGACGAGGAGAACGTCCGCGCGTCGGTGGCGGAGATCGTGGCGGAATAGCGGCGTCGACAGGACGGGAATCGAGGCACGATGACACGGATGCTGCATGCCGGAGCCTGGACGCTCGAACTGGACGAGCAGGGCGTGCTGCGCCACATCCGGTTGGGCGATCGGGAAGTGCTGCGCGGCCTCGCCGGTGTGGTGCGCGATGCGGACTGGGGCACGGTGGAAGGTTCGGTGACGATCGAGCGGTGCGAGGTCGAGGAGGAGGGGTTCTCCGTGCTCTTCACATCCGAGCACCGCGGAGCGGGAGTCGACCTGGTCTGGGCCGGGACAGTCACCGGTCATCCGGACAGCACTGTCCGGATGACCTTCGACGGCCGTGTGCGCCGATCGACGCGCACCAACCGGATCGGGCTGGTAGCACTCCACGCCCTCGAGGGAGCCGATCGTCCCGTCGACGTCGTCCACGCCGACGGCACGGTCGAGTCGTCCCGGTTCCCCGATCTGGTCTCGCCGCACCAGCCGTTCCTCGATGTCGCGGCGTTCCGGCAGCGCACCCAGGACGGCGCGCAGATCGAGATTCTTTTCGAGGGAGACGTGTTCGAGACCGAGGACCAGCGCAACTGGTCGGACGCCTCGTTCAAGACCTACAGCCGTCCGCTCTCCCTGCCGTTCCCCTACACGCTGCAGGAGGGGGAGCTCGTCACCCAGTCGGTGACCCTCCGAGCGACGGGCGCGCTGCCATCGCGCGCCGGCAGCGCGCCGGCACCCGTCACCGTGCACGTCGACGACGCCCCCGCACCCTGGCCGCGCCTCGGCGTGGGCTGGGCGGCGCCGTACCCTGCTGCGGCCGACGCTATCGCCGCGCTGGGCCCGGCGTGGCTCCGCGTCGACCTGAACGTCGACGCGGACGGACGGGTTTCGGACGCACCCGCGTTGCACGCCGCAGCCGCGACCGGGCTGCCGCTCGAACTCGCCCTCACCGTCGCCGAGGATGCTCCGGCCGAGGCGCTCGCCGGGCTCTTCGCCACGGACCAGGTCGATCACGTCCTCGCGTACACGGAGGGTGTGCCGACCACCCTCGCGTCGACGCTCGACGCCGTGCGTTCCGCAGCCCCCGCGGGGACGCCGGTTCGCGGTGGGACCGACGGCAACCTCGCCGAGCTCAACCGCTTCCCGTCGGCGTCCGGCGGCGAGGGGGTCGTGCTATCGATCAACGCCCAGGTGCACGACGGTGCGGATCTCGCCGTCATGCAGACGACCGAGGCGTACCCGTCGATGATCTCGACCGCGCGAGGCCGCGGCAACACGGATCACGTCACCGTGTCGCCCGTCACCCTGCGGCCCCGGCGCAATCTCTACGCGACGGCGGAGGCATCTGCGCACCGTGTCGACGGCGTGGACCCCGCCTCGGTCGACCCCCGGCAGCACGAGCCCTTCGCGGCGGCATGGACCGTGGCGGTGCTCTCCGCGCTGTCCGCCGCCGGCGCCCGCGAGGTCACGCTGTTCGAGCACGCCGGTCCCCGCGGCATCCTCGATGCCGATGGCAGTAGCACACCCGTGACCGACGTGCTGACGCGAGCGTTCGCGGCCGACGTAGCCCTCCGCCTCACGAGCGACGATCCGGCAGCCGTCGCAGGGGTCGCCCTGCGACTCGACGCCGGCGTCACCATCGTCCTCGCGAACCTCACGGATCGACCCCGAGACGTCACCCTCACCGGAATCGTGTCCGCGACGTCGCGCACGATCGCCCCCTTCGACATCCTCCTCCTCACCGATGGGACATCATGAGCACCGACCGCATCCACGCCCACTACGTCATCGAGACCGGTGGCAGCCTCGAAAGCGCCGCTGCAGCGATGGCGGGGGAGCAGTCCACGGGGACGTTCGTCGCGTTGCCGGGCGAGACCCCCGAGCTGCACGCGCGTCACGCGGCGACCGTCGAGCGCATCACGCCGCTCGACGACGCCGTCGTTCCATCGCTGAGCGGTGCCGTCGCATCTGCCGACAGCCGCTATCGTCGCGCCGAGGTGGAACTGTCCTTCCCGCTGGAGAACGTGGGGACGGCGCTGCCGAACCTGCTGGCGACGGTCGCCGGGAATCTCTTCGAGCTGCAGCAGCTCAGCGGCATCCGTCTGGAGGCGCTGGACCTCCCGCCCGCGTTCGGGGCGGCGCACCCGGGCCCTCAGTTCGGCATCGAGGGAACCCGCCGGCTCGCCGGCGTTCAGGACCGCCCCATCATCGGCACCATCATCAAGCCCAGCGTGGGACTCACCCCCGATGAGACCGCAGCCCTGGCCGGTGACCTCGCCCGCGCCGGACTCGACTTCATCAAGGACGACGAGCTCATGGCGAACTCGCCGCACTCGCCATTCGACGAGCGGCTCAGCGCGGTCATGCACAGCCTGCAGGATGCGGCCGACGACACCGGTGCTCTGGCCATGTACGCGGTGAACGTCACCGACGAGCTCGACGAGATGCTGCGGCATGTCGACGCCGTCGCCGAGGCCGGCGGCACCTGCGTGATGGTCAGCGTGAACGCCGTCGGTCTCGGGGCGCTGCGGGCGGTTCGCGAGCGCAGCTCACTTCCGATCCACGCGCACCGCAACGGATGGGGCGCGATGACTCGGCACCCGCTCCTCGGCTACTCGTATGCCGTGTGGTCGCAGCTGTGGCGACTGGCGGGCGCCGACCAACTGCACGTGAACGGCCTGCGCAACAAGTTCTGGGAGCCGGACGCCTCGGTGCTGCGCTCGGCGCGGGCCTGCCTGCGGCCCGAGAACGGACACCCGGCGGTGATGCCGGTGTTCTCGTCGGCGCAGTCCGCCGACCAGGCCGCCGACACGTATGCCGCACTCGGAACGGTCGACCTGATGTACGTGTGCGGCGGGGGCATCATGGCCCATCCCGACGGGCCCGCTGCGGGCGCGACGAGCATCCGGCAGGCGTGGCGGGCCGCCGTCGACGGCGTACCCGCGTCCGAGTACGCGCAGACGCACGCGGAGCTCGCGGCCGCACTGAGTCTCTTCGCGCGCTGACCCGACGCCGCGGCACCGGCTCAGGCGCCGCGGAAGGCGCGGTACGCGCCGATGTACTCCGCGATGCCCTCGGAGAGGTCGGGGAACCGGAGGGCGTAGCCCAGCTCGTCGCGCAGGGCCGACACGTCCAGCACCCCGCGGTAGGCGCTCTCTACCGATACGTCGGTGCCCGCACCCGGCTCGAAACGTACGCGGAGGTCGGGCAGTTGACGACGGACGGTCTCGATGAGCTGCTCCTCGCTCACCAGCGAACGCCCGGTGGCGGCGAAGAAGACCCTCTGCGCGGTGTCCGGCCGCTCGAGCAAGCGAGAGACGACCCCTGCGACATCGGCGACGTGAGTGAAGTCGCGTGCCGGCATCCGCTGGGTCCCCAGGTCCACGTCGATGCCGTCGACACCGCCCTCGACGAGGGGCTTGAGTCCGATGGGCCATTGCATCCCGAACCCGTACACCGCGGAGGGCCGGACGATGCGCACGTTCATGCCGAAGCTCGCCGCGTACTCGAGGGTGAACACCTCAGCCGCGGCCTTCGACGCGCCGTAGAAGCCTCCGCCGGGTCCTTCCGTCTCGGTCACGAAAGGGTGGCGTACCGGGATCGGCTCCACCTGGACTGTCGGCAGCACGGCGATCGACGAAAGGTAAACGAAGTCCTGCACTCCGGTGTCCCGCGCGATCTCGAGCAGGCCGATGGTGGGCAGGACATTGCTCTCCAGCGCGCGCAGTGGTGCCGTGCGGAGCTCGACGACATCGACCACCGCGTCGACGTGCACGATTCCGTCCGGGCGGTGGCGTTCGCACACGCGACGTAGGCCGTCCTCGTCGTCGGCGGCGAGAACCTCGAGACGCAGCCGGTCGGTTTCGTGCCCGAGGAGGTGCCGGGTCTCAGGACGGAGCGGATGCCGGCTCACTCCGACCACGTCGTGACCGTCGTGGAGCAGCTCTCGCACCACATGACCGCCGATGAATCCCGTCGCTCCGGTGACGAGGACTCCGCTCATCGCCCCGCGTCCCGGGTGCCGGCGCGCACTTCGCGTCGATGTAGGCCGTGGGGATGGTCGGGTCCCGCCTCGGCGAGCGCGACTCCGTCGTCACGCAACGCCGTCCCCAGGAGGGTGAGTTCGAAGCGGTCGGTGAGCAGCGCCGTCGACGAAGTCATGCCCTCAGCATAGTGAGGCGGTGCACGGCGCCGGCGAGGCCGCTGCCGCTTCTCACGGCTGCGCGTCGGGAGCGCTTTTCGTCGTCGACGGCGGGTGTCGACGCTCTGATTCCGCTTGACGGATCTTTGCGAAGAAGTCTGCGAGAAGGTAGCGGGTGTCGACGCGCTCACAGACTCGGATGCGGCGATCTCCCGCCCCTGCGATCATCGAGCCATCCGGCGCGAAGCGGGGAGCGATGCGCTTTTTCCACACTGCGCCGAACGGATTGAGGATGACACCGATCGCCGGCGAGTCTCCCAGCGAGCGGAAGTCGACCGCGCGCCCCATGTTCGACGCATTCCATTCGAGCAGCTGGCGAACCAGGTAGGCGCCGACTTCGCCGTGCGGTCTGACTTTCGCATCGAGTTCGGCATAGCCCACCCCCACCAAGGTGTAGACGTTCATCGGCAGCTGCCAGAGGGTGACTCCGGACGCGAACACGACGTTCGCGGCGTTCACGTCGTTCGAGAGGTTGTACTCCGGCCAGTACACCGCTTCGATGTCGTCATAGGGCGGACCTCCGATCCACACCACGGTTATGTCTCGGTCAGCGATCGACGGCTCCAGGAGCAACGCGCTCGCCACATCGGTGAGGGGCCCCAGCACCGCGATGAAGAGGGGTGAGCTGTCGTCCGTGAGCGACTCCTCGATGATGAGTCGCGCGGCAGCGGAATCGATCGCGGTTCGCTCGTCGGGAAGGGCGGTGGGCGAGCCGTCCGCGATTCGAATCGCGTCGCTGGACGGCGTGAGTTTCAGCAGCAGATCGACCTCTCTGCGACTTTCGCCGAGTGAGTCCGGTGTGCGCGCATTGCCGAAGTGGGCCGGGAGGATGCCCCGTATGTCGAGCGTCGGCGACAGGAGCGCGTGCACGATCGCGAACTGATCATCTGCCTCGTTCTTCGCGTCCGTACTGATGAGAACACGCGTGCGGTTCGGTGTGGGTGTCATGTCATCGTGCTCCGCTCCGGTGCGCTGGATGGGCGATTCCCGCATCCATACTAGTCATTCAACCATCTTTATTAAGTGGTTGTAATTAGTTGGAGAACTTTGCTAGCTTTCCACTGGTCGATGAAGCAGCAACCACACTTCGACGACGATGTGCGAGAGGACGATGACGTTGAGTGCAACGGTTTCCGGGCTGAACTCGGTCCCCGCCGCTGTTGCGGCACAGGAAGAGGCTGCCCGGCTCAAGCCGCCGGCACCCGCGCGCAAGCGGGTATCCCGCTCGGGCATACGGGCCCCGTGGTGGTTCCTGGTCCCCGCTCTGGGGATCTACCTCTTCATCGTCGTCTGGCCGAGCATCACCGGCGCGATTTACTCGTTCACGGACTGGAACGGCCTCGCATCGGATTGGAGCTTCGTCGGCTTCGAGAACTTCGCCGAGGTGTTCAGCGATCGGCGCGCGGTCGCCGCGCTCGTCAACACCGTCGTGCTCGCGGCTGTCGTCATGGTCGTGCAGAACGTCATCGGGCTCGGGCTCGCGCTCGCCGTCAACAACACCATCAAGAGCCGTTCCATCCTCAAAGTGGTGTTCTTCGCGCCAGTCGTGCTCACCCCGCTCGTGGCCGGCTACATCTGGAGCTATCTGCTCGCCCCCGAGGGCGGCATCAACTCGGTGCTGTCGTCCGTTGGGCTGTCGGACCTCGCGCATGACTGGCTCGGCGACCCCAACACGGCCCTGTTCGCCATCTGCGGCGAGATCATCTGGCAGTTCTCGGGTTACTCGATGGTGATCTTCCTGGCCGGTCTTCAAGCCGTTCCCGAAGAAGTCCTGGAGGCGGCGACGATCGACGGGGCCGGCGTATGGCGCAGATTCTTCAGCGTGATACTTCCGCTTCTCAACGGCGCCATCGTCATCAACCTGATGCTGTCGCTGATCGGCGGACTCAAGCAGTTCGACCAGGTGATGGCGATGACCGGCGGGGGGCCGGGGACGGCCACCGAGACGATCTCCACGACGATCTACAAGAGCGCGTTCAGCACGGGGGAATATCCCGTGTCGATCGCGCTCGCCGTGGTGATGACCATCCTTATCGCGGTCCTCGCGTCGGTCCAGTTCCGGCTCACCTCGCGAAAGGCAGACTGACATGAACAGGTACACAAGACTGAGCTTCGTGCGCGAGGTCGCGCTCATCATCGTCGGAGTCCTCTTTCTCGTTCCGCTCTTCGCGCTCGTCAACGTCGCATTCAAGCCCTCGAATTCGCGCACCTCAGCACTTGAGCTCGACTTCCCGCCCAGCGTCGCGAACTTCGGTCTCGCGTGGGGGCAGGGGGCGCTCGGGGGAGCGCTGATCAACAGCTTCATCGTGGCCGTGTGCAGCGTCCTCGGCGTGGTCGTCATCGCGGCGTTCGCCTCTTATCCACTCGCTCGCATCACCCGCCGGTGGTCGCGGCTCACCTTCTACCTCTTCATCGGTGGACTGCTCATACCGACGCAGCTGGGACTCTTGCCGCTTTACGTCACCATGCGAGACCTCGGTCTCCTCGGCACTCTCGGCGCGCTGATCCTCATGAACATCGGCACCCAGCTTCCCTTCTCGATCTTCCTGTACACGACGTTCATGCGTGAGATGCCCCTGGACTACGAAGAAGCGGCGCTGTTGGACGGTTGCGGCCCCGTGCGCACGTTCGCCAGCGTCGTCTTCCCGCTCCTGCGAGCGGTGACGGGCACGGTCGTGATTCTCAACTCGGTCTCGGTGTGGAACGAGTTCTTCACACCGCTGCTGTACCTGTCCGGGAGCGGAAACACCACAGCTCCCGTCGCCATCTACAACTTCGTCGGCCAGTACGTGGCGCAGTGGCCGTTGGTTTTCGCCGGCCTCATCATCACCGTCCTGCCCATTCTCGTTCTGTACTTCATTTTGCAGAAGCACATCATCAAGGGCTTCGCAGGCGGCCTCAAGGGCTGATCAGACTTCTCACCCCGCACCCGAACCAGCTGCCTGCGATGCAGGAGCAGCGCACACAAAGGAGATACCAGTGGCATCACATTCACGAGGCCTCAGCGCCGCGAGCCTGGCCGGCATCGGCATCCTAACGATCGTCCTCGCCGGCTGCTCGACGTCAACGACCGGCGAGGGCGCCGGTGATGGGAACACCCTCACCTTCGCGAGCGGTCAGCAGGCGGCGGCGCAGGCGCTGATCGACGGATTCGAGGAAGCGAACCCGGAGTACACGATCAAGGCCGACTTCATCGAGCAGGATTCGGCATACATCCAACAGCTCCGCACGCAGCTTTCGGCGGGCACCGCCCCCGACGTGTTCAAGGTGTGGCCGAGCGGTGGCGACGCGATGGCGATCTGGCAGGTGGCCAAGGACGGCCTCGTCGCGCCGCTCGATGACGCCGAGTGGGCCTCTGACGTTCCCGAGAACCTCTTCGACGTATCGTCCCTCGATGGCACGCTGTACTCTCTGCCCGCCACGACCGGCGGGATCGGGGCCATCTACAACGACCAGGCACTCGAAGAGATCGGTGCGGTCGCACCCACGACCTGGAGCGAAGTGCTCGAGCTGTGCCACGCGGCGACATCGGCAGGCAAGGTCGCGTACGCACTGGGCAACAAAGACGCATGGACGGCGCAACTGCTGCCGTACGCGCTGACGGCAACGCTGGTCTACGGGCCGAACCCCAGCTTCACTGCTGACCAGGAAGCCGGTGAGGCGAGCTTCTCCGAATCCCGGTGGGTCGAAGCTCTTGAGAAGGTGCAGCAGATGCGGGATGCCGGGTGCTTCAACGAAGGCCCGAACGGAACGAGCTACGACGCGCAGATGACGCTCGTCGCTACGGGGGATGCCCTGGGAGCTGTACACGTGAGTCAGGCGGTGTCCGCGGCGATCCAGTACGCAGACGAGGCAACGACGTTCTCGCTTGCACCGATGCCGGCGACCGACGACCCGGCAGAGACATACGTCCCGGTAGCTGCGGGCATCAACTTCGCCATCAACGCCGAGGCGAAGAACCCGGAGCTGGCGGCGAAGTTCCTCGCATACGTCGCATCCCCGGAGGGTCAGGCTCTCTTCGCGGTCGCATCGAACAGCTCGCCTGCCCTTCCGGCGGACGGCTACGAGCCTGACGCGATCAACAAGACGCTGCTCGAGGCGCAGGAATCCGGCCGCGCCAGTGTCTATCCGGACCAGACGTGGCCGAACACGCAGGTCAAAGAGGAGTACCTGATCGCGATGCAGGAGCTCTTCAATGACGGCGTGCAGCCGGCTGAGCTGCTGCAGCGACTCGACGACGCTTTCAACAGCTGATTCGAGCTCATCGACCTGAGACCGGATGGTGCACGGGCGGTGCCTCTCGTCGTTCTCGCCGAGGGGCACCGCCGGCGGTGTCGGACTTTCGTGTGGGGGGAGTCGATATGAATCGATGTGCTGAGCGCCCGCTCGTGCGAGCGACGGTGGACGACATACCCCTGCTGTGTGCGCTTCCGGAGGAATCCAACGGCAGGCTCGCGCTCTGGATACCGTACTTCGGCGGCACCAAGGAGGACGGCGCCCGCACCCTTCGTCGTTTCGCGCAAGCAGGGTTCATCGGTGTGGGCATAGACCCCTGGCAGCACGGCGACCGGGCGACGAGCGAATCGCCCGGCGAGTTCTCCGCAGGGGTTTTCGCAGCATTCCGATCTCGGATGTGGCCGATCCTCGGGCGAACGACGCTTGACGCGATGCGCGTCATCGACTGGGCTGACGAACTGCACGGAGTGGGCTCACGCGGTGTCGTGGCGTGCGGCGTTTCGATGGGCGGCGATATCGCGATCTCGCTGGCCGGTGCGGATCGGAGAGTGGCCCGCGTCACCGCGATCGGTTCGTCTCCGGACTGGACCCGTCCCGGCATGGAGCACGTGGATCGTCGCGGGGTGATCATCGACCAGGGATCCCCCTCGTTCTCCGGGCAGTGGTTCTACGACAGGTTCGACCCCGTTTCTCATCTCGGCGCGTTCACCAGGGACCTCGAGCTGACTTTCGAGGTGGGGACAGCGGACACCCACGTGCCACCGGCTGGTGCCGCGGAGTTCCTCGAGCGACTCGAGGCGGAGCACCCGTGCGAATCACGACGCATCCGCATCATCCGACACCCTGGACTGGACCACACGGCTCTCGTGCAGAACGTCGGTATCAGAGAGCGAGCTCTGGACTGGCTCCTGGCACCTGAAGCGTGATCGATTGAACTCAAGCATCGCCTGCGCGATACGGGTGGACTGGGCCGGTCGACTCTCGGGCGATGAGCTGCGGAGTCGGGGCCGCGATGAGTGCAGGATCTGCTCCGTCGAGGATGCGCATGATGGCTTCGCCCGTCTTCTCTCCGAGCGTATGAACATCGCGGCTCACCGCCGTGAGCGGCGGCTTCGTGATGCGACACAAGACGGAGTCGTCGCAGGCGAGGATCGAGACGTCCTCCGGTACGCGAAGACCCATCGCGACGATCGCCTCGACGGCTCCGGCGGCCATCACGTCGTTGTCGAACATGATGCCCGTCGGCGGTGTGTCGGACCGCAGGAGCTGGCGCACCGCAGCCGCACCGCCCTCGCGTGAGAAGTCCGCAGCTGCGATCGCCGTGCTCGCCCCTGCAGCCGCGGCTGCGGTGATGAAGGCCGTGGTGCGATGCGTCGTGTGCGAGAAACCGACCGGTCCCGACACTCGGCCGAGTCGGGTGTGACCGAGCTGCACCAGGTGATCCACGGCCGATTGAACCACGGCGGCCTCGTCCGTCCACAACACCGAATGCTCCCCCGCGTCCTGCGGGTTGGCCAGCACGAGGACCGCGAACCCCAGTTCATCGACCAGGCTGAGCCGTGGGTCGTCGTCCACGAGGACGTCCACGAGCAACACCGCTCCCACCTTGCCGCTCTCGTGCCAGCGATGATATGCATCGAGCTCGGATTCCATATCGGGCACGACCTGCAGCAGGAACGGCCGGCTCTGCCTGGTCAGAGCATCCTCGACACCCGCCATGAAGTCGTTGTAGAAGGCCTCGATGCCGAGAGTACGGACAGGACGGCGCAAGACCAACCCGACCGCGCGCCCGTCCCACCCTTTTCCAACCGGATCCGTGTTCTGAGCCATGCTCAGCAATATTACGCATCCCGGAGGAGCGACGGTCGACTCCGGAGCGCGCAACCCGCGTAGATGCGAACGGCGGTCCGGCTCGCGCTGTCTGCTCGCGACAACCCCGGAGGATTAGTCGGCCAGATCTCGGACGAGGTCATCGCCCGCGGCGACCGGCCGCGGAGCGCGGAACTGCTCCCGCAGTGCCTTCGCGGTCTCCAGATGCGCTGGGTCCGTGATCGTCATCCCGCGCGCCCAAACCCGCGCATGCTTGGCGATCAGCCGCCCATCGACTCTGACTCTGACGCGGTCGAGATCCGCGGAGACATCGACGAGACGCCCGACTGCGCGAGGATCGGCGGAGTAGTCGTTCTGTGTCGACGCGGACGTAGTAGTCCCGCCGCAGCCGGACCCGGTTCCGCCAGCCCAGGTGCAACGGCAATATCGCGGCCCGGTCCGCGTCGATGCGCTGCGCCGACGACGCCTTCAGCGTGCGGACCGTGCGCGCGTTGGCGATCTGTAACCAGTCGGTGAACTGCTCGTTGAAGTCCGCAGGAGATGCGAACAAGCGTCCCGGCATGAACGACGTCTCGAACCAGCCGTTGCGGCGCTCGACGATCCCCTTGGACTCCGGATCCCGAGGAGGCAGCAGCACCAGCTTCGCTGCCAACGTCCCCATGAACGACGCGACACCTTCCGCCCGCCTGGGGCCCCGCCCGATCCCGGGCTCGTTGTCCCAGATGAATCGGCGCGGGACCGCACTGATCTGCTGCAACAGCTCCCAGGACCCCAGCAGCAGGTCCTCCGTCTTGCGGGTCGGAATCATCCGCCCGGCGATGAACCGCGAGTGCGCGGCCGTGATCACCAACACCGGCAACAGCTTCGCCGTCCTGTCCTCGAGCGGGATCTTCCTCGGCGGGAACCACAGATCACACTGCGCCGCATCTCCCGGCTCCCAGACCAACCGGTCCGCCGGATCGATGCGCCGCTGCTCGGGCCGCAACCCTTTCACATCGTCACGGAACCAGCGGATCGAGCCCGTCCACCCCACCCGCTCGGCCAGCACCGTCGCCGGCATCTCGGGCGTCTCCCGCAAAAGTTCCTTCACCCGCGCTTCGAACGGCGTGAGCGACGTCACCGTCGCCGTCCGCTCATACCTCGGCGGGGAATCCGACGCCAACGCGGCATACACCGTCGTCCGCGAGATCCCCAACCTCGTCGCGATCTGCGCCTTCGCCACACCCTCCCCGGCAAGCCGGCGAATCAGTGCCCAGTCCTCCAAAGTGATCACACTCCAATCGTCGAGTGTTCACTTTTCAAGCGGGGAGGTTCAAGTGATCGTTGCAACACTTCGTCCATTCTGGGAGTTGTGTTGTCGTCGATTCGTCGTGTGAAGAAGGGACCGGGGCGTCGTCCGCAGTCGGCCAAGCGTGAGCGGTTCATGAGACTGCGCGATCAGGGGTGGAGTATTGCGGCGGCTGCCCGGGAGGTCGGTGCTTCGCGGACCGCTGGGCACAATTGGGCCCGCGGCTACAAGACCTATCGCGACGGTGCGGTCGTCGGGTTCGTCCCGGCGCTGGATCGGCGCGAGGCCCGTCAGATCAGCCCCCGGTTCTTGTCAGAGGATGACCGTGTCCGCATCGCCGATCTGCAGCACACGGGTGCGAGCGCGCGGGAGATCGCGACTGCGTTGGGGAGGGCCCCGTCGACGATCTCACGCGAGCTGGCCCGAAACACGACCTCGCAGGGCGAGTATCGCCCCTTCGAGGCGCAACGCTTGTCCGCGAAGCGCCTGGGCCGCGACCATATTCGTCGTGTCGATCGCGATGCGCGATTGTGGGCTGTGATCGACGAGAAGCTGCAGTCCCGGTGGAGTCCGCAGCAGATCAGCCGGCATCTCGAGGAGACGTTCCCCGACGACACCGCGATGCGGTTGAGTCACGAGAGCATCTACCAGGCCGTCTACCGGCCAGGGTCGACACTGATGCGGCCGTCCACGCTTGCCCCGCACTCGCCATCGCCGTTGCGGACCGGTCGCGATCATCGCAAGGCGCAGCAGCGCACAGATAGACGCAGGCCACGGTTCGAGCAGCCTATGCTCACCATCCACCACCGGTCCTTCGACCCGAGCGATCGATCGGAAGCGGGGCATTGGGAGGGAGACCTCATCATCGGGAAGGACCAGGGTTCAGCGATAGGCACGCTGGTGGAGCGGCAGACCCGCTCGACGCTGCTCCTCCACCTCCCACAGCGCGACAGCGAAGCTCTCCACGACGCGCTGGCCATCACGATGGCAGGCCTCCCACCGGGGCTGGTGAGGTCGATCACCTGGGACCAGGGCACGGAGATGGCTCGACATCTCAAGATCACCAAGACGCTCGGCGCGCCCGTTTTCTTCTGCGATTCGCACTCGCCCTGGCAGCGCGGAACGAATGAGAACACAAATGGGCTGCTCCGGATTACTTTCCCAAGGGCACCGATCTGAGCGCGCACTCGATCGAGCACCTGCGCGCCGTCCAAGACGAGCTCAACCACAGACCCCGCGCTGTGCTCGACGGTCGCTCGCCCGCGCAGCTCTTCGCCGCCCTGATAGCCTCAGAAAATCCATCAGTGTTGCGACGATGAGTTGAATCCGCCGCGCCGCTACTGTCCAGTTTTCGAGCGTCGCTGGCAAGGGCTCCGCAGACGCGAGCGTGCTCCATTAGCTGAGTCTTGAGAAGCGATACCGCGGCCAACCAAAAGTGCTAAAGAAAGTGCTACGCAATTTGTAGGTCGGGGTATCGCGGTGGAGTTACCCACAGGTCACATGTCGTAGATCGTTGATTTTATGCGGCAGAACGCGCTACTGAGATTCGCGGCGCGAGCGGGTCGAGGTCAGTTCAAGTCCCCCCTCGCGCACAGCGAGATATTCATGAAAGAGTCGGTCAGAGTCTGACCGGCTCTTTCTGTTTCCCCGCGAACGCTTATCGAACGGTCTGCCGCATGAGCCCCTGGATGCACACCGTCGGACTCGTCCTCGTCCGCATCGTCTTCCCCGGTGCCCTGGCTCTGACCGCGTTGCTGCTCATCTGGTACGGCTTCGGCGTTCTGGACGAGACCCCCGGGTTCGCCTGGGTGATGATCGCGACGGGGGCCGCAGGGTTCCTTCTCTCCCTTCTGCTGCTCTGGCGACTCAACAATGCCCGCGGTCGCGAGGATTACCGGTGGTACGTCGTGCCGGAGGACGAGGCGGAGGAGGCCGTCCCGCCGGAGCCGCTCTCGGCCGAGGAGAGGGAGCGCCTCACTCGCGAGCTGGAAGAAGTGAACCGTCGGTGGCGGGAGGCGCTGGAGGCCGGTTTCCTCTCCGGTGGCTCGCTCGCCGCCCACGAGATCCGCGCGGAACTCGAGGAGCGCGCGACGGCTCTGCGCTGTCGACTCGAGGCGCCTTCCCCTCCCGGACAGTGACGAAAGTCCTCATCCTGTAGCGACGAAAGGTGACCTGGAGTTCCATCCGGGGCCGCCCTACTCTCAGCCGTATCCCAGTTCGGAGGGGTGGGTGGACTGGGCAGGAACAGGGGAGTGTTCATGCAGTTCTCTCTGCACACGAATTCCGAGCGCGAAGAGAAGAAGGACCGGAGAACGCGACGGCGGCTGCTGTCGCCGCGGCGTCCGTGGGCGGTGGCGACCATGCTCGCCCTCGTGCTGGGATCGCTCGTCGCGCCCGTGCTCCCCGCGACGGCGGCCCCGGGTGACCCGGCTCAGCTATACCTCGGCGTGTCGTATGAAGGACCCGTCGTCGGGTCGGACAAGGATCTGACCGCCCCGACGGAGTGTCCGGCGAACTCCGTCCTCACGGCCGTGCGGACGGAGAACCGCACCGCGGACGCGCCAGGCTCCTCGGCGAACTCGATCCTCACGCGCTTCAGCCTCCAGTGCTCGTCGATCACCGTGAGCAATGCGGGGGTCATCACCTCCACGGTGAACCCCACGTGGATCGAGGGGCCGGTCTACGACCAGAGTCGCGGCAACGTGCAGACGGCGACGTGTCCGGCGAACACCTTCGTGCATCGCATCACCGGCACCACCTTCGTCGGCGACAACGGCGCGCGGTGGCCCTCGTCCGTGCAGATCACGTGCCGTCCGATGACTTTCACCACCGCGGGGGAGCTGCGGATCGACCTCGCGGCCTCCGCCACCGTCCTCACCGCCGGGCAGAACTTCAACACGAACGGCGGCCTCAACACGCCGACCCCTCGATGCGGCCCCGCCGGGACCACCGGGACGAGCGACATCGTCGTGCGCGGCTACCGGGCGCAGAGCGGTGGCGAGGGCATCGACGGGTTCAACCCCTCCTGTACGACCATCCCCGACGACTTCGGCGATGCGCCGGCCAGCTACGGCTCGGTCTCCCAGGAGCTGAATGCGGCGACGTATCTGGGGTGGTCGGCCGATGCCGAGACGGCGATGCAGTACAGCGCGAACGCGACGGGCGACAACGTGGTCGGCGGCACGGCCCCGAACCAGACCATCAACGACGAGACGGGGGTGGCGTCGTTCGGGCCGATCATGGCCAGCGTGACGAACACCTATTCGGTGTCGGTGCTGGCGTCGAACAAGGTGCCGGGAGTGCCGGCAACCCTGGTCGGCTGGATCGACTTCAACCGCAACGGCGTGTTCGACGCGAACGAGGGCGCCACCGCGACGGTCCCGGCGGGCACGGCGGACGGCTCGTCGGTGACGCTGAACTGGTCCGGCATCGCCTCCCAGACGGTGGGCGGGCAGACGTTCGCCCGATTCCGCATCCAGAGCGGGACGGGGTTGACCACGGCGACGCCGACGGGGACGGGCGGTCCGGGTGAGGTGGAGGACTACGCCGTCACGATCACGGCTCCGGCGCCCTCTCTGGCGTTGACGAAGACGGTCACGCCGACTACCGCCAGCGCGGCGGGGGACACGGTGACCTATTCGTTCGCGGTCACGAACACCGGCAACGTCGCCGTCTCGGGGCTCGGCATCCGCGAGTCCGCGTTCAGCGGTACCGGGACGCTCGGGGCGGTGAACTGTGCGGCGACGACGCTCGCCGTGGGGCAGAACACCACCTGTATGGCGGCGTACACGCTGACCCAGGCGGACATCGACGCGGGCACGGTGACGAATACCGCGCTCGCCACCGGAACCTCCGAGGCCAACACCGGCGTGGAGAGCAACCCGAGCACCGCGACGGTCACGACGACCCGCACCCCGGCGCTCACGGTCGTGAAGTCGGCGACCCCGTCCGGACCGGACGACTTCACGGTCGGACAGGTGATCGACTACTCGTTCATCGTCACCAACACGGGCAACGTGACCGTCTCGAACATCGCGGTGAATGAGACGGCGTTCACGGGTTCCGGCACCCTGTCGGCCGCGGTATGCCCGACGGCACCGCTCGCCCCGGGCGCGCAGGCGACCTGTACCGCGAGCTACACCCTGACCCAGGCCGACGTGAACGGGGGATCGGTCAGCAACACGGCGACCGCCACCGGTGTGCCGCCGGGGTCGCTGACGCCTCCGGTGTCTCCGCCGTCGACCGTGCGCGTGCCGGTGGACCCGGCTCCGGCGATCTCGCTGGAGAAGAGCTCCGAGACGACCGCGATCACCGGCGCCGGGCAGACCATCGACTACTCCTTCCTCGTCACGAACACCGGGAACGTGACCCTGACGAACGTCGGCATCGACGAGGAGTCCTTCTCCGGCACCGGAGCCCTCGACGTGACCTGCCCCGCCGGCGCCGGATCCCTCGTTCCGGGAGCGCAGGTGACCTGCACCGCGAGCTACACCGTGACGGCCGCGGACTACAACACCTCGGCGCTCACGAACACGGCCACCGCGACGGGAACGCCGCCGACGGGCACGGCACCCGTGTCGTCGCCGTCCACGGTCGAGATCCCCGTCACCGCCGCCCCGGCGCTCACGGTGACGAAGTCGGCGGACCGCACGGAGATCACCGCGGCCGGACAGACGATCACCTACTCGTTCCTCATCACGAACACGGGGAACGTGACGATCGCCGACGTCGGCGTGACGGAGACGGCGTTCACCGGAACGGGAACCGCCCCCGTCATCACCTGCCCCGCGGCCGCCGCCTCCCTGGGCCCGGGCGCGCAGGTGACCTGCACCGCGCCCTACGTGGTGACCCAGGCCGACATCGACGCGGGCGGGGTGACCAACACCGCGACCGTGACCGGGGAGCCGCCCACGGGCGAGCCGCCGGTGTCACCGCCCTCGACCGTGGTGGTCCCCGCGGACGAGACGCCCGCGATCACCCTCGTCAAGACGGCCGATCCGACGTCGATCACCGCCGCCGGGGCGACCGTCGACTACGCCTTCCTCGTGACGAACACGGGCAATGTGACCCTCACCGACATCACCGTGACCGAGACCGCGTTCTCCGGCACGGGCACGGCGCCGGAGATCACCTGCCCCGCCGCCGCGGCGACACTCGCTCCGGGTGCCCAGGTGACCTGCACCGCGTCCTACGAGGCGTCGCAGGCGGACGTCGACGCGGGTCAGGTGACCAACACCGCCACCGCGACGGGCACGCCGCCCCGCGACCTCGAACCGCCGGTGTCGGCGCCCTCCACGGCGATCGTCACGGTGCCCGGCGCGCCCGCCCTCACGGTCGCGAAGACGGCCGACCGGACGGAGATCACCGCCGCGGGGGACGTCATCACCTACTCGTTCCTCCTGACGAACACGGGCAACGTGACCATCGCGGACGTGACCGTCGACGAGGTGTCGTTCTCGGGTACCGGTGCGACTCCCGTCGTCACCTGCCCCGCAGCGGCCGCGTCCCTCGAACCCGGAGCTGAGGTGACGTGCACGGCGACCTACGAGGTGACGCAGGCCGACATCGATGCAGGCGGCGTGACGAACACCGCCACCGTGACGGGCGACCCGCCCGGAACCCTCGAGCCGCCGGTGTCGCCGCCGTCGGAGGTCGAGGTGCCGTCGATCCAGACGCCCGGCATCACGGTCGTGAAGTCGGCCGATCCCTCCACCGCCGCCGGCTACACGGTGGGGACGGAGATCACCTACACCTTCGTGGTGACGAACACGGGCAACGTGACCCTCACCGACGTGACGGTGGACGAGACGGCGTTCACGGGCTCGGGAGAGGTGTCGGCGATCACGTGTCCCGCGGGGGCCGCATCGCTCGCGCCGGGGGCGCAGGTCGAGTGCACCGCCACGTACACGCTGACGCAGGCCGACATCGACGCCGGGCAGCTGTCGAACACGGCGACGGCGACGGGCACGCCGCCGTCGGGGACGCCACCGGTGTCGCCGCCGACGACGGTGGAGATCCCCGGCGACCCGGCCCCGGCGCTGACCGTGACGAAGACCGCTGACCGGACGGAGATCACGGCAGCGGGGCAGACGATCACCTACTCCTTCCTCGTGACGAACACCGGGAACGTGACGGTGCGCGACGTCACGGTGGAGGAGGGCACCTTCACCGGTACGGGTCCTGCTCCGGTGGTGACCTGTCCTGCGGGTGCCGCCACGATGGTTCCCGGCGCGCAGGTCACGTGCACCGCCGAGTACGTCGTCACCCAGGCCGACATCGACGCGGGTGGGGTGACCAACACCGCCACGGTGACGGGCACGCCGCCGTCGGGAGAGCCGCCGGTGTCGCCGCCGTCCGAGGTCGAGGTGCCGTCGGAGCCGTCGCCGGCGCTGACGGTGTCGAAGACGGCGGACCGGACCGAGATCACGGCCGCGGGCCAGACGATCACCTACACGTTCGTCGTCGCGAACACCGGCAACGTCACTCTGACGGACATCGAGGTGACGGAGGCCTCCTTCACCGGTACGGGGACTCCGCCGGTGGTCGAGTGCCCGCCTGCGGTGTCCTCGCTCGCACCGGGGCTCGACGTCACCTGCACCGCGGAGTACGTCGTCACCCAGGCCGACATCGACGCGGGCGGAGTGACCAACACGGCGACCGCCACGGGCACGCCGCCGTCGGGGGAGCCGCCGGTGTCGCCGCCGTCCGAGGTCGAGGTGCCGTCGGAGCCGTCGCCGGGCCTGTCGGTGGTGAAGTCGTCCGACCGGTCGACGATCACCGCAGCGGGTCAGACGATCACGTACTCCTTCCTGGTCACCAACACGGGCAATGTGACGATCGCGGACGTGACGGTGGACGAGACGGGCTTCACCGGCACCGGCACGGCTCCGGTCGTGACGTGCCCGGCGGGCGCCGCGTCCCTCGCGCCGGGAGCCCAGGTCACCTGCACCGCGCCGTACGTGGTGACGCAGGCCGACCTCGACGGCGGCGGGGTGACGAACACCGCGACCGTGACCGGCACGCCGCCCTCGGGCGAGCCCCCGGTGTCGCCGCCGTCGACCGTCCTGGTCCCCGGTGACCCGGCTCCCGCGCTGACCGTGGCGAAGACGGCTGACCGCACCGAGATCACCGCGGCGGGCCAGACGATCACGTACTCGTTCCTCCTCGCGAACACGGGCAACGTCACGCTGACGGATGTCGGGGTGGACGAGGTCTCGTTCACCGGCACCGGCACGGCGCCGGTGGTGACCTGTCCCGCGGGAGCGGAGTCGCTCGCTCCGGGAGCGGAGGTGACGTGTACCGCGCCGTACGTCGTGACGCAGGCCGACATCGATGCGGGTGGCGTCACGAACACCGCCACCGGCACGGGGACACCGCCGTCGGGGCAGCCGCCGGTCTCGCCGCCGTCGACGGTCGAGGTGCCCTCGGACGGGTCGCCGGCCCTCACGGTGGCGAAGACCGCGGACCTCACGCGGATCAGCGCCGCAGGGCAGACGATCACGTACTCGTTCCTCATCACCAACACGGGCAACGTCACGATGACGGATGTCGGCGTGGACGAGGTGTCGTTCTCGGGGACGGGAACCGCGCCGGTGATCACGTGTCCGGCCGCGGCGGCCTCGCTGGCCCCCGGTGCGTCCGTGACCTGCACGGCGCCGTACGTGGTCACCCAGGCGGATGTGGATGCCGGGCGACTCACGAACACGGCCGTCGCGACGGGAGAGCCGCCGACGGGTCCGCCGACCGGCGAACCACCGCTCACGCCTCCGTCGACGGTGGAGGTCCCCGGTGACCGGAACCCGGCGATCGCCGTGGTGAAGTCGGCCAGCCCCGACACGGCAGCGGCCTACGTCGTGGGCCAGGACATCACCTACTCCTTCGTCGTGACCAACACCGGCAACGTCACGCTGACCGATGTCGCGATCACCGAGGGCGACTTCTCCGGGACGGGTCCGCTGTCGGCGATCGACTGCCCGGCCGGGACCGCGTCGATGGCCCCCGGGGCCCAGCTCATCTGCACGGCGACGTACGTGCTGACGCAGGAGGACATCGACGCCGGCCAGGTGACGAACTCCGCGACCGCGACCGGTGTGCCGCCCGGGGACCTGCAGCCCCCGGTGTCGCCGCCGTCCGAGGCGCGCGTCCCCGCGCTGCCGACCCCGGGCGTCAGCATCGTGAAGTCCGCGACCCCGGCCGTGATGACCACCGTGGGGGAGACGCTGGAGTACTCCTTCGTCGTGACCAACACGGGCAACGTGACGCTGAGCGACGTGGCGGTCGAGGAGACGGAGTTCTCCGGAGAGGGCGACCTCTCGGCCATCTCCTGCCCCGATGAGGCCGCGCGCCTCATCCCCGGGCAGACCGTGACCTGCACGGCGACGTACACGACGACGCAGGCGGACGTCGACTCCGGCCGGCTGACCAACACGGCCACGGCCACCGGCACACCGCCATCGGGCACGCCGCCGGTGTCGCCGCCGTCGACCGTCGAGGTGCCCTTCGACGGGACGAACGAGCTTGCGATCGAGAAGCGCGCGACGACCGTGGACGTGAACGGCAATGGGATCGTCGACCTCGGCGACCGGGTGGAGTGGACGATCGTCGTCAGCAACATCGGGGCGCAGACGGTCTCCGACATCGTCGTGTCCGATCCGACCGCGGGCCCGGTGACCTGCCGGGCGACCAGCCTCGCCTCCGGGGAGCGGATGACGTGCACCGTGCCGCCGCACACCATCGATGCCGCCGACGTGCGTCGCGGTGAGGTCCGCAACGTCGCAACCGTGAGCGGGAACACGCCGGGCGGGCCGATCGATCCGCCGACCTCGCAGACGGTCACCCGCGTGGTGCCGACGCCGCCGACCGGGCTCGCGGTCACGGGTGGGACGCTCGCCGCCGGCGGCCTGCTGCTGGGCGGAGTGATGGTCCTCGCCGGCCTGGGTCTCGGCCTCACGCGGGTGCGACGGCGAGAGGAAGAGCAGGAACAGCGCTGACCGAGCGTCGTCCGTGGCGGGTGCGTCCACCCGCCACGGGCGATCCCGGTCGAAGGAGGAGCCCATGATGTCCACACGCCACCGCAGCACTTCGCGCCTCGCGGCACCGATCCTGATCCTCGGTCTCCTGCTCAGCGGTTGCTCCCCCGCCGCCGAGGAGCCGGCCCCGACGCGCACGGCCGCGGAGGGGGCGCCGCAGATCCCCGGTGAGGACGAGGGGGTCGTCGGAGCGACGAGCGTGCCGGAGGACGTGCCGGACGCCCCAGAGGTGCGCGCCGGGACCCAGATCACGACCTGCACCACGGAGGACGACGGCGGGACGGCGGAAGGCGTGGTCGGCAATCCCACGGACGCGGACGCGACCTACGTCGTGACCGTGTTCTTCACCACCGATGCGGCCACGGTCGTCGGGTCCGGTCAAGCGACGGTGGAGGTCCCCGCCGGCGAGGAGGCCGACTGGTCCCTCACCGCGGACTTCGTGCCGCCGAGCGACCTCCGCTGCGCGCTGCGCGGAGCGGGCGCCGCGTCCTGACCCGATCCCGGTCGCGGGGCCGCTACGACACGGGCACGTAGCGCGCGAGCGGCTCGAAGGGCGGCTGCGAGGAGAGGTCCGCGACAGCGGCCGCGCCGACCGCGCAGGCCGTCTGCAGGGCCGCTCGCGGGGAGAGTCCGCTCTGCAGGGCAAGCACGAGCGCGGCGCAGAAGGCGTCCCCCGCGCCCACGGTGTTGACGGCGCGGGTGGGCACGCCGTCCGCCCGGGCGATCTCCTCGCCGCCGCGGAACAGGGCCGCGCCCGCGGCGCCGTAGGTCACGGCGACGAGTGCGGCATCCGCCAGCTCCGGCATCAGCTCGCGCTCGGTCTCGTTCACGATGAACAGATCCACCCGCTCGAGCAGCGCGTCAGGGAGGGGCCGTGCGGGGGCGGCGTTGACCGCGACGAACCCTTCGGCGCGGGCGACCACGTTCTCGACGACGGACAGCGCGATCTCCAGCTGCAGCAGAACGGCCTCGTCCGGCGCGAAGGCGACGCCCTCGGGGGAGACGAGCTCGTTCGCGCCGGGACACACCGCGATCTGGTTCTCGGCCTCGGCGTCCACGACGATCAGCGCGGTCCCGGTGGGTGCGGCGACCTGGCGGAGATCGGTGGTGTCGACGCCGGCCCTCGCGAGCTCCTCGCGCATCCAGGCGCCGTCGGCGTCCGCCCCCACCGCGCCCACCATGCGGACCCGCCCTCCCAGCTTCGCGGCGGCGACGGCCTGGTTGGCGCCCTTGCCGCCGAGGTCGCGGGAGAGTCGGCCCCCGGCGACCGTCTCCCCGGCGGTCGGGAGCCGGTCGACGAAGGCGGTGAGGTCGACGTTCGCGCTTCCGACGACGACGAGGGCGGGGGCGAGGACGGCGTCCGGCTTGAGGTTCATGAGAAAGAGTGTAAACGTTTACGCACACCCGATTGCAAAGGAGCACCCCATGCCCGTCCCCGTCCTCCTCGACTGCGACCCCGGCCACGACGACGTCTTCGCCATCTGGCTGGCGGCCGGGAACGAGCAGATCGACCTCCGCGGCGTCACCACCGTCGGCGGCAACGGCTACCTGGAGCACACCACGAGGAATGCCCAGATCGCCCTCACGGTCGCGGGCGTGACCGGCGTGCCGGTCGCGGCGGGGGCCGACAAGCCGCTTCGCCGTGAGCTCACGCCGGGGGCCTGGATCCACGGCGACAACGCCCTCGGCGGACCCGTCCTCCCCGAGCCCACGGTGCCGCTCGACCCCCGGCACGCCGTCGACTTCCTCGCGGAGACCCTGAACGCGTCCGCGGAGCCGATCACGGTGATCCCCACAGGCCCCCTGACGAACATCGCGCTGCTGCTCCAGCAGTACCCGGAGGCCGCCCGCAACATCAAGGAGATCATCTGGATGGGCGGATCGACCGGGCGCGGCAACGTCGGCGCCTACCCCGAGTTCAACGCCTGGGCCGACCCCGAGGCGGCTGCGGTCGTGTTCGCGTCCGGTCTGCCGCTCACCATGGTCGGACTCAACATCTCCCATCAGGCCCTCATCACCGAGGAGGTCGTGCAGCGGATCGCGGCGGTCGGCAACCGCACGGCGGCGTTCGGTGTCGAGCTGCTGCGCTTCTTCTCCGCGTCGTACGACCGGGCCGAGGGGATGCCGGAGGGGCCGCTGCACGACCCGATCACCGTCGCCATCGCGATCGATCGCGCCGTCGCCACCGTGCAGCGCTGCCACGTCGACATCGAGACGGCGGGCGAGTTCACGGCCGGTGCGACCTGCGTCGACCTCCACGACATGCTGGGCAAGGAGCCCAACGCCGACATCGCGCTGACCCTGGACGTGCCGGCCTTCTGGAATCTGGTGACGGATGCCGTCGCAGCGCTGGCCTGACGATCACGCGCCCGGCGGGGGAGACGTCGACTCCGCCACGCGCAGAGTCGGCGTCACGCGCCGCAGGGCGTATGGCGTCTCCGGATCGTCCATCCGCCGCACGAGCGCTTCCACCGCTTCCGCGGCGAGCTCGTCGAACGGCTGGACCACGGTCGTGAGCCGCGGCTCGCACACGTCCGCCAGCATGGTGCCGTCGAACCCTGTGATGAGGATGTCGCCCGGGACGCGCAGGCCTGCGCGCTTCAACGCGGCGATCGCGCCCGCGGCGACCAGGTCGTCCCCCGCGACGATCGCATCGGGAAGCGGACCGCGGGCCCGCAGCCGCGCGACGGCGGACTCTCCGAAGGAGAGAAGGTACTCGCCGAACACGTTCTCCTCCACCGGCAGCGACCGCGCACGGACGATCGACTCGAACGCGGCGCGGCGCTCGCGGCCGACCGACGTCACGTCGTTGCCCGACACGAGGACGATGCGAGAGGCGCCGCGGGAGGCCAGATGGTCGACGGCGAGCCCGATGCCATGATCGTTGTCCACCCCGACGAAGTCGGCATCGAGGTCCAGCACCCGCCGGTCGACCTGGACCAGCGGGAGCCGCTGGGCGGTGTCGGCGACGGCGTCGAAGGACAGCTCCGCGTCGGACGGAACGACGAAGACCCCCTCGACACGGCGCTCGACGAGCATGCGCAGGCGGGCGCGCTCGCGGTCGACATCGCCGTGCGAGTCCGCGATGACGAGATCGAACCCGCGACGCTGCAGGTGGTCCTCGAGCCGGTGGACGAGTTCGCCGTAGAACGGGTTGCTGATCACCGGGACGACGACGCCGATGGTCGCGCCCGTGCCCTCGCGCAGACCGCGGCCGATGAGGTTGACCCGGTAGCCGAGCTGCTCGGCCACCCGCGCCACATGCTCCGCGGTGGCTCCGGACACGCGCTCCTTGCCGTTCAGCGCGCGGGACACCGTGGCGATCGACACCCCGGCCGCGGCTGCCACATCGTGCAGCGTCACCGACGGCTTCCTCATCCGCACCTCGACTCCCGACGGGCACCGACATCGGCGCCTCGACTCCCAAGATAAGCCGCGCGTAAAGGATTACGCATTCCGGCGCCCCCGCACCGACACGAAGAAGTGAGTACGACATGCACACCACCGCCCTCCGGCCCCGAACGGCCGTCGCGCCCCTGATGGTCGCCCTCCTCGCGGCCTGCCTCGCGTTCCAGCTCAACGCGAGCATGCTCAGCCCGGCGCTGGTCACGATGGAGCGCGAGCTCGACGCGACGGCCTCCGAGATCGCCGCCACCCAGACGGTGTTCTTCACCGCCGCCGCCCTGTTCACCCTCTTCCTCCCGCGGCTGGGCGACCTCATCGGACGGCGCCGGGTGCTCGTCGGCATGCTCGTGGTGATGGCGGTCGGCTGCGTGGTCGCGGCGCTCGCGACCAACGTCCCGATGCTCTTCGTCGGCCGCCTCATCCAGGGTGTCTCCGGTCCCGTCGTCCCGCTGTGTCTGATCATGCTGCGCGCGGCCGTCAGCGACCCGAAGATGTACGGCACCCTGCTCGGCGTCGTGACAGCCGTCAACGGCGGGATCGCCGGCGGCGACGCGCTGCTCGGCGGCTACCTCGCCACGAACCACGGTTTCGCCTCGATCTTCTGGACCATGGCCGGCGTCGCTGTGGTCGCGGCACTCGTCGTGCGCCTTCTCGCCCCGGAGACGATGGCGGAGGACCGCCCGCGCATGGACTGGTGGGGGTCGTTGCTCCTGGTCGTCTCCGTCGGATCGATGCTCATCGCCCTGAACGAGCTCGGGAAGCTCGCAGAGGCGGACGTGCTCCTGGTGGTCGTGCTGGCCGTCGTCTCCGTGGTGTCCTTCCTCGCGTTCTGGAAGCTCGAGGGTGCGCTGCGGGACCCGCTCGTCTCGCCCGCCCAGTTGAAGCAGCGTGCCACCTGGGCGCTCTCCGCGACATCGTTGCTGACACTCTCCGGGATCTTCGCGGTGATGAACGGCGTGGTCCCTGCACTGGCGCAGGACACCGCGATGGGACTCGCGATGAGCGCGGAGGAGGTGTCGTTCTGGATCCTGATGCCGTACGCGCTGGCGGGCCTGCTGATGGGACCCCTCACCGGACGGCTCGCCGCGACGGTGGGCTACCGGGCGATGCTGCGGATCGGGCTGGTCGGCACGATCGTGGTGCTCGTGCTGATGGTCGCGAACGTCGGAACCTCGTCGCGGATCATCCTGCTGTTCCTCTCAGTCGCCGCCGGCATCACCTACGCCGGCATCGGCAACATCATGTTGAACGGCCTGGGGGTCGTGCTGTCGCCCACGGAGAAGCCGGGCTCCCTCCCCGGGCTGAACACCGGTGCGATCAACCTCGGGGCCGGGCTGAGCTTCGTCGTGATCTACGCGGCCCAGACGTCGTTCGGCGGCAGCGGGGACGCGGCGGGTGGCTACGTCGCCGCGCTCCTCACCGGTGCCGTCGTGCTCGCCGGCGCGCTGACGTTCTCCCTCTTCATCCCGAAGCCCGTCCATGCCGAGCTGACCCGCTGAGGCGGCTCAGCTGAAGAGGATGAGGACGTAGACGGCGAAGGTCGCCAGGTGCGCCGCGCCGTGCATCGCGGTGACCCGCTTCGCCGCGAACGTCGTCAGCGAGAGCAGCAGCGTCACGGCGAGCATGAGGAGGTTCGCCGGCGACTCGGCGAGCACCACCTCCTGGCCGGTGAGCATGCCGATCAGGAGGACCGCCGGGATGGTCAGGCCGACCGTCGAGACGAGCGCGCCGTGGCAGAGGTTGTTCACCCGCTGCGCCTCTCCGTTCAGGGCGGCGCGGATCGAGGTGATCGACTCGGGGAGGAACACGATGCCCGCGATCAGCAGTCCCGCCAGGGCGATCGGAGCGCCGAGCCGGCCGAGACCATCGTCGAGCAGGGCCGCCATGTCGTGCGAGAGCAGCACGATCGGGACGACCGTGACGACGAGGAGCACGAGGCGGGTCAGCACCTCGACGCGGTGGGCCGCGAGCACCTCGCGAATGGGGGTCCGGGGTTCTTCCCTCTCCGCCGCACGGACCGGTCGCAGCCGCTCGTCCACCTCGGTGAAGTCATCGGCCTGCGCACCCATCTGCCGGAACAGGAAGAACGCGTAGAGGGCGAGGGTGAGCACGATGATCGGGATCTCCTGGCCGATCGTGTACGCACCGTTGTCGCCGATGAGGCCGGGGAGCCCGAACGCCAGGGCGACGAGGACCACGAGCATCGACAGGTACGCGGACGTGCCGGTGCGGTTGTGCGCCATCCCCCGATGGCGGAGGCCGCCGAGGAGGAGGGCCAGACCGATCACGAGGTTGAGGATGATCATCGACACGGCCATGACCGAGTCGCGCGCGATCGTGGCGTGCTCGCCCGGTCCGAGCATGACCGCCGAGATGAGGATCACCTCGATGAGCACGATCGACAGCGTCAGCACCAGAGAGCCGTAGGGGTCGCCCAGTCGGTGGGCGAGGGCCTCGGCCTGCTTCACGACCCCGAAGGCGCACACGAGGATGACGGCGACGATCGCGAGGAGGGCCACCACCAGGAGCGGCCCGGGCACGGGCGGCGCGAGCAGCGGGTGCAGGGCGAGCAGGGCGGCGAACGCCCCCCACCCCAGCGCCACGCGCAGCACATCGGTGCGGGTGATGAACGACCGGATCATGACGGACTCCTTCATGAGTCAGTCGTCGTGTGCGGGTACTGCTCCCTCGTCCGCTGCTCCGGGTGCCGGAGACACCTCGAGGATACCCGCGCTCCCGGAACAGCGGCTGAGCAGAGCCGGACTCAGCCCTGCGGGGCGTCGTTCCAGGACCAGATGTCGTCGCCGCGCAGCACCGCGTCGGCCCCGCCGTCACAGTAGATCGTCTGCCCCGCCATGTGGGTGTTGGCCGGACTGGTCAGCCAGACGAGCAGCTCGGCGATGGAGGACGCCGGCTGGTGGTAGTTCAGCGGCATCGGCACGGCGGCATCCACCATGGCCAGGCCCTCGGGCGAGTCGAGCAGGCCGGCCGTCATCGCCGTGGTGACGGTACCGGGGGCGACGGCGTTCAGCGGGATGCCCGCTCCCGCCCACGCCGGGGTGACGCTCTCGCGACGGACCCAGCGCGACAGGGCGCGCTTGCTGGACGAGTAGTTGAGGAACCCGGCCTCGGGCGTCGCGGCCAGGCGGTCGCCGATCTCGATCGCGCGCGCCTCGTCGCCGGCGAGGGCGGCGTCGACGAGCTCGGGCGACACCGGCTGCAGCGAGGCCATCGACGACACCACGGCGGCGCGGGGTGCGTCGGCCAGGCTCAGCGTGGGCTGCAGCGCGGTCAGGAACTCCGTCACGCCGAAGAAGTTGATGGACACCGTCTTCGAGATCGGAGCCGAGATGCCGGCGCAGGCGATGACGGCGTCGATCCCGTCGTCGGCCGCCTCGACCACGGCGCTCGCCGCGGTCAGCCGCCCCTCGTGGGTGGACAGATCTCCGTCGACCTCGACGCCGGCGAGGTCGACGCCGATGACGGTGTGGCCCTGAGAGCGGAGCAGTTCGGCGGTGGCGGCGCCGATGCCGGATGCCGATCCGGTGACGACATAGGTGCGGGTCATGAGGTTTCCTCCTTGATGGACACGACCGGCGGCGTGCCGGACAGTGCGGTGACGAAGCGGCCGAGCTGGCGGCGGAATCCGTCGATCTCGTCCGGTGACCAGCCTGCGAGCGCATCGTCGACCATGCGATGGCCGGCCTCGACCAGGCGCGCATAGGCCGTCCGGCCCGCGTCCGTCAGGCGGACCTCGACCGCGCGTCCCGAGCGCACGGGGTCCACGACGCCGTGCGTCGCCATGCGAGCGACGAGCTTCGACGTGGTCGGCCGCGACAGCGTCGCGTGCGCGGCCAGGTCGCCGAAGCCCATCGCACCCCCGTTCATCCCGAGCAGGTAGAGCGCGCGGATGGCGGACGGATCGAGGGCGACGTCGACGGCTTCGGCGACCTGACGTTGCAGGTCGCTCTCACTCCATTCCGACACCACCCGGACGAGGGCCAGGTGGATGCCGGCGACGTCTTCGCCGGTGGTCATGTGTCCAGGGTACGCCTCAAAGTTGCCTCAGGCAACAGTTGTGATGTACCCCGCGCTCGCCGTGTCCTCCACGAGCGCGAAGAAGTGTCGACCGCCCGCGCGCCGCGCGCGCCGCCACCGGCGCTGCTGCCCGTCGCCGTAGTCGAGCACGATCCACGCGGGCGCAGGCGTGCCCTGCGGGCCGAGGACGAACGAGCACGCCCCGAGGCCGGGGGAGGCGAGCTCGGCGACGAAGCGGTCGTCCCCGGGGGTGAACGGCGCCGTGTCATGGAGCTCGGCCGGCTGCAGGCGGAGGACGGTGTCGGCGTGTTCCTGGGTCTCCGTGCGGAGCCGGCGCCTCATGCGGCACCGCCCTGGCGTGCCGCCCACTCCCGGGTGTCCCGAAGGCCCTGGGCATCGAGGTAGGCGCGGATCACGTCCGCGGTGAGGCGGATCTGCGCCTCCGTGCCCATCGCCGCCTGCATGACGCCGATCGCGGGCGCCGGCTTGCCGTCCACCCGCTCGAGCGCCTCCCAGACGATGTCCTCGCGGCCGCCGCGGCCGAGGGCGTGCGGCATCGAGGTGAACCCCGTCCTTCGCTGATCAGTGGGTCGTGTCTCTGGCATGCGTGTTCCTCTCTCGGGGCGGATGGGCAGGCTCGCGCCGAGGGACGGGGGTCCCTCGCGAGGCGCACGTCGGACGGCAGGGTGGTCTCCCCGGGGTCGGTGCGCGTGGTGCGGTGGCGCGCGCTCCGCCGGCGGCCCGGTGAGGGGCGTGCGGAGCGGTCGGCCTGGCCGGTTGCTGTCCTCCGACGGTACCACGTTATTTTTAGTCATTCAAAAGAAGTGGCGAATCGTCCGCACGCCGGGTGGGGTCCTGAGCGATTGCCGCGTGCGTTTTTCTCCCGTTCAGCGGGAAATTTGACTTCCCTGTGCTTCCGGGTATGGTCGGGGGTTACGCCAGCCAGTCACAAAGGGGAAGCGCCATGTCAGGAAAGTCCACACCGGGTCGCGCAGGGAAGAAGGCGCCGCAGCTCTCGCTCAAGGAGAAGCGGGCGGCGAAGCGCGCGAAGAACGCCCCGGACGAGTTCCTCAAGCCTCGCAAGGGCGCGAAGAGCTGAGGACTCCGGCCCGGTGGGGGTGGCGGTGCTCCGCCGCGCCCACCGGGGCTACCGGGGCGACGGCGACCTGTCAACGGGCCTTGTCCTCAGCGCGGATCCGACGCACTCTGGAGTCCCCGCTACGAGAGGAGCGCGTCATGTCGAATCCGGAAGCCTTCATGTACCCGGACGAGCCGTTGCTGTCGGAGGAGGCTCTGCGGCTCGCGGAGGAGGACGACGTCGATTCCGACGAGGAACCGTCCCGCGAGGGCGTCGCGGCGCATCTCGCCGAACGGGGCGGCGACGACCCCGACGCCCTGCAGGACGTGCCCGCCGGTGGCGCCGGTGCGGACGCCGGTGCCGGAAACGCGGCCCGCGTCGACCCGTCGTCGAAGAACCCGCCGGAGCCCGCCTACGAGTCGACCCACAGCAAGGAGCCGGGCGTCGGTCCGCGCCACGAGGGCGCCTGAGCCGGCGCTCAGCGGAAGAGGCGGGTGATCCCGCTCTCCACCTGCGCGAGCTGGATGAAGACGAGGCCGCGCCAGAGCGGACGCAGCGGTGCCTGCAGTGCCCGTCGCACCGGACCGCGGGGCCCGGTCTCCCACGTGATCGTCGCGCGGAGCTGCGTCCCTCCCGCGGCCGGTTCGAGTGCCATCGTGAGGGTGCGCGGATTCGCATGGGGCGCGTCGGGGTACTCGAAGCGCCAGGTGAGCGCCCCGTCCTTTTCGTCCCGGATCACGCAGAGGCGATGGAATTCGGGCTTGCGGCGCAGGGGTCGTCCGTCCGGCGATGTCGTCGGGGCGAACGCCTCCCAGGGGCCGTCACTCCCGGCGGGGAGGACGCTGGCGACGCTCTGCTCCCACTCCGGGAGCCGTTCAGGATCGGCGAGCACCGCCCGGACCTCGGCGTCGGCGGCCGGCACGAACATCGAGCGGGACCCGGTGATCCCCCCGGCGGCCGGCTTTCGGCCCGGCTGAGGGGAGCGCGCGGTGCCTTCGACCTCGTCGAGCTGGGCCGTGAGGTCGTCTTCCGTCACGGCCAGCCGGCCGAGGATGGCGGCGATCAGGCCGCTGGGTTCCGCGAGCAGGGCGCGAAGTACGGCGGCGGAGTCCCCGCGGCGACCTCCTTGGGATGCGGCTCGGAGCACCGCGAGGGCACGCTCGGTCCAGTCGTAGCCGTCGGTCTCGTGGAAGACGATGCGACCCGGACCCACCGCCGGGGCATCGATCCCCATGGCGAGGAGCTGCCCCGCGTGCTGCGCCTCGACGGCCGCCCGGGCGGTATCGAGGCGGATCCCGGCCCTCCGGAGCACCTGCCCGCCGGTGTCCGCATCGAGCGTGAGAGCGAGCAGCAGATGATCGATGTCCGCGTCGTGCACGCCGAGGCGCGACGCCTCCTCCATCGCCGCGAGCGACAGCGTGTGCATGGTGGCAGCCGCCTGCGTGAACCGGCTCATGCGTTCCTCCGCGGCACCGGGATGCTCGGATCGATGCGGCGGCTGTGCTTCTTGTGCACGGCCTGCCGCGTGACGCCGAGGGCATCCGCGATGGTCTGCCAGCTCATTCCGGCGCGGAGCGCGGCCTCCACCTGACGCAGCTCGAGGGCGTCGGCGAGGCTCCGCAGCGAGGCCACGGCGCGCAGCCCGGCACGCGGATCGGTCGTGTCCGCCGCGGTGCGGGCGATGTCGAGGGACTCCATGCTGTCAACCTACGTTGCTTGCCGAAGCCCTGTCAACCCGGGTTGCTCCGGGGCCCCTCGACGGGCCCGTCAGGCGCCGGAGGGGTGCAGCACGACCTTGATGCAGCCGTCCTTCTTCTCCTGGAACGTCCGGTACAGCTCCGGGGCGTCCTCCAGCGCCGCGTGATGCGTCGTCAGATCCATCACGCCGAGCGGGTCGGATGGGTCCTCGACGAGGGGAAGGATGTCGTCGATCCAGTTCTTCACGTTGCACTGCCCCATCCGCAGGCTGATCTGCTTGTCGAACAGGGTCTTCATCGGCAGGATGTCGGCGTCGCCCGCGTACACGCCGCTCAGCGAGACCGTGCCGCCTCGGCGGACGGCGTCGATCGAGGCGTACACCGCCGCGAGCCGGTCGACACCGGCCTTGTCGAGCATCTGCCGCGCTGCGGGATCGGGCAGCAGGCCCACCGCTTTCTGCAGGAACTCCACTCCGCTGTTGCCGTGCGCTTCCAGCCCCACCGCATCCACCACGGCGTCGGCGCCACGGCCTTCCGTGGCATCGCGGATCTCCTCCACGGCCGTGTCGGTGAGATCGAGCGTTTCGATGCCGTGCCGCTCGGCCATCGCGCGCCGCTCCGCCACCGGTTCGACCGCGATGACGCGGTGGCCGCGGTGGCGGGCGATCCGGCTGACGAACTGTCCGACGGGTCCGAGGCCCATCACCGCGAGGGTGCCGCCTTCGGGGAGCTGCGCGTACTCCACGCCCTGCCACGCCGTCGGCAGGATGTCGCTGAGGAAGAGGTAGCGCTCATCGGGCAGGTCCGGCGCCACCGGGATGTGGTTGTAGTCCGCCAGCGGCACGCGGAGGTACTCCGCCTGCCCGCCGGAGACCTGGCCGTAGAGCTTGGTGTAGCCGAAGAGCGCCGCGCCGCTGCCGTACTTGCGCACCTGGGTCGTCTCGCACTGCGATTGCAGCCCGCGGAGGCAGAAGAAGCACACGCCGCAGGCGATGGTGAAGGGGATCACCACGCGATCGCCCGGCTTCAGCTTCGTGACGTTCGCACCGACCTCCACCACGACGCCCATCGGCTCGTGTCCGAGGATGTCTCCACGGTCGAGGAACGGCCCCAGGAGCTCGTAGAGGTGCAGATCGGAGCCGCAGATGGCCGACGAGGTGATCCGGATGATGGCGTCCGCCGGCTGCTGGATCACCGGGTCGGCGACCTCCTCCACCGTCACGTTCCGCTTGCCCTGCCAGGTGAGTGCCTTCATCATGTCCTCCACGTCTCGATGTCCGTCGTCCCTCCACGCTCTCGGGAGAGCGGATGCGTGGCCACCCGGTTGACAGGTCGTGGCCGACGTGCGATCCCCGGGAATCAGTGGAAGGGGCAGCCGCGCCCGGATCCGGTGGCGGATTGTCGACCGGGGTTGCTCGAAGGGTCGCTCGAACCGTCTGAGGCGGCCGATCAGAGCACCTGCTCAGAAGCTCCCTCGCGCACGATGCGTCGCTCGTGCCACTTCCAGGTCACCACGCCGACGAGCCCCCATGCGGCACCGACCACGATCGCCGTCAGCATCTCGCTGCCCGCCGCAGCGAGACCTCCGGATTCGATGAAGGACCGTGCCGCGGTCGTCACATGGGTCAACGGAAGTACGCCCGCCAGCGCTTCGAGCGGCGCCGGGAAGAGCGTGACGGGTGCGATCACCCCGCATACGAGAGGGAGCGCGTAGCCGGCGACGTTCGAGGCGACGAGCGGGTCGCGCATACCGAGCCCGAGGCCTCCGATGATGACACCGAGGCCTGCACTGGCGACCACAGCCGTTGCCACGAAGAGAGGGATCTGCGACCAGACCGATGGCGCGATGGACGCCCGCGACAAGAGAAGGATGGCGTACGACGATGCGATTCCGGTCACCACGCCGATCAGCACGGGTACGGACAGCCGCCCGAGCCACAGCGACGTGTTCGTGCGGGGTGAGAGAAGGAGGAACGCTCTCGTTCCCTCGAAACGATCGGTGACCACAAGAGTGCTCACCGTCACCGTGGCAGCGATCGCTCCGGAGGCGAGAGACGCCGCCAGGGCGTCGCCGGGCCTGAGGCTCGCCGTCCCGCCGGAGGCGAGCAAGAGGTAGAACAGCGCGGTGAGGAAAGGGACCACCACGAGCCCGACCAGGAAAGTGATCGGGGATCGTGTCTCCGGCAGAGACACGTAAGAGACCCGGGCTCCCACCGCGAATGCGCCCCTCACGAGACGGCCAACGTTCCGTTGACGCGGGCGCGCGTGATCGCCGCGCGCAGTCCCACACCGGCCAGCACCACCCACACACAGCTCACGGCGACCGAGAGCCCGCCCCATGCCACTGCGGCACCGACGGATTCTGCGTGGCCGGCGAGAACCGCGCTGGTGAGCGGGTGCACCAGGGCGACGGGTGCGAGCCAACCGGGGAGCTCCGCGAATGGCACGACGATTCCGATGAGCATCCACACCGGAACCAGGATGAGGGGTTCGAGTGCGGAGGCGGAGGGGTTCACGACGAACAAGGAGGACAGCAGCGCTGCTGATCCGATGCAAGCGATGAGTGCTACCAGCACGCCGATCGTCGATTCGATCGTCAGCTCGAGCTCATGCGAGATCACGAACTGGATGAGCATTGCGAACGGAATCCCCACCATCCCGATGAGCGCCGCAGACGCGGTCAGGGCTCCGAAGACGACTCCAGGCCGGTGCACGCTCAGAACGTGCGATTCCAGAGTGCCCTGGAATCGCTGATACATGATGAGTCCCGCTGCCGTGGTCGTGGTTGCCCAGACGCCGGCCGTCGACGCGTCCAGCCACGTGAGCGGCGCCAGCGGGGCGCCGACGTTAATCGCGCCGAGTCCCCGCAGCAGGAGGAAGCTCACCGGAGCGAGCAATGCCGTCTGCATGAAGAACGGCACCCGCAGCAATTGCCGGGCGTGGAAGCCCGCGAGAGCGAAGAACACGCGCATCACGCGTCGCCCGGATTCTCTGCCGGGACGCGGCTCCTCGCCAGAAACGCGAGGTAGGACTCTTCCAAGCTCGGCCTGCGCAGCCCCAGCGGCTCGAGGTTCAGCCGCTGCGCGAACGAGGAGTGCGGGTCGGTGTCGGACCATGCGACGTCCACATTCCACCCCCCGTAGGTCTGCGTGGGGAGCACCTCGACGACACCCTCGACGCTCCTCAGCGTCGCCTCGACCTCGTCGGAGAAGGTGAGCGTCCGGTAGCTGGTCACTCCTGTCAGCCCTGCGGCGGAGGCGATGTCCTCCACGCTGCCCTCGACGGCGATGCGCCCATTGTCGATGACAGCGATGCGATCCGCGAGTTCTTCCGCCTCCTGCATGTAGTGGGTAGTGAGGAGCACTCCCGTGCCGGCCTCACGAAGACCTCGGGCGAGGGCCCGCAACTCCCGGGCCCCTTCCGCGTCGATGCCGATGGAGGGTTCGTCGAGCAGGATCAACTCCGGTTCACACAGGACCGCACGGGCGATGTGCAAGCGTTGCCGCATTCCGCGCGAGAACTGCTCGACCCGGTCCTTGCTCCGCTCGCCGAGCCCGACCATCTCCAGAGCATCGGAGATCCGCTGATCACGCTTCCTCCGGGGGACGCCTTGCAGCTCTGCGAAGAACCGAAGGTTGTCTGTGGCGGATGCTCTCATATAGAACCCGCGGTCACCGCCGAGCACCAGACTCATACGAGCACGGACATGCCGGTAGTGCGTCGTGACGTCCATCCCGCGGAAGAGAATCCGCCCATCCGTGGGCGTCAGCAGAGTGGCGATCATCTTGATCAGAGTCGTCTTGCCTGCACCGTTGGGACCCAGATAGGTGACGATCTCCCCTGATCGGATCTCCCCGGAGACACCCCGCACCGCCTCCACTTCGTCGGCGCCGCGGGAGTACGTCCTCGTGACGTTCTCCAGCGTGATAAGGGCCGCGTCCGAGCGATGACCCCCCATTCGCACAGCCTCCCGTCCATCGATGAGTCGTCAGCGTACAGCAGTGTTCGGAATCATCCGGTCGGGCGAAGGGGGCGAGGAGGGCCCGGGGGTGGGGGGCCGATCTCTATCCGGCCGTCAGTCGGCTGATAGGGCAGACCCGTCCTCCGGACGTGGGCTTGGTGGGCAGACGGCGGCGGTTCACGTCGAGCCCCTCGTCGAGCACCGTCAGCTCCGGGTCGCTCAGCACGGCGACGGCCGCGGAGAGTCCCGCGATGACGAGCTTCTCCCCAGGACAGCGGTGACCGGTGGCGACGTCGCCCCCGCCCTGGGGGACGAAGGTCGTGATCTCCTCGTAGTCGTCCACGTCGGTGAACCGCTCGGGGGCGAAGCGCTCCGGGTGGGACCACGACCGCTCGTCGGTGTTCGTGCCGAGGATGTCGAGGACGACCCGGCCGCCCTCCGGGACCGTGACGCCGTCGATCTCGACCTCGGCGATAGTGCGACCAGGCAGCATCGGCACGAACAGTCCGGTCCGCCGCACCTCCTGCGCGAACATCGTCGCGAGCGTTCCACCCACGAGCGATCCCCGCTCGGCGGTCTCGGCGGCGATCCGGGTACGCCACTCGGGGTGGTCGTGCAGCTGCTTCGCGGCGAAGGCCACGAACCGCGCGGCGGCGATCATCGGACGGATGCTGTTCTGCAGCTCGACGCCGGCCACCTGGGCGGGCAGCAGCTCGCCGTTCTCGTCGCGATGCGCGGCCCACAGGGCGAGCGCGGTGCCCTCCGGTGCCGTCAGATCGCCGGCGCGGACGGCTTCGATGAGGCGACGCGCGTGCCGGTCCGAGAAGATCCGGTTCGCGAAGGCCTCGACGTAGGCGGGGGAGTAGGGGGCGCCGAACCCGTCCACGATCTGCGCAAGGCGCGTGGCCCAGCGGGTCTGCGCCGCCGCCGTCCCCGGCAGTCCGGCCCAGCGCATCATGGCGCGCCCGAAGGCGCCGACGGCCGCGTCGTAAGCGCTGCGGGTGCCGCCGGCACGCCAGTCCTCACGCTCGGCCGCCCACTCCCGTTCGAGGAACGGTGTGAGCCGTTGGACCTGCGCATCCTCGTACGCGGCTTCGACGAACGTGGCCTTGCGGTGGCGGTGGGCGGTGCCGTCGAGCGCGTGCACGGACCCGTGCCCGAACAGGGGCTCGCGGACGATCCCCGGCATGGCGCCGGCGCGGGCGATGCGGCTCTCGTCGTAGAACAGCTCCACCCCCTCGGCACCGCGGACGAAGGCCGCCGGGTGCCCGAGGAGGCGCATCGGGGCGGACCTGGCGCCGGGGCGGGCTCGGCGCCAGATGCGCTCGCCGAAGTCGTAGCCGCGGGTGAGCAGCGACGGCGAGTCCTCGTGCAGGACCGCGTCGAGGCCGTCGGAGAGTCGGGAAGTCAGTCGCTGAAGCATGATCCGACCCTGTCACGCGAGCTCGACGGGCCCCAAGGGGGCGGCGTCCTCGAGGCGTTTGTGCTAGCCGGGACGGTCGGTGTCGCCGATGTCAAGCACCTGCCCGAGCGAGGCCCGCGGCGCGCAGGATGGGGGCAGAACGGAGGAACCATGGCCACCAACACCCACGACCTGACGTGCACCACCCATGACGTGTTCCGCGTGCTGGCGAACGGCTGGCTCTACCCCGCGTGGGTGGTCGGCGCCTCCCGCATGCGCGACGTCGACGACTCCTGGCCGGCGGCGGGCGCCCAGCTGCACCATTCGGTCGGCACGTGGCCCGCGCTCCTGGACGACACGACCGAACTGGTGGAGTGGCACCCGCCGCACCGTGCGGTCATGCGGGCGCGCGGCTGGCCGGTGGGCGAGGCGCAGGTGACGATCCGCGCGCGGACGACCCCGAGCGGATGCCAGGTGCGCATCGATGAGGAGCCGGTCAAGGGCCCGGCGACGATCCTGCCCCGGTTCCTGACCACGCCGATGCTCCGCTGGCGGAATGCGGAGACGCTCCACCGTCTCGGCTACCTGGCCGAGGGCCGCGCGTCCTGACACGCGTTCAGCGCGTCGGCGCCATCGCGGCCGCGACGGCCGCCTCCACATGCAGGGCGGTCGTCGGGAACACCGGCACCGATGTATCCGCCGCGGAAACGAGGAGCTCGATCTCCGTGCACCCGAGGATCACGCCGCCCACGCCGCGGGCGATGAGCCGGTCGATGACCTCGACGTAGCGACGGCGCGATTCGTCGCGGATGATCCCGTGGACGAGCTCGTCGTAGATGACCGCGTGCACCACGCGGCGGTCGTCCGCCTCCGGCACGAGGGTCTCGATGCCGTGAGCGGCGAGGTGTGCGGCGTAGAACGGCCGCTCCATCGTGAAGGCGGTGCCCAGCAGCCCGACCCGACCGAGCCCCGCGTCGGTCACTGCGGCGGCCGTCGCGTCCGCGATGTGGAGGAACGGGATGTCGACGGCGGCAGCGATGCGGTCGGCGACCAGATGCATGGTGTTCGTCGCGAGGACGAGCAGTTCGGCGCCGGCGGTCTGAAGCGCCTGTGCGCGGGCGGCGAGGAGTCCGGCGGCGGCGTCCCAGTCGTCGTGAGCCTGCATCGCCTCGATGTCGGCGAAGTCGAGGGAGTCGAGCAGGATGCGGGCGGAGTGGTGTCCGCCGCGCAGGGCGCGGACGCGTTCGTTGGCCAGGCGGTACCACTCCAGCGACGACTCCCAGCTCATGCCGCCGAGCACGCCGATGGTCTTCATCGGGTCACGCCCCCGCCCGCATGAACTCCTCGGCGGCGCGCACCTGCTCCGCCGAGGGGCGGATGCCGGTGTAGAGGACGAACTGCTCCAGCGCCTGTCGCGTCGCGACCTCGGCGCCCGTGATCACCGTCTTACCCGCGGCCCGACCGGCGGCGATGAGCGGCGTCTCGGCGGGCAGCGCGACGACGTCGAACACGACCGCGGCGGCGTCGATGGTCGGCTCCGGGAAGGCGAGGGCGTCGGCCTCCGCACCTCCGGCCATGCCGAGCGGGGTGACGTTCACGATCACGTCGGCCCTCGCGTCTCCGACCTCGGCGCGCCAGGCGAACCCGTACAGCTCGGCGAGGGCGCGGCCCGCTGTCTCGTTCCGGGCGACGATGGTCACGTCCGTGAAGCCGGCGTCGCGGAACGCGGCGGCCGTCGCCTTCGCCATGCCGCCCGAACCCCGGAGGAGGACCGACGACGCCGGGTCGAGGTCGTTCTCCGCGATCAGCTGCGCGATCGCCGAATAGTCGGTGTTGTGGGCCGTGAGGACGCCGTCGTCGTTCACGATCGTGTTGACGGAGTCGATGGCCTGTGCCGAGGGGTCCATGCGGTCGACGAGCGCGATGACGTCCTCTTTATAGGGCATCGAGATCGCGCACCCGCGGATGCCGAGGCCGCGCACCCCCGCGATGGCCTGCGCCAGATCGGTCGGCGCGAATGCCTTGTAGATCCAGTTCAGACCGAGGGCCTCGTACAGGTGGTTGTGGAAGCGCGTGCCGTTGTTGCTCGGCCGCGCGGACAGCGAGATGCAGAGCGTCATGTCCTTGTTCAGCATGGTCACCGAATCAGGCTACCCCTGCGTCTGTCAAGGTCCATGGCGGAAGATCGCGTCCTCCCCTATGGTGAAAGTGCATGCAAGGGGATCGATCGTCTACGCCTCTCCCCAGGAGGCGGAGGCCCTCCCCACGGGCCGGGCGATCCGTGCATGCGATTGGGCCCTCTCGAGTAGTTCAGTCCCCAATGAACTCCTCGAGAGGGCCGCTACCCGGCCGTCCGCCACGAAGATTTTCAAATTTGTCCCCCAAAAGGGGGACAAGAAGCGCGCGGAGGGGTTAGGCTGTTTCTGACGCACCCTCCGGTCGTCTTCGGCCCTCATCGCTCCCCCCGCGGTGAGGGCCACACCATTTTCCGGGCGCGTCCGCTCATGCAACATTTGGATTACCTTCTCGCAACGGCTATTCCGCCGGGGGTCCCCTCCACTAGCGTTAGCGATGTCGGTGCACCCCTGCGTCGGCTTCTACATCAGCAGAACAGGCAGTACATGAGCACCCAGGGCACGGTCAAGTGGTTCAACTCGGAGAAGGGCTTCGGCTTCATCTCCCCCGACGACGGAGGCGCTGACGTCTTCGCGCACTACTCCGCCATCCAGTCATCCGGCTACCGCTCTCTCGAAGAGAACCAGCGGGTCGAGTTCGATGTGGCGCAGGGTCCCAAGGGCCTGCAGGCAGAGAACATCCGCCCCGTCTGAGGCGGAAGCAACACCGGGAACTCCCCGTCGGATCCACGCGCAGGCGCTGACCCGGCGGGGAGTTTCGTCTTCCCTGACGGCCCTGGAGCCGGTCAGGGCAGCAGGAGTGCGCGCAGCTCGTCTACGCTCGAGACGCGGAACGCCGCGTCGTCGCCCTCGTGCGGGTCGCTGAAGCCCCAGCCGACGAAGATCACGGGCACGCCGTTGGCGAGACCGCCCTCGACGTCGTGGTGCCGGTCGCCCACGAGGACCGGGCGGGAGGTGTCGGCACCGAGCGCGCGCAGCCGGCGCAGCGCCTCGGCCACGATGTCGGTCTTTGACGCGAGCGTGGCCTCGTCCGGCGTGGCGCCCACGGTCGTGAGGAACGACGGCCGCAGTCCGAAGTGATCCACCAGGGCGTCGACTTGATTCTCCGGCTTCGAACTCGCCGTCGCCTGGGGGACGCCCGCCGCGTGCACGTCGTGGATCAGCTCGGCGACCCCGGGGTACGTCTGCACGTCGGTCGTGTACCCGTCGGCCTTGCCTAGGGTGCGGTAGAACGCCACAGCCTCGGTCGATTGCTCCGGTGTCATCCCGGCCTGGTCCTGGAAGGACTGGAACATGGGAGGGCCGATCCAGTGCACGAGTTCCTCGCGCGTCGGCGCCGGGTGGCCGAAGTGCGTCAGGGCGATGTTCAGGCGACGCAGGATCCCGACCGAGGCGTCGACGATGGTCCCGTCGACGTCCCAGAGCACACACGAGTAAGGCGAAGAGGGCATGCCTCCAGCCTAGGGTCCCGCGAACGGGTGCCCGCCCGTCCTGCACAGGTGTGCACGAAACGGGTTTCTCCACCGAACGCGTGAACACCCTTCACGCCGATCTAGAGTCGTGACAGCCGCGGGATCACGGGTGAGAATGGGGGCATGTACGTGTCGGTGGAAGTCATCACGATGCTGGCGACGGCCGCGACGACTCTCGTCGCGATCATCAGCGGATTCGGCTGGATGATCGGTCGGATGGACACGCGGTTCGCCGCGGTGGACGCGAAATTCGACCGGATCGAGCACGAGCTCACCGAGGTCAAGATCGCGATCGCGCGGCTGGAGGGTCCGCGGCCGCGACTGGTCTCGACGCGCTGAGGTCAGAAGAGGCGGGGGATGCCCGACTCGATGCCCTTCATGTCGTCGTAGTCGAGCACGAGGCACCGGATGCCGCGATCCTCGGCGAGGACGCGGGCCTGCGGCTTGATCTCCTGGGCGGCGAACACGCCCTGCACCGGGGCGAGGTGGGGGTCGCGTCCCAGGAGCTCGAGGTAGCGGGTGAGCTGCTCGACGCCGTCGATGTCGCCGCGGCGCTTGACCTCGACCGCGATCGCCACGCCGTCGGCGTCGCGCACCAGCAGGTCGACCGGGCCGATGGCCGTGGGGTACTCGCGCCGGACCAGGGTGGCGCCCTCGGCGACGCGGTCCACCTGTTCCGCGAGCAGGCGCTGCAGGTCGGCCTCGACGCCGTCCTTCTGCAGACCGGGGTCGATCCCGAGCTCGTGGCTGGAGTCGTGGATGACCTCGTAGATCTGCACGCGGAGGGCATCGCCGGTCTTCTTGTGGGTCACGCGCCACACCTCGACGACGCCGGCGCCGGCCTCCTCTTCGCCCGGTTCCTCGGTCGCGAGCGCGCACGGCGGGCTCATCCAGTTCAGCGGCTTGTAACTGCCGCCGTCGGAGTGCACGAGCAGACTCCCATCACCCTTGTGCACGAGCAGGCGGGTGGCGAGCGGAAGATGGGCGTTGAGCCGGCCGGTGTAGTCGACCGAGCAGCGGGCGATGACGAGACGCACCCGACGAGCCTACTTCGTCGTCGCCGGTCACGCGGTCAGAGGAACGCGTCGAAGAGTCCGAGCTCCGTCGCGGCCGAGCGGGCGATGAGGAAGCCGATGATGCCGATGATCCACGCCGTGTTCTCCGCGCCCGTCCGCTCCATCCAGGCGGCGAAGCGCTCCAGCGGACGCTGCACGAGCGGGGCCGCCACGAGTCGGAGCACGAGGAGCACGAGCGCCGGGGCGATCATCAGCGCGCAGTACCCGGCGAGGGAGAGCACCCGGAGCGGCGTGTCGACGCCGGCGTCCGCGAGCATCGTCATCGCCACGATGTACGGGAGCATCGTCGCGACCTCCACGAGCCCCGCGGCGATGGCGACGGCCATGACCGCGAACCCCCGAGTCTGCGGGTCGAGCAGGCGTTCCCGCCACCGAACGATCCGACCGGGACGCGCAGCGGCCGTCGCGGCGGCGGACGGAACGGGAGGGGATTCCGGGGCGTTCGGCCCGGACAGCGGTTCGCCGGCCGGTCCGCCGGGGCCGGTCGCCGCGGTGGTGGCCGCGGGCGCTCCGACCGGCGCCGCCTCCGCAGGCTTCGTCGGCATCACGAAGGCGGTGACGAGCAGCGCGGCACCGACGACGAGACGGGTGATCATGCCCGCGGGAGAGCTCAGGAAGTCGGAGGCGACGTCGACGAGGTTCACCAGCCCCCAGAGGAAGAGGAGCCCGACCACGAGATAGAACACGGCGATCGTCGCGAGATAGAGGAGGATCCGTCCGGCGCGTACGCGTCCGGGGTGCAGGAGGAGGAAGACCGGGATGAGCAACGTCCCGACGCTCAGACCGTCGATGAGCGCGAGCACGGCGAGGGAGAGGGGCAGCGGCAGCCCGCCGAAGAGTTCCATGCTTCCACGATCCCGGCGGCACGCCGAGCGCGGATCGGGCGAAAGTCGGGGTCGTCCGGATGCCCTCATCCTTTGGTCGGATGCGACGCCGTCCGCGCCGTGGTTGCATGAGGACATGCACGATCCGGCCGACGGAGGGCCCGCCGCCTGGTACCGGCGGCACCGTTGGTGGGTGGACCCGCTGGGCATGGCCGCTCTCGCGACGGTCATGGCGGCGCTCGGGTTCCACGGCATCTGGGGACCCTTCTCCCTTCTACCGGAGGACGTCTCGCCGTGGTGGGCCCTGGTTCTCGCGATCCCGGCCTGCGCTCTCGCTCTCGGCAAGCGGCGTCATCCGTGGACGGTGCTCGCGCTCGTCGCCGGGCTCTTCATCGCCGACCTCCTCACCGTCGGCGGCGTCGGGACGCTCGTGGTGCTGCTGGACGTGCTGTGGACGGCGGCCTTCCTCGCCGGCCCACGCGGGCGCCGCGTGCTGCTCGTGCTCCTGGGCGTGGCGACCGTCGCCCTCTTCCTCGCCGCCCTGCTCCTCTCGGCGGCGACGCCCGCGGTCGCGGTGCTGTTCGCGGTGCAGTTCGGCGCGATCTTCGGTACGGACTACTGGTGGGCGGTGGCGGTGTCGCAGGCGCACGAGTTGGCCGACCTGCACCGTCAGCGGGCGGAGGACGCCGCAGCGACCGCCGCCCGAGATCGGGCGCAGGCCGTGCAGCGCGAGCGCGAGGCGATGGCGCGCGAACTCCACGATGTGGTGGCGGGACACGTGATGGCCATGGCCATCCGGGCGGAGGCGGCGCTCGCAGCGCCCCCGACCCGGGCGGACGATCGCGCCGCGCTGCAGGCCGTGCGCGATGCCGGGCTGGACGCGCACGGAGCTCTGCGCACCATGATCGGGGTGCTGCGCCGCGGCGACGGGGCGCTCGCGCCGACCCCGGGATGGGCCGACCTCGAGGGCCTCGCCGCGGAGGCCCGACGCTCGGGCTTGGACGTGCGCCTCGCCGTCGAGGATCCGGGTGCGCTCGGCGGCGGCGGAGAGCAGGCGGTTGTGCGGGTGGTGCGTGAGGCGTTGGGGAACTGCGTCCGCCATGCGAACGGCGCCGTGGTCGACGTGGCCATCGGCCCTGTCGACGGTCAGGCGCACGTGACGGTGCGGTCGCGGGGCGGCGCGCCGACCGTCACCGCCGGGCAAGGCGGCGAGGGGTGGGGGCTGCAGATGCTTCGCGAGCGCATCACCGCGCTGGGCGGGACGTTCCGGGCCGGTGCGGAACCCGACGGCTGGCTGGTCGAGGCGCGACTGCCGGTGGGGGGCCGGGCATGACGGCACCGACTGTGCTGCTCGCCGACGACCACGGCGCGATCAGGGCCGGCCTGCGCATCATGCTGGAGACGCACGACATCACGGTCGTCGGGGAGGCCGCCGACGGCGAGGTGGCCGTGCGCAACGCCGCAGCGCTCCGGCCGGATGTCGTCCTCATGGATCTGCGCATGCCGGGACGCGACGGGGTCTCGGCCACCCGCGAGATCGTCGAGCGCGGACTGGGGGATGTGCTCGTCCTGACGAGCTTCGACGAGGACGAGCTCGTGCTCGCGGCGATCCGGGCGGGAGCGGTCGGATTCCTCCTGAAGACGGTCGACGCGCCGACTCTCGTCCAGGCGGTGCGTGCTGTCGCCGCCGGAGACGGGGCGCTGGATCCGCGGGTCACACGCCGCGCGCTCGCCGCGGTGGCGGCGTCCACCCCGGAGCCGGCGCCGATGACGACGTTCGCGCTGCCGGAGCTGACGCCCCGGGAGCGCGACGTCCTCGACGGGATCCTGCAGGGGTGGTCGAACGCCCAGCTCGCCGCGCGCCTGCGGATCTCCGTCCCGACGGTGAAGACGCACGTCTCGAACGTCCTCACCAAGCTCGGCGCGCGCAGCCGGTCGCACGCGGCCGCGCTCGTCCGCGGGGTCGAGGACTGAGTCAGCCCTCGACGGTCGGAACCGCCGGAGCCTTCTCCTCCGCGCGGAGCGGGCGGGCGGCGCCGGAGAAGAGCCCCGAGAGCACCACGAGTGCGACGAGGATGAAGAGCGTGTTGAGCAGCCCGATGTGCTCGCTGATGACCCCGAGCACGGGCGGGCCGCCGAGGAACGCCACGTATCCGATGGTCGCCGCCGCGCTCACCCGTGCGGCGGCCTTGGCCGGATCGTCCGCCGCGGCCGACATGCCGAGGGGGAAGCCGAGCGACGCACCGATGCCCCACAGCGCCGCGCCGACGAGGACCAGCGGCAGCGTGGGCGCGAGGATGAACAGGAGGATTCCGGTGGCGGCGGTCGCGGCCAGGATGCGCAGCACCAGCACCCGGCCGAAGCGGTCGACCAGCGGCCCGCCGAAGAGGCGCACCACCGTCATGCCCACGGAGAAGACCGCCAGGGCGACGGCGCCTGTGCCCTCCGCGAAGCCGTGTCCCTGCTCGGTGCCCAGGGCGATCCAGTCGTTGGCGCCGCCCTCCGCGAAGGACATGCCGAGCATGACGGTTCCCAGCAGATACGTGCGCGGTTCGCGCCAGGCCTCGAGCGCGGTGTGCATGCGCTGGCGGAACGGGGGCTTCTCGTGGTCCTCGGGGTCGAGGGCGGCCTCCCGCACGGGCACCTGGAAGAAGCAGACGACGGCGATGACGGCGATGAGGACGCCCATCGACACCGCGTGCGTGCCGACGTCGACCTGGAGGGCCGCGGCGAGGGCGCCGATGCCGGCGCCGAGCACGGTGCCGAAGCTGAAGAACGCATGGAAGACCGGCAGGATGGTGCGGCCCATCTGCTGTTCGATGGCGGTGGCCTCGACGTTCATCATGACGTCGACGCAGCCGTTGCCGAAGCCGAAGAGCACCATGCCGATGAGGACTACGGGCACCGACCCGAAGACGGTCGCGCCGAGGCCGACGAGGGCGATGCCCGTGGCGAACGTGAGCATCGCCAGGAGCATGCCGCGCCGCGCACCGGTCCGGGCCATGACGGCGGGGCTGGTCGAGATGCCGAGGATGGACGCCACGCCCATGCCCAGGAGGATCAGGCCGACCTGCGCATTGTCGAGGTCGAGCGCCTCCTTGATCCCGGGCACGCGGGAGGCCCAGGTCGCGATCGAGAGGCCGCTGGCGAGGAAGATGGCGAAGATCGCGGTGCGCCAGCGCACGAACTGCGAACGGGAAAGGGCGGTGTCCATGGCGGACAGCCTATCGAATCGATTCGACCTTGCGCGACCGAACCGGGCTATCCTCGGAGTATGACCAGGGAGACGCCGCGCCGGCCCACGATCGCCGATGTGGCTCGCGAGGCGGGGGTCGCCACCTCGACCGCGTCGGTCGTCTTCAGCGGCAAGGCCAAGGTCGCACCCGCCACCCGCGACCGGGTGCTGGCCGCCGCGACCGGCCTCGGCTACACGGGGCCCGACCCGCGCGCCGCCTCCCTCCGTCGCGGACGCAGCGGCATCGTGGCGGTGGTCCTCGAGGGGCATCTGCGCGCGGCCTTCCTCGACCCCGTGACGACCGCCATGATGGACGGCCTCACCGACGGCCTGGCCGACCTCAGCGCCGGAATCCTCCTCATGCGCGACGAGCCGGGCGAGGACGGCTCGGCCATCGCGAGCGCCCCCGTCGACGCGGTGGTGCTCATCGGCTGCTCCGGCCGCACCCGCGCGTCTCTCGAGATCGTGCGCGGACGGGGCCTCCCGGTCGTCGTCATCGAGGGGGACGCGGGGCTCGACGTCCCGCGCATCACCCTGGACAACGTCGCCGCCTCCGCCGAGATCGCCCGGCACGTGCGCGACCTCGGACACCGGGACGTCGCGCTCGTCACGCTCTCGCTGGACGCCGAGCGCGAGCGCACCCTCATCACGCCGGAGCGTCTGGCCCGCGCCACCGTCGACGTGACGGTCGACCGCCTCGCCGGCATGCGGGAGGTCTTCCCGGACGCACCGGCGATCTCGGCCTCGGGCAGCCTCATCGACGAGGGCATCCTCGTCGGGCGGATGCTGCTCGCCGATCCCGACACCCGCCCGACCGCGGTGCTCGCGCAGAGCGACCTGCTGGCCGTCGGTGTGATCCGCGCCGCGGAGGAGCTCGGACTCCGCGTTCCCGAAGACCTCTCGGTCGCGGGTTTCGACGGCATCCCCCTCGATGGCCTCGGCGATCTCACCCTCACCACGAGTGTGCAGCCGGCGGTCGAGAAGGGGAGGGCGGCGGGAGAGCAGGTCGCCAGGATGCTGCGCGGTGAGCCGGGCATCACGCAGGACCTGCACTGCGTCTTCCGCGCCGGCACCACGACCGCGCCGCCTCCGTCGCGCTGACCGCGCGCACCGGTCAGGAACGCGCTGGCCCGAGGGGAAGCGTCGCCGGCGCGTAGTCGAGGATGCGGTAGCGCCCGCACGCGACGACGTCCGTGGGCGTCGCGGCGGTCGGCAGGTTCCACGCCACCGTCTGCGCGTCCTCGACGAGGAACGACACCTCACCCGCCGCGAAGTCGCGGCGGTCCACCAGCCACGCGTACCCGTGGAGCTCGTGGTCGACCTGCACGAGCCGGGCCGGGTCGGTCGCGTGCAGCTTCGGCAGCCGCACGGTCCAGAACTGTCCTGCCCCGGTGCGCCCCGACGAGTCCACCCAGTCCGTGACGCAGGCGAGGTCGGGGTCGGGAGCGCTCGCCGCCTGCACGATGCGGGGTACGGACGCGGCGCCACCGACGAGGAGGACGACGGCGACGACGGCGGAGACGACCCGCGTCAGCGTGGCTCGCCGCGTCCGGACGCGCGGCACGGTGAGGAGAGCCAGGATCGGGGCGAAGACGAGCGGCTGCAGGTATCGCGCCGCGTGCGTCCCCGCCGCGATGCCGCCGACGAGCACGATGAGCGGGAGCGCCCAGGCGGCCGTGGCCACCAGGCGGTCACCGGCGTCCGACGCGTGGGCCGTCCGCACGACCGCGAGCAGCGTCAGCGCCAGGACGGCGACCGTGCCGAGCACCCCCCCGGGGGGACGACAGCCGATCGATCGCGAGGCCGGCGTAGTACGCGGCGGAGTGGATCCATTCCGCGGGCTGGATGTAGCCCGCGCCGGAGTTCGCGATCCATGCCGAGAAGGGAATGCGACCGAGGAAGCCGAGAATGCTGCCCCCGACCAGCGCGGCGATCAGCGCGAGACCCCGGCGCCGGACCGCGAGCGTGGTGAGACAGAGGCCGCCCAGGACGAGGGAGAGGGGCACCGCGGCCCAAGCGGCGAACAGCGGATTGCTGAGGGTCGCCACCGTCGCGACCATCCCCAGAGACACGGGCAGTGCCGCACCCTTGCGGGGGCGATCGAGGAAACGCCGACACAGGCCGACGGCGAGCAACACGCCCACGACGGTCGCGGAGTAGTACGTGGTCGTCAGCACCAGCGATGCGAGTTCGAGCGCGTCGCGGGACGGCGAGGACTCCGTGACGATGAGGAGACAGAACACGGCGAGGGCGCCGACCGACCAGGCGACCGGTGCGCGACCCTCGACGCACCGCCCGGCGACGAGCCGGATCGCCCCGTAGAGCGCGAGCACGTTCACGACCGCATTGACCGCCAGCACGCCGTTCACGTCGAACGGCAGCACGGCATCGAGGGCCGTGAACACCGCGATCTCGGGCAGGAAGAGCACGCTGGACAGCGCCCAGTCGCCCCCACCCCCATCCAGGATCGATCGGCCGACGAGGGCCACGATCAGCGAGTCCCCGTCGTCGAACATCAGGAGCGATCGGGGTGACGTCGCCAGGTGTCCCACGGCGAGGAGCGCCAGCGCCAGCGCGGCCGCCCACCCCGCCAGCTCGCGCCCCCAGACCCGCCGCATGCGACCACTCTGACACGCGATCTCGAAGCTCGCGGGGCCGACAGGCGCCTCGGCCCGGTAAACTGTACGGAGACCGCCCGCCTGAGCCACACGGCCGACGAGCCCCGAGGAGCCGCGTATATGCTGATGCTCCTCGCAGTGTTCCTTCTCGGGTCGCTCTTGATGCCCGTCCTGGTGCGCTGGCTGGGAGCTCAGGCTTTCGCCGTCGCCGCCCTCGTTCCGGCCGCCGCGTTCGTGCATGCACTCGTGCTCACGCCGCAGGTGCTCGACGGCCCCGTGCCGTTCGTCTCCGTGCCGTGGATCCCGCAGCTCGGACTGAACCTGTCCATGAACATGGACGTCCTCGGGTGGGTCCTCACGCTCATCGTCACGGGCGTCGGCGCGCTGGTGCTCCTCTACTGCCGCTGGTACTTCCACGACGAGGCCGCCGGCATCGGGCAGTTCGCGGGCGTCCTCCTCGCGTTCGCGGGGGCGATGTACGGTCTGGTCCTCACCGACGACCTCGTGATGCTCGTGATGTTCTGGGAGGCCACGAGCATCCTCTCCTACCTCCTCATCGGTCACTACCGCCGCCGTGCCGCCAGCCGACGCGCCGCGCTGCAGGCGCTCCTCGTGACCACCCTGGGCGGACTGGTGATGTTCGTCGGCGTCGTGCTGCTCGTCGTCGACACCGGGACGTCGAGCATCCGGGAGATCCTCGCCATCGCGCCGACCGGCCCGATCGTCGATGCGGCGATCGTCATGCTCCTGATCGGCGCCATCAGCAAGTCGGCGCTGTTCCCCTTCCACTTCTGGCTGCCCGGCGCCATGGCGGCCCCCACCCCGGTCAGCGCCTACCTGCACGCCGCGGCCATGGTGAAGGCCGGCATCTACCTCATCGCCCGCTTCGCGCCCATCTTCGCCTTCAGCCCGACGTGGCGGCCGATCGTGCTCACGCTCGGCATCCTCACCATGCTGCTCGGCGGCATCCAGGCGCTGCGGGAGACCGACCTCAAGCGCGTGCTCGCGTTCGGCACCGTGAGCCAGCTCGGCTTCTTCGCGGTCGTCGTCGGCTACGGCACGCAGGCGGCGGCGCTCGCCGGCATCGCCCTCGTGATCGGGCACGCGCTGTTCAAGTCGGCGCTGTTCCTCATCGTCGGCGTGATCGACCGGCAGCTGTCCACCCGTGACGTGACCGAGCTCTCCGGCGTCGGCCGCCAGGCACCGGTCATGGCCACGACCGCGTTCATCGCCGTGGCGTCGATGGCCGGCGTGGCCCCGACCATCGGATTCGTGGCGAAGGAATCGACGCTCACGGCGCTCCTGGACGACGCCCTCGGCGGCTCGGTGTGGGGCCTCGTCGCCCTGATCGGCGTCGCTCTCGGATCCATGCTCACTGCGGCATACGGCGTGCGCTTCCTCTGGGGCGCGTTCTGGACCAAGCGCGATGCCGAGGGACAGCGGCAGCCGGACACGGTCTGGCCCGACCCGCCGGTGGGTTTCCTCTCCGCGCCGATCATCCTCGCCGGAGTGACGCTCGCCGCGGGTATCGGCGCCCCGGCCCTCGACGTCGCCCTGCAGCCGTATGCGCTGACCGCGACCCCGGGACTCGACCACGAGGGGGCAGCCGTCGAGGGACCTGGTCACCTCGCCCTCTGGCACGGCCTCGAGCCCGCTCTCGGCATCTCGATCCTGTCGATCCTGCTCGGCATCGGACTCTTCCTGCTCACGCGCCGGACCGGGTGGGACCGCCGCCCCCGCCTGCTGCCGTTCACCGCCGCCGACGCCTATTACGTGGTGATGCGCGGCATCGACAGGCTCTCGGTGCTGAGCACGACGCTCACCCAGCGCGGCTCGCTGCCCGTCTACGTGGGGACGATCTTCGTCGTCTTCGTCGCCGCCGAGGTCACCGCGCTGGTGGCGAGCGACATCGACCGCTACCAGCTCTCGCTGTGGCACACGCCCGCCCAGCTCGCCGTCGCCCCGATCATGGCCGTCGCCGGCGTCGTGGCGGTGCGTGCGCGCAAGCGCTACACCGGCGTCGTGCTCGCCTCGGTCACCGGTCTGGGCATGGTCGTGCTCTTCGCCACCAGCGGGGCACCGGATCTCGCGCTCACCCAGATCCTCGTCGAGACGGTGACGATGGTGACCTTCGCGCTCGTCCTGCGCCGACTGCCGGCGCGCATGGGCGAGCACAACGCCTCCGTGAGCCGCATCCCGCGCGCTCTCCTCGGCATCGGCGTCGGCCTCACCATGGCGTTCGTCGCCGTCGTCGCGACCCAGTCCCGCGTGGCCGACCCGATCTCGGCGATCTTCCCGGAGATCGCGTACGAGATCGGCCACGGCAAGAACGTGGTCAACGTGGCGCTCGTCGACCTCCGCGGCTGGGACACGATGGGCGAGCTCTCCGTGCTCGTGCTCGCCGCGACCGGTGTCGCCTCACTCGTGTTCGTCACGCACCGCGCCGATCTCCTCGCCGCCACGAAGACCCTGCCCCGCTCGGTGCGGAAGTCCGCGCGCAGTCGGCCACTCGTGGAGACCACGGACGGTGTGCGCTTCCAGACCGCGGAGAACCGCTCGGCGCCGCGCGCCTGGCTCGTCGGCGGCCAGAAGATGAAGCCCGAGAACCGGTCGATCCTGCTCGAGGTCATCGTCCGCATCCTGTTCCACACGATCATCGTCGTGTCGATCTTCCTGCTCTTCGCCGGGCACAACCTCCCCGGCGGCGGCTTCGCGGGCGGGCTCGTCGCCGGCATGGCGCTCGTCATGCGCTACATCGCGGGAGGGCGCTGGGAGCTGGGCGCTGCGGCGCCGACCGATGCCGGTCGCCTCCTCGGCACGGGTCTGATCCTCGCCGTGGGCACCGCGGTCGTGCCGCTGTTCTTCGGCCTCGCGCCGCTCACCAGCACCTTCTGGGAGTGGGAGATCCCCGGCATCGGACACATGGAGTTCGTCACCTCGACGATCTTCGACATCGGCGTCTACCTCGTCGTGATCGGACTCGTCCTCGACGTGCTCCGCAGTCTCGGTGCGGAAGTGGACCGGCAGGCGGCACAGCGCACCGGCGCGGGCGTCGCCGTCGACTTCTCCTCGCGGGCAGGGGGGAACGGCTGATGGACGTCTCGCTGGCCCTCATCGCGATCATGGCCGTGCTCTTCGCGTGCGGCGTGTACGCGATGCTGGAGCGCAGCCTCACCCGCGTCCTCATCGGTTTCCTCCTGCTCGGCAACGCCACGAACCTCCTGCTGCTCATCGTGATGGGCGTGCCGGGCAACGCGCCGTTCTTCGGCACCGAGGGCGACCTGAGCGACCCGCTGCCGCAGGCCCTGACGCTCACCGCCATCGTCATCACGTTCGCGGTCTCCGCGTTCCTGCTCGCGCTCATCTACCGGTCGTGGCAGCTCGGCCAGGCGGACACGGTCGAGGACGACGAGGCCGACATCGCGCTGCGCGAGCGCACCGACGCCGACGAAGACCTCATGGACGACGAGTCCGAGTCGGGCGACGACGACGCCACCACCGACTTCGTGGGCGTGCAGACCGCTCCGATCACCGTCCTGCACATGCGCGACAACCCGGCGATCCACGATGACGCGCCGTACGACGCGCCCTTCGTCCCCGAGCCGGAGCCCGAACCCGATGGCGCCGCCGACGGCGCTGCAGACCGGGACGACGACACGACAGACGGGGAGGGCAGGCCATGACCACGCTCGTCCCGCTCCTCGTCGCCCTGCCGCTCCTCGGTGCGGCGATCACCCTGGTCTTCGGTCGCAATGCGCGCCTGCAGGTGTTCGTCACCGTCGCGACACTCGCGGTCGTGTCCGTCATCGCGGCGGTGCTGCTCGTCGTCGTCGACGCGGGCTCCCCGCTGGCGGTCTCGGTGGGCGGGTGGCCGGTGCCGTTCGGCATCGTCCTCTACGTCGACCGTCTCGCCGCGCTCCTGGTGCTCGTCTCCAGCGTGGTGCTGCTCGCGGTCCTCCTCTTCTCCATCGGTCAGGGCGTGGCCGACGGGCCGGACGAGACCCCGATCTCGATCTTCAACCCCTCGTACCTGATCCTCGCCGCCGGCATCTTCAACGCCTTCATCGCCGGCGACCTGTTCAACCTGTACGTCGGGTTCGAGATCCTCCTCGTGGCCTCGTACGTGCTGATCACCTTGGGCAGCACGGAGTCGCGCATCCGCACCGGCGCGGTCTACATCGTCGTCTCGCTCGTCTCGTCGATCCTGTTCCTCGCGTCGATCGCGATGATCTACGGCGCCCTCGGCACGGTCAACATGGCCCAGATCGCCGAGCGGATGGCGGAGCTGCCGCAGGACACGCAGCTCGTGCTGCACCTCATGCTCGTGGTCGCCTTCGGGATCAAGGCCGCGATCTTCCCCGTGTCGTTCTGGCTGCCCGACTCCTACCCGACGGCCCCCGCGCCGGTGACCGCCGTGTTCGCCGGCCTGCTGACCAAGGTCGGCGTGTACGCGCTGATCCGGACGGAGACGCAGCTCTTCGCCTCGAACAGCATCGACACGCTGCTGCTCATCATCGCGCTGGCGACGATGATCGTCGGGGTCCTCGGCGCCGTCGCGCAGGCCGAGCTCAAGCGGATCCTGTCGTTCACGCTCGTCAGCCACGTCGGCTACATGATCTTCGGTCTCGCGATCGCGACCCCGGCGGCGATCGGCGCGACCGTGTACTACATCGTCCACCACATCGTCGTGCAGACCACTCTGTTCCTCGCGGTGGGACTCATCGAACGTCGGGCCGGCAGCACCTCCATCCTCCGGGTCAAGGGTCTGCTCAAGATCGCGCCCGTGATCGCGCTGCTGTACTTCATCCCGGCGATCAACCTCGGTGGTCTGCCGCCGTTCTCCGGGTTCATCGGCAAGTTCGCCCTGTTCGAAGCGGCCGCGTCCGTGGGCACCCCGCTCATGATCGTGCTCATCTTCGGCGGCATCATCACGTCGCTGCTCACCCTCTACGCCCTCATGAGGGCCTGGAACCTCGCGTTCTGGCGTGAGGAGGAGGACTCGACCGAGACCGAGGGGCGCATCTCGTACCTCACCGGAGCCCCCGCCGCGGATGAGCAGCAGGAGCGCCGGCACATCCCCAAGATCATGACCGTGGCCACCGCCGGGATGGTCACCGTCACGGTGGCCCTGACGATCTTCGCCGGACCGCTGTACGCTCTGTGCGACCGTATCGGGGCGGGCCTGCTGCAGCCGGTCAACCTCGTTCAGCTGGAAGACGAGGTGGAGGGATGAGCCCCGAGACCAAGAGCGTCTGGCGGGACATCGGCATGCAGCTGCCGTTCCTCGCCTGGCTGATCGTGCTGTGGATGCTGCTGTGGGCCCAGTTCACGGTGCTCTCCTTCCTCACGGGGCTCGTGGTGGCGATCTTCGTGACGCGGGTGTTCCGCCTGCCCACGGTCGAGCTCTCCGGGCGCATCAACCTCTGGTACGGCGCGCTGTTCGTCGTGCAGTTCCTCTTCGCGATCCTCCGTGGCGCGCTCTCGGTGACCGTGCAGGTGTTCGACTTCCGCCGTCAGCCCGGCACCGCCATCATCGCGGTGCCGCTCCGCTATGCCGACGACCTCGTCATGACGCACGTCGCCGTGGTGTCGTCGCTCATCCCGGGCTCCCTGGTGGTCGAGGCCGATCGCGACCGCGGGATCCTCTACCTGCACGTGATCGGCGTGCGCAGCCGGGAGGACGTCGAGAAGCAGCGGCAGGGCGTGCTCGGCTGGGAGAAGCGCATCGTCCGGGCGCTCGGCAATCCGACCCAGTACCGGGCGCTCAAGGCCGACGAACGTGCCGGCCGCATCGACCCCGCGACGATCGGCGGTGCCCGATGAACACCCTGCTCCTCATCATCCTCGCCGTGTTCGGTGTGGCCGCGATCCTCGCCGTCATCCGCATCGTGCGTGGTCCGTCGATCCTCGACCGTGCCGTCGCCGCCGACGTGCTGCTGACCGAGGTCATGTGCGTGCTCGGCGCCGAGATGGCCATCAACGGCCACACCCGCAACATCCCCGTGCTCCTCATCATCGCGGCGGTCGGTGTGTTCGGATCGATCGCGGTCGCCCGGTTCGTCGCGAGAAGGGACAACACGACACCATGAACGTGTTCGGTCTGATGATCCCTGACGCCGTCGTCGACGTGGCGGTGCTCGTGCTCATCCTGCTCGGGGCGATCCTCTGCCTCTCCGCCTCCGTGGGGCTCCTGCACTTCCGCGACGTGCCCACGCGACTGCACGCCGCGACGAAGCCGCAGGTCCTCGGGCTGCTGCTGATCTGCGTGGCGATCGCGCTGTCGCAGCGGTCCGTCGGCGGTGTGCTGTTCGGCCTCGTGCTCGTCGCCCCCGTGGTGCTCATGCAGTTCGCGACCGCACCCCTGTCCGCGCACATGGTGGGCCGGCAGGCGTACCGCAACGGCACGATCGAGCAGCGCGGTCTCGTCGTCGACGAGCTCGCCGAGTCGAAGCAGACCCCTCCCGCCGCCGGCTGACCGTTTCGAGTCGCGCACTGTGCTCCATTTCGGCCGCAGATGCCGCACAGTGAGCGATTCGAAGGGCTAGGTGCGGGCGGCGAAGGCCTCGATGAGGCGGGCGGCGGGCTCCGAGTCGCTGATGAGGGTGCCGTGTCCGTGGTCCGGGATGACGGCGAGCTCCGCCCCCGGGATGGCGTCGAGGATGTCCTGGCACCAGCTCATCGGGGCCAGCGGGTCGTCCTCGCCGCGCAGCACCAGCACCGGGCAGGCGATACGCACGAACGCCTTCTCCGGCTGATGCACGATGGTCGCCCGCATCTTGCGGATCAGTTGCGGGCCGCCGCGGAGGTATTCGCGGGCACCGCGCCAGATCACGAGGGGGCGCTCGCCCAGGAGGTCCTGGAGGAGGTAGCGGGCCTGGGCGCCGATGTTCCGTTCGGCCTTGTCGACGGTCGGGCCCGCCAGCACGACCCCGGCCACGAGGGACGGATGCCGGGCGGCGAGTTCCGCCGCGATCTGACTGCCCATGGAGTGCCCGATCACCACGACGGGATCCGCGCCGACATGCCGGAGATAGGCGGCCACCAGGTCGGCGTGCCGCTGCATCGTCAGCGTCCGTGTGGGCTCCGGGGCCTCACCGAAGCCGGGGAGGTCGAGCGCGATCACCCGCCCCTGCAGCCGCTGGGTGAGGTCGAGGTAGACGCTGCGCCCCATGCCGATGCCGTGCAGCAGCAGGTAGGTGGGCGGACCGTCGCCGAAGGTCTCGGCGATCAGGGTCGCACCGCCGTGCTCGAACTCGAGGAGGGTGGCCGGCGTCCCCTTCGGGGCGAGGTAGCTGGTGGGCACCTGTCCACGCTAGCCGAGCACCCTCCACCCGCCTCTCAGCCGGCGGGCGTGAGTGTCAGGGTGTCGACCGCGGCCGCCTTCACGGCCTTCGGCGTGAACGCCCAGTGACGCTGGACCCCCGTCGACCAGTCCTTCGTCTGATCGACGTAGTGCGCGTGGAACGCGTGACCGGAGGCTCCGGTCAGGTGGATCCAGGTCGAGTCGTCGAAGTCGGCGAGGTCGACGACCATGCGCATGGAGGGCACGGTGGTGGTGGCGTACGAGACGCCGAGCTGCCACCCCGTCGCATCGACCACGGAAGCCCCGCCGCCCACCGGATAGGGCCCACGGTTGAAGAGGGCCTCGATCGGGGCGATGCCCGAGGAGCCGAACGTGTCGCTCGTGAGGGTGAGGGCGTGCAGGTCGCCCCAGTTCCAGCGCGCCACGTCCGTGCCCTGGATCCCGGACAGCTCATCGTACGCCTCCTCGGCCGACAGCGCGAGCATCTCGTCCCGGCCATCGACATCGAGCTCGGGGTTGCTCCACAGCGGGTCATCGGGGTCCTCCAGCATCGCGCCGACGACGGTGAACAGGCGGCCCTGGCCGTCGATCGGGAGCGGCTGCTCGCGCTCGGCGAAGATGTTCTGCACGAGGTTCGACCACAGCACGTTCGCGTACGCGGCCCCGGCGGACGACGCGCTGTTCTGCCCGTCCCACCCGCGCAGCAGCTCTACCGCGCGCTGCGGACCCGCTCCCTCGACCTCGACGTCGGCCATCGCGGCCACGAGCTGTGTGCCGATCCACATCTCGCCGTCCATCTGGATCTCGCGCATGTCGTCTGCCGTCAGTGGCCCGGCGGCGGCCCGGCGTTCGATGAGGTGGGCGATGCGGGCGGCGCGGTAGCCCTGGTCCCAGTCCCGCGAGAGGAAGTGCTCGTAGTCGTCGGTGACGATGGCGTTGTTGGCCGTGACGATGTATCCGGAGCGGGGGTTGTAGGACACCGGCAGCTCCTCGAACGGGATGTACCCGGTCCAGTCGTAGCTGCTGTCCCATCCGGGCTGCGGCATCCAGCCGTCGCCGGCCCCGCGGATCGGGAGGCGGCCGGGGGTCTGGTAGCCGATGTTGCCGTCGACGTCGGCGTAGATGAGGTTCTGCGCCGGCACGTCGAACAGGGAGGCCGCGCGGCGGAAGTCCTCGAAGTCCTGGGCGGTCGACAGCGCGAAGATCGCCGTCGCCGTGGTGCCGGGGTCGAGCGCCGTCCACCGCAGGCTCACGGCGTACTCGGCATCGTCGGACCCGGGGGCGTCGGGCACGGTGCCCTCCGCTGTGAGCCCGGGCGTCGGGTCGTCCGCGATCGCGGTGAAGTCGTCCGTGAGGCCGGAGATGATCGGTCCGTGCACGGTGGAGCGGATGGTGAGCTCGATGTCGTCCCCGCCGGCGACCTCGATGGTCTCCGTGCTCTCCTCCAGCGGCACGAGTTCGCCGTCGCGCCAGTAGGAGTCGCCCTCGATGCGCTCGACGTACAGGTCGGTGACATCGGTGGTGAGGTTGGTGAAGCCCCAGGCCACGCGCTGGTTGTGGCCGATGACGATGCCGGGCAGTCCGGAGAAGGAGAACCCGCCGACGTCGAACGGGCAGTCCTCGTCCACCGTCGAGCACTTGAGCTGCACCTGGTACCAGACCGACGGGAGCGAGGCGCCGAGGTGCGGGTCGTTGGCGAGCAGCGGCATCCCGGACTCGGTGAGGTCACCGGAGACCACCCAGGAGTTGGAGCCGATGCCCTCGCCGACGTCGCCGACGAGCATGCTCGCCGCTTCGATGACGGAGGACGTCTCCTCCCACTCCACCGTGGTGAGCGCCTGCTGCGCCTCGCCGTCGCCCTGAGGCGTGGGGAAGGCCGCAGGCTCGGCGCCGGGCTCCAGCGGCGGGACGGTGGAGATGGTGGGCACGATCACCGGGTTCCGGTCGAAGGGGTAGTCCGGGTAGAGCGTGCCGAGCAGGGCCTCCACGTCGGCGTCCGGGTCGTCGGCGAGCTGCCCGGCGAGCAGTGCGCGCTCGGTCTCGTCCTCGACGTTGGTGCGGAGATCCCAGGCCATCGCCTTCAGCCACGCCACCGAGTCCGCCGGCTCCCACGGCTCCGGCTCGTAGTCGGGGTTCTGCAGTCCGAGGACCGCGTACTCGAGCGACAGCTCCGCGCCCGAACGCGAGGACAGGTAGGCGTTGACGCCGGCCGCGTAGGCCTCGTAGTAGCCGCGGGTGACGTCGTCCATCGCCTCGACCTCGGCCTCGGCGGTGGTGCGCCAGCCCAGGGTGCGCAGGAACGCGTCGGTGCCGGCCTGGGAGGCGCCGAACAGCTCGGCGACCCGCCCGGAGGTGACGTGGCGGCGGAAGTCCATCTCGAAGAACCGGTCCTGCGCGTGCACGAAGCCCTCGGCGAAGAAGAGGTCGTCCGAGGAGTCGGCGGTGATCGTGGGCACCCCGCTGGCGTCGCGCTGCACCGTGACCTCCGCCGTCAGGCCGTCGAGCGTCGTGGTGCCGGAGGTCTGCGGGAAGGAGCGCTGGATCGTCCACGTCACGAAGAACGCGGCGGCGACGGCCACGATCACGACAGCGGCGACCACGAGGAACGCGATGCGTCCGATGCGGGCACCCAAGGAGAGGCGCGGGGGAACGGCGGACGCCGGCGAATCGGTCATCATCGTCGAGAACTCTTTCGGGTAGCCAGGTGGGACTCAGTCCCACCGAGCCCCAGTACGCGTTTCACGGGTACGCGCTCTCGCATCATAGCCCTCCCGCGCTCGCCGCGGGACGGACCGCGGCGAGCGGGAGGCTCAGCCGATGAGGCTGGGCTGCAGATCGCGCAGCGTGCGGCGATGCGTCATGCGGGTCACCCCGATCATCGCCAGCAGCAGGGCCCCCGCCAGCCAGGCACCCAGCACCGCCAGATCCCAGCCGGCCCGGGCGTAGTCGCCGCCGTACATGAGCTGGCGCATGGCATCGACGACGTAGCCGAGGGGCAGCACGTGATGCAGCGCGGCGAGGGGAGCGGGCAGAGTCTGCCACGGGAACGTCCCGCCCGCGGTGACGAGCTGGAGCACCATGAGGACGAGCCCGAGGAACTGCCCCACGGAGCCGAGCCAGACGTTGAGGGCGAGGATGATCGCGGCGAACGTGGCCGAGGCGAACATCATCACCCCGAGGGTGCCCAGCGGATGATCGAACGTGAAGCCGAGCGTGAGCGCCAGGATGCCCATCAGGCCGAGCATCTGCACCGCGCCGAGCATCGCCGGCGTCAGCCAGCCCGCGAGCGTGATCCGGATCGGGGAGTGCAGCGCCGTGACCGCGCGGCGGGAGATCGGCTTCACGATGAGGAACAGCGCATAGATGCCGATCCACGCGGAGAGGGCGGCGAAGAACGGGGCGAGGCCCGCGCCGTAGTCCTCGGCGGAGGCGACCTTGTCGCTGGAGACCTTCACCGGGTCGGCGATCGTGTCGGCCTGCAGTGAGCGCAGGTCGGGGGTGGAGGCGGGGATGGCCTGCACGCCGTCGGCGAGGCCGTCCCGCAGCTCCGCGGTCCCGGAGGACAGGGTCTGCAGACCGTCGCGGAGCTGGGCCGCGCCCGCGTTCGCCGCGGCCGCGCCCGTCGCGAGGGTGCCGGCGCCGCCGGCGAGATCACTCGCCCCCGCGGCCAGCGAGGCGGAACCGGCGGCGAGCTGATCGACCTTGCCGACCGCGTCCTGCACCTGGGCGTTGCCCTCCTCGATCCGGGTGCCGAGAGGATCCAGGCGCGCGAGCACCGCGTCGATCTCCTCAGGCGCGAGTCCCTGCTCGGTGAGGACGTCGGTGATGTCCGCGCGCACCTGCGGCAGCGCATTCGTCGCCTCCTGCACTGCGGCTCCGGCCCGGTCGGCGACGTCGGCGAGCTGGCGGTTGCCGGCACTCACCTGCTGGGCGCCGTCGGCGAGGGTCTGCGCCCCGGAGGCGAGCTGCGCGGAGCCCTCGGCGAGCTGCGCTGTGCCGTCGGCGAGGGACGTGCTGCCGGAGGCCGCGGTGCTCGCGCCGTCGGCGAGCTGCGTGGCACCGTCCGTCGCGGAGACCAGGTTGTCGCGCACGTCGCTGAGCCCGGTCAGCAGTCTCTCCGCGGCCTCGCTGCCGACCATCTCGGCGACGGAGCTGCGGATCTTCTCCACGGCCTGCGAGCCCATCGACGAGGCGAGGTAGTTGTTCGCGTCGTTCGTCTCCAGCTCGATCCGGGCCTGGTGCGGGTCGTCGCCCGCCGCGGAGGTGAGGGCGGCGGAGAAGTCGGCCGGGATCGTCACGGTGAAGTCGACCACGCCGTGCCGCAGGGCGTCGGCGGCCTCGTCCTCGGTCATGCGCTGCCAGTCGAAGGCGTTGCCCTCGATGAGGTTCTCCGCCACGTCCTCGCCGTAGTTGACGGTCTCGTCGGTCGCCGGCTCGGTACCGGTCGTGGGGGCGGGAGCGCCCTCGTCGTCGACCACGAGGGCCACGGGGACCTCGGAGAACTTCGCATACGGATCCTGGTTCGCCCAGAGGTAGAGGCCGCCGTAGAGGATCGGCACGCAGATCAGGGCCACGAGGGCGAGGATGCCCATCCGGCTCGCGGTCAGGCGGCGGAGCTCGGCGGCGATCATGGCGGGAACCTTCATCGCGCTTCTCCTTCCTCGTCGGTCGTGGGTTCGCCCTGGTCTGGGGCGTCATCGTCGGTCGCGGATCCGTCCGCCGCCACGCTCTCCTCCGGCGTGTCCGCCGCGGGTTCCGGACGTTCGAGCACCAGGGGCTCGATCGGTCCGGACGCGTTGATCGCATCGAACTCGTGCATCCGCTCGAGGGCGACGGCGGCGGAACCGCCGACGATCACGAGCATCGCGTACCCGCGGTCCGCGAACTCGGCCGCGATGCGCCACCATCCGTCCGGGCTGCCGCCGTGACGATCCGGGGCGACGAGGACGATGCCCTCGACGCCCTCGCGGAGCACCGCGAGCTCGCACAGGATGCGCACGCGCGCGGCCGGGTCGACCGAGCCGATGGGGACGGAGGCGAGCTCCTGGTACCCCACCCGGCCGAGCCAGCGCCGGGCGTGGAGCGGGGTCGCGCCGCGTCCGGCGAACATCAGCTCCTCGCCCACCACCCCGGCGACGGTGATGTCCGGGTGCGGGTCGCTGACGTCGGGGGCGTCCACGAGCGCGACGCGGCGGCGCAGCTCCTTCGGGCTCGCCGCCGCATCGATCGTGACGCGGCCCGTGTCCGGACGCATCCGCCCGCTCGCGATGAGGCCGAGCACGGTCGGCCGCTGCTCGGTCTCCGCGAGGGCGTAGCGGACCGCGCCGGAGTGGAACTCGAGACTCATGGACGGAAGCGCCTGGCCGGCGCGGCCCTTGCTGACCTCGTGCAACGTGATTCTCATGCGCGGACCTCCTGGTCCTCGGCGGTGATGTCCTGGTGAGTGGAGAGCAGCTCGTCGGCCTCGCGCCAGGAGAGCCCCGCGATGCTGAGCACGGCCCGGACGGCGACGTCTCCCGCGCCGCGGCTCTGCGCGTCGGTGCGGGAGACGACGGTGCGCGCCATCTCCTCGATCAGTCGGGCGAGCGTCGGGGCGGCGAGGTCCGTGCGGAAGCTGCCGTCCTCCTGTCCCCGTCGTACGAGGGCGGCGACGCTCCGGCGCAACGGCGCGAGGGCCGCGGCGGTGTGCTCGACGTGCGCCTCGTCGAGGGCGAGCGCGGCGGCGACCTGGATGTGCCCCGCCTCCTCCCAGAGCCGGGCGGCCAGTCGGGCGAGAGCGAGGCGGGCGTCGGGGTCGTCGATCGAGGCGGCGATGGCGTTGAAGCGCTGGGCGCCGGTGGAGACGAGTTCGCGGATCAGGGCGTCCCGATCCTCGAAGTGCCCGTAGAGGGTGCGGCGGGACAGGCCGGCGGTGCGGGCGATCGCGTCGAGGGAGGCGTGCGGGTCGGTGGCAAGGGCGCTGCGAGCCGCGGACAGGATGCCGGCGCGGTTCTCCGCAGCGTCGCGACGAAGGGCGCGAGTGGTCATCCCTTCATGGTAATAACATGCACAGCTCTGTGCAAGATAACTCAGCAACCTCGCAGCGTTCCGGCCGTGCGGGAGGACGCGGAGGTTCCTCCGGGCCGCGCCGTGTTATGTTACGCGTCGCGCTTCGGCGCATTCTCAGCGGAGAGACCGGTCCGGACCGGGACTCCGGCGGGATCGGTCCAGGGAACGGCGGGGGGACGCCATGATCGAGAAGAAGGATGATGTGCGCGCGGGGAGTGCGACATCGGTGGCAGGGGATCGGCACCGCGGTCTGCAGGACAGGCTGACGGACGCGATCGTCTCGGGGGCGCTCGCGCCGGGGACACGGCTGGACGAGCGAGACCTCGCTGTCGCACTCGACGCCCGGCCGGCCGAGGTGCTCCGCGCCCTCGACCGCCTCGCCGCGGTCGGGCTCGTCGCGGTGCGCCGCGATGGCACGCGGTGGGTGACCGCGCTCGACGGCGACCGGGCGCGTGACGTGGTGGCCCTGTTCGGCGACGTCTGGATCGGCTCCGTCCGGCGCACGATGACGGTGCTCCACGCCGACGACCTCGCGTACCTGGACGAGCTCGTCGACGATGTGGCCCTGGCTGTCCGGTGGCGGGACGGAGCCGCGTTCGGCGGAGGCCTGCGTGCTCTCGCCGTGGCCTTCGCCCGGATCGAGGGCAACACGGAGCGTGCCGAGCTGGTCGGGAACCTGGGCACGCTTCTCGCGTGCGTCGCCCGTCGCGCGGGAAGTGTCTTCGACTGGTCGGATGTGCGCGCCGCGGTCGCACGGATCGCCGTCGTGCTCCCGGGACGAGACGCCGCGGCGATGCGCGCCGCCCTCATGACGCTGTTCGATGACGTGCTGCCGGGGATCGTCGACCGCGCGGTGGCACCGACGCGTCCGCTCGCCGCCGCGTCCTGATCGCGGCCCCAGGAAGGGGCGCCCGGTGAGCCGCGGCGCCCCGTGCGCTCAGTCGGTGCCGGAGTCGAAGGCCGCGCGCTCGGAAGCGGTGTCGACCGCGTCCGCGAGATTCTCGTCGGCCTCCGAGATCGAGCCGTGCACCGATTCGGTGATCTCGGCCGACTCGCCCGCGGTCACCCGTCCGACGAGCTCGCCCGTCGCGCCGCCGACGAGGCCGAGGCCCGCATACTGCTCCAGGCGGGCGCGGGAGTCGGCGATGTCGAGGTTGCGCATCGTGAGCTGGCCGATCCGGTCCACCGGGCCGAACGCGGCGTCGCCGACGCGCTCCATCGACAGCTTCTCCGGCCCGTACGACAGGTTCGGCGAGACGGTGTCGAGGATCGTCCAGTCGTCGCCGCGGCGCAGGCGGATCGTCACGGTGCCCGAGATCGTCGAGCCGACCCAGCGCTGGATGGACTCGCGGAGCATGAGCGACTGCGGCTCGAGCCAGCGGCCCTCGTACATGAGGCGACCGAGGCGGCGACCCTGCTCGTGGTAGGTGGCGAGGGTGTCCTCGTTGAGGATGCCGTTGACGAGGCGCTCGTACGCGATGAAGAGCAGCGCCATGGCCGGAGCCTCGTAGATGCCGCGCGACTTCGCCTCGATGATGCGGTTCTCGATCTGGTCGCTCATGCCCAGGCCGTGGCGCCCGCCGATCGCGTTCGCCTCCTGAACCAGGGCCACCGGGTCGCTGAACTCGACGCCGTTGATCGCGACCGGACGGCCGCCCTCGAACGTCACCGAGACGTCCTCGGTCTCGATGGCGACGGACGGGTCCCAGAACTTCACGCCCATGATCGGGTCGACGGTCTCCAGCGACACGTCGAGGTGCTCGAGCGTCTTCGCCTCGTGGGTCGCGCCCCAGATGTTCGCATCCGTCGAGTACGCCTTCTCGGCCGAGTCGCGGTACGGGAAGCCGTGCGCGACCAGCCATTCGCTCATCTCCTGGCGACCGCCGAGCTCCGTGACGAAGTCCGCGTCGAGCCAGGGCTTGTAGATGCGCAGGCGGGGGTTGGCGAGGAGGCCGTAGCGGTAGAACCGCTCGATGTCGTTGCCCTTGTAGGTCGAGCCGTCGCCCCAGATGTCGACGCCGTCCTCGCGCATCGCACGCACGAGCAGGGTGCCGGTGACCGCGCGACCGAGCGGCGTGGTGTTGAAGTAGGTCTTGCCGCCGGAGCGGATGTGGAAGGCGCCGCAGGAGAGCGCGACGAAGCCCTCCTCGACGAGCGCCGTCTTGCAGTCGATGAGGCGCGAGGCCTCGGCGCCGTACTCCAGCGCGCGCCCGGGGATCGAGGCGATGTCGTCCTCGTCGTACTGTCCGAGGTCACCCGTGTAGGTGAAGGGGACGGCGCCCTTGTCGCGCATCCAGGCGACGGCGACGGAGGTGTCGAGTCCTCCGGAGAAGGCGATGCCGACGCGCTCGCCGACGGGCAGGGACTGGAGGACCTTGGACATGGCTCCCAGTCTATCGGCGGCGGCGTGTCGTCCCGTCTCGCCTCAGACGAGCCGCGTCATGACGCCGAGCACCGCATAGGTGCCCAGCGCGCGGCGATCGCACGTGACGAGCGGGACGCCGGCATCCCGTGCGGCGAGGCCGACGAGGCCGTCATAGACCGCCCCGCCGGAGATCCCCGCATCGGCGAGAACATCGACGGCGGTGAGCGCGGTGTGCCCCGCGAGTGACGCCGAACGGGGAAAGGCGGTGCGGATGGCGAGCGCCGCGGCCGAGGGGGTCAGTCGATCGGGGGGCGGCAGGCGGGTCAGGACGGAGTACGTCTCTGCCGAGGCGTGTCCGGCGAGACCGAGGGCCGCACCGGCGCAGAAGGTCTGCACCGCGCCGTGCGCCGTGTGGTCTTCCACGAGAAGAGCGACCGCCGCACTCGTGTCGAGGACGAAGTCAGCGCTGGTCGGCAAGGCGGAGCTCGCGAACGTCATCAGGTGTGAGGGTGGTGCCGGAAGAGCGGACGACGAGGCGGCCGTCTTTCTCGACGAGGTTGTCGGGGGCCTCGATCTCGATCCGGATGCCGTTGCCGTCGAGGACGAGGTCCACCGGCCCGGGAACCAATCCGACACGCTCGCGGAGTGCGGCAGGGATCACGATTCGTCCTGCCTTGTCCATGGTTGCCTTCATGCCGAGAGAATACCATTCGGGTGGGTGGCACGAGTCTCAGCTGCGGGAAGTGAGAGAGTGGGCGCACGGGAGGTCGGACATGGGTGGAGCGATTCTGTGGGGAGCCGTCGCGGCGGCTCCGCTGTTCGTCGGCGCGGTGCTCGCGATGCTGCGCAGCTGGCCGCCGCGGTGGCTGGGCATCGTGCTGGGTTTCGGCGCCGGAGCGCTGATGGCCTCCATCGCCTTCGAGCTGTGGGAGGAGGGGCTCGACCGGGGTGGTCCGATCCCGCTCGTCACCGGCGTCGCCCTCGGAGCCCTCAGCTACTACATCGCCGCCCGCATCCTCGACGCCAGGGCCGCGAGGAAGAAGGGCGAGGCCGGGGGAGGCCAGCTCGCGGTGGGCGCCCTCCTCGACGGGATCCCGGAGCAGCTCGTCCTCGGCATCGGTCTCGCCTCGGGGGAGCCGGTGAGCATCGCGCTCGTCGTCGCCATCCTCGTCTCGAACCTCCCGGAGTCCATCGGCTCCGCCGCCGACCTGCTCGACGGCGGCATGCGACGGTCCAGAGTGCTGCTGCTGTGGGCCGGCGTCGCCGTGGTCTGCGCGCTGGCGACGGTCGCCGGCTTCGCGCTGGCCAGCGTGACCGGCGAGGTCTTCCGTTCGGGGGCGAGCGGTTTCGCCGCGGGCGCCCTGCTCGTCATGCTGGTGGACTCGATGGTCCCGGAGGCGCAGTCGAAGGCGAAGGAGTCCACGGGGCTGGCGACCGTCCTCGGATTCGCGCTCGCCGCCGGTCTCGCCTTCGCGTCCTGAGCGGAACGCGCGCTCGGCGGCTCAGACGCCGCCCGTGCGGGCGTCGCGGCGGACGCTGCGTCCGGTGATGCGCTCGATGCGGAACGACAGCGGGAGGTCGCGGTCGTCTCCGGCCCACGGATGCACCCGCGCCGCCGCCCCGGCCGCGTCCTCCTCGGGTACCTGCGACAGGACACCGTGCATCAGCACGCTCCAGCCCAGGCCGCCGATCGGATCGTGGTAGTCGACCTCGAACGACACCTCGGCCGACTCGCGGGAGAGGGCCGCCAGGTGGCCATCCGGAGATGTGCGCAGGAGCAGCTCGTGCCCCGAGACGACGAAGTTCACCGGATGGATCTGCACCAGGCCCTCGTCGACGAATCCGATGCGGCCCACCGTGGTGGTCGCCAGCAACTCGTAGGACTGCTGCTCGTCGAGTTCGTGGATCATGCGGACGCTCCCTCCCCCTGTGCCGCCAGTGTAGCCACGGCGCATCGGATCATCGAGGGCGTCCGACCGGAATCACCCGGTGAGCGTCAGTCCGACCACCTCTCCAGGTCGGCGGTGAGCGCAGCGAGGTACGCGGGAGGGCCGGCCTCCGCGAACCACAGCCACAGCTCCGCGGCGTGCACCGGGTACCACGCGCGGACGCGGGCGGGATCGGCGCCGTAGCCGTCGATGAGCGCCCGCTCGGACCGCGGATCCTTCCGGGCGGCTCCCCACGCGGCTCGCGCCAGCTCCCGCAGCGGATCGCCACGGTGGGACGCCTCCCAGTCGACGACCCCGGAGATGCGGCCGTGCTGCGCGAGCAGGTTGCCGTCGGTCCAGTCGCCGTGGCAGAAGACGGTCCCGGACGACGGCGGGATGCGCAGCGGGAGGGGAGGCGCACCGGCGGCGCGATACCGCTCGATGATCATGGCGTCGTCGGGTGCCGGAAGAAGGTCGTCGGGTGGGTCGAGCCGATGCAGGGCGCGGAGCAGCGGTGCCGACGAACCGAGGCCCAGGATCCGGGCGTCGGCGGCGGCGTCGTCGAGGCGGGTGCCGGGGAGCGCCGTCATGAGGATCGCCCCCGGCCGCTCCTCGACCACCTCGGGCACCGGGAGCCCGGAGCCGACGAGTCGGCGGAGGGCCCGCAGCTCGTTGTCGTGCCGTGCCGGATCGGCGAGGCGCTTCTCGACCAGCCGGCGTCCGCCGCGCTCGACGAGCCGCACCGCGCCGACCGCTCCCTGCCTCATCCCGTCATCCTCGCACCGGGCGGGTGGTCACTCGAAGCCGGGATAGTCCTGCAGCCGCTCCTCGAACTCCGCGCGGTCGGCCTCGCTCAGCACCTTGCCGGCGATGACCACGAGCTGGAGCCCCTCGACCGGCTCGCCGGTGCGCGCACTCTGCGCCTCCCGCGAGGTGCGGAAGCCGCCGTCGGCATCGTTCGACAGGTCATAGATGTTCGCGTAGAAGCGCAGCGGGTCGGGGTAGTTCTCCGTGTAGTACTCCCACGTCGTCTGCGTGCGCGGGTCGCCACTGCCGTAGAGCTTGGCGATCATGGACGGGTCGATCCCGGAGTTCGCCGGGTCGTTGAAGGAGTACAGGTTCCACAGGCCGTGCGCCGCCACCACCTCGTCGATCGCAGCCATCACCTCGAGCTTGCGCGCGTAGCCCTGCACGGGCTGCTCGGTCGCCCAGGCCGCCGAGGTGTACTCCGACAGCATCGACTCCCCGCCGTAGCCGTTGCGCTCCGGCCGGATGTCCTCGTCGCCCACCTGAACCCAGGTGAACCCGAAGTCGGCGGAGAGCCGCTCCCGGATGTCGGTGAAGAGAGCGTCGGCCTCGGCGCGCACCTCCTCCATGGACTGCTGGGTGAGCGCTTCCTGCGGGGCCGTGCCCTTGATCCCGGGGTAGGCCTCCGCATGCCGCTGCTCCGCGGTCTTCACGCCTTCGTAGTTGCCGGACGCCGAGGTGCGCAGTGCGCTGAGCGCCCCGACGGTCGCGACGTTGAACAGGATGGTGAGGACGAGCGCGATGATCCCGAGCCGCCGTCCGCCCGGCGTGAAGAGCGCGGCCACGATGACGGCGAGCACCACGAGCTGCAGCGTGATCATCGTCACGCCGTACAGCAGGTCGGTGCCGCCGACCACGAGCGTGCCGAACAGGATCAGGACGAAGAGGATCGCGGCGACCAGCGCGATCCAGCCCAGGGCATTCGCCGAGGGCTTCTTCTCCTCGGGCGGCAGCGGGGAGAGGGCGGGCGGCGTGGGACCCACCTGGTGCTGCCGCCGGGCGCCGCGATAGCCCCCGGGCGGCGGGACCGGCGGGGCGCCCTCGGTGCCGCCCACATACCGGGCGCGCTGTCGCTCGTGATCGCTCACCATGGCTTGTCCACCCCGGTGCCGCCGGGCTCATCGCCCTGCTGCTGATCGCGTTCCTGCGTCCCCTGCTCGAGCTTGTCCTGGAGATCCTGCAGCTTGTCCTCCGACGGCTGCGGCTCCTCCTGCTCGTCCTGCGGCTCCTGCGGCTGCTGTTGCTGCTCCTGTTCCTGCTGCTTCTGCTTGAGGCGGTCCTCGGTGCTGTCGAGAGTGTCCGTCATGTCGCGCTCGGGATCGGGAGACTGCTGCTGCGCCTCCTCGCTGTGGCACTCCTCCGGGGTCTCGACCGTGATCGTCAGCGCCTCGCCGTAGAGGGTGGTCGCCCCGGCACCGTCGCCCTCGGCCCTGGCGGCGTCGCCCATCCGCTCGACCACGAGGGCGAGATTGATCCGGACCGGGCAGACCTCGAGCCCGGTGGCGAGATCCAGGGCACGCTCCAGTTCTGCGCGGGAGGCGGGGAGTTCATCGGCCCCGGCCAGTGCGGTGCCGATATTGTACGGCGCCTTGAACGGCTCGAACCAGTTCAGGACGTCCTGTCCTCGCGCCGAGGACTCGGAACCCGCGAAGTCGTCGACGACGTAGGCGGTGATGGCCTGATGGGCGAACGCGTACATGCTGAGCAGCTTGCCGACGAAGAGCAGCGCGGCGAGGGTGAGCGGGATCGTCCCGATCGCGACCCAGCGGCGGATGAGCCGGCGACGGCGGTTCGAGCGGAGGAGGTCTGTGGCGGCCTCGTCCCGGGCAGGCATCACGACGCACCTCCTCCCCTGTCGTCGGCGTCTGAACATCCTATCCGCGGCCAGTGGACGGGAGGCTCCAGACGACGGACGCCGGCCCCGAGGCGATCGAGGCCGGCGTCCGTGCGTGAGCGGTCCGGTTACTCCGCCGCCCTGACGCGGAACGTGTCGAAGGACACGCCGAGCGGTGCGGTGGCGCTCGCAGAGCGGCTGCCGCTGAGACCCACGCCACCCGCCGGAAGCGGGGCGGCGTCGGTCGCCCGCAGCTGCCAGTCGGCGGGCTCCGCGGCATCGGTCGCCCAGAGCTTCGCGACGAGGGAGGCCTTGTCCGCCCCCGTCACGGCCGCCTTGAGCGTGTAGGTGGTGCCCGGGGTGACCGTGACGCCGTTCAGTGCCCGGGTCGCGAGGACGGTGCCGTCGCGGTGCGCCACGAGCCAGACCGTGCCGTCGGGGCGGAGCCAGGCGCGCACGAGATACCGACCGGCGGACGAGTCCCGGGCGATGACCCCGATGTAGGAGCCTCCCGTGCTCGACGGCTGATCCACGCGGAAGGTCGTCTCCAGCGCCGGGTTCGGCACCGACGGGGCGTTCAGCGTCGCGTGGCGGGTGTCTCCCGCGGCCAGCTTCAGCTGCCCCGAGCCGTCGGCGACGCTGGCCGCGGCGGCGGATCCGCCGGTGATCTTCCAGGCGCCGCCGGCGAGGGCTTCGCCCCAGCCGGGACCCGCCGTGCGCTCGAACTCGTCGCTCGCGAGCGGCGCGGGCTCCGCCACCACGGCTTCCCGGGTGGTCGTCGCCGAGCCCCCGACGTCGTCCGTCACGGTGAGGGTGACCGTCCGCGTGCCGGCGGTCGCGTAGGTGTGCGTCGCCGACGCGCCTTCGCCGGTCGTGCCGTCGCCCCAGTCCCAGCGGTAGCTGCGGACGCTGCCGTCGGCGTCCGTCGATGCCGACGCGTCGGCCGACACCGTCAGCCCCGAGGTCGAGAGCGTGAACGAAGCCGTGGGCAGCGCGTTGGCGCCCTGGACGACGACCGGTTTCGTGACCGATCCCATGAGGCTCTGGCTGTCGGTGATCGTGAGCGTGACCGTGTACGTGCCGGGCTTCGCGTACGTGTGCGACGGCGTCTTGCCGGTGCCCGCGGACCCGTCGCCGAAGTCCCAGCGGTAGTCCGAGATCGTGGCGGAGCCGGGCGGCACGGACGTGCTCGCGTCGAAGGTCGCGGTGAGGCCGCTTGCCGCGGCCGTATAAGCGGCGACGGGGGCTGTGGAGCCATTCCCGACGCTGTAGTGGGTCTTGACCTGTCCCGCGGTCAGGCCATACGGGTAGACCGCGAACTCATCGACATTGCCGACCAGGTGGGCATCGCCGGCAAGGTTGGCAGGGGCAGCAAGCGTCTTGGTCGGCTCATTCGCCCAACCCTTCAGCCTGCCACCGCCAATCTTCCAGTACCCGTTGAAGTCCTGCGCTTTGGTGACGGTAGGGAGCTGGCCGTCGAGCTTTCCGTCGATGAAGAGCTTCATTCCCTCGGGGCTCACCGACGCGACGACATGATGCCAGCGGTTGTCGTTGTATGCCGTCGCGGTCGTGAGCACTTTGGTGCCGTCGTTGTATACCCCGAAGTTCAGGCGGCCATTGTCTGACATGTAGACGGTTCGGTCGTAGTTCTTCGAGAAGAAGCCAACGGCCGAGCTCTCGAAGTCGAACAACACGCCGCCCGCGGTCGTCGAGGTCTGGAACCACATCTCGGCCGAGAACGATGCTGGCGCCGCGGCCTTCGTGGTCGTGTCGACTCGTCCGGTCTCCGTCCCGTCGAGGGCTGTCGCCCCGGCCACGCCCTTCGGCACGCCTGATGACCGAGGCGTCGCTCCTGAGCGGATGAGCGGGCTGTTCGTACCTGCCACATCCTGCGCGACGGTTCCCAACGGGTAGTACAACTGGGGGCCGTCAGCGAGCACGGCGTTGGAGTACGCAGGTGTGGACGCGGCCGCCGTGGCGGTCGTCGTCTTGCTCGAAACCGTGTGGCCGTTGCTGTCCGTGGCGGTGAAGGTGTACTGCTGCTGTGCGCCGACCGGAGCCGTCGTGTCCTCGAAGCTGACTGCGGGCAGGTTCCACCACGTGGAGTCCACCTTGGTGGTGAACAACGGGGTGGTCGAGTCGGCGCGGCGCAACTCGTATGTGAGCGTGAGATCGTCACGGTCCCAGTTGGCGGGAATGGTGACCTTCACGCGCCCGGGGGTGAGCGAAGTCGCGGTCGGCACCCACTTGTCGCCGGAGAGGCGCGGTCCGTCCTTCGGGCCCTCTGGAGGGGTGGTCGAGAAGCGGACGAGTCCTTCGAACTGTCCGTTGTTGACGGAGCGGAACTCGCCGCCGATGGAGATCATGTTGCCGGTGCCGGTGATCGACAACCCGGCCTGACCGAGTCCTGTGGTGGTCCCGACCGCCCAATCGGGTGACCAGGCGTACGGCGACGGGGCGGGCGTGCCGCCCCAGTCCTTGCGACTGGGCGCGGTCGGCGCGGGTGCCAGCGTTCCGCGAGCATCCGCCGTGTATGCCTCGGAATAGCGGTGTACGCGCGGAGCCTGCTCCGGGTGGAGTCCCAGAGTTTCGCATGAATGCGTGTGGCTGGTCGTGTAGACGACCTTTCCCGTGGAGTAGACGCCGTAATGGTCGCCGAGGCAATCCGCGATCCAGCGCACCTTACCGGTGCCGGCCTCGGCGGCGAAGGTGCCCTCGAGGCTGCCCGTCGCCGCGTTGGCGAAGCCCCAGCCTGTGCCGTACACGCCGGTCGCGTCGGTGGCGAGACCGAACGTCCCGGCCTTGCCGGCGTAGATGCCGGAGCCGGCGCCGTTCTTGACCGTCTTCGCAAGCTCCCACTCGGTGTTGAGGGCGCCCGTGGTCTTGTCGACGGAGGCGCTGCCGCGCATCTCGGTGTTGCCGTTGACCTGGGAGAAGCGTCCGCCCACGATCGTGTCCGCGCCGGCAGGGTCCATGACCATGGCATCGACCTGGAGGTCGGTCTGCGGGGCCCACGGACGGAGGGCGCCGTTGGTGGTGTCGAAGGCGGCCAGGTTCTTCCGCGGCGAGCCGTTGGCCTGGGTGAACAGGCCGCCCGCGTAGACCGTCGTGCCCGACGTCGCCAGCGCGTAGACGCCGGATCCGCCGATGGAAGGCACGAAGCCCGGGACGAGCTCGCCGGTCTTCGCGTCGATCGCGGCGATGTTCCAGCGGTCCTTGCCGTTCACCTTGTTGAACGAGCCGCCGATGTAGATGCGGGTGCCGTCTGGCGAGGCGGCGACGGCCTTGATCACGCCGTTCACCTGCGGGGCGAACGGCAGCAGCGCACCGGTGTCGATGTCGTAGGCGAGGACGTCGAGCGCGCCGTCAGTGCGGTCCCGGGAGGGGCCTTCGGCTCGCGGGCGTTGTCGAACTTGCCGACCGCGTACACGGTCGAGCCGATCGTCGTCTGGGCCCAGACGTACCCGTTGTCGATCTGCACGGTCGGGATCGGATCGGAGGTGACGACGTTCTCGTCCCGCTGCAGCAGCGGAGGCAGTCCGCCCGGATCGTCGGCCGCCGCGGCGGCACCGCCGCCGAGGGCGACCAGTCCCGCGGTGACCATCACCCCCACGATCGCCCCGGCCACGCCCGTGCGTGCGCGCTTCCAGACAGCACTGTTCCCCATGTGTGTTCCCCAGTCATTCGATGGCCGACCCCACGTCGGCACGACATCGTCGGACGATCGACCGCGAGAGCTCCCCCAGAGATGCTCGGACCGCGGCGGTTCGTCCCGACGAACCCCCACCGAAGGCACAAAAGCCTCCGGCGGGTAACACAATACCATCGCCGGACGCGGAGTACACGCCGTACCCGCACGGATGCCCGGGGTCTCGGGGCCTGTCAGGGAGTGTCGAGTGGAGCGGGCCGTGCCGAGCGGGGAGCGCGCAGCCCGCGGAGCCGGGCGACCAGGATCGTCGCGCGCGTGAGCTCCACGCCGAGCGCGGCGAGGACGACCAGCGCGGCGACCCAGTACAGCTCGATCACGTTCCCCACCTCGCCGGCGTCGGCGTAGGCGGTGGTGCTCGACGGTGCGGCGGGGAGGGCCGGGGCGACATCCGCCTCCCGGTGCTCGTACTCGACGCCGAGCTGCCCGGCGATCGTCTCGAGGTTGCCCTCGTCGATGACGGACAGCGCGTCCGCACCCTGGTACTGGATGTACTCGGATTCGCTCTGATCGAGTCCCCCCGTCGTCACGCGCATGGGCCCGCCCTCCGCCGTCCCGTATCCGAAGACGGCTCCGGCGTCGGTGTACCGCGCGCTGTCGGCGAAGGACTCCGGGTCGGACCCCGTGGTCTGCTCGCCATCGCCGAAGTAGAAGACCATGCGCGAACGGTCCGGCGACGACTCCGCCGCGGCGGCGAGGGTCTCGCTCAGCAGCGGAGCGGCCACGCCGATCGAGCTGCCGCGCGACTGGCTCGTGACCTCGGGGCGCAGCACGTCGAGTGAGCCGAGCAGGGCGGTGGTGTCGGTGGTCAGCGGGATCCTCAGCTGGGCTGCTGCATCCGAGGTGAGGAGGGCGAAGCGGGCGCCGGGGTACTCCTCCACGAGCGCGCGCACGTCGGCGCGCACACCGTCGAGCCGGGGGGAGTCGTCGTCCCAGTCCTCGGCCACGATGCTCGCGGTGGTGTCGACGACGAGCACGATGTCGGTGTCGGTCGCCAGGGTCTGCGTGGAGCCTCCGGGGAGCCCCGGCCGCAGCAGCATCACGGCGCAGGCGAGCACCATCACGAGGCGCAGCGCCCAGAGGGACCGATGCACGGCGAGAGCGCGTCGGTCGGTCACGACCTCACCCCCGGCCCGCGGAGCACGCACGAGCATCCAGACCGCCACGCCGGCGACGCCGGCGCACAGCAGCAGGATGAGGAACACGGGGAGCACGGGCTGGAAGATCACAGGCGCACCCTCCACACCAGCACGAGGAAGCCGAGCGCGAGGACCGACAGGACGGCGATCCACAGGTTCGGGGTGTCCGTCCAGACCACCTGCGCCTCGCCGCGCAGCGCCGTGGCCTCCTGCTTCTGGACCTCGTCGATGATGTCCCCGACGGTGGTCGTGTCGCGGAGCCCGTAGGCGGCGCCTCCCGTGGCCTCGGCGGCGGCGGCCAGCTCGGCGCTGACGTCGGCGTCCTTGCCCTCGACCGGGTTGATCGCGAACACCCGCACGTCCTTGGAGGCCGCATACGCCGCGGCCTCGTCGAGCGTCACGATCGAGGCACCGTTGATCTCGTTGTCCGTCGCGAAGATCACCGACCGGGACCGGTCGTCGTCCGGGTGATCGAAGCCCATGGTGCAGGCCGCGAGTCCGTCGCCGATGAGGGAGGCGCCGTCGCCGTTGAGCGTGCCCAGCCAGTGCTCCGGGATCTCGTCCACGTAGTCGAAGCTCGACATCATGCTCGCGAGGTGCTCGCGGATGAAGTCGTAGTCGTCGGTGAGGGGGAAGATCTGCACGGGAGAGCTGTTGAAGATCGTCAGGCCGATGCGCTCGCCCTCGAAGCCGTCGAGCAGCTCGTCGAACACGGAGAGCACCTCGACGTCGACCTCCGACATCGACCCCGACACGTCCAGGCAGAGCATGATGTCGCGGCTCGTGTCGACGGGTTGGATCGACTGGGCGGACATCGGACGCGCGGCCACGACGCCGGCGACCAGCGCGGCCCCCGCACCGAGGGCGAGTAGACCCGTCAGGGCGGCGGCGCGACGGGACAGCGCCTGGCGGAAGGACGGCAGGGCCCGCAGCCGCTCCGCCCTGGCCACGCGAGCGGTGTCCGCCGCCCGCCGGTCGCGGTGGCGGCGCAGGCCGACCGCGAGACCGATCGCCACCGCGGCGACGACGACCGCCGCGGCGAGGACCGGCATCCAGACGTTCGCTAGTGCCACGCGCGCACCACCGTCCTGGCGGCTTCGGCGCCGGCGGCCGGATCGATGGCGGGTCCCTGCCGGAAGATGCTCGGATAGTAGTGGCGGCCCATCGCGTCGATGAGCGCCGGGTGCACGCCGCGGGAGACGAGGTCGTCGAGGGTGAGCACCGGTGCTTCCAGACCGCTGTACTCGTTGACGAACGTGCGCACGACGCGGCTCAGCTCCAGGTTCGCCTGCCGCGCGGAGAGATGGCGGTCCCGGTAGTCGTGCTCGACGCGGTCGATGCGGTCGAGGTACTCCGAGCGCAGAGCAGACAGCACGTCGAGCGTGGACGGCTGACCGGCACCCGAGGCCGCTGCGGAGGCGGCGGTGCGGGGGCGCGTGAGCCGGAACAGCAGCCACGTGCCGACGATCAGCAGGGCCAGGATGCCAAGGGCGAGCAGCATCCATCCCCACCCGTACTGCGCGGGCGGGTAGAGCTCGTCAGAACCGGGCATCGGACCTCCGGTTCAACAGGTGCAGCAGCTGGGGAACGGCGTCGTCCTGACCGTCGAGCGCGGCGTGACTGATCTCCATCCGCGTGAGCAGGTCGGCGAGTCGGGCGGCGTCGGCCGCCCGCTGCGCACGGAGCTCGTTCACGATCGTGCGGTCGCCCTGGATGAAATCGGGGACCTCCCAGAGGCTGTCGACGTCGGCGCGCATCCGGGCGGAACGATGGTCGAGCACCGGTTCGGCGTCGCGCAGGGTGAGCCAGAGCACGTCGTGCTGCACGCGCAGGCGGCGCAGCAGGCGCTCGGTCTCGGTGGTGACCGGGGCCTCGTCGGTGAGCACGACGACGATCATCCGCCGCGCGATCGTCCGCGTGACGAAGGACAGCAGGGCGTCGCGATCGCTGGGGGCCGCCGCGTCGTCGACCGCGCGGTCGATCGTCCGCAGCGCGTGTTCGAGGGCGCCCTCGCTGCGGCCCGGCGCCAGCCGGCGGACGCGGGAGGCGTCGCCGTAGACGACCGTGAAGTCGTCGCCGTGCCGGAGTGTCAGCACCCCGAGGGCTCCCGTCGCCAGGATGGCCAGGTCCTTCTTCGAGCGCTCGTCCGCGGCGAGAGCGGTCATCGAGCGTCCCGTGTCGACGACGAACATCACCGTGTGCATGCGCGTGGCCCGCGACCGCTTGACCAACGGTGTGCCGAGGCGGGCGGTCGCGCGCCAGTCGATGTCGCGCACCTGGTCGCCGTACTCGTACTTGCGCAGGTCCTCGAAGTCGAGGCTCCGCCCGTGCAGCAACGACGCGTAGGCGCCGTCGAGCGCGTGCAGCGACTTGCGGTTCGAGTGGATGAAGAGCTTGCTCTTCACCTGCGTGATGAGACTGGGCATCGGGCGCGGGATCCCTGGACGTGTCGGCGGGTCAGGGGGTGGGCACGGCGGCGAAGATCTGGTCGATGATCTCCTCGCTGCGGATGCCCTCGGCGTCGGCCTCGAACGTCAGCAGCACGCGGTGCCGCAGCACGAGGTGGCGCAGGGCGCGGATGTCCTCGGGGAGGACGTGGGTCCGGCCGCTGAGGAGGGCGAGGGCGCGGGAGGCCTGGAGGAAGGCGATGCTGGCCCGAGGGCTCGCGCCGTACTTGATGAAGCGGGCACGCTCCTCCCCGATGTACGGCGCGGGATTCCGGGTCACATACGCGATCGACACGATGTAGTTGCGGATAGCGGGGTCGACGTAGACGCGGCTCGCGACGTCCTGCAGCAGGTGCACGTCGTCCAGGGTGACGGCGCTGTGCACGTGCCGGTCGGGGTCGAGCACTCCCGAGTCGATGCGGCTGAGGATCTCGAACTCCTCCGCCGGGCTCGGGTACTCCACGATCTCCTTGAGGAGGAACCGGTCCATCTGCGCCTCGGGCAGCTCGTAGGTGCCCTCCTGCTCGATGGGGTTCTGCGTCGCGATCACGAGGAACGGCTTCGGCAGCGGGTGGATCTCGCCGCCGATGGTGGTCTGGTGCTCCTGCATCGCCTCGAGCATGGCGCTCTGGGTCTTGGCGCTGGAGCGGTTGATCTCGTCGAGCAGCACGAAGTTCGCGTGCACGGGTCCGAGCACCGTCCGGAAGCTGCCCGTCGCGGCGTCGTAGATCTGGTTGCCCGTGATGTCGCTCGGCAGGAGGTCGGGCGTGCACTGGATGCGCTTGAACTTGGCCTTCACGGTGTCCGCGAGCGTGCTGGCGGCAGTGGTCTTGGCGAGGCCGGGCACGCTCTCCAGGAGGATGTGGCCGCCGGCGATGAGCGCGACGAGCAGGCTGGTGCGCAGGCGTTCCTGGCCCACCATCTTCGCGGAGTACGCGTCGGAGATCGTCTGCAGCACGGCACCGGCGCGCGCCATCTCGGCGTCGGTCGGTGCCGCGGAGCCAGCGGCGGGTGCCGGCGCGGCGATCGGCGCGGCGGGCGCGGGCGGCGGCGGGGGTGCGGAGATCGTCGGCGGGGTCTGCGCGTCGGCGTCGGTCATCGGTCTTCGTCTCCCTCGGTCACACGCGGGCCCGCACGGCGCGCCCCTCCGCCGACCAGCGTAATCGCATCCGCGCGGACCGACCTCGACCCGCGCGGGCGGCGCGCTCAGCGCGAGCGCCGCCCGCGCATGCGCGTGATGAGCACGCCGAGCAGGCACAGCGCGCCACCCACGAACATGAGCGGGGTGGGCACCTCCCCGAGGATCAGCCACGACAGGAGGATGGCGAGGGCCGGGACCACGTAGGTCGTCGCGGAGGTCTTCCCCGCGGTGCTGCGCTGCAGCACGTACGCCCAGGTGGTGAAGGCGATGGCGGTGGGGAAGATGCCGAGGTAGACCACCCACAGCGTCGCGTCGAGGGGCGCCGTCTGCACGTCGGCGATCAACGCGCCGAGCCAGGGAAGCAGGGCGATCGTGCCGGCGGCCGCTCCGAGCCAGGTCAGCGTGGTGGCGTCGACCCCCGAGGTGAGCAGGTGTTTCTGCAGCAGGGTGCACCCCGCGTACATGACCGCGGCGAGAAGGCCCAGCAGGAGGCCCGTGAGGTCGGGGCCGGTGCTGCTGGTGGAGTTCATGCCGATGAGGACCACCCCGAGGAAGGCGATGGGGGCGCCGATCACCAGGGGGCGGGGGAATCCCTCCCGGAGGAAGAGACCGCTGAAGACGACGACCATGAGCGGCGCCAGGTTCACGACCATCGCGGCGGTCCCGGCGTCGAGGGTCCGTTCGGCACTGTTGAGGGCTGTCGGTAACTTACGAAGTTTGAAAGTGCGAAGTTGCCAGTGCGGTCGACTCGCGCCGCGGGAGCCATCGAGCGGGGTCGATGGTCTGCGCTGTCTGTCGGCAGGTTCTGGGGGTGGTTCCGAGGTGGGCTCGGAAGTCGCCGGTGAGGTGGGCGGCATCGGTCTAGCCGGATCGTGGGCCAGCGCTGCCAGATTGAGTGCGGGGTTGTCGCAGAGCTCTTGCGCTGCCTCCTGGAGTCTGCGGCGGCGTATCAGGGTCCCCGGGGGAAACGCCGACGTCTGTGGGCGAGCGGTTGCGTGGTGCGGGTCGACGTGGGCAGGTGGCTGGCTAGGTTCTCCACGGTCAGTATGGTGGGGTCGGTTTCGGCGACGTCGAACAGGCCCGTTCGCAGCCGGCGGCGCGAAGCTCGGCGGCCTGCGCGTCCGGGTTTTGCTCGCGCTTGGAGACTCGGGCGTAGCCGACTTCATGTGCCATGCCGAAAACGGTACCTCTGCCGTTCCGGCGAGGATTGGTTTCGGCAGGGGGTTTCGGCGGATCGGTTCTCGGCGTGTCGTGCACCTGGTCTGTGGACTTGAGTGCTTCGTGGCGGTGGACTTCGGTCATTCGCTGACGCACGCTTCAGCAGCTAGGGGGCTTTGCCCTCTGGGCGATTACCGTCGCTTGGCCGTCAGTCCTTGGTGAAGTCGTACGCCGCGAGTTCTTACAGGTGGGGGTCTGGTCGGAACAACACCTGTCCGGGGCTGTCCGGGCTGGTGAAGAGTCGGATACCGCGGTCTTCGGCGACGATGACCCCGTCGGCCTTGGTGGTGGTGAGGGCTTGCAGTCCTGTACCGAGCTCGCTGCCTGAGGCCCAATTGCCCGAGGGTGCTTGATACACGAGCTGTCCGTCGGTACCTGCTCCGACGAGGCGTCCATCGCTGAACGCTGCGATGAGGACCATTCTCGGTGCTTCCGGCTCGAGGGTGAAGGTCCTGCCTCCGTCGCGGCTGATGTGCAAGCCGGTGGAGGTGGTCGCGTAGATTACGTCGGGGTCGGCGGGGTCGACGAGGATGTCCCATGCGTCGATGCCGGCGCCGTTGTTCCAGCTGTGTCCGCCGTCGTCGGAGCGGTGGACGATACCGAAGTTGTTCACGTAGATGCGGTTCGGGTCGCGGGGGCTGACGGTGAGGTCGTGGAAGTCGGCTTCACCTGCCAGTGAGACGTTCTGCCAGGTGTCACCGCCGTCGTCGGAACGGATGAGTCCGAGGTTGCCGGACCCGAAGTGGCCGGGACTGTTCTTGCCGGGGTGTCCAGAGGCGTAGAGCGCACCACCGGCGGCGGTGAATCCCATCGCGTCGAAGTCGTTTCCGGCGATGGGGCCGGTGAGTTCTGCATCGCGGGTGAGTGCGTCGAGTTGGTATATGCCGCCGTGACTGGCGATGAGGAGGCCGCCGGTGCCCGGGTTCTCGGCGAGCCCGTGAATGTGTTCGAGGGCGACCTGTGTGTCGTGATCAGGGTCGGTGGGCCCGATGCAACCGGTCAGGATCAACATCGCGGTGGTGGCGAGGGTGAGCGCGGTGACGGCGCGGCGATGGGCGGGATGGGCGGGCATATTTTCTCCAGGGCGCAGATGGGCGACACCGGGTGGCCGTCTGTCGGGGACAGCCACCCGGTGGGGAGGGGACATGCTCACCGTTGGGTGAGCATGTCCTCCATCTGCGCGATCTCGGCTTCCTGGTCGTCGACGATCTTCTGCGCGAGGGCGAGAGCGTCGGGGTTCTCACCCTCGTTCAGCTCGGTCTGCGCCATGTCAATAGCACCCTCGTGGTGGACGATCATCTGCTCGAGGAACAGCGTGGAAGCGGTCTCGCCGTCGGCTTCTTCGAGGGCCGTCATGTCCTCTTCGGACATCATCCCGTCGCTGTGGTCCATGCCTCCCATGCCGGTGTCCTGTCCCCAGGTTTCTAGCCACTGGTTCATGGTCTCGATCTCGGGGGTCTGGGCGGCTTTGATGTCCTCGGCGAGGGCGGCGACTTCCGCATCGACATCGTCCTTGGCCAGCAGCGTGTCGGACATCTCGATGGCCTGCTGGTGGTGCATCGCCATGCCCATCGCGAAGGAGACGTCCGCGTCGTTGAACGTCGCGTCGCTCGCATCGGCGGTCGCGCTGCTGCTGTGGTCCATGCCTTCCATGTCGCTGCTGCCGGCGGTGGTGTCACCGCATCCGGCGAGGACGAGCGCCCCGGCGAGGAGGCCGGCGCTGACGGTGAGAGTGCGGAACTTCATGATTACTCCAATGTCGTGAGGTGGGCGTGTGCGGGCGCGTGAAAGCGCCCCGTGTCTGCGAGGGGCAAACACAGTTCACGTACGACTGATGGAGAGGACGGTCAGGTTCGGCGGGCGGACCGGTGCCCGCACCACTGGATACGTAGCGGGTGGCACGATGGCGGTCCGAGGGAGGAGGAAACCCGGCCCGGGGCGGATGGTGAGGACGATCGCTGCGGCGAGGAGCGCGAGCACGCACGCCATGAATCCCATGGCGTCCATATCGCCCGCGCACCCATCTCCATCGGAGCAGGGCGCCGCGGCACCGGGCTGTGCCGTCACGGGGGTTGCATCGTGAGTCCCGCTGTCGTGGTGCGTGATGTGTGCGCCAGCGGTGACGGCTGCGTGGTGTGCCGGGCCGGTGCTGAGCACGTGCATGCCGAGCAGTCCGATCAGCACGCCGAGCACCAGCGTGGAGGTGAACAGGACAGCGCGCAGCAGCGACGGGCGCCGGTTCATCCAGCGACGCGGTTCCGTTGCCCGCATGCGACGTCCTCCTTCCTGCACGACGGGACCCTACAGAGCTGTCCTGTCAGCTCCCCTGAAGTACCGCGCTAGGGGTGACGTCGGGGCGCAGGTCGAGCCGGCGCAGCAGCTGCGCGTTGAGGGCGACGACGATCGTCGATAGCGACATCAGGATCGCACCGACCGACATCGGCAGCACGAAACCGACCGGGGCGAGGATGCCCGCCGCCAGCGGTACGGAGATGAGGTTGTACCCCGCCGCCCACCACAGGTTCTGCTTCATCTTCCGGTAGCTCGCCCGCGACAGCTCCATCACCGTCAGCACGGAACGCGGGTCGTCGCTGGCGAGGATGACGGTGTAGCCGGCCTCGTCAACGGCCACGCGGACGGCGTCGAGGCGCAGCGGAGCGCTGCTGTGAACGGTGACAGTCGATACCCCACCGGCATTCAGGTCAACGCTCACCTGCTCGACCTCGTCGAGGGCAGAGAGTTCTTCGGTGACGCTACTCACGCAGTGCCCGCACGTCATACCCTCCACCAGAATCTGCGTCGTCGCCCCGGCCGGCGCGGCGGTCTTCTGCGCGGGCGCTTCCGGGGCCGCGCAGCAACTGCACCCGGCACCGGAGTCCTTCAGTCCCAGTTCGACACGTTCAATCGTCATCAAGGATTCCTCTCGTCGGAATGGTCAGGAGCGCACAAGCCGGGCGATCGCAGCGTTCGCCTCGCGGACTTTCTCCTCCGCCACCGCCCCGCCCTGCGCGGTGGCCTCGGCAACGCAGTGGCTGAGATGATCACCGAGTAGCGAAAGGGCGACAGCCTCGAGCGCCTTCGTCGCCGCGGACACCTGAGTGAGGATGTCGATGCAGTAGTCGTCGTTCTCCACCATCCGTGCGATGCCCTGCACCTGACCCTCCGCCCGACGCAACCGTTTCAACAGCGCGCCCTTGTTATCCGCATACCCGTGCATGGCGGTCATACTATACCCGAGGGGGGTATATCAACCCCCTTCGGTGCACCCCCTTCCTCGCCCTAGCGTCACCTGCGCCGGGGAGAGCCCCCGGGGAAGGGGAAACAGTCATGACTGTCGCAGATCAGATGCTCGCCACCCATCCGAAGGTCGGCTCCGCCGCAGCACAGGACACACTGCTGCGCTGTATCGAGGCGTGCGTGGAATGCGCGCAGGCGTGTACCGCCTGCGCCGACGCGTGCCTCGGAGAGGACATGGTCGCCGAGCTGGTCACGTGCATCCGCAGAAACGCTGACTGTGCCGATATCTGCGCGGCCACGGGCGCAGTACTCTCCCGGCAGACCGAGCCCGACGCGGCGACCGTCCGCGCGCTCCTCGAAGCGTGCCGCATGGCCTGCGCGTCCTGCGCGTCCGAGTGTGAGCAGCACGCCGACATGCACGAACACTGCCGGGTGTGCGCCGAGTCCTGCCGCCGCTGCGAGCAGGCGTGTGCCGACCTGCTGGCCGCGCTGTAACCCGCCGCCGCGCCACAACCCAGGGTGCTGCTGAGCAGCAGCGCGCTCGTCGCACCACCAACCTCACGGGCGGCGCATCGCCGACGACCGCTTGCCCCGTCCTCAGCGCCCGCGCCCGCCACCGATTGCACCAGGAGAACCATGACTTCCAACGAGCAGCACGGAACGCACGCCCACCAGAACCCTCAGGGTAGTGATCACTCGAAGGAGAGCAAGCACGGCTCCGGCGGGCACTCATGGAAGATGTACCTGCGGTTCGGGGCGATGATCCTCACCGGCATGGTCGTCATGTACTGGGTGATGTTTGTCGGCTCCTGGGAATGGAGCCACGTCCGCTTCAGCGAGAGTCGCGTGTTCATGGCCCTCACCATGGGCGGCACCATGGGGTTGGTGATGCTGGCCTGGATGCTCAACATGTACAAGAACACCAAGGCGAACATCGCCGTCGTCGCCGCCAGCGTGCTGCTCATCGGCGGCGGGATAGCCTTCGACCGCAGCCAGATCACCGTCGACGACACCGACTGGATGAGCGCGATGATCCCTCACCACTCGCTTGCCATCACCCGCTCCGAGCGGGCCCAGATCCAGGATGTCCGCGTCTGCGAACTCGCCGCCGAGATCAGCAAGGCGCAGCGGAACGAGATCCTCGAGATGGACTGGCTGATCGACGACATCCAGCGCAACGGCGTCGCCGACACCGTGGAGGAAGCGGAGGCGCGGCCCGCGCCCACCTTCGACCGGACGGCGCAACGCCAGTGCCCCACCCAGTAACCAGGGCGTCTCACAAAACAAAAGCTTTTCAAGACGCCTCTGACATCCCGTGGGTTGAGCACCGCGACCGGCGTGCTTCCGGCATGCAGGGTGTCTCGGGAACTCGTCTCAACGAGAATTGTCTCAGCACTGTCCCTGGTGAGGGTTTTCGAGTCAGAATGATCGGGTGAGGCTTCTCGGATACACCCGCGTAAGCACGGCGGCCCAGGATGCGCAGCTTCAGCTCGACGCGCTCATCGGCGCCGGCGTGCAGAGACGAGATGTGTTCTCGGATGTCACCTCCGGAAGTCGTGCGGCGGTTGAGCGGCCCGGCATGAAGCGTCTCCTCAACTACGCGGAGGCAGACGACACGGTCGTGGTGTGGAGGGTGGACCGGTTGGGGCGCTCCCTGATCGATGTTCTCAACACGGTGAATCTCTTGCGCGAACGTGACGTTCATGTGCGATCGATTTCCGATGGCATCGATCCGGCGACGTCGACGGGGCGGTTGATGCTGAACATGCTCGCCACCCTCGCCGAGTACGAACGCGAGCTCATCGTCGAACGGGTCAATGCGGGCATTGCAGCCGCCCGCCAGAACGGCACGAAGTTCGGCCGGCCCGCTTCCGATCCGGCCGTGATCGCCGAGAAGCTCCAGGTCGTCGCCGACGCACGCAAACGCGGCCGCACTGCAGAAGACGCAGCCCGGCTCGTCGGGTGGAGCCGAGCGACCCTGTACCGGCACCAGCGAATCCACGCCCCGCGCGAGCACGTCCCGATGTAGATGTCATGGATGGCCAGGAAAGGTGGCGGTTGCTTCGACTGCACGTCGAAGACCAGGTGCCCCTCGCGGCGATCGCCCGCGGCACGGGAGTCAGCACCCGCACACTGCAGCGCTGGCACCACCTCTACCGAGCCGGAGGGATTTCCGCCCTCGACCCGCACACTCGCGCCGACGCCGGAAAAAGGCGCACTGCTCCTGACACCGTGGCGTTCGTCGAGTGGCTCGCGCTGACCAAGCCCCGCCCCAGCCTGGCAACCCTGCATCGACTCACCGCCGAGTTTGCACGACTCCACGAGCTTTCCGCGCCAAGCTATGCCACCGTGCGAGAGATCGTGCTCTCCCTCGATCCCGCCCTTGTCACTCTGGCCCTCGATGGGCCCAAGTCATACCGAGACCGGCACGAGCTCGTATACCGGCGCCGCGCTGAACGACCGAACCAGATCTGGCAGGCTGACCACACCGAACTCGACATCCTCATCGCCGGAGCGGACGGGAAACCTGACCGACCCTGGCTAACAACGGTGCTGGATGACTACTCCCGCGCTATCTGCGGGTACACCGTCTTCACCGGCGCACCCTCCGCCCTCAACACCGCGCTCGCACTGAGGCAAGCGATCTGGCGCAAAACCGATCCCGCATGGGCGATGTGCGGGCTCCCTGACATCCTCCACGTCGACCACGGCTCCGACTTCACCAGCCGCCATCTCGAACGCACCGCGGTCGCGCTGCACTTCCGCATCATTCACTCCGCTGTCGCCCGCCCTCAGGGGCGCGGGAAGATCGAGCGGTTCTTCGGCACCATCAACACCGAACTCCTCGCCACCCTGCCCGGCCACCTCGGCCCTAACCACCGCTCGCCCCGACCCGCACTCGACCTCCCCGCCCTAGACCGCGCTATCGGCTCGTTCGTCACCACATACAACGAACGACCCCACCGCGAACTCGGCACCTCCCCTCGAGACGCATGGATTGCGGACGGCTGGCTGCCGCGAATGCCGGACACCCTCGACGACCTCGACGGGCTCCTCCTCACCGTTCCAAAGAACCGGGTGGTGCAACGCGACGGCATACATTTCCAGGGCCAGCGCTACCTTGCACCCACCCTCGCACCCTTCGTCGGGCGCACCGTCACCATCCGCTACGACCCCCGCGACATCTCCGAAGTTCGCGTCTACGACCACGACTCGTTTATTTGCATCGCCGTCGACGAAGCCCACCCGAACCTCCGACTCAGCCTCCGCGACGTCGAAACTGCTCGCCGCGCACGCCGCCGCGAACTGCGCCGTGCGATCAACGACCGCATCCCCACCACAGCTCCTCGGGAAGAGCCACGGGAAGCACCGCCCCCGCGCCGACGGCCGCGGCTGCGCACCTATGAAGAGGACGACTGATGAGCGAAGCATTCATCATCACCAAGGAACACCGCCGCTTCCGAGAGTTCGCGAACGCCGTCCGCAAAGAGCACACCATCGGCATCTGCCACGGCGACGCGGGCGTCGGGAAGACTAACTCCGCTCGCCGTTACGCGAACTGGGATGCGCTTGAACCCTTCCTCATGCGATGGGGACCACGCGGCGACGATGACGCGAAACACTATGCACTCGCCAACCGTTCGCGCGCCGTCTTCTACACCCCCGAGGTTCTCTGCCGACCCAAGGACCTCATGCATGACATTGAACGCTGGGAAAGCAAGGTCGGCGTCTGTGCGGACGAACACCTCCGCACCCTCGATCCCGAACCTCTCCCGCCCGGACGCTCCGCACATCTCGTCGAACTGCTCATCATCGACGAAGCCGAGCGACTCACTGCCACCGCCCTAGAGCTACTTCGCGACAAACACGACCGCACCCACATCGCGATCATCCTCATCGGCATGCCCGGCATCGACCAGCGCTTCCGCCACTACCCCCAGCTCTACAGCCGCCTCGGTTTCTCCCACCACTACCGCTCCCTCGCGCGAGACGAGCTGCTCTTCGTCCTCGACCGCCACTGGAAACGGCTTGGGCGCACTCTCGATCCTGACGACTTCACCGACGCTCAAGCCATCGCCGCGATCGAGCGCATCACCCGTGGAAACTTCCGCCTCCTCGAGCGACTCTTCCCCCAGATCATCCGCGTCCTCAAGATCAACGACCTTGAGACCATCACCGACGATGTCGTAGAAGCTGCCGCTAGCGTCCTCGTCATCGGCACCTAGCGACATCGAACGGTCTCAGAAAACCGCCGTGCATCACCCAACTCCACACACCTGGTCGTCGACGTCGACGAGGCCACCGAAAACGATCGTTATCGGCGGGGCTGGTCTGGCCCTGGTCGCGGCTGATTCCGCTCGGCGCGAAGCTGAGCTTCTACTCGGTCTCGCGCTCTCCGTTCGGTGCGGTCCGCTCGCAGGATCGATCGGATGACGAACCAGAAGAACCCGGCGATCCCTATCGTGGGGATGATGGACCAGACGGCGTTGACCCAGTAGTTGTCGAGGGCCATGCGTTGTTCCTTGGTGGTTCGCGCCAGATGAGGGCGGCTCCGATGATGGCGAGGACGACCGCTGTTTCGGAGCTCCCGACGGTGGAGGTCCAGAACGAACTCGCGGTGGTCGTCAGGTCGATGGTGAAGTGGGTGGCGAACAACACAGCCGCCAGCAAGACGATGAGTGTCCCAAGCCGCACGAGCCGACGATGCCGCTGGAGGGGAGATCGTCGGGCCGAGAGGCGGTTACCCGTGGGCTGTTTGGTCCGGTGTGGTGTGAGGTGGTGGAGGTTCACGAGAACATCGCTCCGATGAGGAAGAAGCTGCCGATAGCGAGCAGGACAGCGAGAACGGTGGCACCGGCGATGAAGACGGACATGTGCCGGAAGGGGTTGCGCCGTTGAATCATGGTCGGGATCTTTCGCGCGTCATCGGGCCGGTGCCAGGACCGTGGTTGTGTCGGGCGTGATCTCGACGATGCCCCTGTCGTCGACGACGAGGAACCGGTCCTCTGCGAGGGCTGTGAAGGCTTGCGCGGCGCCCTGGAGGCGTTCGAGGCTCTCCCAGGTGCCATCGGGCTGCTGTACCCAGAGGGCACTGCCGGTTCCTATCCCGGCTAGCGTCCCGTCCGGTTGTGCGTCGAGGGTGTAGAGCAGCGGGGCGTCGGGGACGGGGGTGAAGGTCGCGCCGTTGTCGGTGCTGAGGAGGAGGCCTTCTTCCGCTGCCGCGTAGACGCCGTTGTCGGTTGCGGCGAGATCCGCGGCCGAGAGGGCGGCCCCCGTCGACCACGTGTCGCCGTTGTCGGCGCTGATGAGCACATCGACGCTGTCGGAGGCGATTCCGAAGAGGGTGCCGTCGGTTGCGGCTGTGAGGGTGTGGAAGTCAGTCGTGCCGTTGAGGGCGATCGGCGACCAGGATTCGCCGTAGTCGTCGCTGCGGATGATGCCGAGGTTCGGGGCGCCGAGGTTGGGCGGCGTCTGGGTACCCGGGTGCCCGGACGCGAACAGCACGTCGCCGTGGACGGTGAAGCCCATCGCGTCGAAGTCGTGGCCTCCGATCGGACCGCTGACGGCGCCTTCAGATGTGAGGGTGAAGATCCCTCCGTGCGTGGCGACGAGGTAGTTCTCTCCACGAGGGTCGGGGGCGATGCCGTGGATGTGCTCGATGACGGGGGGCGCAGCACCGGTGGGGGCGAGCTGTGGTGCGGCGCAGCCGGTGAGGGTCAGGATCGCTGCAGTGAGCGAGAGGGCGGACAGGGGTCTGCGGCGGTTCATGAAACTCCGAAGTAGCAGCGGGATGCGGCTGAGACGCACCCCCAGAGGGTGAGGATGGCGCGGGGTCGCACGCGCGCCCCGTGATGTCGAGCGATGTCGAGTGACGCCGTGGGGCGCGGGTAGATGCCGCGCCCCACGGGTCGGGTCACAGAGTGGCGAGGATGTCTTCCATCTCGGAGATCTCGCTGGTCTGCGCGTCGATGATCGTCTCGGCCAGCGCGACAGCGTCGCTGTTCTGGCCGTTGTCGACTTCCTCCTGCGCCATCTCCACGGCGCCCTGGTGGTGCTGGATCATCTGCTCCAGGAACAGACGCCCGGCGTCTGAGCCGGAGGCGTCTTCGAGGGCCTGCATGTCGTCCTCGGACATCATGCCGTCGCCGTGATCCATGCCCTCCATGCTGGAGGTGTCCGCACCCCACTCTTCGAGCCACTGATCCATCTTCTGGATCTCGGGCTCCTGGGCGGCCTTGATCTTCTCTGCAAGCGCGACGACACGCTCGTCGACGCCGTCCTTGCTCAGCAGCATGTCGGACATCTCGATCGCCTGGGCGTGGTGTTCCTTCATCATGCTCGCGAACATGATGTCGGCATCGTTGGCGTCCGCGGAGGCGGGGGCGGAGCTGCTGCTGCCGCCGTGGTTCATGCCTTCCATGTCACCGCCGGAGGTGGTGCCGGCGCACCCGACGAGGGCGAGCAGGGCGGTGAGGGTGACTGCGGCGGATGCCGCGAAACGGGTCTTCATGATGTTTCTCTCCAAGAGTCGGTGATGAAGCGCCCAGCAAGGATGCTGAGCGCAAGGGCAGTGCCGGCAAGACGCGGCACGCCGGTGATCACGTACGACTGATGCAGAGAACGGTGAGCGAAGGCGGCTTGAAAAAGTGCAGAGCTCCGTGAGTCCGGGCCGGCGTCGCGGGCTGTGCGAGCGCGTGGATCAGCTGACGCCACCACCCGGTGGGGCGTGCGAGCAGAATGACGGCGACGAGGAGGGCGAGCACGCACGCCATCCACGCCATCCCGTGATCGTCCGAGCACGTCGCACACCCCGCGTCCGCAGCCGCAGAACCCGGAGCCGATTGCGAAAGGTGAGTGCCTGCATGGTCGGTGCCGGCCGTGTGGCCGGTGCTGGCAGCGGCGAGGTCGCTGTGTCCGACAGCGACCGTGTCACCGTGCCCGGAGGTCATCGCGTGCGTGTTCATCGAGTGCATCGCCAAGAGCCCACAGATGACCGCGACCGCGACCGCGACGACCGTGAGGAGGGTTCGGGTGAGCGTGCGCTGGTCGTGCACGCGCCGCGCGACTGTGATCAACACCGCTCCACCTCCTTTCCTCCAGGGTACGTCGCCGCCGCGACAACGCCTACCGGGTGATGACCGCTTCTGGGGCGAGGTCCAGTCGTCGCAGCAGCTGCGCGTTCAGCGCGACCACGATCGTGGACAGCGACATCAGCACCGCTCCGACCGACATCGGCAGCACGAACCCGATCGGGGCGAGCACGCCGGCCGCGAGGGGGACGGAGAGGAGGTTGTAGCCGGCTGCCCACCACAGGTTCTGCTTCATCTTGCGGTAGCTGGCGCGGGACAGGTCGATCACCGACAGCACTGATCGGGGGTCGTCGCTGGCGAGGATGACACCGGCGGACGCGATCGCGACGTCCGTGCCCGCACCGATCGCGATACCCACGTCTGCCTGCGCGAGCGCGGGTGCGTCGTTCACCCCATCACCCACCATCGCCACCGAGCGGCCCTCGCCCTGCAGCTCCTTCACCTTCGACGCCTTGTCTTCTGGGCGAACCCCGGCGAAGAACCTGTCGATGCCGAGATCCGCCGCCACGGACGCCGCGACAGCCTCCGCATCACCGGTGATCATGACCACCTGCACGTTCCTCTCATGCAAGGCTCGGATCGCCTCCCGGGACTCCGGACGGATCTCATCGGCCAATCGCAGGGCACCGGCCACCGTGCCGTCGACGAGGACGTGCAGGATGATCGCGCCGTCCTCGCGCCACTGATCTGCAACACCCAGCTCGCTCGCGTGCTCCTGCTCGAGCATGTACGGGCCACCGACCTGCACGGTACGGCCGTCGACGCGGGCCTTGACCCCCACCGCCGGCGAGGACTCGAAGTCCTGCGACGCCGCGACAGTCAGGCTCTTTTCCTTCGCGGCGTTGACGATTGCACGAGCGAGGGGATGCTCCGAATCGGCCTCGGCCGCGGCAGCGAGGGCGAGCAGTTCGTCCGCGCTCAGGGAGCCTGCCGGTTCGATGGCGGTGACCGCGGGGGCGCCCTTGGTCAGTGTGCCGGTCTTGTCGAACAGCACCGTGTCCACGGTGCGCATGCTCTCCAGCGCGAGACGATCCTTCACCAGGACACCAGCCCTGGCGGCACGTTCGGTCGCGATGGACACGACGAGCGGGATCGCGAGACCGAGTGCGTGCGGGCAGGCGATCACCAGCACCGTGATCGTCCGAACCACGGCCTGATCGGGAAGTCCGACGAGCGTCCACACGATCGCGGTGATGACACCGGCACCGAGGGCAAACCAGAACAACCACCCCGCGGCGCGGTCCGCGAGGCGCTGCGCCCGCGACGACGAACTCTGCGCCTCCGTCACCAGCTTCTGAATGCCCGCCAGCGCAGTGTTCTCCCCGACCGCGGTGATCTCCACCCGGACACCGGAGTCAGTGGCAACCGTGCCCGCGATCACCTGATCCCCGTCGGCGCGGCGCACCGGACGGGACTCACCCGTGATCATCGACTCGTCCATGCTCGCCGACCCCTGCACGATCCGCCCATCGGCGGGAACGCGACCGCCGGGGCGGACCACGACGACGTCCCCGACCTGCAGATCGGACGGGGCCACTGTGACAGTGGCATCACCCTCGACCTTCTCCGCCTCGTCGGGCAAGAGCGCGGCAAGAGAGTCGAGCGCGGACGTGGTCTGCGCGAGCGAACGCATCTCGATCCAGTGCCCGAGCAGCATGATGACGATCAGGAGCGCCAGTTCCCACCAGAAGTCCAGCTCGTGGTGCAGCAGGCCGACGCTCGCGCCCCACGAGGCAAGGAACGCGACCGTGATCGCCAGGGCGATGAGCAGCATCATTCCGGGCTTGCGGGAACGCAGCTCACTGACTGCGCCCGTGAGGAACGGGGCGCCACCCCAGACATACATCACCGTGCCGAGAACAGGCGAGATCCACATCACCCATGCCGCATCGGGTAGCGAATACCCGAGCAGCATGGAGAACATCATCGAGAACGCGACCACCGGAACAGCCAGCACGAGCATGATCCAGAACAGCCGCCGGAACTGCCCGACATGATCACCGTGACCCCCGTGCCCCCCATGGCCGCCGTGGCCGCCGTGGCCCGCATGGCCGCCATGTGGGGCATGCCCGTCGTGCTGCGCGTGACCTGCGTGCGGGTCGTGTCCGGCATGCGGGTCGTGGCCTGCATGTGAAACGGGTGCCGCGTGATCTGCTCGGGACTCGTGAGCCACCGTCGGCGGTGTCCCCTCGGCATGCTGTCCGTGGTGGTGCATAGAGGTGTGATCCTGCTGGCTCACGATGAGCCTCCTTCGCTTCAGATGCGTGCAGAGTCGGGTGGAGAGACCCGCCGGTCAGCTGGGCTGAGGCGCGAGCGTGTATCCCGCTTCCTCGACGGCGGCCTTGATGAGCGACGGATCAACCGCCACTGCGCTGTGAATCGTCACACGCGAGGTCGCCCCGGCGTTCAGGGAAACGGTCACGCTCTCGACACCGTCAACGGACGATAATTCGTCGGTCACGCTGGACACGCAATGTGAGCACGTCATCCCGTCAACGAAGACGTCCCGGGCGAGAGCCGACTGACTCGTCTCCGCGGCCGCGGCATCAGTCGGGGACGCGCAGCACGCGCACCCTGCGTTGGCGTCCTTCAACCCGAGTTCGATGCGTTCGGTCATTATGCGATCCTCCAGATCTCAGATGGTCAGGAACGGACGAGACGAGCGATAGCGTCATTCGCTTCACGGATCTTCTCCGCCGCAACCTCGCCACCTTCGGCACTAGCCTCCGCGACACAGTGGCTCAAGTGATCGCCCAGCAGCGAGAGCGCGACCGTCTCCAGAGCCCTCGTCGCCGCGGACACCTGCGTGAGGATGTCGATGCAGTACTTGTCCTCATCAACCATTCGAGCGATCCCCCGCACCTGACCCTCGACACGACGCAGACGCTGCTGCAACGCCTCCTTGTTGCCCTCGTATCCGTTCACCCTCTCAGCATACCCCGTGGGGGTATGTGGCGGGGTGGAAGCGTCAGACCTGGGCGCCGAGCGCCACAAGTGGGGGCTGACTCGGCCACCACACGGACTTCTCCACCCGCCCGGCCACGGGACTCAACCAAAAGCGCCTGCCGCAACCCCATTCCGGAGACCGTTAGTGGTGACCTCGGGCTGCTCCCTGACAGAACTACGCCGTAAACGATCGTTTTTGGACGGTTAGTTCTCATCGGCGAAACCCGATATAATCGGTGAATGACGATGACAACTGAGATGACCGCCGCTGTATCGCTGTTCCACTCGCTTGCCGATCACAGTCGCTTGTCGATACTGCGGCGACTGTCGATGGGCGAGGCTCGGGTGAGGGACCTCACCGACGAGCTCGGGTTGGCGCAGTCAACCGTGTCGGAGCACGTGGGATGCCTCCGCGAATGCGGACTTGTCATCGCCCGCAGTGAAGGTCGACAGAACTTTTACTCCGTCTCCACTCCGGAAGTCATCGACATCCTGGAAGCCGCCGAGCGACTCCTCGCCACGACCGGCTACAAGGTCGATCTGTGCAAGACCTACGGGCGTGATGCCCGATGATTGGAACCATCGCGGCCGCCATCGGACTGTTCGCGGCCACGAACATCGACGACATCGTTGTCCTCACGGTGCTGTTTCTCGCGTCGACACGCGGCTCCCTTCCAGGATGGAAAGTCGTTGCAGGGCAATACCTCGGCTTCATCGCTCTCGTCGCGATCAGCGTCATCGCCGCCGCCGGCCTCACCATCGTCCCGGACCAATGGGTCGGATTCTTGGGCCTGATCCCACTCGCAATTGGTGTCTATGGCCTGATCCGAACCCTCCGGCGCCGGGGCGACGATGACGACGACGACAGTGCGATCAGCGCAGGAGGACTGTTCGGAGTCGCCGGCATCACGATCGCCAACGGCGCCGACAACATCTCCCTCTACACGCCGGTCTTCCGCACCAACCCCGTTCCGGACACCATCGTCACCATCATCGTCTTCTTGGTGCTCGTCGCCGTGTGGTGCCTCGTCGCGCGCTTCGTCGGCACCAACAAGACCGTCACAGAAGCATTGGAGAAGATCGAGCATTGGCTCGTGCCCGCCGTTTTCATCGGGCTCGGCCTGTACATCCTGATCGAGTCGGGCGTAGTCCTCCGTCTCATCGACGTTCTGTCATGACCAAGGTCGCCAGACTGGCCGTCGCCGCCGGTGCCATCGCTGCAGCGTTCGCGATCGACCAACTCACGAAGGCCTGGGCACTGTCCTTTCTGGGTAACGGCGAGGAGATTGAACTCGGCCTCGGGGTGAGCCTTCGTCTCGTGTTCAATCCCGGCGTCGCCTTCGGTCTCGGTGGGGACGTGGGAGCACCTCTCGTCGTCGGCATCATGGCACTCACCACCGGACTTCTGGCCTGGATAGTCGTCCGAGCTGTGCGCGGACGCAACATGGGCCCCACCGCTCTTCTGGCCGTCGCGGCCGGTGGGGCGATAGGCAACCTGTGGGACCGCACTACTCGCGCGCACACCGAACCGCTTAGTGGAGAGGTCGTCGATTTCATCGCCGTCGACTGGTTTGCCGTCTTCAACATGGCTGACGTCTTCACCACCCTCGGCCTCCTCGGATGGGCCGTCCTGCTCCTGCTGCACCGCGACCAGGCCTGGGACGCCGAGGCCGTGCGGCCGCTGCGCGAAGCCGTCTCCGACAAGATCCAGACCACGCTCCTCGCGCGCTGAGCAACGAGAAGGGGGCGGGATCGCTGATGCGATCCGCCCCTCTCATGTGTCCGGTCAGACGGTGGCCGGGGCGCGGCCGATCTGGAGCACCTGAGCCGGCGGGGCACAACAGGCACCGCCCAGAGATGCCCCGGAAGCATCGAACAGTCCGGCACCGCCGCATACCCCCGTGTCGGGCAGCACCAGCTCGACCCGTCGAGCGGCCTCGTGGTCGCCCGCGAGCTCCGCGACGACGCTGCGCACCTGCTCGTACCCGGTGAGCGCGAGAAAGGTGGGTGCCCGCCCGTAGGACTTTGCGCCCACGAGGTAGAAGTCAGGCTCCGGCTGGGCAAGGTCGGCAGCTCCCGTCGCGGCGACCGAACCGCAGGAATGCACGTTCGGATCGACCTCCGCAGCGATCCGCACGGGCGCCTGCAACGTGGGGTCCAGTTCCAACCGCAGCTCCGACAAGAACGACAGATCGGGGCGGAAGCCGGTGAGCACCACGACGCGATCGGCGCTGAGTGTGCGGCCATCCTCTGCGACGAGGACCGGCCGGCCCTCCTCCGTCGTGACGCGCTCGACGCGGAACCTGGTCACGAGCGACACCAGCCCAGCGTCGACGAACTCCTTCGCCTTGATCCCCAGCGCCCCACGTGCCGGCAGCTCGTCGGCCTCACCACCCCCGAAGGCGTTCCCGGCGGTGGCGCGGCGCAGCGCCCACGTCACTGTGGTGGTCGGGTCGCGGCGCGCCATGCGGGCCAGCGCGAGGACCGCCGTCACCGCCGAGTGCCCGGAACCGATGACGACCGTGTGCTTCCCCTCGAACCTCTCACGGTCCCGGAAGTCGGGGATGCAATACGACAGCAACCCGGCCGCAGCCCGCTCTCCCAGCGCGGGCAGACCGTCCGCGCCCGCGGGGTTGGGCGAGGACCACGTGCCCGAAGCGTCGATCACCGCGCGCGCCTGCAACCGATACTCCTCCCCCTCACTCGGCTGCACGTGCACGGTGAAAGGCTGATCGCCGCGGCCCGCGTCAACGAGACGGTCACGACCCAGACGGGACACCCCGACAACCCGAGAGCCGTACCGAACGCGATCGCCCAGCTCAGCAGCAAGCGGCGCGAGATAGCCGCTGATCCACTGCGCACCGGTCGGATACCCCGTCGTAGGCGCTGCCCATCCGGTGGGCTCGAGAATCCGCGCCCCGGCCGTGTCGATCAACTCCGGCCACTCCGAGAACAAGCGCACATGCCCCCACTCGGCAACCGCCGATGCCGGGCCAGCCCCAGCCTCCAATACAACGACCGGCAGGTCTCGCTCGACCAGGTGGGCGGCAGCCGCGAGCCCCTGCGGGCCGGCACCGATCACCACGACAGGCAACGCGCTCTCCATCACACTCGCTCCTCAACGCATCGACAGAACTCGATTGATCGAGAATCCTCGATGTATCGACGAATGTCAATGTGACGTGCCAGAATCGTTCCATGCCCACGACGCTCCCACTCCTCCCGACCGACGCGGCGGCGTGCTGCTCGCCCGTCACCGGCGGGGTGCTGACGCCCGACGAGGCCGAGCGGATAGCGCGCACGTTCAAGGCTCTGGGTGACCCCACGCGCGTGAGACTTCTCTCCCTGATCGCCGCATCCAGCGACGGTGAAGCATGCATCTGCGACCTCACCGAGCCCGTCGGACTATCCCAGCCGACCGTCTCCCACCACATGAAACTGCTCGTCGATGCGGGCCTCGCCACCCGCGAACAGCGCGGCCGCTGGGCCTACTACCGCGTCGTTACCGACCCCCTCGAACAGGCCTCTCGCGCGCTGAGCCCGTGAGCGGCGTCCTCATCCGGTCGATGACCACCGCCGACTGGGCAGCGGTGGAATCCATCTACCGAGAAGGCATCGCCACCGGCAACGCAACGTTCGAGACAGACCCGCCAACGTGGGGCCAGCCTTCGACTCAGGGAAACTCACCGTCGGGCGGCTCGTTGCCGAGGACACCGCCGGTTCGATCCTCGGAAGGGTCGCCGCCTCACCCGTGTCATCTCGCGAGGTGTACCGCGGCGCTGTCGAGCACTCGGTCTATGTCGCGCACGAGGCTCGCGGGCACGGCGTCGGCGCCGCACTCCTCGACGCCTTCCTCCAAGCCGCCGACAGCGCCGGCATCTGGACCATGCAGTCCAGCATCTTCCCCGAGAACCCCGCCAGCCTCGCCCTCCACGACCGCGCCGGCTTCCGCGGCGTGGGACACCGGGAACGCATCGCTCTCATGACCTACGGCCCCTGGACTGGACAGTGGCGCGACACGATCCTCGTCAAGCGGCGCCACCCTCGCTGACCGCGTGCCGAAAATCCGGGCCGAAACAGCCTGTCCCGCAACCTTGGTTTCAATACGGGAGCCGTTTACAGCACGCCGCGATGAGGCGCCGTACGTACGTCCCGCGAACGATTGTTTTCGGCCGGGGCGTCCCGACCGAATGGCTTATGGCTCAGCGATCCGGTGTTCCGTCTTCGCTGATACAGTCGTTTTGACATGATCCGCCCTCTCCGCGCGCGCCCGTACAGGCCGGCGAGCAGGGAGCGGCTGATAACGAGGATCATTACTGCGGTCGGCCTAGCCGTGCTCTTGACTGCGGGGGCCTGGCTCGGCGGAAGCCACCTGGATGCGCCGGACAGCTCCGAGCACGTGTCGGTGATGCTGGCTGCTTTAGCTGCTGATGCTCCAGCCTCGGAGCAGGTTGGCGACCCGCCTTCCGGTGACGGGTTTGCAGCCCAGTTCACGGACGCAGCGACAGTCGGTGGCGTTGGTTGCTTGATCGGCGTGCTCTGCTGCGTGATTCTGTTCATCGTGGGCCGAGCGTTCCGCGTTGCTAGGGCGACTTCTCGGGAGACGACCGTCCTGCTCCGCCCGGTGAGGCCGCTGCCGGCGGACGCGCGTGCGGACGTCCCATCGCTGTCCTTGACGCAACTTTCCCTTTCGCGCACCTGACGAGCGCTCCTTCGAACGCCAGCAGCTTTGTGTGGTGGCGTGCTCCTGGCATTCCGTACGGGAGCTTTTAGAGAGTCATTCGTGTCAAGGAGTGTCTATGAAAACGTGGGTAAAGGCGACGCTCGTCGCCGCGGTCGTAGCTGTTCTGCTGATTGTGGCAGGCGTCGTTTATGGGCTGAGCAGTCAGGGGGTTCCATCGGCCGGCACGGATGAGAGCGGTCCGCAGGTGCAGAGGGAGAACTCCCACGTCCTGGATGATGGCGGCGAGGGCGCGGTGACAGTGGTGGAGTTCCTGGACTTCGAGTGTGAGGCGTGTGGCGCGTTCTACCCGCTGGTTGAGGATCTCCGGGCGCAGTACGCCGGTGAGATCACGTATGTCATCCGCTACTTCCCGTTGCCCGGTCACTTCAATTCGAAGAATGCGGCTATCGCTGCGGAGGCGGCCGCACAGCAGGGGCAGCTGGAGGAGATGTATCACCGGTTGTTCTCGACGCAGGCGCAGTGGGGCGAGGCGCAGGAGTCCCGAGCTGACCTGTTCCGCGGATTCGCGGAGGAGATGGGCCTGGATACGGCGGCGTACGACGAGGCCGTAGCGGACCCGGCGACGGCGGAGCGGGTGCAGTTTGATTTCGCCGAGGGCGAGGCGCTCGGCGTCAGCAGCACCCCCTCATTCTTCATCGATGGGGAGCCGGTCACGCTAGAGGCGTGGACGGACTTGGGAGACCGCATCGATTCCGCCGTGAACGGCAAGCGGTGAAGCCGCCGCTGGAGACCCGCAGTTTCGCGGGCCACATTTAGTCGCCGAAAGGAAGAATGATCATGGGTGCAGGTCATAGCCACGCGTCGGGAACGTCCCGTAAGCGGCTGGTGGTCGCCTTTTCGATCACACTGTCTGTTTTTCTCATCGAGGTAGTCGGTTCGGTCCTGACTGGCAGTCTCGCGCTTCTGGTGGACGCGGCGCACATGCTCACCGATGTGATCGGCCTGGCGTTGGCTGTGACGGCTGCGCATCTGATGAACAGGGCACCCACTCCCCGTTATACGTTTGGGTTGCGACGCGCCGAGGTCCTTGGCGCTCTCGCGCAGGCGACCTTGCTGTTGGGTGTGGGCTTGTTTGCCCTGGTCGAGGGAATTCGCCGACTGTTCGAGCCTCCCGATATCGCATCGGGAAGCCTGTTGTTCTTCGGAATCGTGGGGCTCGTGGCCAATATCGCGTCTCTGCTCGTCCTGATGGGTGGACGCGGGCTGAACCTCAACATGCGGGCTGCGTTCCTCGAGGTCGCCAACGACGCGCTCGGCTCCGTCGCCGTTATCGTGAGCGCCATCCTGATCGCCGCTCTCGGCTGGTATCAGGCGGACGCAGTCGCCGGGGTCGTCATCGCGATACTGATCATCCCGCGCACTGTCGTCCTGTTGCGCGCCTCCGGGCGCATGCTCCTCGAATCCACTCCTCGCGGCCTGGACCTGGACGAGGTACGCCGACACATTGTTGAGCTTCCCCATGTGGTCGCCGTCCACGACCTGCACGCCAGTCAGGTGTCTACCGACCTCCCGACGCTGAGCGCTCACATCGTCATTGATGACACCGTGACCATGGACGCCTACGCGGCCTTGTTGCGATCGCTGCAGGAGTGTGTGGCCGAGCATTTCCCGGTGAGTGTCGAACACTCCACTTTCCAAATCGAACCCGAATCGCACACTGGAGAACACTTCACCCATGCGTAACAACGCTTCCCGCACCCGCCGAATCGCCCTGGCGGGGCTCGTCATCGCCGCCATCAGTGTCCTCGGCCTCGCCTCCCCGGCCGCCGCTCACGACGGGTTGGTCTCCTCCTACCCCGAGGCTGGCGGCACTATCCCGAACTCGCCGGACGAGATCACTCTGACCTTCAGCGCGGAGCTGACCAATCTAGAGGGTGCAACAGATATCGAGGTTCTCAACGACCAGGGAACCAATGTGGCGGTCGATGCGCCCGCGGTCAGTGGCACCGCCGTCACCCAGCATCTGTCCCCGGATGCCGGCGGCGGGTTGTTTACCGTCCGGTGGAAGGTGGTCTCCAGCGACGGTCACCCCACCAGCGGCGAGTACTCGTACTCGGTTACGGCCAGCACCCCTCCCGCCGCGACCTCACCAGCCATCCCCACCCCGGAGCAGAGTGCCCAGCCCAGCTCGAGTGCGACACCGGAACCGAGCACTTCACCCGCGGAGTACGGAGGCACAGCGTCGGGCGGCGCAGCGATGGGCGACGGGCTGTTGCTGCCGTTGATGTTCGTCTCCTCGCTCATTCTGGTCCTGGGCGTGAGCGCGGCCGGGGTGATCCTCGCCGGTCGCGCCCGTCGGCGACGCGACCGTGCAGAAGGGGAAGCTGGGGCCGGTGAAGAGTGAGCGTCTGCGGCGGTCCGCTCTCGCGGCCATCGTCGCCGCGATCGTCGTCTTCATCGACCAGGCCACGAAAAGCATGGCACTCAGCGAGCTGAGCCAACGCGAGAGAATCCCGCTCCTCGGGGATCTCCTTGGTCTGCAACTCGCGTTCAACCCTGGCGCCACCCTGTCCTTCGGCGCCTCCGCCACCGGTCTGCTGACTGTCTTCGGTATCGCCGTCACGGTGATCCTGGGTATCGCTGCTGCCCGCGCAGGGACCACTCTCGCTGCGATCGGGTTCGGTTTCCTCGTGGGCGGAGCACTCGGCAACCTCATCGACCGCTTGTTTTCCCCACCCAGTTTCGGGGTGGGGCACGTCACGGACTTCCTCGCCTACGGGGATCTCTTCATCGGCAACATCGCCGACATCGCGCTGGGGGTCGGGGCCCTCCTCCTTCTGAGCGCCGCGTGGCGCAGCCGAGAACCCCGCCACCCCGATCCGCCGAAACCAGCCAATCATCTGGCACAAGAGACGACATCACTATGAATGCGACGCAGAAACCCGCATCCCCCTATCAGCGAAACGCTCTCGCGCCCGGGCTGATCGCCGCAGCCATCCTCTTCCTGGCCCCAGCCCTCATCCGGGCGAACTGGGCACCCCTGGTGTTGTTCGTCGCATCCATCCTCGCCCTGATCGTGGGATGGTTCGCTATCCAGGCGCGGCACTGGTGGTGGGTGCCGGTATTCGCCGCGATCGCTGTGCTCTGGAACCCGGTCATGCCATTCCCGTTCTCCGGCGACATCTGGGCCATGGCGCAACCGGCCGCAGCCGTGGTGTTCCTGGTCGCAGGTGGCACGATCAGGGTGGTCCGGCAAGATCCCCTACGATGACCGACTGGCTACCCGTCGAGCCCCCTACGCTCGGGGCGTTGGTCGCGTTCCGCCCTGGACCGTTTCCGCTGCTTCCGGTGCTCGCGGCTGTGCTCGCGGTGCTGTATCTGGCCGGGGCAGTTCGGCTGTGCAGGATGCGACGCCGCTGGCCTGTGTGGCGCGCCGTCAGTTTCCTCACCGGCTGCGCGCTGCTCGCCGCGGTGACCGGTCTCGGGGTGGAGGCGTACGGCTATGCCCTGGTGTCGGTGTTCATGTTCCAGCAGCTCACCCTCATGATGACCGTGCCCCCACTGCTGGTGCTCGGCTCCCCGGGGACGCTGCTTCTTCGTGCCACACCACACCACGGTCTCGGACGACACGTTCTGCATTTCACGCATCGCGGTTTGCGGAGTCGCGTCGTCGGCTGGGTGCTGAGTCCCTGGTGCATCATCCCGCTGTATCTGTTCGCGTTCTACGGCCTCTACCTGGCGAACGCGGCTGACGGGATCCTCACCCAACCCGGAGGGCATCTCATCCTAGAACTGGTATTCCTCGCCGCCGGTGTGCTGTTCACCATTCCCGTGCTTTCCTCCGACCCGTTACCGGTCCGATTGGGACACGGCGCCCGCGCTCTCGACGTGTTCGCCGAGGCCGCCCTCCACGCGTTCTTCGGCGTGTTCCTCATGATGGGGAGCACAATCCTCGTCGCGTCTTTCGTCACTCCCACCCTGGCCCTGGGCCTGGATCCGCTCGAGGATCAGCGGCTTGCCGGTGGGCTGGCGTGGTCGTACGGGGAAGCTCCAACCGTGTTGATGCTGCTGTACGTCATGCACCGCTGGTTCCGGGAGGACAGCGCCTCCGCGGCCGCCACCGATCGCTACGTCGACACCCACGGGAACGCTGATCTCGACGCCTACAACGCCTATCTGAACAGACTGAGCGCCCGTGATCCGGAACCCTGAACCCGCCACACACGGATCTCCTCAGGCGGCACCGTCCTCCGTTGCTCGGCCAGCCGCGAAACGAACCATCCCAGTACCGGGCGCTGTCGTTGTAGCCGCGGTCGCCGGGTTCTGTCTGGACCTCGCCTACCCGGAGACGGGATGGTGGCCTCTGGCGTTCGCCAGCGTCACCGTCAGCTTGTGGCTGCTGCGCGGTCGCTCCCTCCCAGCCTCATTCGTCATCTCCCTCACCTACGGGGCCACGTTCTACGTCACCCACCTCTCGTGGGTGTCCACCTTCCTCGGGCCTTTGCCTTGGGCGGCGCTGTCAGGACTGCAGGCTCTTCTCTTCGCTGCAGGCGGCCCCCTCATCACGCTGGCATATCGCTACAGTCGCGGACGACTGTGGGCGCTTGCGCCCGCGTGGGTGGCGGGAGTCTGGGTGCTGCGGGAGACCGTAATGGGTACCTGGCCGTACGGCGGCTTCCCGTGGGCCCGCCTCGGCGTCGTTCTGGTCGACACCCTGTTTGCCGAGGCGGCCTCTTGGCTAGGAACAACCGGGCTATCGTTCCTGATCGTCTTCCTCTGCGCTGGAGCCTTGGACGTGGCGCTCCGGCGACGCCTGAGCCACCTCGTTGCCCTCACGCTGATCGGCGCCGTCGCCGCGCTCGTCCCCGCATTCCCGACCACCTACATTGGTGATCTACGCGTCGGGTGGGTGCAGGGTAACGGGCCCAGCGCATACTTCGATCCCCGATCGGAAGGCGACATCTTCGATGCACAGCAGACCGCCACTACATCGCTGATCGGTGAGGACCTCGACCTCCTGGTGTGGCCGGAAGGATCGGTCGACAGCGACCCGCTCCGCGAAGCCGATACTGCCGAACGCTTGGACGCCCTCACCCAGACGATCGGGTCGCCGCTGCTGGTGAACTCAGCCACCACACGGGAAGGCTTGACGTTCAACACCTCTCTACTCTGGACCGGAACCACCGCCCCACAGGCGTACGACAAAGCCAACCCGGTGCCCTTCGGGGAGTACGTGCCCGACCGTTGGTTCTACGAGCTCCTCGCCCCAGACCTCGTCGGCATGATTCAAAGGGAATACACGCCGGGCACCAACCTTCCTGCGATGAGTGTCGCGGGCTCGCGCGTCGGCCTCGCAATCTGCTTCGACGTCATCTACGACCGGGTCATTCACGACAGCGCTGTGAAGGGTGCGGAGGTTTATGTGTTCCAAACCAACAACGCCGACTTCCGCGGCACGGACGAGAATTTGCAACAACTCGCCATCGCCCGCATGCGCGCCCTCGAAACCGGCCGCACCGTGGTGAACGTCTCCACCACCGGCACCAGCCAAGTCATCCGCACCGACGGAACAACCGCCGCCGCCGTCCCCGCAGACACTGCGGCCGCGAAGGTCAGCAGCGTTCCACTGCACAGGGGGATCACGCCGGCTGTCATCCTGATGCCCTGGATCGGTCCCGCGATAGGCGGACTGAGCGTATTGATGTTGATGCTCTCGATAGCAGAGCGGCGCCTTCGCTCACGGTCGCCTCACGTTAGATCGAAGTGAACGGTATTCCAGACGAAACCCATTGAACGCGACCGCGTAATTGGTCACTTATCGCTGTATAGTCATCTTGTGCTGACTATTGCTTCTCGTCTCGATGTGATGAATCGTCTAGGTCGCGCGATGGCGGATCCGTCGCGCTCGCGGATCTTGCTCACGCTCTTGGACGCGCCTGGCTACCCGGCGGAACTTTCACGTGATCTCGGTCTGACGCGCTCGAATGTCTCCAACCACCTAACGTGTCTGCGGGGGTGTGGTCTGGTCGTTGCGACGCCGGAAGGGCGTCGTACGCGCTACGAGATCGCCGACGCACATATCGCGGTGGGCCTGCGGCACATGCTGGAAGCGGTCGTCGCCGTCGACGCGGGCGTTCCGTGTGCGGACGAGAAGTGTGAGTGCTGCGCGTGAGTGAGGAGTGCTGCGGCCCGGATGAGCCCCGCAAGCCCCATACCGCCGGTGACGCGTGCTGTGTTCCCGAGCCGGTGCAGACTACCGTGCCCCCGGCTCACGAGGAAGGCGACGCGTGCTGCGGCCCAGCCCTGCCGTCCAAAGACAGCACGGGCGACGATGAACACGAGGTCCGTCCGCCGTGGTGGCGCGACATCGCCCTGCTCCCGTCCGCACTCTCTGGCCTGTTCCTGAGCGCCGGCTACGCGCTGGAATGGGCGGGTATCGAGATCCCCGCGCTCGTTCTGCAGTGGGCTGCTCTGCTGGCCGGGGCATATACGTTTGTTCCCGGTGCGATCCGCCGGCTGCTCCGGGGTCGGCTCGGCGTCGGGCTGCTGATGACCATCGCCGCGATCGGTGCGGTTCTGCTCGGCCACGTCGGTGAGGCTGCGACATTGGCGTTCCTGTTCTCGCTGGCGGAAGCTCTCGAGGACCGCGCGATGGATCGGGCGAAAGAGGGTCTGCGTGCGCTGCTGTCCCTGATTCCCGAGACGGTGCGTGTCTCTCGTCTCGCTGGTGACACGACGCTCCCGGTCACGGATGTCCGTGAGCTTGACATCCTCATCGTCGGGGCGGGTGAGCGCGTCGCCACCGATGGTGTTGTCGTCGAAGGCCGATCAAGCCTGGACACCTCGCCGATCACAGGAGAGTCCATCCCTGTCGACGTGTACCCCGGCAGTGCGGTCGCGGCGGGCTCGGTGAATGGTGCATCGACGCTGCGGATCGAGGCGACCGCGGATGGGCGCGACAACTCGCTCACTCAGATCGTGTCCCTCGTGGAGCAGGCCCACGCACGAAAGGGCGACCGCGCACGGCTTGCTGACCGGATCGCCCGCCCTCTCGTGCCCGTGGTGCTGATCGCAGCGGCCCTCGTCGCCGTGTTCGGGTTCGTCGTGGGAGATCCGTCGACGTGGATCGAGCGTGCACTCGTTGTTCTGGTCGCGGCGTCTCCCTGTGCTCTTGCGATCGCGGTGCCGGTCACGGTGATCAGCGCTATCGGTTCCGCGTCGAAGTTCGGCGTCGTGATCAAGTCCGGGGAGGCGTTCGAGCAGCTCGGCACCATCCAGGCAGTCGCGCTGGACAAGACCGGCACCCTCACACGCAACGAACCGACCGTTGTCGACGTGCGCCCCGCAGGCGGCATCTCACGCGACGAGCTGCTGACCTGGGCGGGAGCAGTCGAAGCGACAAGCAGCCACCCTCTCGCTGCCGCGATCACCGCGGCCGCACCCAGTTCAGCTGCGGCCGTGGACGTGGTCGAAGACGCCGGCCACGGCATCACCGGCCGCGTCGACGGCACCCTGGTCCGCGTCGGCAACGTCCGCTGGCTCGCCCCCGGCGTAGTCGCCACGGCCGCTGACGAGATGGCCGAAGACGGCATGACCGTGGTCGTCGTTGAAGCGGACGGCACAATCGCGGGTCTCATCGGCATCCGTGACGAGCTGCGCCCCGAATCCGCAGAGACCTTACGGCTCCTGCAGGATGCCGGGATCAGGATCACAATGATTACCGGCGACAACCAGCGCACCGCCCGTGCGATCGCCGCGCAGGCGGGCATCACCGACGTCCGCGCAGAGCAGCTGCCCCCGGACAAGGCCGCGGTCATCGAACAACTCGCAGCCGGGCGCCCAACGGCCATGGTCGGTGACGGCATCAACGATGCCCCCGCCCTTGCGACCGCGACCGTCGGGATCGCCATGGGATTGAAGGGGTCGGCTGCGGCGATCGAGTCCGCCGACGTCGCCTTCACCAGGAACGACCTGCGACTGATCCCTGGCGCCCTCGCCCACGCCCGTCGCGGCCGCCGCATCATGACCGCGAACATCGTGCTCGCCCTCGCGATCATCGTCGTCCTCTTCCCACTCGCGCTCTTCGGTGTGCTCGGGCTAGCCGGCGTGGTCCTCGTGCACGAGATCGCAGAAGTGTTCGTGATCCTCAACGGCGTTCGTGCTGCGCGGCGCCCTGCAGCCCTGCGCGCCCTTGCAGCAACGCCCGAATCCGTCCGCGTCTGACCCACCCGACCTCGACGACAACCGCGCCACCGATCTGGAGATAGCCATTCAGGCGGCTCTTCGAGGCTGAACAAGTCACCCGTCGGCGACCCATCAGTGGGCGAGCCACCCTGCTGCGCGAAGCGAGAGACCGCGAACGCTTCGAAGCGGGGCGGTAGCACCGGAAGCGGATCGATTCGCCAGCTACATAGTCGGCCGAGTTTCCCGCAAGGGGCTGTCCCTCTATCGAGCGACGGGCCGACGATGAAGCTCACGACGAAAGGAGCAACATGCCTACCGGAGACGTTGAGACCTTCCACGAGGACGGCGCATGGCACAACCGCGTGACCGGCGACAGCTCGACCACAGGCGGCCCGCATCAGACGAAAAAGGATGCCGTGGCCGCGGGGCGTGACCTCGCGAGGGAACGTAAGGTTGAGCACATCATCAAGAACGAGAACGGGCAGATTGCGGAGCGCAACAGCTACGGCAACGACCCGCGAGACGTGAAGGGCTGAGCTGTGCCCCTGCCGGCCGGGCTGCGTCCGCCGCTAGGCGTGGCGTTGGCCCGGCCGGTGGAAACGGTCCCGGCCGCGGATGCGCTGCCCGGCGGGGCGAGGTATGAACCGAAGTGGGATGGATTTCGGCTGCTGCTCGTGGTCGACGACGACATCACTTTGTGGTCGAGACAGGGTAAGAACCTCACCCGCGCCTTTCCCGAACTGGTAGCGGCGGCCGCGCAGCTTCCCAACGGTGTCATCCTCGATGGTGAGGCCGTGGTGTGGTCGGACGACCGCCTGGACTTCGATGCGCTGCTGCGCCGCACGAACGGCAGCTCCAGCACCGTCGCAAAGCTCTCCCGCGCACAGCCGGCATCGTATGTGGCCTTCGACATTCTCGCGATCGCGGATCGTGACGCACGCGATCTACGCCTGGACGATCGGCGCACGTTGCTCGAAGAGTTGGCGCGGGAGTGGTCTCCGCCGCTGAACCTCTCTCCTGTCACCGCGGATGCTGCGGAAGCCGCACGGTGGTTCCGTGCGCTCGTGGCGTCGGGGATTGAAGGGCTCGTCGTCAAGGGCGGGGCACAGCCCTACGTCGGCGGCGATCGAACGTGGGTGAAGGTGAAACACCATGACACGCTGGACGTCATCTGTGCCGCCGTGATCGGATCGCGCGAGCGTCCCGAAGAACTCGTGGTCGGGCTGCCGATAGACGGCGAGCTGCGGATCGTGGGCCGCTCGGCACGCCTGGCGGCGAACACGGCGCGGAAACTGGGCCGACTGCTGCAGGAGCCTGCGGCATCTCACCCGTGGCCGCAGGAGGTGAAGCCGGGAGCCCTGAGCCGTTTCAACCGATCAGGACGAGAGCCGGTACGACTGACGCTCGTGCAGCCGCTGGTCGTCGAGATCTCAGCGGACGTGGCGATGGCGGGCCAGTCCTTCCGCCATGTCGTGCGGTTCGTCCGCGCCCGGCCGGAGATCCCCGTCGCGGAGGTCGAGCCCTCCCGCTGATCCAGGGTCACCAGACGTCGGTCGGCGCCGAAATGCGCTGGCACGCTCCCTGCCATATCCAGCACCGCAGCGTCTCATCGTCGATCGTCACCTCGACGCCCACGGCATCCGCGGTCCAGCGCTTCACCTGCACGACGCAGCGCACGTTCGTATCCCCGAACTGCAGCCACGCGTGACCCCATAGGCGCGTTTGCTCGGGAACGATCGTGAGAGGCTGCCCGTGCAACCGCAGCTGGAGTGCGTCGAGGGTACGCAACGGCCCGCGCTTGCGAGCCTCGCGCAGCTCTCGCTGTTCGCCCCTCTGCGCCGGCAGATGCGGGTAGCGCTTGTTCGTTCCCACCGCTACATCGTGGCGTCAGCAGCGGACGTTCGGGGTTTCGGTTAGCCGGCCCTATCGGTCCATCCCGCGATAACGTGTCCTCTGACGCTTGGCAGCGTCACGTGCAACCCGGGTGGCTTCGGCGTCGCGGGCGGTGCAAGCCGTGGCTTCCGCGGCTCGCGCGCTCTGCCGCTTGCGGGCAGTCTCGGTATCGCGCGCCCGTCGTTGCGTCCGATGAGCTGAAGACACGCGGCGGCGATCGATTTCTTCTGTTCGGCGTGCGAAAATCGTCACTGTAGTCGGACGAGCTGCGCAGGATCTTCAATCGCGACATCGCGTCCACTAACTGCAGGCGGTGCCGCCGAACTGCACCCCTCCGTGGTGTTCGTTGGCGCCCAGCCGGGAGTGGTGGGTACAAGGCTGCTCAGGCCGCGCTCTGAAGGGATGGATCGCTCGCCGTGAGTGAAGCGGTCGAAGTGGTCCTCCGTCAAAGCGCCCCCGATCTCCGATAAGGGTGCTCGAAAGTCGGGGAGGGTAGCGCGAGAGAAAAGTATGATCGCGTTCATGGTCTCGTCGGACACTGTCGATCTCACTCGTCGTCTCACCGCCGCCCTCGGTCCGACTCTCGTTTCAACGCTGGCAGGTTCCAGAGACACGCGAGCTGCGCTCAGTTGGAGCGAGGAAGGTGGGAACCGTCCTAGCCAGGACGCACTCCGGCGCCTCGAGTGCGCCGACGCGGTCTGGCGCACGGTTAGCGGCGCCGAAGGTGACCAGGTGGCCCGGCTGTGGTTTGTCGGCGCCAATCCGTTTCTTCATAATGAGGACACTGCGATCACTGCGATCCGTGACGGCCGATTCGATGAAGTCATCGGTGCTGCTCAGGCGCTGGCGGACGATTCATTCACGGGGTAGGCGGCTGCGATCGGTCGTTGTCGACTAGCGCTCGAAGTGCCGCCCGCATTTCGACTCGAGCTGCTTCTGGCGACAGGTTCCCAGCTAGTATTCGCCGAACGCGATCGACCTCCTCGCGGGCCAGTCGATGACCTCCGAGCTGGTGCCCAACCTCGATCGCAGCCAGCACTCGTCGCGCTTGTGGATCCAAAGACGAGTCATTGTTCATTGCTGTCCTCTGAGAATTGATAGCGAGCCCGCGACCCCGGGGGCACTGCCCACGAACGATCTCGTCATCGCTTTGGCGGTCGTCGCAATCTGAGTCGATGTTCGGCCCAGGCCACCTCAAGTCACCTGTCTGCAATTGAGGCGATGACTGCCGCAACCCGGTGAGGGTCGCGGTGGCCGAGCAACCACTGTGCTGGAGTTAGGTGCCTGAGTTCGAGGGACGGGTCCGTCATGAATGCATAGACACGGTCAGCCGGCCAGGACTTTGGGAATGCCTGTCCTACCACTGCGATGCCCTCGACAACCGTGCAGAATCTGTCGAACTGCCACACCGGATATCGACGTTTACGGTTCACGAGGAAGTAGTAGAGGGAGCCCTGCTGCGCGCGCCGTCGGACCTGGCGCAGGCCGATCATCAGGAAGTCGGCTGTTTCGTCATCGCTCCAGGAATCGATGACGGCTTCGAGCCGAAGCCGGTATTCGACGCGAAGCCGGCGGTTCGACCTACCGGGCGCTATGGTCTGGGCTGCCGCTGACTCACTGTCGGTGAGCGCCTCGGCGACGGACGTTTCAGGCGGCGCGAACAGATCGCCTGAGGTCTCGAGTACGAGGTCCACCATCGTGTGGAGCAGTGCGTCGACGAGCTTCCAATCGCGCCCAGCTTCCGCCGCGGCCTGCACAAGGCGCGTGAACGATTCGAGAACTGCTTCGATCCCCTCCTGGTCCTGGTCCTGGTCCTGGCGGTGGTCCTGGCCGTTGTCGCGATCGCGACTGCTGTCTTGATATGAGAGGGAACCTCCCTCAGGGTCTTGCGGCGCGCCGGGCACTGGACACCTCCGATGCCTCAAGCGCGTCGGCGACGCGGCGCGGATCGTTTCCGCGCATCAACCAATCGACCGGGGAAACTAAGCCGCCGTCTCCCTCAAGGTGCCGGTTCGGGGTCGTCATGAACGAGTTGATCGTCACTGTTGCCCAGTGCTTTGGGATGGCGGGAACAACGGTTGAGGCTCCCGGCACAACTTTGAATTTCGGGCGCCCGGCGAACTGCCAGGACGGGTACCGCAATTGCGAGCCGCATCCCACAGCATGCAGGTAGCCACGGCGGGTGAGCCGTCGCAAGACAGTCGGAGTCACACGCAGCAGCACGTGCGCGGCGTCCGCACTCAGCGAGTCCTCCGACTCAACGCGGTTCGCCAAGGACTCCCCGGGGCGCTCATGGCTGCTTTCGCGCGCTCGGGTGTTCCGCGCTCGAGACTGCGCGCGGAAGCGCGGACCTACTCTCAGACTCCGCGCCACTTGCTTGTCGTACCCGATATAGCCACGACGACGCCATTCGATGGCTACATGCCGACGGAGATCATTGGCTGCGCGTCGGCGATCCGAAGCGTCCCAATCCGTCGGAAGACGAGACGGTATTCCGCCCGACTCGGGGAGCAAGTGTTCGAAAAGCTCCCGAAACGTAGGTCCCTGCGAGTGGCGACGCCGATACTGGGCTATGAAGATCGCGGCGGCCAGCGCCCATTCGTCAGCTGTGTCGTCGCTTGTGAGCTCCTCGAAGGCGTAGCTCCAGGCTGCGGGCGGGGGGTGCTTTGTGGTTCGCCACCAAGCCGACCATGCCGTTTGTGCCACGATCACCCTCACAATCGCGGTCGCACGCGACGGGCCTGCCCTGCGGTGCGACCGCGGTGTCCGAAGGGCGGGCAGCACACGTGCAGAGTGGAGAGGATCCGGCAGAAGTCGATTGTTTCGTATGGCCACCAAAATTATGGCATACCTGTAAGCCCATACCGGTAAGCAATCCCGGAAACGCTAGAGACGTGACTGGGCGCAGGCGGACGAGCGACGTCGAATGGGCTGTGTTCGCACAGAGCCTCGGCGTGCGCCTCCGCCAGCTTCGGCAAGAAGCTGGATTGAGCCAGGAAGAGGTGGCTTCACGCGCGAACCTCAGCCGTTTCATCTATCGGCAGTACGAGAGCGGTGAGTCGAGGCGAGGCGAGCCGATGAACCCGGCGTTGCGTTCTATCATCGCGATCTCGCAGGTATTCGAAGTGTCGATCGACACGCTGCTTCCGCACCCTTTTCCCGACCTTCGCAGTCGTTGAGCCGCTGCTGTCGGGAGACGGTGACCTGGCCCTCTGCTGAGCTTCCAGAGCGCCAGCAGGACTCTCAGATCGATCGGAGATGTGGGCGCCCGGTGGACCGAAGGGGTGCGGGTGACCGGCGCCCACGTCCGGCAGAGTCCGCAGTATCCACCAACCTCCGGAATCCTGCTTTCTCTGACCTGGCGTTCGGAATGCCCTGCGCATTCGAGGGCACCTGCAACCGCGACACCCTCGCAGGCTCTCAATGAGTCACCGATCGATGTGTCAGACACGCTCTAGGTGGTCGGGGACAACCGGCCGTCTTCGAGCAACGCCGCAACGTACGTGGAGCGGGAAACAGCGAGCGCTTCATACCACTTGACGGCTGTGCGAATGTGTATGCCTGTGAGCGCCGCGAGGATAGTGGGATGGAGCTGGCCGGCCAGCGACGTGCGAGCGCCCCTGCGGGTATTCGCAACGGAAAGCCCTGCCCGATGCAACCTCGAGGTCAAGGTGGTGTTTGCGAGGTGGTACCCCGATCGCGTGCCCGGGAATAGCCAGAAGGTGTCTTCGACGGTGTGCTGTAAGCGCTGAGCTTCTCTCGCCTCCTGGGTTGCCAACGCAACGAGCCCGAGTTCCTCTGGCAGGTAGAGCGTCTCCGGGCCGAGGTCGATTCGCGCCAAGCCGTCCGAAGTGTCGATCTGATCCAATGTGATGCGAACGAGGCGATACGGATCGACTCCGTAGAGCAGCAGCAGCGCTCCCGCGAGCTTCGTCCCCGGCGCGAGAGACGCATCGTGCAGGATCTGGTGTAGCAGCGACTTTCGTTCCTCATCTGCTGGTCCTCCTGGTGTGGGGCCGGGGGGCTTCCTTCGGAAAACCGTCAACTCTCTGGCGAGACCGTTCCGCCTTGCCCACCTCAAGAATCCCGTTACACGATGCCGCTCCGTTCCCGTGAGCGCCCACTCATCGAGTTGCGACTGAGTGATATCGCGTAAGGAGATCCTGCGTTGATCGAACCAGCTCAGCAGGTCGATGACGATATACAGCTCACGTCGGCGTGACGTGGTCCGCGACCCCATGATCGGTGCAGGCAGTGCCTGGAGCTCCCGCACGTGCTTCCATCGTGCGTATTGAATGAACGCCGTTCTCTCAGTTGCGCCAGCGATATTCTCTGCGATGTCTGGTATCCACAGTTCGAATCTCCTCAGGTGGAAATCGACTGGCTCGAGAACTCCGTACTCGACGAGGAGAGAGCGAACGTGTCGCGTTGTCTGATCGACTCCGATGTCGTCGAGAGCTTCGTGCGTGATGGGGGTATCGGCCGAGAGCAGCGTCTCTAGTATTCGAAACGATTTCGTGCTGAGGAAGACATGGAGGTCCTTGCCCGCGGAATGCGCCAACAACCCGTCGCGAACTGCCGTCATCTCAGGGTGGAGTGAAAGCGCTTGCGAGGAGAACAGGGACGCAATGATGTTCCTGATCGTGCATCGGTCGCACAGTCCGGACCGCCGAACTCGTCCACGCTCGCCACACACGGCACAGTCATTGAAACTCGCCGGGTGATGGCGCCAACAGTGGTCACAATATGGCGCCCCGTCGACTCGGGCTATGACAGGACGGATGTTGCCGCAGCCTGTGCATTGATGGCCGGGTTTACGTCGACACGTGGCGCAGAGCGGGTTGCCGAGATCGTCTCGGGCGTGTACTCGGCGCATGGCCCCGCAGCTGAAGCATCGCACGACCTTACGACGGCACTTCTCGCAGACAGCGCGCGATGTGCCTGCGAATCGGCATTCTCCTATTAGGCCGCACCTGGTGCAGGTGTCCACTGCGGCGGCGAGACGGCACGATGAGCAGAGTGGCTCCTTGTCGCGCCATGAAGCTACCGGGCGTAGTTTGTGACAGGAACTGCACGTGCGTAGCCTATCCGGCAGCGTACGAGCACAGGTCTGACATAGCGGTGAGCCGTCCGGGAGTCTGGAAGAGACCGGGGCAATCTTCTTGCATTTGCTGCAGCTCTGCGCCCGTGCCTTCGTGGCGCACGGTGTGCAGGTTCGGCCCTGACTCGTTCGGTTCGGGAGTGGCTTTTCCGTCCGGCACACTGCGCATAGGACGGGAGGTAGGTCAGGAGAGTGTTCTCGCAGCTCGAGGTACAGGCGACCGAGAGCGGGGGTGCCGCTGGCCGGGTTGCTCAGCAGGGCTATTGGGTCGGATGCGAGTTCGAGTGCTACCTGAAGCTGTTTGGCGACGTTCGGAGACGCCGCCTCCAGTGCTCGTTCGACCTCCGAAGCGGTCACAGTGAGTCCGGCAGTTTCCGTCGCGGTGACCGCGATCCTGGTGCGTCTGTCGCAGAGACTGCGCCAGCAGGGTCGGCAGTACGCCAATTCGCCCGAACGCCGCGCGTTGCGGACGCTGTTGCCGCACTCCGCACAGTCGAGAGTCGTGCGCGTAAGCGTCTGGGCACAGGAAGGACACATCCGCGCCGACGCAACGCTAACGAGCGAGCGCTTGGGCGTAGCAGAGCATCTCTCGCAGGCGGGCAGGCGAAAGTGTTGCTGCGACGGGTCCGCTTCCCACACGATTCTGTGTAGCGCGCGTGGCATGCGAACATCACCGCGGATGGGCATAGAGGGATCATCCGTCAATGCAGCGAGCAGGCGGCGCGCCTGTGAGGTGCTGGTCAACACCGCAGTAGTGGCTGCCGCCACTGCGTCTGTGAAGCTCGGCTCGGCGTCGGGCGTAAGGATTGCTATGACTTTTTGGACAAGTTCATCAAGTGGGTGCATCTGGGAGGATTTGGGCTCGTTTGGGCCGCGCGCCGCTGGCTCTCAAGGCCGACGACCCGCCGGGGACATCGGCGTTGAGGGCGGTTCCCGTGCGTACGGAAGGGGTGTTGGCGGCGACTGGGCGGATGAGGTCGTCCGCGCTGCACTTCAAGATGTCCATGAGAGCGACGAGCACGTGGAGGTTGAGCCGGTCGGGCTTCTCAGTGACGAGTCGGTAGACCTGGCTGTAGGACATGTCGACGTCCCGAGACTTGAGCGCCCTCTGGATGTCGGCCGCTTTGAAAAGGCGCGCGGAGTTCATCAGGTCACGTAGGCACCACTCGTACTCGATCACTCTCACGATTTAACCGTGTTCAGGCTCTCCTGTGACCTTTCGAATCGCGTCTCGCATCATGCTGTTCATAAAATCCGATGCGAGGTGCGTGTAGATCGCGGTCGTGGACGCGTAGGTATGGCCGAGTTGTTCCTGGATGAACTTTGCGTCGACCTTCTGCAGCGCGAGGCCTGTGGCATAGGAGTGACGGAGCGAGTGGGGGGTCAGCGAGGGGTCGAGGGACAGCTCGTCCCGATAGAACGCGAAGCGGTCAGCGATGTCACGCGGCTTCATTCGGGTGCCTCTCTCGGTGAGGAATATGGTGTTACCGGAGATCCCCGGCTTCGCGAGGAGCGGCCGCACCTCGCTGAGGTAGTCCTGTAACGCCTCGACAGCCCACTCGTAGAGGGTCGCGACTGTGCGACTCTTCGGACCGCTCCCCTGGGAACCTTTGCCCATCCGAACTTGGACAACGCCGATGTTGCCGAACTGCGGTTGTCTCGGGGATCGGAATAGGTCGGTGATCTCGAGGTGGCATGCCTCATTTGCCCTCAATCCCCATGCGAATATCACTTTAAAGAGAGTGGCGTCTCGGTATGCGAGCGTGGCGCCCTTCCTCTTCTCTGTTAGTCGAATGTCTACTTCCCGATCCGCTCGGTCAAAAAGCAGCTGTAACTCATCCGACGAGAGTCCACGACGCCTGGGGTCGCCATCCACTCCCGGAGTGTGCCGAATGGAGTTCTCTTCGTGCACGATCTGGACCGGGTGCGTGCCAAATCGGTCCTCGCACTCCTCGACCCACGCGTAGTGAGGCGACAACAAGTACTCGCAGAAACCACGGATCGAGTATTGATAGTTGCGGCGCGTGGACAACGCTAGCCCCCGCGCTTCCAGTTCCGACGCCCACTCGTCGAACATCCGCGACGACCAGTTCCAACGCCACTCGTCTACGAACTCTTGAAACGCGCACACCTGCGACTGGCTGCGAGCTACGAACGCCTTCCGGAGGCCGCGGCCGCCACGCATCTGAGCCCCCCACCCCGCGACCATGCCCGCGAAAACTGTCTCCCGCTCGTGTAGAAACTCCACCCCGGGGGTCAGGTGCAGCTTCGCTGAACCGGGGGGCAACTCGTTCGCGGCCATGAGACTCCTTCCGTTTAACGGTTCAATCATGCGTTAAGCGGAAGATTTTCGCAAGGAGTGTCCATCCGACGCGGTTCGGGACGTGGCTCACAGTGCAAAGATGTAGGCTGGATGCACCTCGAAGCGCCGGAATTTCTTTCTTTTAAAGGAACTTCGCTCGCTCCAGGTTGTAGATGCAGAACCATCCGACACCCCACGCGGCGATCAGCAGCCAGTGGCGGCGCTCCGGGAGCCGGATGCCGTGCCGCAGCGCGATGATCGTCAGCACGAGGGTGCCCACGGCCATGCGCAGCAGCGCCAAGGCCCCGGCGTCGTAGTGCGGCCCTGCGCCACGGATCCCGATGAAGGCCGAGGCCCAGAGCACCACCGTCACCGCGGCCGCGAGCAGGACCAGGGCGCCGCGCGATCGCGCGGGCGAGCCCTGCGGGTCGAGCCGCTCCGATGCCCTGATGTCCTGTCGCACCGTCCGATCCTGGCACCGGCCGCCGACATCGGCGATGCGCGGAAGCGACACCCGTCGTCGCATTCCCGCCAGCGTCGCCGCGCGGCGCTGCTAACGTCGAAGAGCAGCCACTGTCCGGGCAGGTCGAGCGTTCCGCTCCCACCGGGGAAGAACTGTCCTCCTCTCCCGGATACGGCTGCGCCCGATACATGACGGAAGAGTTTGAGGACGATACGTGACGAACAGTGAACGAGTAGCGATCATCGGCGCCGGCCCCTCGGGGATGGCGCAGCTGCGGGCCTTCGAGTCCGCGGCCCGTGCGGGGGCGGAGATCCCCGAACTGGTCTGCTTCGAGAAGCAGGCCGACTGGGGCGGCCAGTGGAACTACACCTGGCGCACCGGGCTGGACGAGTACGGCGAGCCCGTGCACTCCAGCATGTACCGCAACCTGTGGTCGAACGGCCCGAAGGAGGCCCTGGAGTTCGCCGACTACACCTTCGACGAGCACTTCGGACGGCCGATCTCGTCGTACCCGCCGCGTCCGGTGCTGTGGGACTACATCGCCGGGCGCCTCGCGAAGACGCAGGTGCGCGACCTCATCCGCTTCGAGACCGCGGTGCGCTGGGTGGAGTTCGACGAGGACCGTGAGGTGTTCCGTCTCACCAGCGAGCACCTGCCGACCGGGCGCACGACCACGGAGGAGTTCGACCGGGTGGTCGTGGCCAGCGGGCACTTCTCCTTCCCGAACGTGCCGCACTTCGACGGCATCGAGACCTTCCCCGGATCCGTCGCCCACGCGCACGACTTCCGGGGCGCGGAGGCCCTCGCCGGGCGGGACGTGCTCGTGATCGGGTCGAGCTACTCGGCGGAGGACATCGGCAGCCAGGCCTTCAAGATGGGCGCCCGCTCGGTCACCGCGAGCTACCGGACCGCGCCGATGGGCTACGACTGGCCGGAGGGCTTCGAGGAGCGCCCGTGCGTCGAGCGCTTCGAGGGCCGCACCGTGCACTTCGCCGACGGCACCTCGAAGGAGGTCGACGCGGTCATCCTCTGCACCGGCTACCTGCACAAGTACCCGTTCCTGCCCGCGGAGCTCGCCCTGTCCTCGCCGAACAACGTCTACCCCGACGGGCTGTACCGGGGCGTGCTCTGGCAGGGCAACCCGCGCCTGGCCTACCTCGGCGCACAGGACCAGTGGTTCACGTTCAACATGTTCGACGCACAGGCGTGGTTCGTGCGCGACGTCATCCTCGGCCGGATCGCCCTGCCCGACGAGGGTGAGCGTGCCGCGTCCATCGCCGCGTGGCGGAAGCGGTTCGCGGAGATCGACTCGGCGGCGACGGAGATCCGCTTCCAGGCCGACTACATCCGCGACCTGCTGGAGTGCACGGACTATCCGGCGTTCGACCTCGATCGCGTCGTGGAGATCTTCCTCGCCTGGAAGCACGACAAGAAGGCCGACATCATGGGCTACCGCGACCGCGTGTACCCCTCGGTCATGACCGGGACGCTCGCCGCCGCACACCACACCCCGTGGCTGGACGAGCTCGACGACTCCCTCGAGCGCTATCTCGAGGCCGACGCGCTCCTCGTCTGATCGCCGACCCACCCCCTTCCGGTCGTCCCACCCCTTTTCGTACGTCCGCAAGGGGGTGGGGCGCACGGGAAGGGGTGGGTCACGGCCGGGCCCGACGCCGCCCGATCCCCACGACGAGCGCGGCCGTGGCGAGGATGATCGCGGCGATGAGGAGCACCCAGAGCGCGACGCCGCCGTAGCCGCCGTTCAGTGCGGGATCGAGGAAGGGGTACGGGTACCACCACGGGTTCCCGGTCGCGGGTGCGGTCACGAGGTTCGCGCGGAGCAGCGTGTAGACCACCCACACGATGGGGAAGATCGCGGCGATCCCCACGGTGCCCCAGCCGAGGGCACGACGACGCGGCGCGAACAGCACGTCGGCGAGCAGGACGAGCGGGATGACGACGTGCAGCACCTCGTTCGACCAGGCGACCGTGGCCCCCTGCGGCAGCGCGATCCCGCGGAGCAGCGTGTTGTAGACGACGCCCGTGACGATCATGTAGGTGCTCGCGCACACGAGCAGCGTTGCCAGCCACGTCGGCTCGACTCTGGCGTCGCGGTGCGTCAGCCCCCAGATCCCGCCGACGGCCAGCACCACCGCGGCCAGCACGTTGGAGAGGATCGTGAAGAAGCTGAAGAAGTTCGCGAAGACGGTGGGCAGGTGCGCGCCCCACGCGGTGTCCGCGGCGAGGGCGATCTCCAGTGTGCGCACGAGCTGCGCGACGATCGCCGCCACCGCGAGCGCCGCCGCCGAGAGTCGGATGTAGGGCCACCACCGCGTCATCGCCACCTCCGTCGCCACTGTAGCGGCCCCCCCGCGCCGTCCCGCCCGGCGCGAGGCGGGGCCGAAAAGGTGCCTCCGCGGCCCCGGGAAGGCGCGTATTCCGTCCCGTATCGGCCTTCCCGGGGGCTGTCCGAGGCCTGCCGATAGGATGGGAGCGCCCGAAGAGGGCCAGCTCATCGGCCGGTGCAAACCCGGCGAAAGCCAAGGGGTTACCCATGCCAGGAATCGTTATCGTCGGCGTGCAGTGGGGCGACGAAGGAAAGGGCAAGGCCACCGATCTGCTCGGTGAGCGCACCGACTGGGTGGTGAAGTTCAACGGCGGCAACAACGCCGGGCACACCGTCGTCGTGGGCGATGAGAAGTACGCCCTGCACCTGCTGCCCTCCGGCATCCTGTCGCCCGGCGTGAACCCGGTCATCGGCAACGGCGTGGTCATCGACCTCGAGGTGCTCTTCTCCGAGCTGGAGGCCCTGTCCGCCCGCGGTATCGACGTCTCGCGGCTCAAGGTCAGCGCCAACGCGCACATCATCACCCAGTACCACCGCACACTCGACAAGGTCACCGAGCGCTTCCTCGGCAAGCGCAACATCGGCACCACCGGCCGCGGCATCGGTCCGGCCTACGCCGACAAGATCAACCGCGTGGGCATCCGCGTGCAGGACCTCTTCGACGAGAACATCCTGCGCCAGAAGGTCGAGGGCGCCCTCGACCAGAAGAACCACCTCCTGGTGAAGGTCTTCAACCGCCGCGCCGTCACCTGCGACGAGATCGTCGACGACCTGCTCTCCTACGCAGAGCGTCTGCGCCCGATGGTCGCCGACACGGGCTACCTCATCGACCAGGCCCTGAACCGCGGCGAGGTCGTCGTGTTCGAGGGCGGCCAGGCCACGATGCTCGACATCGACCACGGCACCTACCCGTTCGTCACCTCGTCCTCGGCTACGGCCGGCGGCGCCTCGACCGGCTCCGGGGTCGGCCCCGGCGCCCTCGACCGCATCGTGGGCATCGTCAAGGCCTACACGACCCGCGTCGGCTCCGGTCCGTTCCCGACCGAGCTGTTCGACGAGCAGGGCGAGTGGCTGCGCAAGCAGGGCTTCGAGTTCGGCACCACGACCGGGCGTCCGCGCCGCGTGGGCTGGTACGACGCCCCCATCACGCGGTACGCCACGCGCATCAACGGCATCACCGACCTCGTGCTCACGAAGCTCGACATCCTCACCGGGCTCGAGAAGATCCCGGTGTGCGTGGCCTACGACGTGGACGGGGAGCGGTTCGACGAGGTGCCGGTGAACCAGACCGACTTCCACCACGCGAAGCCGATCCTGGAGTACTTCCCGGGCTGGAGCGAGGACATCTCGACCGCGCGCACCTTCGAGGACCTTCCGCAGACGGCGCAGGACTACGTGCTCGCGCTGGAGGAGATGAGCAACACGCGCATCTCGGTGATCGGCGTCGGTCCGGAGCGCGATCAGGTGATCGTGCGCCACGACCTGCTCGACTGACCGGCATGACGCGGTTCTGGCTCGGGGGCTACGGCCCGGCGATGGAAGGCTCCGCCGAGGGGATCGGCGTGCTGGCAGGCGACGAGGGCCGGGAGGCCGCGACGCTCGCCTACCGCGGACCCGTGACGCAGACGCCGTCGCCGTCGTGGCTGGCGGCGCATCCGTCCCTCGACGTCGTGTATGCGGCGCTGGAAGGCGATGCCGCCGTGCAGGCGTTCGCGCGCACCGGGGAGCTGGCGCTGACGCCGCTCGGCGATCCGGTGGCGACGGGGGACGGCGTCTGTCATCTCGCGGTGTCGCCGAACGGCCAGACGCTCGTCGCCAGCTGCTACGGCGACGGGCGGGTCGTCCGTTTCGGACTCGCCGCGGATGGTCGTCTCGTGCCGGCGAAGGAGGATGCGGCGGCAGCCCTGCGTGCCGCCCTCTTCGGCGACGGCGACCCGGATGCGGCCCCCGCCACGCCCGCCGGGGACGGCATCGCGGCGGTCGACCCGTACGGCGCCACGGGCCGCGCATCTCACGCGCACGCCGCCGCCTTCCTGCCGGACGGCCGCGTGGCGACGACCGACCTCGGCTTCGATCTCGTCCGGTTCTGGCGCCTGCAGGGCCCCGGGCTCGTCCTCGACCAGGAGGTCGTGCTCCCGCGCGGCACCGGTCCGCGCCACATGGTCGTGCATCCGAGCGGTCACCTGCATGTCGTGACCGAGTACTCCTGCGAGGTCTTCACGCTCGCGGCCGCCGCCGACGGCACCTGGGGTGTCGTCTCCTCGGCTCCGGCCAGCCCCATCGCGCAGGTCGGCGTGGACTTCCCTGCCGAGCTCACCCGCTCCAAGGACGGTCAGTTCCTCTACACCGCCCTCCGTGGCAGCAACACCATCGCGGCGCTGCGGGTGCGCGGCAGCGGCGAGGCCCTGGAGCCGGTCGCGCTCGCCGACTCCGGAGTCGACTGGCCGCGACACCACCTCGTCTACCAGGGCAAGCTCCTCGTCGCCGGTCAGCGCTCCGACACCGTCACGCTGCTCGACCTCGACGAGCGGACGGGAGCACCGCTCGGAGTCCGGCACGAGGCGCAGGCTCCCGCGCCGACGAGCATCCTCCCGCTCCGCTGACTCCCTTCCGGACCTGCGTCCATCCGGGACTTGACCTCAACCATTCTTGAGGTTCTAGCGTCGTCCTCATGACGACCGAGACCGGGCGCACCGCGCCGTCCACGCCCGCCCCGTCCCGCATCCTCGGCGGCGAGTACGTCTGGATCACGATCGGCGCGTGCGCCCTCGTGTTCCTCGGCGCCTTCGAATCGCTGGCGGTCACCACGGTGATGCCGGCGGTCAGCGCCGACCTCGACGGCGAGCGGCTGTACGCGCTGGCCTTCGCCGGACCGCTCGCGACGAGCGTGATCGGCATGGTGGTCGCCGGCAACTGGTCCGATCGGCGGGGCCCCGTGGCGCCGCTATACGCGTCCGTCGCCCTGTTCACCGCGGGACTGCTCGTCGCGGGGCTCGCGCCGACCATGGAGGTCCTCGTCGCGGGACGCTTCGCGCAGGGGCTCGGCAACGGCGGACTCATGGTGGCTCTCTACGTCGTGGTCGCCCGGGTGTACCCGACGTCCCTGCATCCGGCGATCTTCGCGGGGTTCGCCGCCGCGTGGGTCATCCCCTCGCTGATCGGTCCGACGATCGCGGGTGCGGTCACGGAGGTATGGAGCTGGCACTGGGTCTTCCTCGGGGTCGTGGTGCTCGTCGTGCTCGCGCTGCTGATGGTCGTCCCGGCCCTCCGCGGCCTCGCGCGCAGCGGAGACGCCACCACGCCGTGGGCTCTCGGACGGCTGGGGTGGTCGGTGCTCGCCGCCTCCGCCGTGCTCGCCCTCGACCTCGTGGGCGAGGTCCCGGTCGCCGGGCCGTTCCTGTCGGCGGCCGCGGTGGTGATCGCGATCGCGGCGGTGCGCCCGCTCCTTCCGCGGGGCGCGCTCATCGCCCGCCGGGGCCTGCCGTCGGTGATCCTGGTGCGCGGTCTCGGGGCGGCGGCGTTCTTCGGGGCGCAGATCTACCTGCCGTACCTGCTCACCGATCGGTACCTGCTGTCGCCGACCCTCGCCGGGCTCGCGCTGACCGGGGGTGCGCTCGCCTGGTCGGCGGCGGCGACCGTCCAGGGGCGGATGGGCGAGCGCCTGTCGAGCGTGACCGCGGTGCGGGTGGGGACGGTCCTCGTGGTCATCGGGATCGCCTTGATCCTGGCGATCACGGTTACGCAGGCCACCCCGCTGCTCGCCGCCCTCGCCTGGGTCGTCGCGGGTGCGGGCATGGGGTTGATGAGCCCGCGATCCAGTGCGCTCGTCCTCGCGATGTCCTCCCCGGCGGAGCAGGGGTTCAACAGCGGGGCGATGACCGTGGCCGACTCCTTCGGAAGCGCGCTCGCCCTCGCCGTCACGGGCTCGCTCTTCGTCACGCTCGGGGCCATTGCCGGAGTGGATGCGTTCGCGGGAGTCTTCGCGCTCGCCGCGGTGATCGGTGCGGCGGCGGCCGTCCTCGCCCCGCGGACCAGGAGTGTGGAGCCCGCTGCGGAGTGATTTGCGCGGGATGTGCGGGCGCCCCTACCCTGGTGAACGGTGTTCAGGTGAACACCGTTCAGGAAGGGACACCCGATGGCATCCACCCCCCGCGACACCTCCGCGACCCTCGGCCGCGTCGCTGTCTTCGCCGCGCTCATCATCGTGCTCGGCACGGTCGTCGTCCCGCTGCCCGGTGGGGTGCCCATCACCGGACAGACGCTCGCCGTCATGCTGGCCGGTCTCGTCCTCGGCCCCCGGGTCGCACCGTGGTCGGTCGCCCTCGTCCTCGTGCTCGCGGCGGTCGGTCTTCCCGTCCTCGCGGGCGGACGCGGAGGTCTCGGGGTCTTCGTCGGCCCCACGGCCGGGTACCTGCTCGGCTGGATCGCGGGCGTCGTCGTCATCGGACTCCTGATGCGCACCGGCCGCCCGACCTGGTGGCGTACCGCGCTCGCGGCCTTCGTCGGCGGGGTGCTCGTCGTCTACGCCTTCGGCATCCCCGTCCAGGCCCTCGTCACCGGCGTTCCCCTCGACCTCACGGCCCTCTCGACCCTGGCCTTCCTCCCGGGCGACCTCATCAAGGTGACCGCGGCCACCCTCATCGTCGTGGCCCTCCGTCGCGCCTATCCCCGGGCCTTCGCCGACACGCGTCCCGCGCGCCCCACCGTCGTCGCCTGACCCCAGTACGGTCCCGGACGGTCCCGTCGGCACCGTCCGTCCCGTCGACTCCGTCTGTCCCGTCGACTCCGTCGGTCCTGTTGCGGATGCACGACCAGGACACGACTGCCGGCGGATCGCCCCGTCCCGATCGTGCATCCGTCCCCAGGTCGTGCATCCGGAACGTCGGACCCGACCCTTCTGACCCGACCTCTCTGACCCGACCCTTCTGACCGGACCCTTCTGACCGGACCCTTCTGACCCGACCTCTCTGACGGGACCACGAAGAACGACTCGGCTGGGATCGAACCACCCCCGGGCTGGTCCGGGCAGTCCCGGTCGTTCAGGTTTCGGATGCACGACCGGGGCACGGCTGCCGGCGGATCGTCCCATCCGAGTCGTGCGGCCGTCTCCAGGTCGTGCATCCGGAGCGTCGGAATCAGGAACGTCGGAATCGGAAACGTCGGCGGAAGGAACGTCGTGCATCCAGGTCGTGCACCCGGAACATCGGAACCGGGAACCGAACGGGAAGGACGGGCATATCGGCGGACGGGAACAACTCACCCGTGACTCGACGTTCCTCATGAGCGAGACTGGGCCACGGACCGCCGCGGCCACGAGAGGGGCGAGCATGACTGCTGCCGACAAGACCGACGAATACGACCTCATCGTGCTGGGCGGTGGTCCGGTCGGGGAGAACGTGGCGGACCGTGCCGTGCAGGGCGGTCTCACAGCGATCATCGTGGAGAGCGAGCTCGTCGGCGGGGAGTGCTCGTACTGGGCGTGCATGCCGTCGAAGGCGCTGCTCCGCTCGGCCCAGGCGCTCCGTGCCGCGCAGCACGTCGCCGGCGCCGCGCAGGCCGTGACCGGCTCCCTCGACGTGCGCGCGGTGTTCGAGCGTCGCGACTCCTTCACGAGCAACTGGTCCGACGACGGGCAGGTGAAGTGGCTGGAGTCCGCCCACATCGACCTCGCCCGGGGGCACGGCCGGCTGACCGGCGAGCGCGAGGTGACGGTGACCGACCAGGACGGCGGCACCCGGGTGCTGCGCGCGCGCCACGCGGTCGCCATCAGCACCGGTTCGGATGCGGTCGTCCCGCCGATCGAGGGTCTGCGGGAGGCCTCGCCCTGGACGAGCCGCGAGGCGACCAGCGCCGAGGAGCTGCCCGACAGTCTCGCGGTCATCGGCGGCGGCGTGGTCGCGGTCGAGATGGCCACCGCGTACGCCGCGCTCGGCTCGTCGGTGACGCTGCTGGCGCGCAGCGGGCTGCTGGGCGGGATGGAGCCCTTCGCCGGAGAGCGGGTGGCCGACGGCCTGCGTGAGCTCGGCGTCGACGTCCGCACCGACACAGGTACGACGGCGGTGCACCGCGACGGTGAGCGGGTCACGATCACCCTCGACAACGGCGAGACGGTGACCGCGGCGGAGGTGCTCGTCGCGACCGGACGCTCTCCCCGCAGCGCCGACATCGGGCTCGAGGCGGTCGGGCTCGAGCCGGGCCGCTGGATCGAGACGGACGACACCCTCCGCGTCCCCGGGCATGACTGGCTCTACGCCGTCGGCGACGTCAACGGCCGCGTGCTGCTGACCCACCAGGGCAAGTACCAGGCGCGCGCCGCGGGCGACGTCATCGTCGCGCGGGCGAAGGGCGACGCGGTGGACGACGCACCCTGGGGCCGTCACGTCGCCACGGCCGACCACGCCGCGGTGCCCCAGGTCACCTTCTCGATCCCGGAGGTCGGGTCCGTCGGGCTCACCGAGGCGGCGGCGAAGGACGCCGGCACCGCCATCCGCGTCGTCGACTACGACCTCGGGTGGGTGGCGGGCGCGAGCCTGTACGAGGACGGCTTCGCCGGGCAGGCGCGCCTGGTCGTCGACACCGACCGCGACGTCGTGATCGGTGCGACGTTCGTCGGCCCCGAGGTCGCCGAGCTCGTGCAGGCCGCGACCATCGCGATCGTCGGCGAGGTCCCGATCGCCCGACTCTGGCACGCCGTGCCCTCCTACCCCACGATCAGCGAGATCTGGCTGCGGCTGCTGGAGGGCTACGGCCGCGACTCGGCCTGATCCGGGCAATCCGATCCCGGTCGCGTGACGAACAGAACGCGCATTGTGTCCCAGATTGACGACCACGCGCGCAACCCCGTGCCGGATGTCGCACCCGTCTTATACGCTCGAACCCACATCCGAGGAGGCAGGACCATGAAGGCTGTACTCGCAGGAAACGTCATCGCCGAGGCCGACCAGGACGACCTCATCCGCATCGAGGGGAACTGGTACTTCCCGCCGGCAGCCGTCGCGCCGGACGTCCTCGTCGAGAGCCCCACGCCGTACACCTGTCCGTGGAAGGGCGAGTGCCAGTACTACTCCGTCCAGGTCGACGGAGAGCTGCACAAGGATCTCGCATGGTCGTATCCGCATCCGTATCCGTCGGCGTTCGACCGGGTCGGCAAGGACTTCTCCGGCTACGTCGCCTTCGCCCCGGGCGTCGAGGTCTCGGCCTAGCCCGCACGACGCACGACCGCACGTCCGCACGACCGTCGGAGAGACACCCTCATGATCGAGTTCCGCAACGTCACGAAGCGCTTCCCCGACGGGACGCTCGCCGTCGACGACTTCAGCCTCGTGCTGCCCTCCCGCAAGACCACCGTGTTCGTCGGCTCGTCCGGCTGCGGCAAGACCACCCTGCTGCGGATGATCAACCGCATGGTGGAGCCGACGTCGGGAGAGGTCGAGATCGACGGGGAGAGCGTGCTCTCGGGCGACCCGGTCGCCCTGCGCCGGCGCATCGGCTATGTGATGCAGAACTCCGGGCTCATGCCGCACTTCACCGTCATCGACAACGTGGCCACCGTGCTGCGGCTGAACGGAGTGAAGCGCGCGCAGGCGCACGAGCGTGCTCGCGAGCTGCTCACGACCGTCGGCCTCGACCAGGCGCTCGCCGACCGGTACCCGAGTCAGTTGTCGGGTGGTCAGCAGCAGCGTGTCGGGGTGGCCCGCGGGCTCGCCGCCGATCCGAATATCCTCCTCATGGACGAGCCGTTCGGTGCGGTCGACCCCATCGTCCGCGCCGACCTCCAGCAGGAGACCCTGCGGCTGCAGCACGAGCTCGACAAGACGGTCGTGTTCGTCACGCACGACATCGACGAGGCCTTCCTCCTCGGCGACCAGGTCGTCATCCTCGACAAGGGCGCCCGGATCGTGCAGGTCGGCAGCCCCAGCGAGATCATCGAGAACCCGGCCGACGACTTCGTCTCCTCCTTCATCGGGGCCGACCGCGGCCGCCGCGCGCTGCACCTCAAGCAGACCCCGCGGGGAACCGTGGTCGTCGACTCCGAGGGCCGCACGCAGGGGGCGATCGTCGATGCGCCGGAGGGCGTGGTCGACGGAGCCGACACGGTGAAGGCGGCCCCGTGAACTGGGTCGGCGACAACCTCGGGCTGATCCTCGAGCTCACCGCGGTGCACCTGCAGCAGAGCGTGATCGCGATCGTGCTCGGTTTCGTGCTGGCGCTCCCGCTGGGGTGGGTGGCCTGGCGCTATCAGCTTGTGAAGGGTCCGGTCATCGTCCTCACCGGGCTGCTCTACACGATCCCCTCCCTCGCCCTCCTCATCCTGCTGCCGTCGGTGGCGGGCTACCCGGCGCGCAGCCCGGCCAACCTCGTCATCGGCCTGACGATCTACGCGATCGCGATCCTCGTCCGCGCGGTGTCCGACGGCCTGGACTCGGTCGACCCCGCGATCCGGCAGTCGGCGGTCGCGATGGGCTACGGCGGGTTCCGCCGCTTCTGGACGGTCGACTTCCCGCTCGCCGGGCCGGTCATCCTCGCGGGCCTCCGAGTGGCGGCGGTGAGCACCATCTCGCTCGCGACGGTCGGCATCCTCGTCGGCGTCACGAACCTCGGCTACCTGTTCACGAACGGCCTCCAGCGCCGCATCCTCGCCGAGGTCTTCACCGGCATCGTCGCCGTCGTCGTCATCGCCCTGGTCATCGACCTCCTGCTGGTCCTCCTCGGGCGGGCCCTCATGCCGTGGACGCGGGCGGCGGCCACCCCTGCCGCTGCGCGGCGGACGATCACGTTGAGGACGGCCGCATGAACGTGTTCACCGAGGCCTTCGCCTGGCTGTTCTCTCCCGACCGCTGGGTCGGGACGTACTCGCTCCCTGTCCTGTTCGGCCAGCACGTCTTCTACACGGTGGTCTCCGTGCTGATCGCCGCGGTGATCGCCGTACCGCTCGGCTGGCTCATCGGGCACACCGGGAAGGGGCGGGAGATCGCGGTCGCCGTCTCCGGAGCGGCCCGCGCCATCCCGTCCTTCGGCCTCATGGTGCTGCTGGTGCTCCTGCTCGGGGTGCTGCGCACGCCCCTCGCGGCGATCATCACCTTCGTCGTCCTGGCGATCCCGTCCCTGCTGGCCGGCGCCTACACGGGCCTGGAGGCGGTCGATCGCCGCACCATCGACGCGGCGCGGGCGATGGGGATGACCGGCTGGCAGGTGTTCTGGAAGGTCGAGGTGCCGCTCGGCATGCCGCTGCTGGTCGGCGGCCTCCGCTCGGCGCTGCTGCAGGTCATCGCCACGGTGACGATCGCGGCCTACGTGAACCTCGGCGGCCTCGGCTGGCCGATCATCCAGGGCATCCCGCTCCGCCGCTTCGACCAGGTGCTCGGCGGCGCGATCCTCGTCGCGGTGCTCGCGCTCCTCGTCGACCTCCTGCTCGCGCTCGCCCAGCACGCCGCGGTGCCCCGCGGTGTGCGCACCCGTCCGCAACGCCGCCGCGCTCGGGCGACCGCCCCCGCGGCCGCACCCGCCTGAACCACAGCATCGTCCCCCAGAGAAGAGGAAGTCCATGTTCACTGCACGAAAGTCCCGCCTCGCCCTTGCCGGCGGCGTCGCGCTCGCCGCCGCCCTCGCCCTCTCCGGCTGCGCCAACAGCAACCCGCTGGACGCGCCCACCGACGACGCCGGCGACGGTGGGGGCAGCGACACCATCGTCATCGGTTCGCAGGCCTACTACTCGAACGAGATCATCGCCGAGATCTACGCGCAGGCGCTCGAGGCCGCCGACTTCGACGTCGACCGTCAGTTCAGCATCGGCCAGCGCGACGCCTACATGCCGGACGTCGAATCCGGGGCGATCGACCTGTTCCCCGAGTACACGGGCAACCTGCTCGAGTACCTGGACAAGGATGCGACCGCCACCAGCCCGGACGACGTCTACGCGGCCCTGAAGGACGCGCTCCCGGACGGCCTCACCGCGCTCGACTACGCCGAAGCCTCCGACCAGGACACCTACACGGTGCTCAAGAGCTTCGCCGAGGAGAACGACCTCACCTCGATCGCCGACCTCGCGGACGTCACCACCCCGGTCACGATCGGCGCGGCTCCGGAGTTCGAGCAGCGTCCGTACGGTCCCGCCGCGGCCAAGGAGGTCTACGGCGTCGACCTGGCGTTCTCGGCCACCGGTCCCACGACGCTGGAGTCGCTGCTCGCCGGCGAGATCCAGGTCGCGGACATCTACTCGGCCGATCCGGCATTCCAGACCGAGGACATCGTGGCGCTGGAAGACCCGGAGAACATCATCCTGGCCTCGAACGTCGTCCCGATCGCGTCCAGCGACGTGGCCGACGAGATCGCCGACGTCATCAACGGCATCAGCGCCAAGCTGACCGCCGAGGAGCTCGTCGCCCTCAACGTGCAGAGCACGGTCGACCAGAAGTCGGCGGAGGACATCGCGAAGCAGTGGCTCACGGACAACGACCTCATCTGAGTCGTCTCCCCGCGAAGCGCCCGGCCCTCAGGGGTCGGGCGCTTCGTCGTCCGCGCCCGCCGGCGTGCACAGCTTCGGAGATCTCGCCCGACACGCCGCGGAGGACCCCCGGCTCACGGCGTGTCGCCCGGATCTCCGAAGTTGTGCAGGGGTGGGATCAGGTGCGGGAGTCCTGCTTCGGCACGACCACCTGCTTGACGATGATGAGGATCGAGGCGGTGACGGGCACGGCCACGAGGGCGCCGAGCAGACCGAGGAGCGTGCCGCCGGCGAGGGCGCCGATGACGACGAGCGAGCCCGGCACGGCCACCGCCTTGTTCATGACCCGGGGGGTGAGCACGTACGCCTCGATCTGCATGTAGACGAGGTAGATCGCGGCGAAGACCAGCGCGGCGATCGGGTTCGTGAACAGCGCGAGGATGGTGCCGATCATCCAGAACAGCACGGAGCCGACGAGCGGGATGAGTGTGACGCAGAAGGCGATCGCGGCCATGAGCGGCGGGAACGGCAGGCCGAGCACGGTGTAGAGGATGAGGGCGAGGGTCGCGTTGCAGAACGCGAGGACGACCATCCCCATCACGTAGCCGCCGACCGAATCGGTGATCTGCTGGGAGATGTCGCCGGCGCGGTCGCGGTCGCGGGCCGGGACGAGACGCAGCATCCCCTGGCGCATGGCCGGCAGGGTCGCGAGGAAGTACAGCGTCAGCACGAGCACCACGATCGCGCCCGAGATCCCGCTCGCGATGGACGCGCCCACCTGGAGCGCCCCGCCGCCGATCGTCGCGAGGTTGCCGAAGTCGGAGAGGAACTTCTGCACCTCCGACACGAGGTCCTGGAACTGGTCACCGAACTGGTTGTTGAGGGTGGCGTAGAGGTCGGACTTCGTGAAGTCCTGGATCATGCCGGGGACCGACTTCACGAACCCCGCGATCTGATCGACGACGATGGGCACGATCATCCAGAGGACGAGGGCCACGACGACGATGAGAGCGAGGATCGTCACCACGACGGAGAGCGCGCGGGAGATACCGCGGCGTTCGAGGAAGCGGACGGCCGGGTCGAGGCCGAGCGCGGCGAACAGGGCGAGCGCGATGTAGATGAGGACGGTGGAGAGGTTGTAGAGCGCGCTGCCGATCACGATCGCCCCGAGGCCTCCGAGGGTCACGAGGAACCCGAAGACGAACGGCCGATCGATCCGCGTCCAGAACGAGCGGCTGGGCGTGGTCGGCTCGATCACCACGGGGACGGACGGCTTCGCGGCGGCATCGGGCGCCTCCACCGCGGCTCCGACCAGCGCGGCGTCGACGGGGGCGGGGACGGAGTCCGGGGCGGGACCGCCCTGGCCGTCGTGCGGAGCGGAGGCCGGCGACTGGTCGTTGCTCATGAGCACACGATAGCGGTGCCCCTCGTCGGAGGCCGGGTGATCCGCGGCTCTAGAGTAGGGGCATGACTGCCGCTGAGGATCCGAAGGCCGAACTGCTCCGGCTGCGTGCGAGCATCGACAACATCGACGCGGCCCTGATCTTCCTGCTCGCGGAGCGGTTCCGCGCCACACAGCAGGTGGGCCACCTCAAGGCCGAGCACGCGATGCCGCCGTCCGACCCGAACCGTGAGGAGCAGCAGGTCGCCCGGCTCCGCGCGCTCGCGGAGGACGCCCACCTCGACCCGGAGTTCGCGGAGAAGTGGTTCAACTTCGTCGTGGCCGAGGTCATCCGCCACCACACCGAGGCCGCCGAGGGGCGCTGAGCCCGAGCGTCAGGCCCCGCGCTCGGCGAGCAGCCGGTCGCGCACCTCGCGCCGCATCACCTTGCCGATGAGCGACCGGGGGAGGTCGTCGACGGCGGTGATCCGGCGCGGCACCTTGTAGGCGGTCAGGTGGGTGCGGCAGAAGTCGCGGAGCCCGTCCATGTCCGCCGCCGCGCCCTCGCGGAGCACCACTGCCGCGGCGACCTCCTCGCCGCCGCTCGCCCGAGGGAGCCCCACGACGGCGGCGGCGACGACGTCCGGGTGGGCTTCCAGCGCGCTCTCCACCTCGCTGGGCGCGACGTTGAAGCCGCCGGTGATGATGAGCTCCTTCCGGCGGTCGACGATGGTGACGAACCCGTCGGGAGAGACCTCGGCGATGTCGCCGGTGCGGAGCCAGCCGTCCGGCAGCAGGGTCTCGGCCGTCTCGCCGGGGCGCCCCCAGTACCCCTGGAAGACCTGCGGTCCGCGCAGCAGCAGCTCACCGGGCTCGCCCGTGGGCACGTCGACATTGGGGTCGTCGGGGTCGACGACACGGATCTCCGTGCTCGGGAACGGGACGCCGACGGTGCCGGGGCGCCGCGTCGGACCCATCGGGTTGCCGAGCGCGACCGGGGAGGCCTCGGTCATCCCGTACCCCTCGACGAGCAGTCCCCCGGTGGCCTCCTCCCAGCGTCGCACCGTCGCCACGGGGAGGCTCATGGCCCCGGAGATCGCGAACCGCACCGTCGAGAGGTCGACTGTGCCGCGGCCGGCCGCGCGGGCCAGCTGGTCGTAGATGGGCGGGACGGCGGGGAGGAAGGTCGGCGGGCTCGTGCGGGCGGCGTCCGTGACCAGGCTCACATCGAAGGCCGGGAACAGCACCACCTTCGCCCCGATGCTCAACGCGAACGTGAGGCACAGGGTGAGTCCGTAGGCGTGGAAGAGCGGAAGCACGGCGTAGAAGGTCTCCTCGCCGTCGCGGAGTCCGGGCACCCAGGCCCGCCCCTGCATCGCGTTGGCCCGCAGATTCGCATGGGTGAGGATGGCGCCCTTGGGGACCCCGGTCGTCCCGCTCGTGTACTGCAGGACGGCGGTGTCGCCCAGCGACGGCCCGGGGGTGCGGCGGGGGAGCCGCCGGTGCGACACGAGCTTCTTCCACGGCGTCAGGTGCCGCGCGCGTGGCGTGCCGGTCAGCTTCGCCCGCGATGCCCGGGCCTTCGGGACGGGGAGTCGCAGGAGGAGGCGCTTCGACAGGGGCATCGCCGCCGTGAGGTCGACGCTCACGATGTGGCCGACCCGGAGGTCGTCGGGGAACCCCGCGACGGTGTCGGCGACCTTGTCCCACACGATCGCGACGCGGGCCCCGTGGTCCTCGAACTGGTGGCGCAGCTCCCGCGCGGTGTAGAGCGGGTTGTGCTCGACGACGATCGCGCCGAGACGCAGGACCGCGTAGAACGCGACGACGTGCTGCGGGCAGTTCGGCAGCACCAGCGCGACCCGGTCGCCCTTCGTGACCCCGAGGTGGCGGAGTCCCTCCGCGGCGCGGTCGATCTGCTCGCCGAGCTCCCGGTAGGTGGTCACGGCGCCGAAGAACTCGAGGGCGGGGCGGCGCGCATACCGCCGGACGCTGGCGGCCAGCATCTGCGGCAGGGTCTGCGTCGGCTCGTCGATGTCGGCCGGCACGCCCTCGGCATAGGAGCGGAGCCAGGGACGGGAAGACAGCGGCGCGTCGGTCATGCCCTCATCTTCCGACACGGACCTGTGCTCCGTCTCCCCCTTGCGCTCACCACCGCTCGGCGTGCAGTCACCCGTCCGCGAGGACGCCCATGACGAGGGCGTCGACCCACTCGCCGTCCCAGCGCAGCGCCTCCCGACGCCGGCCCTCGACGACGAACCCGGCCTTCTCGTAGGCGCGCTGCGCCCGAGGGTTGAACGCGTACACCTCGAGCTCCACGCGATGCAGTCCCACGGTGTCGAAGGCGTGCCGGATGACCGCGCGCGTCGCCTCGATCCCGTATCCGGCGCCGAACCACCGCGGGCCGGCGAGGGCGATGCGGAAACCGGCCGAGCCGTTGTCCTCGTCCAGGTCGCTGAGGACCACCTCGCCGATGTGCGCGCCGTCGTCGCGACGGAGGATCGCCCAATCCGCCCGGTCGTCCCGGTCGGCGAGCGACCGGAGCCAGGTCTCGACGCCCTCGCGGGTGAAGCGCGCGTGGGTGCCGGTCAGCCGCAGCACCTCGGGCTCCTGCAGGGCCGCCCAGGTGCCGTCGAGATGCTCCGGTCCGAGCGGCACGAGGTCCAGCCGCTCGGTGGTCAGGGTGGGGACGGGAGTGAGGGAGAGCGCCATCAGACGGGGAGCACCCGCCCCGAGACGATGCCCTCGACCGCACGCACGTACGCTTGGCCGACCTCGTCGTCGGTGACAGGGCGGTGGCCGGGGAAGGTCGAGAAGTACCCGGGGGAGTTCGCCAGCACGTCGGGGGAGACCGCATTGATGCGGATCCCCCGCGGGGCCTCGGCCGCCGCCGTGATCACGAACGACTCCAGGGCGCCGTTGGCCATCGCCGCCGCCGCTCCCGTCGCGATCGGCTCCCGCGCGAGCACGCCGCTGGTGAGGGTGATGGAGCCGCCGTCGGTCACGTGGTCGAGGGCGACCCGCACGACGTCGAGCTGCGCGAGGGTCTTCCCGGTGAAGGCGGCGAGATAGTCGTCGCGGTCGAGATCGGTGAACGGCTTGAAGGGCACGGAGCCCACGGCGACCACGACGGCGTCGACCGGGCCGACCCGCTCGAAGAGGCTGCGGATGGAGGCGGGGTCGGTCACGTCCACGTTCTGCTCGCCGGAGCGGGACGCCCGCACGACCTCGTGTCCCCGCACGTCGAGGGTGGCGGCGACCACCCCGCCGATGCTGCCGGTCGCGCCGATCACGAGTACCTTCATGCGGATTCCCTCCCAGGACGGATCGAGACGACGGACGGCCGCCTCGCGGGATCGAGTCTCCCATCCCTTCCGGGCGGGAGGGGACGGATGACGGGCGCGTCCGTCAGCGCGGGCTGAACTCGGCGGCCACCACGCGGGTCGCCGCGCCCAGCAGGACGGCGTCGTCGAGCGCGCTCGGCACCACGGTCGGTCCGAGGGAGGGGTGCGAGGCGGCACGGACCGCGGCGGCCGTCGCGTCCACGAACTCCGGGGAGACGATCCCGTCCGGACCGCTCAGGACGATCGTGGGCAGGTCGACGGCGGCGGCGATGACCGAGAGCGACGTACCGAGCCGGGCGCCGGCGGCGGTGAGCACCGTCGCGTGGTCTGCGCCCGGGGTCTCCAGGCGCCGGGCGATCGCGGGAGCCGCCGCCCACGCGTGGACGCAGCCGTCGCGGCCGCACAGGCACAGCTCACCGGGGTCGCCACCCGCACCGACGTGCGCGAGCTCGCGGGCGCCGATGGAGCGTTCCACCGGGGCGCCGTCGTCGCCGACGACGCGGATCGCGGTGCCGATGCGGGCGCCGATGCGGACGAGCAGGAAGTCGGTGCCGACGGAGGCGAACCGCTGCGCGGCGTCGGCCACGAGATCGGCGTCGTCGAACAGGTGGACGGGCGCGTCGAGGACGTCCGCGAGTCGAGGGCCGAGACCGAGCAGCGCGGAGGAGCCGGTGGGCACGCCGATGCCGATGCCGAGCGCGGGACCGTCGGCGAGGGCCCGCAGCTCGGCGACGAGACCGGCGATGGCGGCGGCGGCGTCCGGGGTGCGCGGCCGGCGGAGGCGGTGCGCGATGCGGCCGTCCGGCGAGGCCAGTGCGCCGACGATGTCGTCGGGTGCGGAGAGGTCGAGTGCGATGACCTGGACGGCACGCTGGTCGAACTCGAGCATCACGGCGGGCTTCCCCGGCCGGGACTCCTGGCTGGGTCCGCTCTCCCGGATCACACCGTCGGCGAGCAGGTCGCGCACGACCTCGGAGACGGTGGGGCGGGCGAGGCCGGTGAGCCGGGACAGATCGGCGCGACTCAGGGCGGACTGCTCCATGAGGGTGCGGAGGACGAGGGCGCGGTTCCGCTCCCGGATACCGCGGGCGTGACCGTTGCCCGGTGGCTGCGCGGCTCGTGCCCGATCCGCGGGGCGCTCTAGGATCTGGGGGTAGCGCACGATGCTCCTCCCGATCGACGCTCGGGCTGACTAAGTTCAATGAATAAACTAACGGACCGAGCGTACGGAGCGGTACGCGCGCTGTCAATCGACGGACCTCGGCCCCGAGAAGGAACCCGCAGATGTTCACCCACGACGACGCGCTGGACACCCAGGCGGCGGTTCGGCGAGCGAACCTGCGACGGGCGCTCCAGCTCGTCTTCCAGGCCTCCGGTTCGCAGACCCGCGCCGGCATCGCGCGGGCGACCGGCCTCACGGCGGCGACCGCGTCGTCCCTCGTCGCCGAGCTCATCGAGAACCGCTTGATCGCGGAGGGTGAGCAGGCGGTGAGCACGGGGGGCAAGCGCGCGACCACGCTCAGCATCGACGCGGAGCACCACCTGATCCTCGTGCTCGTCGTGCAGCCGACCAGCGCGTACCTGGCGCTCGTCGCCCTCGACGGCTCCGAGGTCGAACGACGCAGCATCTCCTACACGATGCAGACCCGGGACCGGGTCCTCGACGAGACGGTCGCGGAGGTCGTCGCCGCAACCGGGTCGCGGCTGCTCGCGGTCGGTGTGCAGGTCCCGGGGACGACGGACGGGCGCACCGTGCTGGAGAGCGTGCAACTGGAGTGGCACGAGGTGCCGCTGGCGGAGCGCTTCGAGAGCATCGCGGGCGTCCCGGTCCTCCTCGTCAACGACGTCGACGCCGAGGCCATCGCGGAGGCCGGGCTGGACGCCGCCCCCTCGGGCTACCGCCTGTTCATCCACAGCGGCGGGGGCATCGGCGCCGCGGTCACCCTCGACGGGGAGCTCGCGCCCGGACCCCGCGACCGTGCCGGGGAGATCGGGCACGTGCAGGTGGTGTTCGGCGATGCCGCCCGCCCGTGCCGCTGCGGGCGGCGCGGCTGCCTGGAGTCGGCGGCCGCGATGGGACCGATGCTCGGCGAGGAGTTCTCGGACGCCCTGGACGCGTCGGCGGTCCGTGCCCTCGTCGCCCGGGCGGATCAGACGCTGATCGACGACGGGGCGCGGGCGCTGGCCCGCGCCATCAAGCTCATCGGGGCGCTGCTCGATCCGATCGAGGTCGTCATCGGCGGCCCCGCGACGGAGCTCGGCCCCCGGTTCCTGGAGCGGGTGCGGGCCGAGAGCGGCTACCCCGCGCGCGGCACCGCTGACATCCCGATCCGGTACGCCGACCCGCGCGTGGCCCCCTCCGCCGGCCCCGCGCAGGCCGCCCTCACCGCCGTCCTCGGCGTGCGATGGAGCCCCGAGCAGCTCCGCGCCGGCGGCCCCCGCCCCTGATCCCGCCCCCGACCCGCCCCTGACCACTCCCGTCGGATGTTCCGGCGGCACGATCCGGGTACGGGCGCACGACCGGATCCGCCCGGAACCCCTGCCCGCGCGCCGCGGTCGTGCAGGGGCGCCGGACGGGAACCCGGGGGGTGGACGGGAACCCGGGGGTGGGCGGGAACCGGGACGGGCTACTTCACGCTGCCGGCGGTGAGGCCGCCGACGAGACGCTTCTCGATGAGCATGAAGAGGATGATGACGGGCAGGATCGCGACGATCGAGACGCCGAACACGTACTGCCAGCTCGTCTCGTACTGACCGACGAACTTCGTGAGCGCGACCGACAGCGGCTGGTTCTTGTCCGTCGACAGGATCACCAGCGAGGCAGCGAACTCGTTCCAGCAGGCCACGAACGTGAACACGATCGCGGTGACGATGCCCGGCCAGACGAGCGGGAGGTTGATCCGGAACAGGACAGTGAGGCGCCCGGCACCGTCGATCTGCGCCGCCTCGTCGACCTCCTTGGGGATGCCGGCGAAGAACGAGTGCATGATCCACACGGCGAACGACAGGTTGAAGGCCGCGTTGATGAAGATCATCGCGGTCCAGGTGTCGCCGAGGCCGAGGACGGTGAACTGCCGGAACAGGCCCGACGTGAGCACCGCCGGCTGCAGCATCTGCGTCACGATCACGAGGAACAGGAACACCATGCGGCCGGGGAACCGGAACCGGGCCGTGTAGTAGGCCGCCGGGAGCGACACGAGCAGCACCAGGAGCGTCGCGAACACGGAGATGACGATGGTCGAGACGAGGTTGTACGGCAGCGGCGTCTCGGGCGTCGACCACATCGTGAGGTAGTTCTCCCAGTGCCACTCCACCGGGAGGTAGGTCGGGTCGACCGAGCGGATCTGCGCCTTCGTCTTCACCGATCCGAAGAACATGATGAGGTACGGCAGCACGAAGATGGCGAGCACGAGGAACCCGGCGGCGGTGCGCAGGATCACCCGGGGCAGCGTCACCTGATCCGCGGTGTAGCGGCGCCGGCGGCCGGGGATCGGCGGGGTGCGTCGTCCGCGGGAGTCGGCGGTGGTCACGAGGGCGGTCTCGGTCACGGTCATGATCAGACCTCCTTCATGGGCTTGACGATCTTGACGTAGGCCGCGACGATCGCGATCACGATGAGGAAGGCCACGACCGACAGGGCGCTCGCGACGTCGACCTTCTTCTGCAGCTCGATGTACTTGAAGATGAGCGTCATGATCGTGTCGGCGCCGTAGCCCGGGATCGACCCGGTCATCACCTTGAGGATCGGCAGCGAGTTGAAGACGTTGATGATGTTGATGAGGATCGCCACGGCGAGGGCGCTCCGCAGCTGCGGCAGGACGATCGACCAGTAGGTGCGGGCCGCTCCGGCGCCGTCCATCTTGGCGGCCTCGATCGCATCGGCGGGGACGGACTGCAGCCCCGCGAGGATCGTGTAGGTCGTGAAGGGCAGCGACACGAACACCGCGATGACGATGGACCAGGCGAACGCCGTCGTCGGGTTCTTCGTCCAGCCGTAGCCCACCGCGTCGTCGGAGAGCCCGATGTCGTAGAGGAACTTGTTGAAGACCCCGAAGTACGGCTCGAGGCTGTAGTAGAAGACCATCGTGGTCATCACCACGGACGCGGCCCACGGCACGATGACCGCCATCCGCACGAGCTGGCGACCCGGGAACGCCTTGTTGAGGATCTGCGCGAGTCCGAGCGAGATGACGACCGTGAACAGCACGACCGACACGACCCACACGATCGTGCGGACGAAGATCGGCCAGAACTCCGGGAACGTGAAGACGGTCACGAAGTTGTCGAAGCCGACCGAGCCCTTGTCCAGGCCCGACAGCGAGATGTCGCGGGTGGAGTTGAAGAACATGACGCCGGCGGGGAACAGCACCACGCCGATGATGAGCACCAGCGCGGGGGCGATCCACGGCAGCGCCTGCAGGAGGTCCCGCCCGCCGGGGCGACCGCGCACGGCCGTCCCGGCGTCCGGGGTGCGGGGGCGGCCGGTGGCCGCCCCCGCGAGGTTCGAGGATTCTGTCGTCTGGCTCATGGGGGATTCCCGAACCTCTCCGTTCCGCGGGTCAGCCCGCGTCCACCTGGTCCTGGATCTGCTTCAGCACATCGGCGGCCGGCTGATCCTGGATCTGTCCGAACAGCGACTTGAAGGCGCCGTCCGCGGCCGACCACTTCGGGTTGGTCGACGGGTAGAACTGCGCGTCGGGCAGCACGTCGAGGAACGGCTTGAGGGCCTCCTCGCCGGACAGCTCCTCGGCGCCGGACTTCGTGACGGGGAGGAAGCCCTCCGCCTGCACCCACGGCACGTAGACCTCGGGCGAGTAGAAGTAGTCGAGGAACTTCGTGATCGCCTCCTGCTTGTCGCCGTCGTTCTCGAACGCCATGAGCTGGTCCATGACGCCGAGGGTGAACGGCGAGCCGTCCTCGGTCGGGATCGGGACGATCGAGTAGTCGAGGTCCGGGTTGTTGTCGGCGATCTGGCCGACCGTCGGCGGCAGGCCGACCTGCATGCCGATCTTGCCCTGGATGAAGATGTCCATCAGCGGGGAGCGCTGCGTGGAGCCGGGGTCGGCCTGGGTCGCCCCGGCGTCGATCATCTTCTTGATCTGCTCGGCGCCGACGAGGTTCTCCGGGGTGTCGATGGTGATCTCCGACGCGTCGCCGAAGGATCCACCGCCGCCCCAGAGCCAGACGGCGGCCTCGGCCTGCGCCTCCTCCGAGCCGAGCGGCATGCCGTAGCCCGCGACACCGCCGCCGAGCCCGGACACCTTGGTCGCCGCGTCGAGCAGGGAGTCCCAGTCGGTCGGCGCCTCGACGCCCGCCTGGGACAGGAGGTCGTTGTTGACGAACAGGGCACGCGCGGAGGCGATCATCGGCAGGGCGTAGGCGGTGCCGTCGACCTCGGCGTTGGCGAGGAAGGAGTCCTGGAAGTCGGAGTAGACGTCGTCCGACACGACCTCCTCGACCGGGTAGAGCAGCTCGTCCTCGACGAAGCCCGCGAAGGGGCCGCCGTTGTAGATGTCGGGCGCCTCGCCGGCCTGGACCTTCGTGGAGATGACCTTCTCGAGGTTGTCCCACGACTGCACCTCGAGGTTGACGGTGATGTCGGGGTTGTCCTTCGTGAAACCGTCGATGACGTCTTCCCAGAGACCCTTCGTGGCGTCGGAGTAGCTGGGGACGAGCAGGTCGAGCGTGCTGGCGTCGTCGCCGCCGCCGCTGTCTCCTCCCGATCCACCGAAACCGCAGGATGCGAGCGACAGCGTGGCGACGGCCGCGACCGCTGCGGCCCCGTATCGCCGTGACTTGTTCATGGGCATTGCATTCCTCACTGTGGGTGCTGCTCCAGCGGGCGGGATCCGCTCTCCGGAGAGGGGGGTGGTGCACAGTCGCAGAACACTCCACGCGACGGTGCGTGTTGATCACGCCGCCGAGGTGGTCGCGATCGTCCGAGCGGGGGCTCGGGGGAACTCGTCCCGATTATTTGTCAGGCAAACAAACAAATCAAGATGTTGCTCTCTTGGGACGAAATACTATGATCGGATCACGCCCGAAACAATCACAAGTACGCAACAACTCGTCCGAAAGGCCTCCTCATGACCGATTCGCTGCCCGGCGCGCACATGCGCGAAGAGCTCCGCTCCCAGCCGCAGATGTGGGCCACCGCCGCCGAGCTCACCGCCGAGCAGGCCCTCCTGCCGACCCGCGGGGCACGGGTCGCGGTCGTCGGCTGCGGCACCTCGTGGTTCATGGCCCAGTCGTACGCCGCGCTGCGCGAATCGTCCGGCCATGGCGAGACCGATGCCTTCGCGGCGTCCGAGGCCTTCATCGACCGCGGCTACGACGCGGTCGTCGCCCTCACCCGCTCCGGCACCACGACCGAGGTGCTGGAACTCGTCGACCGCATCAAGGCGCGCACCCGCACGATCGGCGTGATCGGCGACCCCGACTCCCCGCTCGTCTCGCTCGTCGACGACGCGGTGCTGCTGCCGTTCGCCGACGAGCAGTCGGTCGTGCAGACGCGCTTCGCCACGACCGCGCTTGCCCTCTTCCGCGCGTCGCTGGGCGAAGACCTCTCCGGAGCCATCGCCGACGCCACCGCCGTGCTCGCCGAGGAGGGCGACGACACCGAGCTGCGCGACGCCGAGCAGTACACGTTCCTCGGGCGGGGCTGGACGATCGGCCTGGCCCACGAGGCCGCCCTGAAGCTGCGCGAGTCCTCGCAGTCGTGGACCGAGGCGTACCCGTCGATGGACTACCGTCACGGTCCGATCGCCATCGCCGCGCCGGGCCGGGTGACGTGGCAGTTCGGAGAGGCACCGGAAGGCCTGGCCGCGGAGGTGCGCGCCACGGGCGCCCGTTTCGAGCACCGGGCTATCGACCCGCTCGCCGACCTCGTGCGCCTGCACCGGACGGCCCTCGACCGTGCCGTGGCCCGCGGGCTCGACCCCGACCAGCCGCGCAACCTCACGCGATCCGTCATCCTGGATGCATGACGCCAGCGATCCCCGGAGCCGAGCGATGACCCCGAACGACGCCGCGGACGCGATCCCCGACGTCGCGAGGGACGAGGCCGGCGAGAAGCTCGCCGCGGTGCGCACGCTCGGCGCCGGGTCGCCCGTCCTGGCCTTCGACGTCGGCGGGACGGACATCAAGTCGGCGCTGTTCGACGCGGAAGGACGGGCGCTCGGCCTCCGCCGCACGCCGACTCCCACGGCCGACGGCGACCGCACCCCCGCGCTGCTCGACCGGCTGCAGGTGCTCGCCGCGCAGCTCAGCGACGAGCATCCCGACGTGGTGCCCCGCGCCGCCGGGCTCGTGGTGCCGGGAATCGTCGACGCCGCGGCAGGGGTCGGCGTGTTCGCGAGCAACATGGGCTGGCGGGACGCGCCGCTGCGCGCGCTCGCCGCGGAGCGTCTCGGCCTCCCCGTCGCGTTCGACCACGACGTGCGCGCCGCGAGCTGGGCGGAGCACGAGCTGGGCGGCGCGCGGGCCTACGACGACGCGGTGATCCTCGTGATCGGCACCGGCATCGCCGGCGCCCTGCTCGTCGGCGGCCGCCCCTACACGGCCGGGGGCTACGCCGGCGAGATCGGGCACTCGCCGATCGCCGACGGACCGGTGTGCCCGTGCGGTGCCCGCGGCTGTCTGGAGGCCGTCGCCTCGGCGGGCGCCATCGCGCGCCGCTACCGGGAGGCCACGGGGACGACCCCGGACGGCGCCAAGGACGTCATCGCCCGAGCGGCCGCCGGGGATCGGGTCGCCGCCGACATCTGGGACTCGGCCCTGGACGCGCTGACCCTGTCGCTCGCGCAGCTGACCGCCGTGGTCGCCCCCGAGGCCGTGGTGATCGGCGGCGGACTGTCGCGGGCGGGCGGCGCGCTCTTCGACGAGCTGCGCACCCGCCTCGCCGCCCGCCTCAGCTTCCACCGCCTCCCCGCGCTCGTCCCCGCCGAGCTGTCCGGCAACGCGGGCCTGATCGGCGCCGCCCTCCGTGCCAGGGAGCTCGCATGATCCTCACCGTCACCCCGAACCCCGCGCTCGACCTCACCTGGCAGGTCGATCGGCTCGTGGCCGGCGGGACCCACCGCGCCGAGACCGGGGCGTCCCGCGCCGGCGGCAAGGGCCTCAACGTCGCCAGGGTCGCACACGCCGAGGGGGCCTCCGTCCTCGCGCTGACCACGGCCGGCGGTCCGGTCGGCGCGGAGTTCGCCGCGGAGCTCACGGCCAGCGGGGTGCCCCATGTGCTCGTGCCCGTCGCGGCCGACACGCGTCGCAGCATCGCCCTCGTCGACGAGGCCGCGGGCGACACCACGATCGTCAACGAGCGAGGGGTGAACCCGACCGATGCCGAGTGGGGCGGGCTTCTTGCGGAGGTCGTCGACCGGCTTCCCGGCGCCGCGGTCCTCGTCGTCTCAGGGAGCCTTCCGCCCGGGGCGCCGGAGTCGCTCGTGCCGATGCTCGTCGCGGTGGGTGCGGACGCCCGCGTCCCGGTGATCGTCGACACCTCCGGCCCGGCCCTCCTGCGCGCCGCCGACGCCGGGGCGACCGTGCTCAAGCCCAACGCCGCGGAGCTCGCCGAGGCCACCGGGATCGCCGACCCCGTCGAGGGCGCGCGCTCGCTGCTGGCCCGCGGTGCCGAGCTCGTGCTCCTGTCGCTCGGTGCCGACGGCATGCTCGCGGTCACCGCGACCGATCTCCTGCACGCCCGACTCGACGAGCCGCTCTCCGGCAACCCGACCGGCGCCGGAGACGCCGCGGTCGCGGCCTGCGCCGTGCTCACCGCGGAGGGCGAGCGCGACCCCGAGGTCATCCTCCGTCGCGCGACCGCGTGGTCGGCAGCCGCCGTCCTCATGCCGCTCGCCGGCGACATCTCCCCCCGCTGGCGCGCGCTCGAGGAGCAGCTTCGCGTCTCCCGCCCCGACCCCGCCTCCTTCCGGAAGGACCCTTCGTGACCCTCGTCTCCGCTCGGGAACTCGTCTCCGCGGCTGCCACCGCCGGCACCGGCATCGGCGCGTTCAACGTCATCCACCTGGAGACCGCAGAGGGCCTCGTCCGGGCCTCCGCGCTCGCACAGCTCCCCGTGATCCTGCAGATCTCGCAGAACTGCGCCGACTACCACGGCGGTCTGGAGCCGATCGCCCTCGCGACGCTCGCCGCGGCACGACGCGCGGAGACCCCGGTGGCGGTGCACCTCGATCACGCGGAGCGACCGGACCTCGTCGATGAGGCCGTGGCCCTCGGCTTCGGCTCGGTCATGTTCGACGGCGGCGCGCTGCCCTACGACGAGAACGTGGAGGTCACCGCCGAGGTCGCCGCCCGGGCCCGCGCGGCGGGGGTGTACGTGGAGGGCGAGCTCGGCGAGGTGGGCGGGAAGGACGGCGCCCACGCCCCCGGGGTGCGCACCGATCCGGACGAGGCGCGGGCGTTCGTGGCCGCCACCGGCGTGGACGCCCTCGCCGTGGCCGTGGGGTCGTCGCACGCCATGACCGACCGCACCGCCTCCCTCGACCTCGACCTCATCGCCCGCCTGCGTGCGGCTCTGCGTGGCGCCGCCGCGGACGGGACCGACGTGCCCCTGGTGCTGCACGGCTCGTCCGGAGTGGCCGACGCCGTGATCGCCGATGCCGTGCGCGCCGGGATGACGAAGGTCAACGTCTCCACCCACCTCAACGGCTTCTTCACCCGCGCGGTCCGCGAGGTGCTCGCCGCCGACGAGCGTCTCGTCGACTCCCGCAAGTACCTCGCTCCCGCCCGCGCCGCCCTCGCGGACGAAGCCGCCCGGATGCTGCGACTGTTCGCCCTGCTGCCGTCGCAGAATCCCGCTCCGGTCGCAGAGGTTCCCGGCACGGCTGCGACCTCGACGCGAAACGACGACCGGTGAAGCGCGCGGCCCGACTGCACGCGATCCTCGACCTCCTCGCGGCGGACGGGGAGGTGACGGTGGAGGAGCTGGTGGAGCGGTTCGGGGCCTCGCCGGCCACCACCCGCCGCGACCTCGACTCCCTCGCCGAGCAGCGGCTGCTCACTCGCACGCACGGCGGTGCCGTGGCCCAGACCGTCGCCTATGAACTGCCGCTCCGCTACAAGAGCCATCTCCGCACGCACGAGAAGGAGAGCATCGCGCAGACCGCGGCGGCGCTCGTCACCCCCGGCATGGTGGTCGGCCTCTCCGGCGGCACGACGACCACCGCCATCGCGGCCGCGCTCGCCGCCCGCGAGGACCTGGCGGCGGAGGGCGGGATCACGGTGGTCACCAATGCCGTGAACATCGCCGCCCAGCTCGCCACCCGGCCGGAGATGAAGGTGGTCGTCACGGGCGGGGTCATCCACTCGCGCACCTACGAGCTCGTCGGCCCGTTCGTCGAGCAGCTCCTCCGCGGGGTGCGGCTGGACATCGCGTTCATCGGCGTGAACGGGATGGACGCGGCAGCCGGGGCGACCACGCAGGACGAGCGCGAGGCGGCGGTGAACCGGATGATGGCGGAGCGGGCGCGGCGGGCGGTCGTCGTGACCGACGGCAGCAAGCTCGGGGCCGAGGCCTTCTCCACCGTCGGCGGGCCGGAGCTCTTCGCCACGGTCATCACGGATCGAGGGGCCGACGGGGCCGCCGTCGACGCGCTGCGCGCTGCGGGCTACACGGTCCTCCTCGCCTGAGGCCTCCGGCCGCACGCGGACGCCCCGAGGGCCTCGGCGTCCCCAGATCGCCGAGGCCCTGCGGGAGCATCGCGGCTGCATACCGCGACGCTCCCGGAGCAGATGGTGTCCGTCTCGTCTTCCCGCTCCCCAGCGGCGTTTCCCCAGAACCGACGGCGCCTCCCTCGTGCCTCTCCCTTCGAGGCCATTCGCTCGACACCTTCCGAAGAACAGGAGAAGGCGGGTGCGATTCTGATACCCCGATCCGGGAAAAAAGTCAGAATCCGTTGCCGTGACACTGGAACGGGGCGGAAACCCCCGTCCTGAGCGCGGCGCTCGCCAGGGCGTCGGCGGGGGACGCGCCGCCGGCGAGGCCCTCGTGGACCGCGGTCAGGAGCTCGCACGCGTCGTCGTCCGGCACCGTGACGGGAGCCGCGATCACCGCCTCCGCGCCCGCGTGCAACCACACGCGCGTCATGCCCAGGGCCTCCTCGCCCCAGCGCACGGAGGACCGACCCAGCTCGCACGCCGAGAGGATCACGGTCCGCGGCACCCGGGCGATGAGGTCGACGTCGTAGCCGAAGAGCACGCCGTCGGCGAGTTCGAACCCGGAGAACAGCGGATTGTCGACCGCGTGACGCCCGTGCGCGGCGATGTGGAGCACGTCGACGGAGGCCGCCAGCGCGGTGACGGCGCTCACGGTCGCGGTCGAGTCCTGCAGCATCCGGGTCGTTCCCTGTCCCGCCCACGACTCCGCCGCGCGCTGGACTTCTTCCGCCGCCCGCGGCACGCGCGGTCCCGCCGCGAACCCGACGCTTGGGGCTGAGGAAGCCGAGGCCTCCCCGTCGAGCCAGCGCGAGACCGAGGTCGCAAGGGTGAACGGCACGCCGTGCATGCCGGGGAGCATGGCCCACGGCACCCCGCCGAGGATTCCGGGAACGGTGATCACGAACCGCGCGGCGCCCGCGGCGGCCCGGCGCATCGGCCCGAGCAGCTCGTCGTCGAGGACAGCGAGTCGCGCCGTCAGAGCGCGCGCGGTCACCGGCCCCATCGCGCCGTCCCGGGTGAGAGCGGCCATGTCGAGGTCGGCGCGCAGGCCGTCGAGAGCGGCCCGCACTCGCGGCCAGGACAGGTCGACGAGGGTCGCGCCGTCCGCCTGCACCGCGACCCCGTGCAGTCCGGTGCCGGTGAACACGAAGGCGAGCGCCGCGGTATCGGCGGAGAGGAGCGCGGTGGTCTCCGCCAGTGTTCGGCGCTCCCTCGTCGCTCCGGAGCCGGTGGCCGACCACTGCCGCTCGCGCACCCGGTCGCGGAGCGCGCGGACGGTGGGGTCGGTCGTCCAGTCCGCCCCCGCGAGGTCGGCACGCAGCATCCGGAGCTCGGCGAGGTCGGCGGCGAGGGCGTCGTCGTGCGGGGGGCGGACCGGGGCGACCTGCTGACTGAGGTGCCGGGCGCGCTCGGACCACTCGAAGAGCGTCGCCGGGTCGCGACGGCGGACGGCTGCTGCGAGTCCCGTGAACACGAGGTCGCTGGCGTGCATGGCGACGGAGGCCTGCAGGTCGAGGGCGCCGAACGAGCGCTGCCATGCCGACAGCAGGTCGAGCCCGGTGGCGGCGGCGCGCAGCGCGTCCCCGTCGCGACCGCGCCCGGCGGCGCGGGCGGCGCGGACCTCCTGCGCGCGGAGTCGGAGCGGCGTCGGGGCCGAGGCGGGGATGCGGGGGAGGCGGCCGGTGCCGTCACGGCGGGCGGTCAGCCGCAGGGCCGTGGCCTCGGTGCGGAAGCCGCTCCGGTCGAGCTCCTGCGCCACCTGCTCCCACGCGGCGGCGTCGAGGGGGCGATCGGGCCGGATCCGCTGTCGGGCTTCCAGCTCCACCGCCGCGGCGCGGGCCGCCCAGCCGCTGCTGCCGAGGGCGGTGAAGCGGCGGGCGGCCGTCCTCGCCGCCCGCGCCGCGGCTCGCGGATCGTGGCGGACGAGTGAGCGGGCGAGGTGGAACTCCGCCTCCCCACGGGCCTGGCGCATCCGCTGGGCACCGAACTGCACGGCCACGCGGGCGAGCAGCGCCTCCGCCTCGGTCGTCAGCCCGGCGTCGCGGAGCACCTCGGCGCGGTCGAGGTCGCTGATGGCGGTGGCGAGGGCGCTGGTGGCGGCGAACGTCGGCCGGGATTCGGCCATCAGGCGCAGCGCCGACACGAGGTCGCCGCCGAGGAGTGCGGCATAGCCGAGGTTGTGCGTGGCCTCGGCGAGCGAGTCCCGTTCGTCGTGCGCCTCGTAGATCGAGATCGCACGGCGGAGATCGGCCATGCAGGTGTCCAGCTGATGGCGCTGCATCCGCACCACCGCCCGGTTCATCAGGCAGTTGGCGAGGGCGGGGGTCTCGGTCCCGGTCGCGGCCAGGGCGTCGATCGCGGTGGTCAGGCTCGCCTCAGCCTCCTCCATCCTGCCCCCGTGCATGAGGAGGGCGCCGAGCTGCCCGCCGAGGAGGGCGACCGTCTCGGCCTGCAGCCCGTCCCTGGCCAGCGCCTCCCGGCACAGCGCCTCCGCGGCCGCGGGCTCACCGGTCTGCGCGAGCACGTAGGCGGCCGTCCCGTCGATGCGGGCGCGGAGGTCGGCGTCGTCGGTGCGGGCGGCGGCCTTCTCCAGTTCCCGCCTGGCACGGGTGAACTGCCGGGCGTTGGCCGCCTCGACGCCGCGTCGGTGCAGCGCGCTCGCGGACAGGGGCATCCGTCCAGGATGCCGTGCCGGAGCGGTCGTGCGGAAGGGTGCGAGGGGTCAGAGCCGCTCGTGCGGCGTCGGCAGGGACTTCAGCACGGCGGCGACGGCCTTCCCGGCGACGGCGGGCTTCACCCCCGCGGCCGGGACGGCGCCGAGCTGGGCCGCGACCCGACCGGCGATGTACGGAGCGGCGAAGGAGGTGCCGCTCCACACCGCGAAGCCGCCGCGGTAGTCGTCCGGGTCGAGCGTCTCGCGCGGCAGCCCGTCGATGTCCGCGCGGGTCGCGGCCTGCGCGCCGCCGACGAAGGCGGGCGAGGTGCTGACCACGGCGGCGCCCGGGGCGTACACCTGCACCCAGGGGCCGACGTTCGAGAACAGGGCGACGGAGTGCGCCGACGGGTTCAGGGCGCCGACCGACACGTGCGGAGCGCCGTCGTCGGACGGCAGCCCGTTGTCGGCGCCGGGCCACGGCCACAGCGAGGCGGGGAACGAGGGCCGATCGATCGCGTCGTTGCCGGCCGAGCAGACGACCACGCAGCCGAGCTCCCTGGCCTTCGCGAGCAGCTCGTACAGGGTCCTGCTGAAGAGTCCGTCGGTCGGGGTCTCGTGGTAGTAGCTGAGGGAGAGGTTGAGCACGTCGATCGGGAAGCCGGTCGTCGGATCCTCGCGGTGCCGCCGCAGCAGTTCCACGACCTGCGCCACGGTCTCCAGGAGCGTGCTCTCGTCGACCACCCCGAGCGCGCCGGCGACGCGGATGGAGAGGATGTCGGCGTCCGGGGCGGCCTGACGCACGAGGCCCGCGATGAAGGTGCCGTGACCGGCCACCGCGTCGATCTCGCCGTCGAGCTGCCCGTACAGGTCGGGGTAGCGTTCGGGGTCGGCGTCGTCCGTGAAGCCCACGGGGACGCCGTCGAGTTCGACGTGCCGGGTGACGATGTCCGACGGCAGCCAGGCGTGCTCGCCGCAGCCGGTGTCGAGGATCGCCACGACCGGTCGTCGTCCGCGCTTCGGAGCGGCTGCTCGAGCCGGAGCGGGGCCGAGCCAGGTGACCGGCTGCCGGGCCCCGCGTCCGGGCTCCAGGTAGTCGTCGCTGCCGCCTCCGCCGGGAGCGGCACCGCGGACGGGGTTCGTCCGCGTGAACGGGTTCGTCCGGGTGAACGGGTTCGTCCGGGTGAACGGGTTGAGTCCGACCGGGTCGATCGAGAGCACGTGCTCCAGGCTGGTCCGCGGCATGGTCGAGCGCGACAGTCGGCGCGCGCGCTGCAGCACCCGCCAGGCGTCGGGCGCCACGGGGGACTCGCCCCTGGTCGGCTCATCCGGCGTGGTCAGGCGTGCCCGCAGGAACCCCGCGACACCCGGGACGAGCTCGCCGTTCCCGATCTCTCGCTCCGGCGACTCCAGCTCCAGCCGCCAGCCGAAGGAGTCCGCGGCATCCCTCAGGGCGCGCAGCTCGCGGTCGTACGCCTCCTCCTCGCCGAGGGCACGCGTGATGAGCAGCCGCTCGGGCAGGTACGCGGTGGGGAACGCGCGGATCCCATCCACCGGTTCCGTGCTGGGGTCGAGGGCGGTGCCGCGGCGGATCGATCCCTCCGCGCGGTCCTGCCAGGTCCATCCCTGGGGCTGCTCCATCGGTCATCCTCTCCGTGGGGATCGCCGGCGACGGCGCCGGCGATGCGGGGTCACAACTCGAACTGCGGGGTCTCCAGGGTGCGGGTCTCATCGCCGACCGTCGCGGTCAGGCGCACGCGGCTGAGCCCGGACGGCACCTCGTCGAACACGAATCGGCCGGTCTCCGCCGGGGTCGTGCGGCGCTCGCGCTCGCCCTGCAGCAACAGGATCTCCGCGGCGGCGGTGTCCACCCAGCCGTCGATCCGCCGTCGCCCGGACGCGGTCGTCGTGACGTGGAGGAGGATGCTCGTGCTGCCGTCGCTGAACTGCAGGGTGAGGGCGTCGGTCTCGCCGCGGACCGCGCCGAGCTGGCCTTCCACGAGCGTGAGCAGCGCGTACTCGCGGTTGAGCCCGTCCGCGGCGACCGCGGCGACCATCCGGTCGATGAGGCCGGCCGGGACCGGATCGACCTCTCTCCAGAGGCTGCGCAGGCGGGCGAACAGCCGGGCGTCGTCCTCATCGCTCATGATCGTCCCTCCGTCCGGGTGGCCGGGGCGTCGAGGAGGTCGCGGAGCTTCGCGAGGCAGCGGCTGCGGGTCGGGCCGATGCTGCCGACCGGCATGGAGAGGTCGCGGGCGAGGCGCGCGTAGTCCGGGCGGTCCTCGAAGGCGATCACCCGGAGCAGGCGCTGACAGCGCTCGGCGAGGCGGCGGACGGCGGCCCAGAGTCGGCGGTTCTCGTCGTCGAGCGCGGCGTGCTCCTCGGCGGACGCCTGCTCCGGGAGGAGGGCGTCCAGGTCGTCGGATTCCGCGGTGTCGACGCGACCGACGGCCTTGCCGACCTTCCAGGCCTCGCGGCGGGCGGTGGTCGTGAGCCAGGCGGAGACGGCACGCGAGTCGGCGATGGCGCCGTGGCCGCGCACGAGCTGAAGCCAGGTCGTCTGCACGACGTCTTCCGCGAGGGTGCGTTCGAGGCCGTAGGCGCGCACGACGTGCCAGAGCACGGGCGTCATCAGCCGCACCAGGTCGTCCATCGAGCGGCCGTCGCCATCGCGCCACGCATCGAACAGGTCCGCGGCGCGTTCCCAGCGTGCGCGCCCGTCGTCGGATGCCGGATCGAAGGCGGCGCCGGGGGCACCGTCGATCATGAAGCCCATTGTGATCACACCAACCAGGAGCACGGCAAGGGCTCGGTGATACATGTCGCCGTCCAAGAATTCCGACGGCCGGATCCGTGGTGCGACGCCGCCCTCGCTAGCGTGGAGGGGTGATCGCTCTCGTCGTCGTGCTGTTCCTCAACGCCGGTTTCAACGTGCTCGTCTGGCCGCGGTTCTACAGCCGCGTCGCGAAGGACCCGCGTGCCAGGGACGAGAACGGCAAGGCCACCCCGTTCCTCCGCGTGCACGTCATCCTCATCGCGATCGCGCTGGTGCTGGCCGTGGCCTCCGCGGCGGCGGGGATCACCGTGCTCGCGCTCGCGCCATGAACCGGTGGTCTCCTATCGGCTCTGATGTGACGGCGACCGACATCGATCGCGACCACTGTCCCGGGTGAGCCGCCGGCGAGATGTGTTCAGCTCTACGCGCTAGACGTCTTTGAACAAGACGAGAATCGGGAGAATCGGCACGGCGGTTGTCGCAGGATTGGTTGCTGAAGGGTGATTCGTGCGGATCGGTAGCCTGGGAGCATGCCGGAACTCTTCCGAAGTGCCGCCGGAAGCTTGCAGGAAGCCGGGTGGACGTTTGAGCCGCCGACGTCGATGGAGAACGGCGTTCCCTCCCCGCTGCGCGCGGCACCCGAAACGGTGATCCGCTGGGTGTCCTCGTTCTCACTCCTGTCGAGCTCAGACGAGACAGTGTGGTTCTTGTCCCGCGACGACTACTCGACCGGCGCGGAGGGGGCGTTCGCGTGGAACGAGTGTGAACTGCTGAGCATCCAGGCTGCGACGACGGATGATGAGGCGGTCGCGGTCTCCCGTTTCTGGAGGCGCCACGCACCCATCCTGCTTTCCGTTCGCAACGGATACGAGTACCTGGCGGTGCGAGACGACGGAGCAGTCGTCCACGGTTCCGAGCCAGAGTTCGAAGAAGCGGTCGTCGTGTTCTCTCACTTCGAAGATCTGCTGAGGTACACCACCGCGCGGCCGGCCCGGCGCGACCAGGTCGTCGACAGCTTGCTGTTCGGTGCCGCCGACGTCACTGGCCCGACGCCAGGCGACTAGCGCAGTGTCTCCACCTCAGTCCCCCTCGTACCGGGCGGCGTGCGCGGCCCAGCGAGACTCGACCGGGAGGCTGCGGAGGGCGCGGTTCCCGATCGCGAGGGCGGCGGCCACCACGCACAGGGCCGCGCAGATGAGGATGGTGCCCTGTCGTCCGAGCCCGGCCAGGCCGAAGCCGGCGATGAGCGGGGCGAGCGGCATCGCGCCCATCGCGAGGACCCCCATGGCGCTGTTCGCGCGTCCCAGCAGTCGAGACGGCGTGGCCACCATGAAGTAGCCCATCATCCCGGCGTTCAGGGCGGGGACGAGCAGCACCGTGGCACCGAGGACGGCGGCGACGGTCCACGGCGCCGACGCGAACGACAGCACGACGGCGCCGAGGGCGACCACTGCGAGCCCGCCGATCGTGAGCACGCCCGCCGGGATCCGGGGCACGAGGAGCGGGGCGACGATCGCGCCGACGAGCATCACGGCGCCGATGGCCGCGCTGACGGTTCCGATGAGGAGTTCGGAATGGCCCGCCTGCTGCAGCGCATAGACGGCCGTGGTGATCGCGGCGTTGAAGCCGAGGTTCACGATGGTCATGATGAGCATGACGCCGCCGAGGTCGGGGCGGGACAGCAGCCAGCCGAAGCCCTCGCGGAACTCCCGCCAGGCGTTCGGGCGCGCGGGGGGCGCGCCGCCGTCGTCCTCGTCCAGAGCGCCGACGTCGGCGATGCCCGCGCGCCGGACCTGTCCCCCGAGGAGCCCGGCGGTCACGGCGGCGACGAGGTGGCACAGGGTCATGACCGCGCCGACGAGCCAGCCGCCCACCCCGAGGAGCAGGCCGCCGAGGGGTCCGCCGGCGAGCTGAAGGGCCGCATCGCGCCCCTGGTTCGCGGCCTGCGCGCGCCCCATCGCGTCGTCCGGGACGATCTCCTTCAGCGCGCTCTCGCCGGCGACGTCGAAGAGGCCGCTCCGCGCGGCCAGCAGCACGTCGATCACGAGGAGGGTCGCGAAGGTGAGGGCGCCGCCGAGGGCGAGGAGGGTGAAGGCCCCGGCCAGCACGATCCCCAGAATCGAGCCGACGAGCATGAGCACGATGCGCCGGTGCCGGTCCGCGATGATCCCGCCCACGAGGGTGAGCAGCACCCGTGCCACCATGCCCGCCCCCGCGATGATGCCGGCCTGTGCGGGGTCGTTCGTGATGACGAGCGCGAGGAGCGGGACGGCGAACCCGAAGAGCGCCGAGGCGAGCCCCTTGCTCGTGTCGCTGACGAGCCAGGTGAGGTAGCGCGTGTTCTGCCACAGGCGGTGCGGCGTGGTCGTCGTGCTCATGGCTCGACGATAGTTCCGCAAGAATAATTGCGCAACTGTTCGTGCGCATTTGCGTGACTAGGATCGGGGAATGGCTGACGACGCGGAGAAGACCTCTCGGGAGGACGCCGCCTTCATGACCTCGGCCATGCTCAAGGCCTACTCGCACCCGCTGCGCCGCCAGATCCTCCGCCTCATCGCACGCCGCGGTTTCCTGCGCGCCGCGGACATCGCCGGTGCGCTCGACGTGCCGGCCAACAGCGCCAGCTTCCACCTGCGGGTGCTCGCCGAGGCGGGGCTCATCGAGGAGGCTCCGGAGCAGGCCAGAGACCGCCGCGACCGCGTGTGGACGGGACGCAAGGGGGCCCTCACCGTCGGCGGTCCGGAGAATCCGGTCGCGGACGAGGCGCTCGGCGATGCGGTGGTGGCCGCGCTCGCAGAGGACCACGTCGACCTACTGCGCCGGGTGGTGGCCTGGACGCCCGAGTACGTGTCCGGTCGCACCGCCGAGGTGCATGCGTCGTTCGTGCAGCGCACCATCCGACTGACCGAGGCCGAGTTCGACGACGTGATGCACAAGATCGATGACGTGCTCTCCGCCGCCGACGACGCGCACGACGACACCGACCCCGCGGGCCGTCACTGGCAGCTGGACATCGTCGTCGCCGACGACACCATCTGACTCACTCGTCTTCGTCGTCGAGGCGCTCGCCGCTGAGGATGAGGATGCGGCGGAGGTGCATCGCCGTGAGCACGCCCGGTCCCATCGAGCTGCGCACGTCGAACGTGCGGTCGTCGACCTTCTCCAGCAGGAGCCGGATCGCCCGCGCCGCCTCCGCGCGGCGGCGGTGCGCCGCGCTCGAGGCGGGGTCGTCCTCCGCGATGACGTCGGCGACGGCGTGGCAGGCCGCCGACAACGGCGCGGGCAGCGCCGGATCCAGGGGCATGGCCGCCGGACGCTTCCAGATCGTGTCGGCCGTCGCGTCGGCGATGTCCCGGATGAGGTGCGCGATGCGGTCGAGCGTGGAGAGCTGCTCGTGGATGTGGGCGGTGCCCGCATGCCGGCGTCGCGCGCGCGGGTTGTAGCGGACGCTCTCGTCGGCCTCGGCCAGGGCGGCACGGAGGTCGGCGGTGGTCTCGGCGAGCGCTGCGGCATCGTCGGCCCACTGTGCGGTCTCCGGCGGCCAGGACTCCGAGACCGCGGAGCCGATGTCGTGGAGGTGCCCGGCGAGCTGTCGTCGGAACTCCTCCACCCGCGCCTCGGCCGATCCGATGAGCGGGGCGGGGGCGAAGAGGAGGTTCACCACCAGACCGATGACGATCCCGACCCCCATCTGGGCGAGGTAGCCGAGGGAGTAGTCGTCCGCGTTCTGACCGCCGATGATGAGCACGAACAGCGCCGCCATCGGGACGTACTCCTTGCCGACGCCGAACCAGCCGGTGCCGGAGACGAGGACGCCGAGGCCGACCACGAGGGGGATCGTCCACCACGTCGGCCCGACCGTGAGCACGATCAGCGCGGCCAGACCGATGCCGGTGGCCAGACCGAACAGGGTCTGCAGGCTCGACCGCATGGATCCCATGAGCGTGGGGTACATGCTCACGAGCGCGCCCAGGGGAGCGTAATACGGGTACTCGTCGGTGACCCCCGGCATGTGCGGCGCGATCGTCCACGCGAGCCCGACGGCGAGTGCTGTCTTGGCCACGAGGAGCAGACGAGCGGGGCGGACGGCCTCGCGGACGCTGCGGGCGAGGTATGAGCGGCGTTCGCGGACGCGCAGGCGCGAGAGGTCGGGCGTCACGTCATCCTCTCCTCGCGGCGGTCGGGTGGTCCTGTCCGGCGAGGATAGGGCCCGCAGGCGGCGTGCGGCCACCGGGTTGCCCCGGCTCCGGTCGCCGGGTAGAGGGCGGCCGAACGCGGATGCCGCGACCGCGCGGGGTGCGCGGCCGCGGCATTCGCGGATTCCGGTCGTCGCGTCAGGGCGTGGCCCGACGGAACGCGAGGAAGGAGACGACGCTGAGGACGGTGACGACCACGAGCCCCCAGAGGGCGAGGCCCACGGCCCCGAGGTCGAGGATGCCGAGCCACACGTCGCCCCACAGCTCGAGCCGTGTCACGAGGAACACGACCCCCACGAGGAGGAGCGCCAGGGCGACGCCGACGATGGTGAGCACCATCGGACCCCAGCTCTTGTAGATCGTCGCGCCGGTGAACCCGACCACGAAGAAGAACAGCGCGAGCGTGAAGTAGACGACGAAGGCGCCGAGCGGGCCGGCTTCCCACAGCCACGGCAGGTGGAACACCCAGCCGTTCACTCCGTACCCGTTCGTGGCCAGCTCGATCGCGCCGCCCAGGAGGAAGAGGATCCCGAGCAGCGCGCTGCCGAGGATCGCGGTCAGCAGCGTTCCGATGAAGAACTCGCGCCGCGTGACGCTCATGGCCTGCGAGAACGGGAAGGTCAGCGTCATGGCCGACAGCCCGATCGCGAAGAAGTACCACAGCGGGGCCTGGCCGCCTCCGCCGTACTTGGGGGCGTCGCCGGGGATCATCGCGTAGATGAGGACCGAGATCACCACGGCCGAGGCGAGGATGATCAGCGGCACCCAGACGAAGGTCTGCCGGTTGATGAGCTGCAGGCGGATGACGTTGAGTGTGCGTCGCATCAGCGGACTCCTTCCGTGGTGGCGTCGGCTCTGGTGCCGGAGCGGGTCTCCGCCTTCTGGGTGAGGCGGACGATGAGCTGCTGCAGCGAGACGGGGGCGAGGTCGAGGCCGGCGGCCCGCACCTCCGCGCGATCGTCGGCGGTGAGGGCGCCGAGCACGGTGACGGAGGCGACGCGACCGAGCTCGTCGCGGTGCAGCACCTCGCGATCGCCGACCCAGGCGTCGACCTTCGCGGCATCCCCGACGACGGTCACGGCGCGGTCGCGGACGGCATCCGTGTCCTCGTTGAGGAGGATCTGGCCGTTGTCGATCACGATGACCTTCTCGATGAGGTTCGCGACCTCGTCGATCAGGTGCGAGGAGAGGATGATCGTGCGCGGGTGCTCCGCGTAGTCCTCCACGAGGCGGTCGTAGAAGATCTGCCGGGCGACCGCGTCGAGCCCGAGGTACGGCTCGTCGAAGAACGTGATCTCGGCGCGGGAGGCCAGGCCGATGATGACGCCGACCGCGGAGAGCTGCCCGCGGGAGAGCTTCTTGATGGTCTGCTTCATCGGCAGCTGGAACTCCGCGATGAGCTCGTCCGCGAGGCCCTGGTCCCAGTGCGGGAAGAACAGGCGCGCGGCGGCGAACGCGTGCCGCGGGGTCGCATCGTCCGGGTACTTCTGGCTCTCCCGCACGAAGCAGATCCGGCCGAGCACATGGGCGTTCTCGTACGGGTGCTCGCCGAACACCTTCACGGTGCCGGAGGATTCGAAGTTCTGGGCCGTGAGGATCGACATGAGTGTCGTCTTCCCGGCGCCGTTGCGGCCGAGGAGCCCGTAGATCGAGCCTCCCTCGAGAGCGAGCGACACGTTGTCGAGCGCCCGCTTCTCCTTGTAGCGCTTGGTGAGGTTCTGCACCTCGATGACGGCGGTCATGCGGGGTTCTTCCCTTCTGGGGTGGGGGCGGATGCGGCGCGCTGCCGGAGCAGGTCCGCGAGGTCTTCCGCGCCGAGACCCAGCGTGCGGGCCTCCGCGAGGAGCGGGTCGATGTAGCGGTCGGCGAAGGCCGCGCGGCGCTCGCCGAGGAGCAGCTCCCTGGCGCCTTCCGAGACGAACATGCCGATGCCTCGGCGCTTGTGGAGCACTCCCTTGTCGGTGAGCATGGCGACTCCCTTCGCAGCGGTGGCGGGGTTGATGCGGTAGAACGCGGCGAGCTCGTTCGTCGAAGGGGCCTGCGCCTCCTCGGCCAGCGAGCCGTCGAGGATGGAGTCCTCGATCTGCTCGGCGATCTGGAGGAAGAGCGGCTTGCCTTCTTCGATCACGAGTCCTCCGTGGTTCGGTGGTTACTTACTCAACTAAGTAACCACGGAACCAACCATGGTGTCAACCCCTCTGGATGTGGGCGGGCACAGCTTCGGAGATCTCCGCCGACATGCCGCCTGACGGTCGGTTCCGGCGGCGTGTCGGCCGTCAGCTCCGAAGTTGTGCACGGGGAGGGGGTGGCGCGGGCCGCGTACAGTGGGCTGGTGCCGGAGTTCCCCTACAGCCGCCTGCGTCGCTGGCCCGACGTCGAGGCGGACAACCTCCAGGCCCACGATGCGACCGACCTCCTGCTCGTGGAGCGCGCACTCGCGCTCGACGTGCCGGGGTCCGAGACGGTCGTGATCGGTGACGAGTACGGCGCGATCACGCTGGCGCTCACGGCGGCCGGGCGCTCCGGTGTCCGGGTGCATCAGGACCTCGCGACCGGACGCCGCGCCCTCGCGCGCAACGCCGAGGAGCTGGGAATCAGCGGGTTCGCGCCGCACGAGCTCGATGCCGATCTGCTCACCGGAGCGAGACTGGTGCTGCTGCAACTGCCGAAGGCCCTCGCCGAACTGGAGGAGATCGCCGACGCCGTGGCCCGCTGGGCCGCCGCGGACGCGGTGCTCGTCGCGGGTGGCCGCGTGAAGCACATGTCCCTCGGTCAGAACGACGTCCTGGCGCGGAGCTTCGCCCACGTGCAGGCGCAGCGCGCCGAGCGGAAGTCGCGGCTGCTCGTCGCCACTGAACCCCTCCCCGTACCGGAGTCCCCGCCGTTCCCGGTGTCGGCGCGGCACGGCGATCTCGTCCTTGTCGCCCACGGCGGCGCCTTCGCCGGACCCCGTCTCGACATCGGCACCCGCACGCTGCTCGATGTGCTCGACCTCGACGGGAACGATGCCGGCCGCCGCGTGCTCGACCTCGGCTGCGGGACGGGAGCGCTCGCCGTGTCCTGGGCGCGTGCTCACCCGCGGGACCTGGTCGTCGCCACGGACCGCTCGGCCGCCGCCGTCGCCTCCGCCCGCGCCACCGCGTCGGCGAACGGGGTGGCCGATCGGGTCGAGGTCACCCACGACGACGCGGGGTCGGCGCTCGCCGCGGGGAGCTTCGACACGGTGCTCCTGAATCCGCCGTTCCACCTCGGCGCCAGCGTGCACACCGGCGCCGCGACCCGCCTGTTCGAGGCCGCCGCGCGCCTGCTCCGACCGGACGGGGAGCTGTTCACGGTGTACAACTCGAGCCTCGGCTACCGGGCCGAGCTGACACGGCTCATCGGCCCCACCGAGCAGCTCCGGCGCACCCCGAAGTTCACGGTGACGCGCTCCGTTCGTCGCCCGTGAGCACGGTGCGCCGAGATTGCTAGACGCTCGTACTATCCCCCGGTCAGCGCCGGAAACCCGGGCACGTCCGCAGTGCAGGATTTGCCGCTGACCGGCCATTTCGTTACGTTGGTCTGCGGGCCTGACGGCCCATAGACCAGTCCGCGGTCACGTCCTTCCTTCGATGAGCTGTGCGGCGAAGAGGCGTGGGCGTACGGTCGATCCCCTCTGCGGCGGATCCGAAATCCGCCGCCTGTGCCGCCACAGCGAAGACGTCGAACGGCCTCGTGAGGATCACCCGGGCGTGACCGAAGCAGGCTCAGCCACCCGAAGGCCGAGCCGCAGGGGAAACGTGTCCGAAACAGCACTCGAAGCGCGCCATCTGTACAAGGTGTTCGGGAGGAATCCGAGCGCCGCCGTCCGCCGGCTGAAGGCAGGGGAGAGCCGTGCCGCCGTCGCCGACGCGGGGACCGCCGCCGTCATCGACGCCAGCTTCACCGTCAACCGCGGTGAGATCTTCGTCATCATGGGCCTGTCCGGATCGGGCAAGTCCACCATCATCCGCATGCTCAACGGGCTGCACGACATCACCGCGGGCACCGTCACCGTGGGCGGCGACCCGATCACGGGCATTCCGGCCGCCCGCCTGCGGGAGATCCGCCGCGACCGCATCTCGATGGTGTTCCAGCACTTCGCGCTGCTGCCGCATCGCACGGTCGCCGCGAACGTCGCCTACCCGCTCGAGCTCAAGGGCGTCGGCAAGGCCGAGCGCCAGGCCAAGGCCGAGGAGATCCTCGCCCTCGTCGGGCTCGAGGGTCAGGGCGACAAGCTGCCGTCCGAGCTGTCCGGCGGCATGCAGCAGCGCGTGGGCATCGCCCGCGCCCTCGCGGCCGACAGCGACATCCTGCTCATGGACGAGGCCTTCAGCGCGCTCGATCCGCTGATCCGCCGCGAGATGCAGGAGCAGCTTCTGGAGCTGCAGCAGAAGCTCCAGAAGACCATCGTCTTCATCACGCACGACCTCAACGAGGCCATGTTCCTCGGTGACCGCATCGCCGTCATGCGCGACGGCCGCATCGTGCAGATCGGCACGCCGGAGGACATCCTCATGGACCCGGCGAACGACTACGTCGAGCAGTTCGTGCAGGACGTCGACCGTGCCCGGGTGCTCACCGCCGCCAACGTGATGGAGCGTCCGCGCCCCGTCGTCGCCGAGTCGGCCGGTCCTCGCACCGCGCTCCGCCAGATGCGCGACGCCTACATGTCGGCGACCTACGTGGTCGGCAAGGATCGCCAGCTCGTCGGCGTGGTCACCGACCGCGACGCCGTGAAGCTCGTGCGGCAGGGCGCCACGCGCCTCGACTCGATCATCAAGCCGGTGCTGCAGAGCGTGCGCGAGGACGACGTCCTCATGAACCTGTTCGTCCCCGCCGTCGAGTCGCCGCTGCCCCTCGCGGTGACGGATGCCGACGGCCGCCTCGCGGGAGTGATCCCGCGCGTCACCCTGCTCGCGGCGCTCGGTCCCGGGCCCGGAGCGACCGAGGAGATCCTGCTGCCGATGACCCCCATGCCCCAGGCCGAGATCGACGCCGTGCTCGACGATGGATGGACGGCCGAGCCCGGCCCTTCGACGAGCTCAGGGACCCAGGATGGGTTCGGGTCAGAGGCACAGGGTGGCTTCGGCTCAGAGGCACAGGCGGAGGAGGTGCGCTGATGGACGGTTTCCGCATCCCCGTGGGCGACTGGGTCGCCGCCGGCGTCGACTGGATCACCGCCAACCTCGACGGCCTGCTCGACGCGGTCTCGTTCGTGGTGAGCTTCCTCGTCGACGGTCTCACCCGTCTGCTCCTCACGCCGCACTTCGCCGTGATCATCGTGATCGCGGCGCTGATCGCCTGGCTCGTGCGCTCGTGGCAGCTCGCCATCGGCACGATCCTGTCGTTCGGGCTCATCGTCGCCATGGACCTCTGGGTGCCGGCGATGCAGACGCTCGCCCTGGTGCTCGTCGCCGCCGTCGTGGCCGTGCTGATCGCGGTGCCGCTCGGCATCTGGTCGGCGCGCAATGCGACCGTGCGCGCGACGCTGAAGCCGGTGCTCGACTTCATGCAGACCATGCCGGCATTCGTGTACCTGATCCCGGCGATCGTGTTCTTCGGCATCGGTGTGGTGCCCGGACTCGTCGCCACCGTGATCTTCGCGCTGCCTCCCGGCGTGCGCCTGACCGAGCTGGGCATCCGCGGCGTCGACGCGGAGACCGTCGAGGCCGGACACGCCTTCGGAGCGACGCCGGGGCAGATCCTCCGCGGCATCCAGCTCCCGCTCGCGATGCCGACCATCATGGCCGGCGTCAACCAGGTCATCATGCTCGCCCTGTCGATGGCGGTCATCGCCGGAATGGCCGGTGCCGACGGGCTCGGGAAGATGGTCGTCGAGGCGATCTCGACGATCAACATCCCCAAGGGCGTCGAGGCCGGACTGGGCGTCGTGCTCATCGCCGTGTTCCTCGACCGGGTGACCGCCGCTCTGGGCGCGCCCGGCGAGAACCGCTCCTCGCTCCTCGGCATGCTGAAGGGTCGCGGTTCGTCCCGGCCCTCCGCTCCCGTGGCGTCGGAGTCCGCAGCCTCCGTGCCCGCCGAGGAGGCCCCGACCGAATCCGAGCTCGCCCGCGCCTGAGCCCCCGCGTCCCCGTTTCCGTCCCACCCCGCTACGTCCGGTGCGGGACGGAAATGGGGCGCTGGGGCGCGGATCCCGGCACGGTTTCGATCCCGGCACAGCTGTCCCGCGGCCTCGTCCGCACCTCCTGAACCACATACGGAACGCAAGAGAGAGAGTCACATGAAGAAGAAGATCCTGACCATCACCGCCCTCGGGGCTGCCGCAGCGCTCACCCTCGCCGGATGCAGCGGCGACGGCGCCGGTGGCACGAGCGGCGGCGGCGACGGTGCCGAGGACAAGGGCACCATCACCCTCGGGTTCCTGCCCTCCTGGACCGACGGCCTCAGCACCGCCTACCTCCTCCAGGATCAGCTCGAGAAGATCGGCTACACGGTCGAGATGAAGACGCTCACCGAGGCCGGCCCGCTCTACACCGGGCTCGCACAGGGCGATGTCGACATGTACCCGTCGGCGTGGCCGGAACTCACCCACGCCTCCTACATGGACAAGTACGGCGACGACATCGAAGACCTCGGCACGTACTACGAGAACGCCAAGCTGACCCTCGCGGTGCCGGAGTACTCCGAGCTCGCCTCGATCGAGGACCTCGCGGGCAAGGGCGCCGACTTCGACGGCAAGATCTACGGCATCGAGCCGGGTGCGGGCCTGACCGCCCAGACCCAGAAGATGATGCCCGAGTACGGCCTCGACGGCGAGTACGAGCTCGTCACCTCGTCGACCGCGGCGATGCTCACCGAGCTCAAGACCGCGACCGACAAGAAGGAGGACATCGTCGTCACGCTGTGGCGTCCGTTCTGGGCCAACGACGCCTTCCCCGTGAAGGACCTCGAAGACCCGAAGGGCGCCATGGGCAAGGCCGAGGGCCTGCACTTCCTGGGCACCGCGGGCTTCGCGGACGAGTTCCCGGAGGCGGCGGAGCTGATCGAGAAGATCAAGCTCGACGACGAGCAGTACGGCGCGCTCGAAGACCTCGTGGTCAACGAGTACGGCGAGGGCAAGGAAGCCGACGCGGTCGACGCCTGGCTCGAGGAGTACGGCGACCAGTTCGACTGGACCGTCACGAGCTGACACCCGTCGCACGTCTCGAAGGAGGGTCTCCCGCAGCGGGAGGCCCTCCTTCGTCATGGGTGACCCCACTTACATTCGGGGGCGGAAGGTGGAAGCATGGCGCGAAACCGGCGGGTCGACCGGCCCGCGGATGGGGGGACACGACCATGTGCACAGGACTGAGCTTCACGACCGCCGACCACTACTTCGGGAGGAATCTCGATCTGGAGTTCTCGTACAACGAGACCGTGACCGTCACACCGCGGAACTTCCCGTTCCCGTTCCACCGGCTGCCGTCGATGCCGACGCACCACGCGATCATCGGGATCGCGACGATCGCCGACGGCTACCCGCTCTACTACGACGCGGTCAACGAGAAGGGGCTCGGCATGGCGGGGCTCAACTTCCCGGACAACGCGCACTACCCGGCACCGGGGTCGGGGGACACCGAGGTCACGCCGTTCGAGTTCATCCCCTGGGTCCTCGGACAGTTCGAGACGGTGGCCGAGGTGAAGGAGGCCCTCCGGTCGGTGAGCCTCGTCGACATCAACTTCAGCCCGGAGTTCCCGCTGTCGCCGCTGCACTGGATCATCGCCGACAAGAGCGCATCGATCACGGTCGAGAGCGTGCGCGGCGGCCTCAAGGTCTACGACAACCCGTGGGGCGTGCTCACGAACAACCCCACGTTCGACATCCAGAGCTTCCGGCTCAACGACTATCAGCACCTCTCGAAGCGGCAGCCGGAGAACACGTTCGCCTCGGACGTGCCGATGGACCTCTACAGTCGCGGCATGGGCGGGATCGGGCTGCCGGGAGACCTGTCGTCGTCGTCCCGGTTCGTGAAGGCGGTGTTCACGCGCATGAACTCGGTGTGCGGGACGTCGGAGTCGGAGTCGATCAGCCAGTTCTTCCAGATCCTCGGCTCTGTCGCCCAGCAGCGCGGGTGCGTGCAGGTCGGCGACGAGGAGAAGTACGAGATCACCATCTACTCGTCGTGCGCCAACACCGCGACGGGCGTGTACTACTACACGACCTACGAGAACAGCCAGATCACCGGTGTGGACATGCACAAGGAGGATCTCGACGGCTCCGAGCTCGCGGCGTACCCGCTCGTGAAGGGGCAGCAGATCGCGATGCAGAACTGATCTCCGCTCCGCGCAACCCCCTCATCGGGAGGGCGGCCGCGGCGTAGCCTGTGGCCGTGGACGGGTTCGCGGCGGTCGACTTCGGGTTCGCCCGCGAGGTCCTGCAGCGGGGCATCGCGGCGCTGTACCTCGTCGCGTTCGTCTCGACGCTCAACCAGTTCCGTCCGCTCCTCGGTGAGCACGGACTCCTGCCCGCGCCCGTGCTGCTGGACTGGGTGGCGCAGAAGCGCGAGCGCCGGAAGCTGCTGCACCCCACGCTCTTCACCCGCGTCCGCTACACCGACCGGCGTCTGGTCGCGCTGTCCTGGGCGGGGATCGTCATCGCCGCCCTGCTCATCGCCGGGGTGCCCCAGCTCGGGCCGCCGTGGGTGCCGATGCTCGCCTTCCTCGCCCTGTGGTTCGGCTACATGTCGGTGGTGAGCATCGGGCAGACCTTCTACTCGTTCGGGTGGGAGATGCTGCTGCTGGAGGCGGGGTTCCTCGCGGCCTTCCTCGGCTCGAACGACCAGCCGCCGCCGACCGTGGTGATCGTGCTGTTCTGGTGGCTGCTGTTCCGGCTGGAGTTCGGCGCCGGGATGATCAAGATCCGCGGCGGACGCGAGTGGCGCGACCTCACCGCGATGACCTTCCACCACGAGACCCAGCCGATGCCCGGGCCGCTGAGCCGCCAGGCGCATCTGCTGCCGCGGTGGTTCCACAAGCTCGAGGTCGTCGGGAACCACGTCGCGCAGCTCGTCGTGCCGTTCTTCCTCTTCGCCCCGCTGCTGTCGCTGTGGCTCCCCGACAGCGGTGGCTGGGTCCCTGAGCTTGTCGAAGGGGTCGCGTGGGTCGGTGCCGTCGCGGGCGGGATCGTGATCGCGACGCAGCTGTGGCTCGTGCTCACCGGGAACTTCGCGTGGCTGAACTGGGCGACGATCGTGCTCGGGTTCTCCGCGATCGGCCTCCCCGGCATCGGGACTCCGGAGCGGACGCCGGAGACCTCGCTGCCGTGGACGGTGTCCGGCATGCCGCTGTGGTGGGTCGTGGTGACCTCGGTGGTCGGGGCGCTGTTCGTCGTGCTGAGCGTGCCCGCCGTGCGCAACCTCTTCGCGCGACGACAGCTCATGAACGCGAGCTTCCACCGCTGGCAGCTCGCCAACGCCTACGGAGCCTTCGGCACGGTCACGCGGGAGCGGATCGAGATCGTCGTGGAGGGGTCGGACGACGAGGAGGGCCGGCACTGGCGCGAGTACGAGTTCCGTGGGAAGCCCGGGGACGTGCGGCGGATCCCGCGGCAGTTCGCCCCGTATCACCTGCGGCTGGACTGGCTCATGTGGTTCCTGCCGCTCGGGCACTCGCTGGACGACTGGTTCTCCGTGTTCCTCGTGCGGCTGCTGGAGGCGGATGCCCCGACGCTGCGGATGCTGCGTGTGGACCCCTTCCACGGCGAGCGGCCGCGGTGGGTGCGCGCCGTGTCGTACCGCTACCGCTTCACCACCCGCGCCGAGCATCGTGTCGACGGCGCCGTCTGGGTGCGGTCCGGTCGCCGCGTGGTGCTCGGTCCGGTCGGCCTCCGCTGACTTCGAGTCGCGCACTGTGCGGCAAATCCGGGCCGGATGGAGCCATTCAGGCGATTCGAACGGCCGCCGAGCGCGGCGAAACGCCCCGGCCGGGGAGAGTCCCCGGTCGGAGCGTTCCGTCTCGCTGAGCGTCGATCAGCTGACCTTCTTCCGGTACGAGATGATCGCGAACACGTAGGCGACTACGAGGATCCCGACGCACCAGGCGAGAGCGACCCAGATGTCGGACCCGACCGGCTCCCCCGCGAACAACGCCTGGATGGAGTTGACGATCGAGGTCACCGGCTGGTTCTCGGCGAACCACTGCACCGGTGCCGGCATGGTGTCGGTCGGCACGAACGCCGAGCTGATGAAGGGGAGGAAGATCAGCGGATACGAGAAGGCGCTCGCGCCGTCGACCGTCTTGGCGTTCAGGCCGGCGATGATCGCCAGCCACGTGAGTGCCAGTGTGAACAGCATCAGGATGCCGATCACGCCGAGCCAGGCCCAGACGCTCGCGCCGGTGCGGAACCCCATGAGGAACCCGACCCCGAAGATGATCGCGAGGGTGATGGCGTTCGCGGTGAGCGACGTCAGCACGTGGGCCCACAGCACGCTCGACCGGGCGATCGGCATGGAGTGGAACCGCTCGAAGATGCCGCTCTGCATATCGGTGAACAGCCGGAACGCCGTGTAGGCGATGCCCGACGCGATCGCGATGAGCAGGATGCCCGGCAGCAGGTAGTTCACGTAGTTCTCGGCGCCGGTGCTCTGCTGGAGAGCGCCACCGAAGACGTACACGAACAGGAGCATCAGGGCGATCGGGGTGACCGCGGTGGTGATGATCGTGTCGGGGCTGCGGAAGATGTGCCGCATGGAGCGGCTGGTGAGCGTCGCCGTGTCGGCGGCGAAGTGCGTGGTCATGCTGCCTTCTCCTTTCCGGATGAGGGGCCGATGAGGGTGAGGAAGATCTCCTCGAGGGTGGGCTGCTTCTCGACGTACTCGACCTTCGCGGGCGGAAGCAGCCGCTTGAGCCCGGCGAGCGTGTCGTTCGCGATGATGCGGCCCTCGTGCAGGATGGCGATGCGGTCGGCCAGCTGCTCCGCCTCGTCGAGATACTGCGTGGTGAGCAGCACGGTCGTGCCACCGCCCGCGAGCTCCTTCACGACGTCCCACACCTCGATGCGCGACTCGGGGTCGAGGCCCGTGGTCGGCTCGTCGAGGTAGATGACCTCGGGGTCGCCGACCAGGCTCATCGCGATGTCGAGCCGGCGCCGCATCCCGCCGGAGTACGTGCCGACCTTGCGGCCGCCGGCCTCGGTGAGCCGGAAGCGCGCGAGGAGCCGATCGGCCACCGCGCCGGCGTCGGGCAGATGCCGCAGCTTCGCGACCAGCACGAGGTTCTCGCGTCCGGTGAGGATCTCGTCGACCGCGGCGAACTGTCCGGTGAGGCTGATGCGCTCGCGCACTCCGACCGGGTTCGCCGCGACGTCGATGCCCTGCACCGTCGCGGTGCCCGCGTCGGCCCTCAGCAGCGTGGAGAGGATGCGCACCATGGTGGTCTTGCCCGCGCCGTTCGACCCGAGGAGGGCGAAGATCGATCCCCGCTCCACCTCGAAGTCGACGCCGCGCAGCACGTGCAGATCCTTGTACGACTTCTCGATGCCGTGCACCGAGAGGGCTGGCGTCGTCATGACTCGTCCTCCTTCTTCCTCGCCTCCGCGACCGCCTTGTTCAGCCGCGCGCGCTCCTTGTCGACCCACTGCGTGCCGCCGTAGGCCTCGGCGTAGTTCTCGGCGAACTCGACGGGGTCGTCGCCGATGATGTCGTCGATCGGGGTGCCGTCGATCGCGGCGCGCTCCCACAGGTCGGCGAGGTCGAGGAAGATCTGCACGAGGGTGTCCCCGTCGGTGATCCCCCCGTAGTACATGGTGTAGCGGTGCTGGGCGTTGGCGACCGTGCGGTACGGCTCCGGCAGAGCCTCGATTCGCGCCTTCGCCTGCTTGTACTGCTTCTTCTGCTCGAGCGATCCGCTGAGCGCTTCGATCCACTTCGCGGCCATGTCAGTTCTCCTTGTTGGTGGTGTTCGTGTTGAGTCGTTCGATGTGCGTGCGGAGGAAGTCCCAGGTCGTCCAGAACTCCTCCAGCTCCTGTCGGCCCTGCGCGTTCAGGGTGTACACCTTGCGGGGCGGGCCCTTCTCGCTCGGCACCTTCTCGACGTCGACGAGCTTCTTCTGCTCGATCCTGACCAGCAGGGCGTAGACGGTGCCTTCCGCGGTGTCGGTGAAGCCGTGCTCCCGCAAACGCGTGGTGATCTCGTATCCATAGGCCGGCTGCTCGGCGAGGAGGGCCAGCACGATGCCCTCCAGGGTTCCCTTGAGCATCTCGGTCATCTGCTTGCCCATCGTCCCCTCCTCTCGTTCCAGTGTCTTCCGTTCGGTACTCAGTGTTGCTGGGTACCGGTACAAAGTATCACTGAGTACCGGTACTTAGCAACACCGAATACTGAACTTTCTCACCCCTCTTTCCGCCGAGACCCCGGGTACGCGGCGAGACCCCTGGGTGGCGACGCGAAGACCCCGGGGTGTCGACGACAACCCGGGGTCTCGGCGGAAAGAAGAGGAGGGGAGAGAGGGGAGAGAGGGGAGAGAGGGGAGGGGTGAAAAGGAGGGGTGAATTCCCCCGGTTCGGCCGGAGGGCTCCGCGGCGGACCGGCAGGCTGGCGGAGGCCCGGACCGAGTCCACCCTGCCCGAAAGGGTGCTCGGCGGTCGCCTGAGGGGGCGGGGGCTTCCGTGTGCGCGGATGCGTGCCGGAACGCGATGAATGGGGAGAGCAGTCATGGGATTCCGTGTTGCCCGCAAGGACCGCACGTCCGATGGCCTTCCGCCGGAGCGGCACAGCCGCTGGCGGGGCCGGACGAAGAGGCTGATCGGCGGTGCCGTGAGCACGGCGATCGTCGCGTCGTCGATGATCGTCGTCGGCGGGACGCTGACCGCCGCACCGGCCGCCGCGGCGGAGCCGTTCCTGTGCACGCCGGGAGCGGTGTACGTGCAGAGCGCCACCGAGGTGCGTGAGTTCGCCGTGAACGAGCAGGGCGGTGCCCCCGGCGACGGCGGCACGCTCAGCTCCATCAACCTCGGCACCAACCACTCGAACAACGCCCTCGGCCTCTCCTCGACCGGGCGGTACGCCTACACGGTCACCAACGCCGCCGGTACCAAGACGCTGGCCAAGCACGACCGCGTCACCGACACGACCGCGCAGACGACGTTCACGCTGAACTCCTCGGTGCTGCGCGGCGCCGTGCACCCCGTGACGGGCGTCTACTACTTCGCCAGCGGCACGGTGAACGGCGCCATCAACCTCTACGCGTGGAACGAGAACGTCACGCCGCAGACCTACACGCAGGTCGGAACCCTCCGTCCGACCACGGGCAGCAGCGCGTTCGGCGCCAACGGCGACATGGCCTTCAGCGCCTCCGGTCAGCTCGTGCTCGTCGCCGACAACTTCATCTACTCCTCCGACCTCCCGGCCACGCTCGAACCCAGCACCGCGACGATCGACGCCAAGCAGGTGCACGACATGGGCGCCGGCGTGCAGGGCAACGGCATCGCCTTCGGAAACCTCGGCCACATCTTCGTCTCGGTCTCCGGTGGCGGCAACCGCATCATCGAGGTCGACCTGCCCCGCGGGGAGACGGTCAACACGACCCAGCTGGGCACCTTCTCGCCGACCGACATGGCGAGCTGCACGTTCCCGAACACGCTGACGCTGAAGAAGGACCTCCCCGAGGGCCGTCACGCGGCGACCGATCAGTTCGGCCTCCGGGTGCAGTCGCCGGCCGGCTACCAGGTCGCGCAGACCGACGCCGTCACCCGCGGCGACCGCTCCGGTCTGCAGCCGGACTACGCCGGTCCCGTCTTCACGAACCAGGGCGACACCTTCCGGCTCTCCGAATCGGCGGCGGGCTCGACCGACCTCACGAAGTACGACGCCTCCCTCGTCTGCCGGCAGGTGAACGCCGACGGCTCGACCACCCCGGTGGCCGTCACCGCGGACGGGCAGGTCACCCAGCCGGCCGGCCCGCTCGGCACCGACGTCACCTGCACCTACACGAACGTCCGCCTCGCGCCGGACCTCGCTCTCCGCAAGACCTCCGACCCCGCCGACGGCACTGCGGTGCAGGCCGGCCAGCGACTGACCTACACGGTGCAGGCCGAGAACACCGGCAACACCCGCCTCGACCCGGTCACCGTGACCGACGACCTGTCGGGTGTGCTCGCCAACGCCGAGTACCAGGGCGACGTGGCGACGGCGATCGACGGTGACCCGGTGTCGTCCGGCGCCGCCACCGTCACGGGCGACGACCTGGCCTGGACCGGCGCCCTCGAGCCCGGGCAGGTGCTCACGATCACCTACTCCGTGGTCGTCGACGAGGGCGTGGAGGGCGAGCGCATCGCCAACCGCGTCACCGCATCCGGCACCCCGCCCGGGGGCCTGCCCCCGACGACCCCACCGGCCGTCACCACCGAGCACCCGGTCGCCGGCTTCGAGGTCGCGAAGACCTCCGATCCCGCCGCAGGCACCGTGGTGGAGCCGGGACAGACCATCGAGTACACCGTCACCGGCACGAACACCGGCGCGACCGTCCTCGACCCGGTGACCGTCACCGACGACCTCTCCGGCGTGCTCGCGAACGCCGCCTTCAACGACGACATCAGGACCGCGGTCGGCGGCACGACCGTGACCACGGGCGGTGCGACCCTGACCGGGAACGACCTCGCCTGGACCGGAACGCTCCAGCCCGGACAGACCGTGACGATCACGTACTCGGTGACCGTGGGCGATGACACCTCCGGCGAGATCCTGCGCAACAGCGTGACCGGATCGGGCACCCCGACCACCCCGAACCCGGGCGACCCGACCGGGCCGCAGGTTCCCGGTGAGCCGATCGTCCCGCCGACGGTCACCACCGAGCACCCCGTGATCGGCTCCGGCTTCACGATCTCGAAGTCGGCCGACCCCGCCTCCGGCTCGGCCGTGTCGGCGGGCGACACGATCACCTACACGATCACCGGCACCAACACGGGCGACACCGACCTCGATCCCGCGGAGATCGTCGACGACCTGTCGGGCGTGCTCGGCTCCGCCGGCTACAACGACGACGTCACGGCCGACCGCGGCTCCGTGCGGGTCGCCGACGCCACCCTCACCTGGACCGGGGCCATCCCGCGCGGGGAATCGGTCACGATCCGCTACACGGTGACGGTGGATGCGGGTGTCGAGAAGGCCCTGCTGCACAACGTCGTCACCGGATCGGCCACGCCGCAGATCCCGACCGACCCCGCCGACCCCTCCGGGGCGAAGACCCCGGGGACCCCGATCGTCCCGCCCGCGGCGGAGACGGAGCACCCCGTCGTCGACACCGGCTTCGAGGTCTCGAAGTCGGCCGACCCGGCCTCCGGCACCGCCGTCCGCGCGGGCGACACCCTCACGTACACGGTCTCGGGCGTCAACACCGGCAACACGGTCCTCGACCCCGCGACCATCGTCGACGACCTCTCGGCCGTCGTCGCGAACGCGGAGTACGGCGGCGACGCGAAGGCCTCGTCCGGATCCGTCGCGCTCTCCGGCACCACGCTCACCTGGACCGGGACGCTCGCTCCCGGCGACCGCGTCGACATCACCTACACGGTGACGGTGGACGAGGATGCGACCGGCGTGCTGCTCCGCAACACGGTGTCCGGTGAGGGCACCCCGCTGATCCCGACCGACCCGACCGACCCGGAGAGCCCGACCACGCCGGGCACCCCGGTCGAGACCCCGCCGGCGACGACGGAGCACCCCGTCGCGACGCCCGGGTTCACCGTCACCAAGACGGCCGACCCGGAGTCGGGCACGCGGGTCGACCCCGGCAGCGTGATCACGTACACCGTGACCGGCCGCAACACGGGCGACACCGTCCTCGACCCCGTCGAGATCGGCGACGACCTGCGCGCGGCGCTGGCCCACGCGTCCTACAACGACGACGTGTCCGCCACCCGCGGCGACGTCCGCGTGGCCGACGGCGCCCTCTCGTGGAACGGCGTGCTGCGCCCCGGCCAGGACGTCGTGATCACCTACTCGGTGACCGTCGACGCCACCGCCGGCGGCGAGACCATCGCGAACACGGCCACCGGAGAGGCGACCCCGCTGATCCCCGCCGACCCGAGCGACCCCGAGAGTCCCACGACTCCCGGCACGCCGATCACGCCGCCGCCGTCGAGCACGGAGCACCCCGTGAACGAGCCCGGCTTCACGTTCGCCAAGACCGTCGACCCCGCCGCCGGTACCGCTGTCGACCCGGGTGACGTGCTCACCTACACGCTGACCGCGGCCAACACGGGCCAGACGGTGCTCGATCCGGTGACGATCACCGACGACCTGTCCGGTGTGCTGCCGTACGCGACGTTCAATGCGGACGCCGTGACGAGCATCGCAGGTGCTGCTGCGGCTCCCGCGACCCTGGACGGCACCGAGCTGTCGTGGACGGGAGCGCTCGCAGTCGGCCAGACCGTGACCGTCACCTACTCCGTGACCGTGAGCGCCGACGGCGTCGGCACCGTGATCGAGAACGCGGCGTCCGCGACGGCGACCCCGCCGGGAGGATCGACGATCACGCCGCCGCCCGGTGTCACGACCAACCCGGTCAACGAGCCCGGATTCTCCGTCTCGAAGAGCGTCGACCCGGCTGCGGGCACGGCGGTCGACCCGGGCACCGTCCTCACCTACACGGTGACCGGTGTGAACACGGGCGAGACGGCTCTCGACCCCGTCACCATCGCCGACGACCTCTCCGGTGTCCTGGCGCACGCGGAGTACAACGACGACGCGACCGCGACGATCGGCGGCACGGCGACGACCGCGCCGACGGTGGCCGCGGACCGGCTGTCCTGGACGGGTGCGCTGCAGGTCGGCGAGAGCGTCACGATCACGTACTCGGTGACCGTGCGCGCCGAGGCCGGCGGCGCCGTCCTCGAGAACTCGGCCTCCGGCTCGGCGACCCCGCCGGGTGGGGTGCCGCCGATCGAGACGCCGCCGGCGACGACCGAGAATCCCGTGAACAAGCCCGGCTTCGAGCTGCGCAAGTCCGCCGATCCCGCGTCCGGCACCCGGGTCGACCCGGGCAGCGTCGTCACCTACACGGTGACCGGCGTGAACACGGGGGAGACGGCGCTGACTCCGGTCCGCATCCTCGACGACCTGTCGGGCGTGCTCGCCCACGCCGCCTACAACGGCGACGCGACGGCGACCCTGAGCGACGGCACCGCGCCTGAGCCCGTCGTCGCGGACGACGAGCTCACCTGGGCCGGTGACCTCGCGGTCGGCCAGCGTGTCACGATCACCTACTCGGTGACCGTGCACGGCGACGCGGGCGGTGCGATCATCGCGAACACCGTCGAGGGCACGGCCACGCCTCCCGGCGGCGCCGAGCTGACCCCGCCGCCGGTGACGACGGTGAACCCCGTCGGCACCCCGGGCTTCACGTTCGTCAAGTCGTCCGACCCCGCGTCCGGCTCCGCCGTCGCGACGGGCAGCGTCGTGACGTACACGCTCACCGGCACCAACACCGGCGAGACGGGTCTGGACGAGGTCGTCGTCACGGACGACCTGACCGGAGTGCTGCGGCATGCCGACCTCCGCGGCACGGCGACCGCCACGGTGGGTGACCGTGTGGTGGCCGCGCCGACGATCGACGGCACGACGCTGCGCTGGACGGGCAGCCTCGCCGAAGGAGAGCGCGTCGTGATCACCTACGCGGTGACCGTGCACGCCGACGCGGCGGGGGCGACGCTGCGGAACGTGGCCACCGCCTCGGCCACGCCGCCGGGCGGGGAGACGATCACCCCGCCGACGAGCACGACCGAGAACCGGGTGCTGACGCCGCTCGCCCTCACCGGCGGACAGCTGGCACCGTGGATCCTCGGCCTCGCGATCGCCCTGCTGATCGGCGGCGCGGTGCTGCTGCTGGTGCGACGTCGCCGCATGCAGAGCTAGCGGTTTCCGAAGAAGGCCCCGCCCGTCGTCTCCGACGGGCGGGGCCTTCGTCATCCCGGGAGGAGTCCGTGCCGGGCGGCCTGTTCGAGCGCCTCCGTGCGGTTGGCCACGTCGAGCTTGCGGTAGATGCTGCGGAGCTGCGTCTTCAGGGTGTTCGGCGAGATCCGCAGCTCCGCGGCGATCTCGGGCAGCGGCGCCCCCGTGGTGAGTGCGTGCAGCACCACCTGCTCCCGCGAGGAGAGCTTCGGGCGCGCCGCGAACGACGGCAACGCCGAGCGGGTGGGCAGCGGCGGGTCGCCGACCGGAGCGAGGTCGGCCCGGACGGCGGCGAAGTCCTCGGCACCGAGCAGAGCCAGCGGAGTGCGCAGGTCCCGGTCGGCGAGCTGAGCGTGCAGCGCCTCGGTCACGGCCTGCGCAGCGGCGGGACTGACGCGGTGGAGCGCCGCACTGTGCACCGCGGCGGCCTCCGCGCGCTCGCGGGAGGTGGTCGGCTCGAGGCGCGTCGCGGCGAGCAGCCGCACCGCATCCGGAGCGCGACCGTCGATCAGGGCGATCCTGGCCCGTTCCAGGAGGGTGCCGAAGCGGTCGGTCCCGGCGTCGCGCTGCTTGATGCCGCGCGCGGCACGGACATCGCCGAGCGCCAGGTGCAGCAGGATCCGGGGGCGGCTCAGCGCCTGGCGCGCCGACGTCGACCCGGCCTCGCGCCCGCGCATCCGGGCGAACGACTCCAGCCGCTCCAGTCCGCCGGCGGCCTCGCCGTCGTGCAGCGCGATCCACGCCTCTACCGCCGCCATCGTCGTCCAGTGCTCGCTCGTCGCCCGGTGCGGCAGGAAGGCGCGCACGTGCTGCTTGGCCGCAGCGAGGTCGCCCTCCTCGACCGCGAGCATCGCCTCCGCGACGCGGTAGAACGTGCCGCGGTACCCGTCCAGCAGCGCGGGGTCCCACGAGCCGTCCCGGATGATCTCGACGTAGTGCCGCGCCTCCGGGAGGTCGCCGTTGAGGGCGTGGATCCCGCTGAGCAGGCTCACGGCGTGGAAGGCGTTGCCCGTGCCCTGGGACGCGGCGAGGGCGGCGGCCTCAGCGAAGAGGCGGAGGGCCTGCTCCCGGCGACCGCCGTAGTACAGCGAGATCCCGAGGTGCGTGCAGAGCAGCGGCATCTCGATCGCGTACTGCTCCCACTGCGACTCCGAGGTCTCCGTGTACAGCGCGAGCGCGCGGGCCGCGACCTGCCCGGCCCGCTCGGGCATCCCGACCACCCGCAGCGCCGCGCTCTCCGCGGTCCAGATGAACAGGCGCTCCGTCGGCGAGAGGGCGCTCCGCCGGGCGTTCGCGGCGGAGATCGCCATCCGCAGCAGCTGCAGGCCGCGCACCCGTCGGAGTCGGTTGGCGTTGAGGCAGATGCCCAGCAGCATCGCCACCAGCGGCTCCTGCTTGAGCCGAGCGAGGGGCAGGTCGCCCAGCAGCGCCACGACCCGGCGACCGTCGTGATCCAGAAGGTGGCTCCAGCCCGACATGATGACGTGGGCGGCGAGGTGGAGGTCGTCCTCCTCCATCGCCAGGCGGAGCCCCTCGAAGGGGGCGTCGCGCCGCAGCGCACCCTCGATCGCGAGGCGTCGGAGCAGGCGGATCTCGGCCGGGAAGCGCTCCAGGAGGTCGCGGCGCAGAAGGGCGCGAGCCGGCGCGGCGATCGTGAAGGTCCGGCGCCCGGATTCCGTGGACCACCGCCCGAAGCCGAACGCCTCGGCCTCGTCGAGGGCGGCGCCGATGTCCGGATCACTGCTGAGAGCCTGCGCCAACGGCAGATCGACCGTGTCCGTGATGCTGATCCGGATCAGGCCCTCGAGGACGCCGGCACCGAACGTGCCCTCCTCCATGCGGCTGCGGAGGTAGTCGTCGACCGCCGCGGTCGCGACCTCCACGATCGTCGTGCCGTCGGGGACACGTCCGCGGAGGGCGACGGCGCGGATGACCGCCGCGAACCCCTCGGTCGCCTCCCGCACGGCGACGGCGGTGTCCTCATCGACGTCGAGCGCGCGGCGGATCTCGTCCGTGTCGAAAGCGAGGTCCTCCGGAGAGATCAGCGCGGCGTCGATCACGAGGCCGATGCCGCCGCTGTCGAAGGGGCTGGGGCGGTTCGTGGCGACGATCAGGCGGACGTGCGGCGGGACGGCGACCGTGCGGCACAGGTCGAAGACCGCATCCCGGTCGAGCGCGGCGGCGTCGTCGAGCACGAGGACGAGAGGCTCCTCGTGATCGCACAGGTACTGGGCGACGGCAGGCCACCCCTCCCCCGTTTCCGAGGCGGGATGACGGCCGCCGACGGCCTCGCCCGCGCCGCGCAGCACCCGCAGCAGGGCGGCGGCGAGGGCCGCGCTCGTCGCCAGGGCGGGCGTGGCCGTGAGCCACACGACGCGGTCGGGGGAGGTGAAAGCCCAGCCCACGAGGGCGGTGGTCTTCCCGGAGCCCGCGGCTCCGCGCAGCAGTGTGAGCGGAGCTCCCTCGTCCAGCGCGGCGTTCACCCGCGGACGTCCGATGACGTGCGCGGAAACCCGCGGCAACCTCTTGTCCCCTTGCGCGCCGAAAGCCGGCATCGTCCCTCCCCAGGTACGCATCCCCACCCCTACGATATCCAACCCGCCCGCGGTTCTAGGCTCGGAGGGGTGAGTGGTCCGACAGTCCCCGTGTCCTCCCGCCGCGTGCCGACCAGCGCCCTCCTCGTGAGCGCCGCGCTCGGCGCGGTCCAGGCCCTCGTCTTCCTGGCCGTAGTGCCGATCACGAGCGTGCTGGCCGCCACGTCCCCTCCCGCGTACGCGGTGGTCGCGGGCGTCCACACCGCGCTGCCGTTCCTCGCGCGCGTCGTCACCCGCGTGCCGGGGATGGCGACACTGGCTGCCTTCGTGACCGGCGTGCTGACGGTCGCGGTGTCGCCCATCGGGCTGCTCGGCGTCGTGCCGCTCGTCCTCGGCGGCGTGGTCCTCGACCTGGCGCTGCCGTTCCGGCGGGACGCCCCCGTCCGCCCGGCCCGGGTCCTGCTCGCCGGCGCCGTTACCGGTGCGGTGCTCTTCGTCGTCGCCCTCCCGGTGTTCTCGCCCGAGCACCTCGTTCCGCCGGTGCTCGTCGCCACGCTGTTGGGCCGGGTGGTGGGGGAGCTCGCGGTGGCGGGTGTCGTGCTCGCCGTCCGCCGACTGCTGCGGCGAGCTGGCGTCGCCCGCTGAGCCGGCATGCCGGTGGACATACCCCCACGGGGTACCATGAGCACATGGTCGGTCGTCGCGTGCTCCAGGGAGCGCTGCTCGCCGTCCTCCTCGTGGGCGGCGTCCTCCTCGGACTCCTCGGCATGCACGCCCTCGACACCCACGGCACCCCGGGGGCGCATGCGGTCGCGGGGCACACGGCCCCGGCTCACCCCGCGGCGTCGGCAGCGCATGAGGCGGGCGGAGCGGATGAGGCCGTCGTCCCGGATGACCCTGCGCACGACAGCGGGGCAGCCTGCGTCCTCGCCCTGCTCGGCGGACTCCTCCTGCTGCTGCGCCCCTCTCGCGCTCTCCTGATCGGACCTCTGCTCCGCGCTCTCCGCTCGCTCGTGGACGCGGCCGCCGCCCCGCTTCGTCCTCCCTCACTCCACGTCCTCTGCATCAGTCGGACCTGATCGGCGCCGATGCGCCCGGGCGCCGCGACCGCGGACGCCCTTCCGACAGACAGAGATGAGAGAGAAATGACCAATCGAACCACTGCCGCCGCTGTCCTCGTCCTGGCGGGAACCCTCGCGCTCGCGGGATGCGCCTCGACGGCACCCGCGGGGCCGGCCGACCACTCCGGCATGGGGCACTCCACCTCGGACGCTCCGCTGGCCGGCGCGAACGAGGCCGATGCGATGTTCGCGTCCATGATGATCGTCCATCACGAGCAGGCCGTCGAGATGTCGGACATCGTGCTCGCGAAGGACGACGTCGACCCTCGGGTCGCCGACCTCGCGGAGCGGATCACGGCCGCTCAGGGTCCGGAGATCGAGAAGATGCAGGGCTGGCTCGACGACTGGGGTGCCGAGGCGGGTGACCCGGCCGCGATGGACCACGGCGACGGCATGATGAGCGACGACGACCTCGCCGCGCTCGAGGCCGCCGCGGGCCCGGAGGCGTCCCGGCTGTTCCTGGAGCAGATGATCGCGCACCACGAGGGCGCGGTCGCGATGGCCGAGGCGGAGGTGGCGGACGGCGAGAACGCCGACGCGGTCGCCCTCGCGCAGGACATCGTCGATGCGCAGACCGCCGAGATCGCGGAGATGAAGGAGATCCTCGCCACGCTCTGATCGGCACCCGGCCCCGCGTCGCCTCCGCGGCGCGGGGCCCGTCGCCCGTTTACCGGGTGCTCTACCGGATCGAGGACGGGATCCTGACGGTCGTCGTCGTGCACGCCGGCCACCGTCGCGAGGTGTACCGCTAGCGATCGCGGCGGCGCAAGCGGCGCAGCGGAGCGGACAGGCGGTGCCAGAGGGTCGGCGCGGGCTCCTCGTCCTCGGCGGGCGGCGGGGCGACGGCGAACTGGACGAACTCCTCCGCGCCATGGTGCACGACACGATAGAGCGCCGTGCCGATGAGCACGCCGAGCGCGATCGACATGACCGACACCAGGGCCGCGGTGAAGTCGGCGAGGCCGTTGTCGGTCGCCACCGCCTCGGTGAGCCCCACCAGCCCGGCGGCTCCGGGCACCAGCAGCCAGAAGGCCGGGAGGAACGTCAGCTGCGACGGGGCTCCGTGGCGCAGCCCGGCGATCCAGAACACGACCGGCGTGACGGCGACCGCGCCGACGAAGCCGCCGACCGCCGGGTCGATGAACTCGGTTCCCGCCCACTGGCCGAGGTACGCGACGACCAGGGCGAGCAGCACCCACCCGAACGTGGACGGCGGGGAGGAGAAGTGCAGGTAGTTGCCGAGTGCGAACACGAGGATGCCGAGCAGCGGCACCCACCAGGGGAGGTACGAGGAGGAGGCGTCGAGGGCCTCGTACGAATCGCTCGAGACGCCCACCACGGCGCCGGCGGCGAGGATGCCGAAGGCGAGGAGCGCGAGCTGCACGAACCCGTAGATGAGGCGGGATGCACCGGAGATCATCTGCCCGGCCGCGAGCTCTACCGTCGCCGTGGTCAGCACGCCGCCGGGGAGGAAGGTGACCAGCGGGGCGATCAGGAGGCGGATCGGGTCGCCGATCTCGATGACCTCCGCGAGCAGGAACACCGCAGCCGCGCACACGAAGGCCGCGGCGATGGGCATGACGAGCTGCAGGGTGGGAGAGCGCACGAGTTTGAGCAGGCCGATCCCGAATCCGAGCACGAAGGCGACGAGGGCGCCCTGCCAGGTCGGTGCGAGCAGGAGGGCCAGGCCGGTCGTGAGGATGGCATGGCCCAGCGTCCGGGTGAACCAGCCGAGACGCGGACGCATCGCACCGATCTCGTTGAGCCGCCGGATGCCGTCCAGCGGGTCCACGTCGCCGGTCTTCGCCTGCGCGATGAGGTCGTACAGCGCGGCGATCTGATCGAAGCGGAACGAGGCGTTCGTGGCCGAGCGGAAGGCGACCCGCTGCTCCTCCGCGTCCCCCGTCTCCACGATGATGATGGTGGGCAGGACGACGAAGTCGGCGCCGTCTCCGCCCGACGCCGTGGCGACCTCGGCGATCGTGTCCCGGATGCGGTCGACGGACTCCGCCGACGCGTTCATCCCCTGGGCCAGCCCCAGCAGGAACTGCCGCAGCGCCGAACGGTCGACGACGTCGGTCATGTCACCAGAACAGGAACGACAGCGCCACCCCGACGACGATGGCCGTGCCGACGTAGACGAGGTTCGGCAGCTGGAACGAGTGGTCCAGGACGAACTTGCCCATCTTCGTCGTCCCGGTCTGGTCGAACGCGACCGTGGCCACCTGGCTGCCGTTGGCGGGCAGCGTGTAGATGCCCATCGCCGCCGGCCACAGCCCCACCAGCAGAGAGGCGGGCAGCCCGATCGTGATGCCGATCGGGACGATCGCGTTCGTGGCGCTCGATTGGCTGGTCGTGAGCATGGCGACCGCGAACAGCGCCAGCGCGAACAGCAGCGCTCCGAGGAAGGCGGAGGATCCGGAGACCACAGAGCCGAGTCCGTCGACGATGAGGGTCTGGGTCGCGGCGACGAACGTGTTCGCGAGCCAGGCGATGCCGAACAGGGCGATGGCGCCGACGATGCCCGCGGGGAAGGTGGACTGCTTCGGCACGTCGGCGGCCTTCACCTTGCAGAACACGAAGATCAGTGCGGCGATGATGCCCATGACGACCTCGATGATCACGGTGACGCTCAGGCGCAGCGGATCGCCGTCGTCATCGGTGCCGATGACCGGACGGAGGTTCTCGAACAGGCCGAAGAAGACGATCACCGCGACGCCCGCGAGGAACAGCGAGGCCGAGAGCACGGCGGTCGCCGGGAGCTTGTTCTCGTGAGCGTCGACCACGGGCGGCTTGATCTGTCCCTCCGCCAGGCGCTTCTGGTACTCCGGGTCGTCCTCGAGGTCCTTGCCGTGGCGCATCATGACCAGCGCGGCGACGAGCAGGCCCGCGATCGAGGCCGGCCACATGATGAGGAGCAGGCCGCCGAGATCGACGCCCTGCGGTGCGAGCAGCACGACCATCGATGCGGTGGCCGCGGAGACCGGAGAGCACAGGATGCCGACCTGCGAGGCGACGGCCGAGACCGACAGCGCCCGCTCCGGCCGGATCTTCTGCTGGTACGAGACGTCGTAGATCACCGGCAGCAGCGGATAGAAGATGTTGCCGGTGCCCGCGCCGACCGTGAAGAGGAACGACATCGCCGGCGCGAGGAACACGACGGACTTCGGCCGTTTGCGGATGACCTTGGCGGCCACCGACACCATCCAGTCGATACCGCCAGCGGCCTGCATGGTCGAGGCCGCGGTGATGACCGTGATGACGATGAACACGGCGTCGACGGGGGCGTTGCCGGGGGCTTCCCCGAACACGAACACGAGCACCGCGACGCCGACGAGGCCCCACACGCCCAGGCCGATCCCGCTCGTGCGGGTGCCCATGAAGATCGCCAGGACGACGACAATGAGCTCGGCGACGAGGATCCAGACGCTGTCGTTCACGACGACGGCCCCTTCACGATCGGCGCCGATCCGGTGAGGACCTCCACTGGCAGTTCGGTCTCGACGATCCTCCCGTCGACCGCCTCGACCTTCAGCGCCAGCGGGTTCTCGACCGGGCTGACCGCGGTGACGAACTCGCCGTTCTCGAAGTGCAGCGACTGGAGGTTGCCCACCGCATAGCCGGTGGACAGCTCACCGCTGAGGAGCGAGGCGTGGAAGAGGGGCCGGCGCTGGTCCTCCGCGTCGTAGTGCGGGCAGAAGCTGCCGTGCAGGAAGCCCAGGCCCTCCGGGAGCACCTGCAGCGTGGGCCCGTAGCTGTCGGTCGTGCCGCCCTCGAACCAGCAGATGCCGCCCGCGCTGCCGCCGGTGAACACCACGTTCGAGGAGGGGTCCTCCCACATCTCGCGCATGATCTCGTCGAGGCCCTGACGCTTCCACACGTCGAGCATGTTGGCGGTGTTCCCGCCGCCGACGTGGATGACGTCGAAGCCCTTCACGAAGCCGGCGAGGTCGTCGACCGCGCGGTGGAACAGCGGCAGGTGGTGCGGCGCGCATCTGTCGGAGTCGTACGTGGAGTAGAAGCTCACGATGTAGGCGGCGTCGTCGCCCGTGGCGGTGCCGACGAAGAGGACCCGGGGCCGCTCCTTGCCGGTGAGCTTCAGGATGTACTCGTGCGTCGGATCGTTCCGACGTTCCATCATGGCCTTGCCGGCCCCGGTTGCGACGACGTGCGACATGCCCCCACCTCACTGTCGGATGTGAATGCGCTCAACCTAGCGTCGCGCCGTCACCGCCGTCCAGAGCGGTCACCCGGGCCGGGTGAATCCGGGCCTCTCAGCCGAAGACGCGGGCCGTGCCGACCAGGCCTTCGAGGAGGGCGGTCGTGCGGGCGCGGGGGCCCTCCGGCGCGATGCCGAGCACGCGGGCGAGCTCCAGAGCGAGGGCGGCGTGTCCGACCGCGCTGGGGTGGAACGGGTCGTTCATGAGGCCCCACGGCACGCCGCCACCGCCCAGCTCTGCGAAGTGCGCGTGCTGGTCGACGAGGATCACGTCCTCCGCGGCCGCGACCTGGCGCACGGCCTCGGCGAAGTCGGCGATCCGCGCCCGCTCCGGCGCATTGCGGACGTCGATGGCGGGCGGCGTCTGGAGCACCGGGATGGCGCCGAGCCCGCGCACCCGGCGCACGAAGTCGTGGAGGGAGGCGGCGTAGTCGTCCGGCGAGATCACCGGTCGCGGCCCGCCGTCCGAGGCGTCGTTGGTGCCGACCATGAGGGTGACCACGTCCGGCTGCCAGCCGGCGACCCGACGCTCCCAGTCGTCGAGGATGTCGACGATCCGGTTGCCGCTGATCGCGGTGTTGAGGACGATGTCGCGGACGCGCTCGAGCTCGCCTCTGATCAGCTCGTGGAGGTGCTCCGGGTAGCTGCGCCCGCCCTGGGTGTGCACCAGGCCATGGGTGATCGAGTCGCCGGTGATGATCCAGTTCAACGGTGCAGGGTCGCGGAGGGCGGCGGCGAGGCGGCCGAGGTCGGCGGAGGCGGTGGCGGGGGAGGCGGAAGGGGCGATCGGCACGCCTCAGAGCTTATCCGTCGCCCGCCTTCTGCTTCGCGCGGGAGCGTAATGCCCCGGCGCCGTCCCCGTCCTGTTTGCCGCGGGGCGTGGGTCTCAGGCGCTCGCGCGAGGTCAGGCAGTTACCGCTGGTGTGGCCTGTTGCCCGGTGAATGCCTGTTCCGGCGGGTCAGTCCCGGTCGGCGCGACTGATGAGGTCCATCAGCTCGTCGAGCGTGTCGACGTCGATGACCTCGGTGCCGTCGGGCTCGCGCACCTCGATGCCGTCGACCTCCAGCTCCTCGTCGAGCTGCACGAGGATGCGCGACTCCGGGAACTGCTTGGGGGCGACGAACGCGAGCAGCACGGCATCCGCGAACACGACGACCGAGGTGGCCTCGAGGTCGTCCCGCAGGTCGATCTGTTCGACGACGGGCTCGTCCTCCACCGCGTCCTCGATGTCGAGCGCGACCTCCTCGACGATCGCCCGCCAGCGCTTCTCGCTCATCGAGAGCACGCGCGCGATGGCCGCGACGAGCTCGTCGGGATCCAGGTCCTCCGCGGTCTCATCGCCCTCCAACTCGGGGTCGACGTTCACGTTCACGACGGTGCCGGCCGCATCCAGGCTCGCCCGGCCGTAGACGAGACCGTTCTCGGAGACGGGGTCTTCGAGCAGACCGCTCTCGACGATGCGGGACAGGAGGAGATCGAGCGCCATGCTTCCAGTCTCGCGCATCTCGCCCGCCGTGGGCCCTGGTTCTTCACGCCGGAGGGAGCTCCTGGGCGCGCTCCGTGCCCGCAGACCGGCCGCGTTCCGGCGTTCCCCGTGACCGCCTGCGCGTCAGAGCCACCTCTTGTACTTGAACACCCCATAGAGCCCGACCGCGAACGCGGCCATCGCCCCGATCGCCATCGGATACCCGAACGCCCAGTGCAGCTCGGGCATCACGTCGAAGTTCATGCCGTAGACCGTGCCGACGAGCGTGGGCGCGAAGATGATGGCCGCCCACGAGGAGATCTTCTTGATCTCGTCGTTCTGGGCGAGCCCCGCCTCCGAGTGCCGCCGGGCGACCAGCGCCGACTGCACGGTGAGGGCGTTCTCCAGGATCGCGCGGAACGAGTCGACCCGCTCGTTCACGCGGATCGTGTGGTCGAGCACGTCGCGGAGGGAGCGCTGCAGCTCCTCATCGATGCGGTACTTCTCCGACCCGCGGCGCAGCCATTCCAGCATGCCGCTCAGCGGGTGCACCGCGCGCTGGAAGTTGATGACTTCGCGGGAGAGCTCGTAGATGCGGCGGGAGAGGGCGTCGTCGTCGCTGTCGCCGAAGAGCTGGTCCTCGATCTCGTCGATGTCGTTCTCCAGGCCCGCCACCACGGGCTCGTACTCGTCCACGACCTCGTCGAGGATCGCGTAGAAGACCGCCTCCGGTCCCATCGCGAGCAGATCCGGGTTCGCCTCCATCCGGCGGCGGACCGCGGCGAGGTTCGGCGACTCCGCGTGGCGGATCGTCACCACGAAGTCGGGGCCGATGAACAGGTGCAGCTCCCCGAACTCGATCGACTCCTCCTTGTCGCGGTAGCGGGCGGGGCGCAGCACGGCGAAGAGGGTGTCGCCGTAGCGCTCCACCTTCGAGCGCTGATGCCCCGAGAGCGCGTCCTCGACGGCGAGCGGATGCAGGTCGAACTCGCGGGCGACGGAAGCGACCTCTTCGGGACTCGGCCGGTACAGGCCGATCCACGCGATCCCGCCGGCGGCATCCAGCATCCGGTAGGTCTCGTCCAGGTTCTTCGGGGTCTCCACGCGACGTCCGTGGACGTACACGCCGTTGTCGATGAGCGCCATGATGCGGCTCCGTTCTCGCGGGCGCACGGATGCGAGGGTCCGTGCGGATTCGTCAGGGGGCGGGAGACGCCGCCGATGACTGCGAGGCGAGAGGCGCGCACGCGGAGCAGGAGCTCAACGCGTGTGCGCGGGGAAGCGCGACGCAGCGAGGGCGGCGTCGTTACTATCGTCGGACATCGCCATCACCGCCTTTCCGTGCTTCTCCGGGGCCAGCTTACCCCTCCGTTTCGAATCGCCCGAATGGCCCCATTCCGGCCGCAGATGCCACCATGTGCGCGATTCGAAAGGTCAGGGGACGATCGCGTCGATGTAGCCGCCGTCGACGCGGACCGCGGCACCCGTCGTCGCCGAGGCGAGCGGGGACGCGAGGTACGCGACCATGTTCGCGATCTCCTCCGGTTCGATGAGCCGCTGCAGCAGGGACTGGGGGCGGTGCACGCGCATGAACTCGCGCTGGGCCTCCTCCCACGGCAGCTCCGGGTCCACGAGCGAGTACACGAAGTCCTCCACGCCGCCGGTGTGGGTTGGCCCCGCGAGCACCGAGTTCACCGTCACGCCCGTGCCGGCCGCCTCCTTCGCGAAGCCCCGGGAGACGGCGAGCAGCGCGGTCTTCGACATCCCGTAGTGGATCATCTCCGCGGGGATCACGACCGCCGAGTCGCTCGCGATGTCGAGCACCCGACCCCAGCCACGCTCCGTCATGCCGGGCAGGGTCGCGCGGATGAGCCGGACGGCGGCGAGCACGTTCACGTCGAAGTACCGGCGCCACTCGTCGTCGGAGATGTCGAGCGCGGGGGTGGCCCCGAAGATGCCGAGGTTGTTGACGAGGATGTCGACGTCTCCGGTGGCGGCGAGGACGCGGGCGGCGCCGTCCTCCGTGGTGACGTCGCCCGGAGCCGGGACGAGGTTCCGGTCCGGATTCTCCTCCTGCAGTGCGGCGACGACCGACGACACGGTCTCGGGGTTCCGGCCGTTGACGGCGACCCGTGCGCCCGCGTCGGCCAGAGTCGTGGCGATGGCGAGTCCGATGCCCTGGGTGGAACCCGTGACGAGGGCGGTCTTCCCGGCGAGGTCGATACGCATGATGTCTCCTCCGTGTCGCTGCGGCCTTCGGTACAACGCCCGCCGCGCCGGATTCATGCCGGCGCGCTCGCTCCGGGACGGCAGGGGCTGGGACTCCGGCATGCGCGCACCGTCTCCGTGCGGGACGGGGAACGTTCCTGAGGAGGCGGAGCGGGGAGCGTTTTCGATCCCGCGAGGGGGGGAGCTCGGGGCGCGGGAGAACGGTGCGGGACGGGAAACGTGCCGGGGGAGACCGGAAGGGGAGCGTTTTCGATCCCGCGAGGTGCGGGGGTCGAGGGACGGGGCGGGGGTCAGAGGGGGATGGGGGTGCCGGCGCGGGACGCGGACTCCTGCGCGGCCTTCACGATCTCGACGGTGCGGATGCCGACACCGGCGTCGGGCTGGGGCTGACGGCCCGCGCGCACGGCCCGCACGAACTCCTCGAGCAGCAGGGCGTCGAGGTCGGCCCCGACCGGGGTCCAGGTCTCGCCGTGGGCATCGTGTCCGGCCACGCCCTTCGCGAAGGGGCTCACGGTCACGGTCCCGCGCTCGGCCACGACCTCGAGGGTGAGGCCGCCCCAGGTCGGCGAGCTCAGCGGCCAGCTCCACGAGCAGTCGATCGTGGCGATCACGCCGCTCGGGTACTGGATCGTCACGAGGCCCCCGGTCTCGACCGCGAGGTCGCGCTCCCCGTGCAGGATGCTGTTCGACACCGCGCGGACGGTCTGCGCCCGCTCGCCCAGGAGCTCGTCGAGGAGGTCGGCGCAGTGCACGACGTGGTCGACCAGGGCACCGCCGCCGGCGAGCGCGGGATCGGTGAACCAGGCCCGGTCCTGCGGGAGCTTGCCGTTGTTGATGCCGGTGACGCCGAGAATCGTCCCGAGGCGTCCGCTGCGCAGCTCGGCGACGGCGTCGCGCACCGCGGGGGAGAAGCGCACCGGGTACGCCACCATGAGCAGCACGCCCGCCCGGTCGCAGGCGTCGCGCATCGCGATCGCGTCCTCGACCGTCGTCGCCAGCGGCTTCTCGCACAGCACGTGCACGCCGGCCGCGGCGGCCTGCTCGACGAGGGCGCGGTGACGGGAGTTCTCGGCGGCCACCACGACCGCGTCCGGACCCCAGGCGAAGGCCTCGTCGTAGGTCTCCACATAGGCCACCCCGAGCTCCGCGGCCAGGGCGGCACCGCGCGGAGCGTCGTCCGGGGCGGAGGCGCCGTCGGGATCGGCGGCGATCAGCTCGACACCGGGCATCTGCTGCAGCGCGTGCACGTAGCTGAGGGCGTGCGTGTGCGCGAAGGACAGCACGGCGATCCGCAGCGGACGGGGAGCGGTCATCGGGTGGCCTCCTCGGCGACGGCGACGGCGGGGGACGAAGCGGGGAGGGCGACCGGGGCTCCGGAGGCGATCGAGGCGTAGGCGGCCTCGGCGACCGCGACCGCCTGGATGCCGTCCTCCGGGGTGACGGCGGCCTCGCGTCCTTCCGCGATGGCGGCCACGAAGTCGGCGATCTCCGCGTAGTACGGGCTCTCCTCGGGTGACATCGGCGGCAGGTAGTCGGTCGCGCCCTCGACGAGCACGGCGTCGGTGCGCAGCGTGTGGTCCTCGGCGCTGTCGTAGCGCAGGCGCCCCTCGGAACCGGCGACCTCGACGCTCGTGCGGAACGGCATGCCGGGCTGCACCCAGCTCGCGTGCACGTGGCTGATGACCCCGTTGCGGTGGGTGAGCACGACATGCGCCGTGACCGGGGCCGGAACGCGGTCGTCGACCGTCGGCGGGTTCTGCACGGCGTAGACGCTGTCGACCGGCCCGGCGAACCACAGCGCCTGATCGATGTCGTGGATCATGAGGTCGCGGATGACGCCGCCGCCCGCCCGCTCCGAGAAGAACCAGGGGGCCTGCGGCGCGGCGCCCAGGCGACGGAAGCGCTGCACAGCGGGGGTACCGATCTGCCCGGCGTCGATGCCGGCCTTGATCCGGCCGTACTCCCCCATGTAGCGCACGACGTGGGCGGGGAAAAGCCGCACTCCCGCGGCGGCTGCGGCGGCGGTCACCTCGGCGGCGGCCTCCGCGGTCGCGGCGAGCGGCTTCTCGCAGATCACGTCGACCCCGCGGGCGATGGCCCGAAGGGCGAAGTCGGCGTGGGTGCTGCTCGGCGTGACGATGTCGACGACGTCGACCTGCTCCAGGAGCGCGTCGACGTCGGCCACGACCTCGAAGCCGTACTCGGCGGCGATCTCCTCCGCGCCCTCCTTCGAGGTGACGAAGCCCTGCACGCCGAGCGCCCGCCAGGCGTCGGCGTGCACGCGGGAGATCCCGCCCGCGCCGATGAGTCCGACCTTCAACGTGCTCACTGCTTCTCCTCGGGGTCGTCGCCGGCCGCGGGGTCGTGCGGCAGGGGGGTGATCGGTGGGGCGGGCATGTCCTCGATGCCGTAGATGTCGCCCGGATGCCGCTGGAACGCATGCACGACGGCGCCGTGGGCGGCGGCTTCCGCTCCCAGCCGCGCCTCCGCGACGGGCACCTGGAACGGCAGACCGAGATGGCCGGGCAGGGCGGCGCGCAGGGGGTCGAGCAGCTGCTCGTGCGCGGCCGAGAGCCCGCCGCCGATCACGACCATGGCCGGATCGACCGTCATGATCAGCGTCGCGATCCCATGGGCGAGTTCGTCGATGAAGCCGTCGAGCTCCTCCCGGGCGGCCCGCTCTCCGCTGCGCGCCAGGGCGAACACCTCGGCGGCGGTCGGGGCGGTGCGCCACGAGATCTGCCCGGTCTCGGTGTTCAGCCCCCGGAACGCGAGGCGGCCGATGTCTCCCGCCGCGTTGTGGATGCCGCGCCGGGGGCGGCCGCCGAGGATGAGGCCCATGGCGATGCGGTTGCCGACCGAGAGATAGATCACGTCGTCGACGAGCTGCGCGACGCCGAGGTGATGCTCCGCGACGGCCGCGAGCCGCACACCGTTGTCGACCGCCACGGGGCAGCCGAACGCCTGGCGCAGCTGCGAGCCGATGTCGATGCCGGACCACTCCGGGATGACGACCGAGGTGGTGACCCGTCCGTCGTCGTCGACGATGCCGGGCAGGGAGACGCCGATCGCCCGCAGACCGGTGCGCGGCAGCGAGAGCCGGGCGAGCGTGCGTCGCACGTCGTCGATCACGGCGGCGAGCTTGGCCGGGCCGTCGGGCTGCTCCGCGACGCCGGGGAAGGTGCGCTGAGCGATGACCACCCCCGCGAGGTCCGCGACGACGACCCGCACGCTCGCGACGCCGACGTCCACGCCCACCACCACACCGGCGGCGGCGTGGAACGAGTAGCGGCGGGCGGGCCGACCGGCACCTCCGCCGACCTGCGCCGGGGCGTCGACGAGGAGGCCGGAGTCGGAGAGCACCGCCACGGCGTTCTCGACGGAGGTGCGGGAGACCTCGAGTGACCGGGAGAGGTCGCTGACCGTCGCCGGTCCGGCGTCGCGCAGCCGGAGTGCCGACCGCGCCACGATCGAGAGCGGACTGGTCGCGCCCATCGGGTCCCTCCTTCGTCTCCGCCGTTGGTGCGATCAAATTAGCACACCCGATTCTCAGATCGGGGATTGTTGTTCACGGCCGAGAAACACGGCCGAAACAAGGCTCTGAGAACTTGTGCTTGACGAATTATCCAAAGGCAATGTCATAATGAACCGTACTCAGCACGGTTTACGCAAAGGAGCACCATGCGCGTCAGCAAGATCACCGGCGTCGTCGCGGGAGTCGCGGCCGCCACCCTGTTGGCCGGATGTTCGGCCGGCGGAGGCAACACCGCAGAGGGCGAGCAGGACATCACGGTCTGGCTCTACCCCGTCATCGCCGACGAGGCGGTGCACAAGGACTTCTGGGACTCGACCATCGAGGCGTTCGAGAAGGAGAACGAGAACGTCAACGTGAAGTACGAGATCTTCCCGTGGGCGAACCGTGACGAGGCCCTGCAGACGGCGATCGCCGCCGGCAAGGGACCGGACGTCGTCTACCTCATCCCCGACCAGCTCGCGGCGTACCAGAAGTCGATCGCCCCGCTGAACGACCTGCTCAGCGAGGAGCGCGAGGGCGACCTGCTCCCCAACGTCAAGGAGTCGGTCACGCTCGGCGGCGACATCCTCGGCGCCCCGATCCTCACCAGCGCGCAGCCGCTCATCTGCAACGCAGCCGCGTTCGAGGCGGCCGGGGTGACCGAGTACCCGGAGACGTGGGACGACATCGCCGAGATGGCTCCGGCGTTCATCGACAAGGGCATGTACGCCCTCAACTACCCGGCGTCGGCCGAGAACACCCTCAACCTCACCTACTACCCGCTGCTCTGGCAGGCCGGCGGCGAGGTCTACACCGAGGACGGCGAGGTCGGCTTCGACAGCAAGGCCGGCGAGGAGGCGCTCACCTTCCTGACCGACCTGGCCGAGGAGGGCGCGCTCGACCCGGAGGCCCTCACCACCAACGTCCCGCTGGAGCAGACCGCCATCGCCCAGGGCAAGGTCGCCTGCACCTGGAACAACGCCGTGACCGAGGTCGCGCCGTTCTGGGGCGAGGAGAACGTCAAGGTCCTCGCGCCGCTGACCGACAAGGAGTCCGTGGCCTACGGCACCGTCGGCTCCCTGTCCGTGCTCAAGGGCTCGAAGGCCCCCGAGGCCGCAGCCGCGTTCGCCGAGTTCGCGACCGGCGCCGACGTCGTCGAGCCGTACCTCAAGGCCGCCGGCTACTTCTCCGCGCTCAGCACCACCGAGCCGCTGTACGCCGACGACCCGCTCCTCGGTGAGGTCGAGAAGTACGTCCCCGACACCACGGTGGGCGAGCTCGACGCCAGCTCCCGTGCGCTCATGGGCGTGCTCTCGCCGGAGATCCAGGCCGCCCTGCTCGGCCAGAAGTCCCCGGCCGACGCCCTGAAGGACGCCGCGGCCGCCGCAGCCCCGCTGCTGCAGAAGTGACACCCGGGGGCGTGCGGGTACCCGCCGCACGCCCCCTCTCTCCCGCCCCCCACGTGAGGAATCGACAATGACGACGGCCACCACGGCGCCGAAGCCCGCAGGACGGGTCGCCCGGGTGCTCGCCCGACGGGAAGCGCGCGTCGCGTTCCTGTTCGTGCTCCCCGCCTTCCTGCTGTTCATCGCCTTCCGCTTCGGCCCGAGCATCGCGGGTGTGGCGCTGAGCTTCTTCGACTACGACATCTCCGGCGAGATCGCCTGGCGCGGCCTCGACCACTTCCAGCGCCTCGTCGCCGACCCGCTGTTCTGGCGGGCGCTGGGGACCACCCTCATCTACACGGTCTTCGCGGTGCCGATCGCGCTCGTGCTGTCGACGATCATGGCCCTCGGCGTGCGCCGCGCCTTCCGCGGCGCCCGGTTCTTCCGCTCGATCTTCTTCCTCCCCGTCATCACCTCGCTCGTGCTGGCCGGCTCGATCTTCGTCTGGATCTTCTCCGCCAACGGTCCCTGGTCCGCGCTGATGACCCCACTCGGCCTCGGCGGCTCCTGGCTCGGCAGCACCGTGCTCGTGATCCCGGCGATCGTCGTCGTGGGCGTCTGGTCCCGGTTCGGCTACGGGATGATGATCCTCATCGCCGCCCTGCAGGACGTGCCGCGCGAGCTGGAGGAGGCGGCGCTGGTCGACGGCGCGAACGCCTGGCAGCGCTTCCGGTGGATCATCCTCCCGCACCTGCGCCCGACCTTCTTCTTCCTCGCGGTGATCGAGACCACGGCCGCCTTCCAGGTCTTCGACGTCATCTACGTGATGACCCAGGGCGGGCCGGCGAATGCCAGCTACTCCCTCGTCTACATGCTCTACGACCAGGGCTTCCGCTACTTCGACTACGGCTACGCGGCCGCGGTGGGCGTGGCCCTGTTCCTCATGACCCTCGTGGTCGCCCTCATCCAGCGCCTCGTGATCGGAAAGCAGAAATGACCGCCCTCCTGCAGCCGCCGACGCAGACGACGGCGCCCGCGACCCGTCCCGCCGCGCGGAAGCGCCGTTCGTTCCGCGCGCTCGAGCCGACCGGCTGGGGCATCGCCGTCCGCTGGATCTGGCTGAGCATCGCCGGCATCCTCAGCTTCTTCCCCTTCTACGCCATGGTCGTGCTGAGCCTGAAGCCGGGCATGCTCGTCGAGCTCCCCGGCTCGCTGCTCCCCTGGAACGACATCTCGTTCGAGGCGTACGAGCAGGTGCTCGCCGGGCAGAACATCCTCGTCTGGCTGTTCAACACGCTCGTCTACTCGCTCGTGTCGGTCGTGGCGGTGCTGTTCCTCTCCGCGCTCGCCGGATACGCCTTCGCCAAGAAGCGCTTCCGCGGCAAGGAGGTCATGTTCTGGTCGTTCCTGGCGATGGTCATGGTGCCGTTCCACGTGACGCTGATCCCGACGTTCATCCTCATGGCGAACCTCGGCGGCATCGACACCTACTGGGGCCTCATCCTGCCGACGCTCGCGAACGCGCAGGCGGTCTTCCTCATGCGCCAGTTCATCCAGGGCCTCCCCGACGAGCTCTTCGAGGCCGCCCGCATCGACGGGGCCGGCGAGTTCCGCATCTTCCTGCGGATCGTGCTGCCGCTGTGCAAGCCGATCCTCGCGACGCTCGGGATCTTCGTCTTCCTCTGGCACTGGAACGACTTCCTCTGGCCGCTCATCATCGCCAAGTCCAACTCGATGTTCACCCTCACCGTGGGCATCTCGTCGCTGCAGCAGCAGGATGTGCCGCTCAGCACCATGCTCGCCGGCTCCGTCGTGGCGCTGCTGCCGATCTTCCTCGCGTACCTCATCGCTCAGCGGTACGTGCAGGAGGGCGTCACCGGCACCGGGATCAAGGGCTGAGAAGAAGGGAATCGCACGACAATGACGCAGTACGCATTCGCCTCCGAGGCCGAGCTCGAGGAGGCGCTGGCCACCCCGAGCGACGGGCTCGTGGCCGACCTCTCCCAGGGTTCGGGAGACCTCGTGATCCTCGGCGCCGGCGGCAAGATGGGACCGACCCTGGCGATGCTCGCCCGGCGCGGCCTGGACGCCGCCGGCCGCACGGACGACGCCGTGTACGCGGTCTCCCGCTTCGGCGACGCCGCCATCCGCGAGCGCCTGGAGGCCGCGGGGGTCCGCGTCGTGCCGTTCGACCTCATCGAGAACGACGACCTCGCCGGTCTCCCCGATGCCCCGAACGTGGTGTTCATGGTGGGCGCGAAGTTCGGTGCCGCGACCAACGCCTCCTGGGCGTGGGAGGTCAACGCGGCTCTTCCCGACCGCATCGCCCGCCGCTACCGCGACAGCGCGATCTCGGTGCTCTCCACCGGGAACGTGTATCCGTTCGTCCCTGCCACCTCGGGCGGTGCCGCCGAGGAGACCACGCCCGCGCCGATCGGCGAGTACGCGCAGTCCTGCCTCGGTCGGGAGCGCGTGTTCGAGTTCGGGGCGCAGGAGCGCGGCACCAAGGTCGCGATCATCCGTTTGAACTACGCCGTCGACCTCCGCTACGGGGTGCTCGCCGACATCGGCAGCGCCGTGCACGCGGGCGAGCCGGTCTCGGTCGCCACCGCGAACGTCAACGTGATCTGGCAGGGCTACGCGAACGAGGTCGTGCTGCGCAGCCTCGTGCATGCCTCCACCGACCCCTTCGTGATCAACCTCACCGGTCCGGAGCTGCTCAGCGTCTCCTCGATCGCCCATCGTTTCGGCGAGCTGTTCGAGCGGGAGGTCGAGATCGTCGACGAGCCGCAGCCGACCGCGCTGCTCAGCGACGCCCGCCGCTGCATGGCCCTGTTCGGCTACCCGTCCGTCTCCGCCGAGGAGCTCATCCGCATGCAGGCCGGCTGGATCCGCGACGGGCTGCCCATGATCGCCAAGCCCACCAAGTGGGCCGTCCGGGACGGGAAGTTCTGATGACCGACGCCGCTGCGCGGACGGCGACCGTGCCGTCGCTGCGCCCTGAGGCCGCCGCGACCCTCGCCCGCGGTGCCGTGATCCCGGCCCATCCGCTCGCCCTCACCGCCGCGCGCACGCTCGACGAGCGGCGGCAGCGGGCGCTCTCCCGCTACTACCTCGACGCCGGGGCCGGCGGCCTCGCCGTCGGCGTGCACACGACGCAGTTCGAGATCCGCGACCCGGAGCATGCGCTCTTCGAGCCGGTGCTCGCACTGGCCGCGGAGGAGATGGACGCCCGCGACGATGCGACCCTCGTCCGTATCGCCGGCGTGGCGGGCGACACGGCTCAGGCGGTCGCCGAGGCGGAGCTCGCCCGCTCCCTCGGCTACGACGCCGTGCTGGTGAGTCCCCGCGTCGCGGGTGCGGACGAGCGTGCCCTGCTCGACCGCGCCCGCGCCGTCGGCGAGGTGCTGCCGCTGGTCGGCTTCTACCTGCAGACCGCGATCGGCGGACCCGTGCTCGACCGCGAGTTCTGGCGGGAGTTCGCCGCGATCCCCTCCGTCGTCGCGGTGAAGGCCGCTCCCTTCGACCGCTATCGCACGCTGGAGCTCGTACGGGGCGTGGCCGCCTCGGGCCGCGCCGACGAGATCGCGCTGTACACGGGCAACGACGACGCGATCGTCGCCGACCTGCTCTCCGAGTTCCACGTGGACTCCCCGTCCGGGCGGCGCACCCTCCGGTTCGTCGGCGGGCTGCTCGGCCAGTGGGCGGTCGGCACGCACGCGGCGGTCGCGCTGCTGGAGCGGGTGCATCGCGCCCTGGCGGGAGACGCGGAGGCCTACCGTGAGGTGGGACGCCGTGCCTCGGACATGGTGGACGTGAACCAGGCCGTGTTCGACCCGGGCAACGACTTCCACGGGGTCATCGCCGGGGTGCACGAGATGCTCCGCCAGCAGGGGCTTCTCGAGGGCACCTGGTGCCTCGACCCGGCCGAGGGCCTCTCCCCGGGACAGGCGGAGGAGATCGCCCGCGTCCGGCAGGCGTATCCGGAGCTCAACGACGACGCGTTCATCGCCGAGAACCTCGAGGCCTGGCTGCGATGACCGCCGGGACGAGCGCTCCGACCGTCGTCGCGGTCGTCTCCGCGGAGCTGTTCGCCGAGTTCTTCTCGCCCGACGATGCGGCGCGCCTGGAGGCCGTCGCGGCGCGGCTCGGCGGGACGTTCGTGCGGGTGGACCGACTCGCGGATGCGGTGCTCGACGAGGCGCGCGTCGTGGTGACGAGCTGGGGCGTGGGTCCTTTCGATCACGCCGTGCTCGCCACCCTTCCGAAGCTCGAGCTCATCGCGCACACCGGGGCCACGATCAAGCCGTTCGCGACCGACGCGCTCTTCGACCGCGGCGTGCGGGTGACGCAGGCCGGGGCGGGGATGGCCCGGTCGGTGGCTGAGGTCTCGCTGACCTTCACGCTCGCCCTGCTGCACCGGGTGCCGGAGATGCACGACGCGCTGCGCGCCGGCGACGGATGGTGGGACGCGGAGGCCGTCGGGGTGCAGCACGAGATCCTCGGCGCCCCCATCGCGGTCATCGGCGCCTCCCGGACCGGGCGGGCGTACCTCGACCTGCTCCGTGCCCTGGGCGCCGAGCCGCTGCTCGTCGATCCCACGCTCGACGCGGCCGAGGCGTCGTCCCTCGGGGCGGAGCTCGTGACGCTCGACGAGGCGCTCCGCCGTGCGCAGATCGTCGCGGTGCACGCCCCGACCCTGCCGGAGACGCATCACCTGATCGGTGCGCGCGAGCTCGCCCTGATGCCGGACGGGGCCGGCCTGGTCAACACGGCGCGGTCCTGGCTGGTCGACGAGGCCGCCCTGCTCGCCGAACTGCGTCGTGGCCGGTTGAGTGCCGCGATCGACGTGTTCGACGAGGAGCCGCTGTCCGCGGAGAGTCCCTTCCGTTCGGCACCGCGCGTGCTGCTCACCCCGCACCGCGCGGCCGGGACCAGGGAAGGCCGGCTGCGGCAGGGGCGGATCGTCGCCGACGAGCTCGACGCCTTCGCCGCGGGGCGTCCGCTCGCACACGCCGTCGACCGCGCCCAGCTCTCCTCGATGGCATGAGCGCCGTGGTCGTGCGGTCGGCGCGGGCGGAGGACCAGCCCGCTCTCGCGGCACTGTGGGCGGCCGCCTTCACGCCGCCCCTCGCGCCGGACCAGTGGCTCGTGGACGACGAGCGGCTGAGCCACACGCTCGTCGCGGAGGACGACGAGGGCGTGTGCGGGTCGATCTACGGACTGCCGAAGAGCCTGCGGGAGTCGGACGGCGCGGTGGCGCGGGTGCACGCGATCGGCAGCGTCGCGGTCGCCGAGCGGGCTCGGGGCCGGGGACTGGCCCGCCGGCTCGTGGCCGCCACCCTGGACGCGGCGGGTGACGCCGACTGGGCCCTGCTGTTCACCGGAACCCCCGAGGTGTACCGGTCGAGCGGCTTCACGACCTTCTCGATGCCCCGCACGATGGCCGGACCGTGGGCGGCGTCGGCGACGGCCGTGGAGCTCGCCGCGGTCGTGCGCAAGTCCGTGGGACTCGGCGTCCTCGGCCCGCTGCGCGAGGTCTACGAGCGCTCCCGCACCGGTGTGGTCGTGCTCGCCCCGGTGCGCGGCGACCGCGACTGGACGATGGCGGAGGTGCGACTGCGGGGCGCGACGCTGTACCGGCTCGCCGAGGCGGACGCGACGGTCGGCTACGCGGTGGCGGAGGTGCGCGACGGCGTCGGGCTGCTGCACGAGAGCGCGACCGATCCCACTGCGGCCGATCCGGCCGGGGTGCGTCACGCGGTGCTGGAGGCCGTGGCCGCGGACTGGGCCGCGGCGGGCGTCCGCACCTGCGAGCTGGCCGTCCCCGCGCTGGCGGCGGAGGAGCGCGCTGTCCGCCCATTCGCTCCGGCGGCCGTGCGGCAGGACGACCGCACCGGGATGATCCGCCCGCTGCGCCGCGAGGCCCGGGTGGACGGCATCCGCCACTTCACGGCGGGCGACTACTTCTGAGCATCCGCTCGGAGAGCGCTGGGGATCGGGGACTGATCGGTGACCGCGATCCGGCCGAGGGCCGGACGCCTGACCGCGGCGAGGACGCCGCAAGGAGGATGAGCATGACCCAGCTGGACACCACCACCGAGACCGCGGCGATGCGCAGTCGACGGATGCTGCTCGCCGGTTTCGGCGCCGCCGCCCTGGGCGGGGTCGCCGCGATCGGCGCCCCCGCCGCCGCCCAGGCCGCCGGACCCGTCGTGCCGCAGGAGTCGTCGGGCTCGAAGAACGTCGCGCACGGAGGCGTCGCCACCGCCCTCGCGACGCGCAAGGGCAAGGACGGCGACCTCGTGCGCACGAGCGGCTACGCGGCCCCCGGCGACGGCGGTGACGGGCTCTACCGCTTCGTGAAGAAGGACGCCCCCGCGGCCAACGGCGGCACGGTGCTCGCGGGGCCGAAGGGCGGCGCCTGGGTGCTCGTGCACGACGGCACGGTCGACTTCCGGAAGTTCGGCATCATGGACGCCTCCGCGCCCGCGGACGACGCGCTCGACGCGATGGTGGGCGACGCCCGGGTGCGGCGCGTGGAGGCGCACACCGACCTCAACTTCGTCCGCCGCCATAAGTTCTCCCGGTCCAACATCGCGTTCGACTTCGGGAATCACCTGATGACGACCGAGGGCATCGAGAACGCCGGGAAGGACGACCCCTTCGCGGCCGTCATGTTCTTCCGCGGCGAGGTGACCGACGCGGTGCAGGAGGCGAAGCTCGGCGAGGACGTGCCCGACCTCGCCGACATCTTCCCCGTCGCCGACTCGTCGTTCTTCGCGGTCGGGGAGTGGTACGCCGCCGAGGTCAACGCGCTGTCTGGTCGCTGGGAGCGCGAGCTGCAGCGGCTGGTCCAGGTGACCCAGATCGTCGACGGTCGGCACATCCGCGTGAACTACAAGAACGGCTGGCCGCTCGGCAAGGACCGCACGATGACCTGGCGGCACGTGAAGCCGGTGCAGGACGTGACGGTGTCGAACCTGAAGTTCCTCGGCAAGGGGACGGACGAGTACACGGGATCGCACCCGCTGGCCTTCGAGTACGCGGTGCGCTGCGACGTGGACCACATCGACGGCACGGCGACCTTCTGGCCGCTGATCCAGCGCCGATGGAACACGTACTTCACCACGGAGAGCTGCACGCTGAAGAACCCGACCTCCGTCACGTGGGGTGGCGCCGGCTACCTGACGCAGCAGATCTACTGCCTGTACGGGTACGTCGCCAACTGCCACACCGCCAACGCCCGGCACCTCAACGACTTCACCGCGAGCGCCTACTGCCTCGTGGAGAACTGCCACGGGGACGGCGACGACCAGGGTCCCTTCGTCACGCACGGCCAGTACGAGCACGACCTCACCTACACGGGCAACTCCGGTCTCATGACCTTCGCGAACTCCGGGGCGGCGTGGGGCTCGGCGGCCAAGCGCATCACCGTCCGCAAGCACGTGTGCTCGTGGTTCGTCGCGCGCGTGCGCATCACCGACCTGACGCTGGAGGACGTGCAGGTGATCGGCAAGCCCTCGCTCACGGGCTCCGGGATGCTGTGGATCAACGCGGACGGCGCGCAGCTGCGCGGCTGCACCGCGTCGGACACGCTCATCATCACCCAGGCCTCCGACAACTCCGCCCGCCCGACCGTGATCGCCGACTCGCACTTCACGTTCGTCGCTCCCGGCGAGCTCACCAACGCGACGGTGACGACGCCGGTGACCTTCGTCGACACGGTGCTGAACCGCGTCGGTGGCATGAAGATCAACGGCCCGGGTGCGGTCACCTTCCGCGGCTCGACCCTCTCCGGCGCCGACGATGCCGCCCCCATCGCCTCGGCGACGGCGAAGCTGCGCGTCGAAGGCTCCACGCTCCGCAACGCCCGCATCGCGGCCGCCGGGAAGGACCGTCAGGTCGTCGAGATCGCGGGATCCGAGGTGTCGGCGAAGGGCGGGACGACGGTGTCGCGGTCGGGTGCGGGCGAGCTGCACCTGACCCTCTCCGACAGCACCTTCCGCGCCGAGGGGACGACCACGCACGTCGCCGTGACGAGCGGAGCGACCCACTACCGCGCGGTCGGCAACCGGTTCGAGGGCGGCGCCCTGGAGCTCCGCGACGACGCGTTCGGGGCCGGGTCGACGCTGCTGCACACCGGCAACGTGGAGGCCGGCGTCACCCGTACGGCGTTCCCCGCCGAGGGCGACCGCGTCGTCGACACCGCCAACCTCGTCGTCGGCTGATCCCGCCGGGCACGACTTCGGAGCTGCGGCGCGACCCGCCGCCTCCTCGGCCCCGTCTACGGCGTGTCGCCGGGGGTCTCCGAAGTCGTGCCCGGGCGGTGCCGGGGGCTGTCCGGGTTCAGGAGCGAGTGCCGACGGCTGTAGGCGAAGTACACGACGAGTCCGATCACGAGCCAGACCCCGAACCGGAGCCACGTCTCGGGGTGGAGCTGCGAGATGAGGAAGAGCGAGAAGCCCACGCCGACGATCGGGACCACGGGCATGAACGGCAGCCGGAACGTCCGCGGCGCATCCGGCTTGGTGTAGCGGAACACGATCACGGCGATGCAGACGACGACGAAGGCGGCGAGGATGCCGATGTTCGTGAGGTCGGCGACGGCGCGGATGGGGAACACGCCCGCGAAGAACGCCGCGCCCAGCCCCGCGATCCAGGTGACCCGCTGCGGGACGCCGCGGCGGTCGACCCGCGCGAACCAGCCGGGGAGCAGTCCGTCGCGGCTCATGCTGAACCACACCCGGGTGGCGCCGAGCAGGAACGTGAGCATGACGGTGAGGATCGACACGACGGCGAACACCGAGATGACGGAGGCGACGACCGGGAGCCCCACGCCCGTGAACGCCGAGGCGAAGCCCGCCTTCGGATCGATGTCCTGGTAGTTCTGCATGCCCGTGAGCACGAGCGTCGCGGCGACGTAGAGCACCATGGCGATCACGAGGGACAGGATGATCGCCTTCGGCATGTGCCGACGCCCGTCCTTCGCCTCCTCGGCGGCCGTGCTCATCGCGTCGTAGCCGAACACCGCGAAGAACACCGTCGCGGCACCGGTGAAGACGGGGCCGAAGCCGTTCGGCAGGAAGGGATCGTAGTTGGCGGGGTCGATGAAGAAGACGCCGAGGACGACGATGAACACCACGAGGAGGATCTTGATGGCCACGGCGACGAGTTCGAAGCGGCCGAACGTGCGGGTGCCGCGCCTCAGCAGGAACGTCACGAACAGGCAGATGAGGATGGCCGGGATGTTGACCACACCCCCTGGCTGGTCGGCGGTCTCCGTGATCGCGGTCGGCAGCTCCAGCCCGAATCCGGAGAGGAATGCGTCGAGATAGCCGGAGATGCCGATCGCGACGACGGCCACGATGGCGACGTACTCCAGGAGCAGGTCCCAGCCGATGAACCAGCCGACGAGTTCGCCGAGCGCGACGTAGCCGTAGCTGTAGGCGGAACCGGCCCGCGGGATCATGCCGGCGAACTCCGCGTACGACAGCGCGGCCGCTGCCGACGCGAGCCCGGCGATGAGGAAGGAGAGGACGACGGCGGGACCCACGGCGGGAGTCGTCGCATCGCCGTGGGCGACGAGTCCGGCGAGCGAGAAGATCCCGACGCCGACGATGCCGCCCACGCCGATCGCGGTGAGCTGCCAGAGCCCGAGCGTCCGGAACAGACCGCTCCCGCCCGACTCCTCCGTCATGTCGCTGACGGGCTTGCGGCGCCACACGGACGTCGTGGAACGGGGTCGATCTGTCCGGGGCATCGTCGCCTTCTCTCGTCAGGAACGGGAGAACGTTACCTTCGCCGACGCGCCGTCACAAGACCGTGGATCCGGCGGCGGACGCGGTGCAGCAGCGGCATCTCCAGGTAGATCACGAGGGGGACGGCGATGGTGACGAGCACCAGCGTGCGCACGACGATCGGGAGTCCGGAAAGCGGGGCGGCGAGGACCAGGTTCAAGACCGTGAGGGTCGGGAAGACGGCGATCCAGATCATCAGCGCGAGCTGGTGCTGCGTGGGCGGGGGGACGGGGGTCGCCGTCGGGGCGGGTGCTGCGGACATTGCTGTGTTCCTTCTCTCTCGGGGGTCAGGCGCCGCGGTGGGTCGCGAGCTGGGCGGCGAGGTCGTCGTCGGTGAGGTCGGCGTTGAGGGCGATCGCGGCGGCGGAGCCCTGTCCGGCCGCGGTGATGAGCTGCGCACGCGGATCGGCGACGTTCCCGGCGACGGAGACCCCTGGCACGCTCGTGCGCCCGCCGGCATCGTGCCGGACCCACCCGTTCTCGTCGGTCTCGCAGCCGAGAACGTGGAGGAGGGCGTCGTGAGCGCGCATCTCGGGGCGGACGAACACCGCGGCGCGCTCGACGTGCGTGCCGTCGCTCAGCTCCACGCTCTGGAGGCGGTCGGCCTCGACGATGAGGCGGGAGACCTCGCCCGGATGCACCCGGACGCCGCGCGCGTCGAGACGTTCCCGCTCGTCGTCCGTGAGCGGCCGGGTGTGGGGGAAGTAGACGACGTCGGCGGACCACTGGGCGATGAGGAGCGCGTGGGCGACCGACGCAGCCGTGCCGCCGATCACCCCGAGAGCGCGATCCCGCACCTCGTACCCGTGGCAGTACGGGCAGTGCAGCACATCGCGCCCCCAGCGCTCCCGCAGACGAGGGATGTCGGGGATCTCGTCGCGCAGGCCCGTGGTGACCAGCACCCGTCGGGCTTCCAGCCGTCGCCCGTCGTCGAGGGTGGCCGTGAAGCCCGGGGACAGCTCGGCGACGCGTCCGTCGATGATCGTGCCTCCGTAGCCCGCGACCTCGTCGCGACCGCTCGCGAGCAGCGCAGCGGGCGCGGCGCCGTCCCGGGAGAGGAAGCCGTGCAGGTGCGCCGCGGGGGCGTTGCGGGGCTCCCCCGCATCGACGATCGCGACCGTGCGTCGGGCGCGGAGCAGGACCAGGGCGGCGCTGAGGCCGGCGGCACCGCCGCCGACGATGAGCACATCGAATCTCTTCATGCCAGGAGAGTCGCCCCGGAGGTGCCGGGCCGGCAAACTTCTTTGCTGCTCCTGGGAAATGCGGCCAGACTGAGGACGTGCAGGGGGACGAGATCGACGCGACGCTCGACGGCGTGGGCCCGCGGTTGCGGTGGCTCCGGAAGCAGCGGGGGATGACGCTGACCGACCTGGCCGACGCCACGGGGATCTCCACGAGCACGCTCTCGCGGTTGGAGACCGGGCAACGCCGACCGAGCCTCGAGCTTCTCCTCCCGCTCGCCCGCGCCCACCGGGTGCCGTTGGACGACCTCGTCGGGGCGCCCGACGTCGGCGATCCGCGCGTGCGATTGAAGCCGCGCCGCGTGCACGGCCGGATCGTCGTGCCGCTGACCCCGCACGCCGGTCCGGTCCAGGCCTGGAAGATCCTCATCCCGGGGAGTCAGGTGAATCCGCGTCCCCGGGCGCACGAGGGGCGCGAATGGCTCTACGTGCTCAGCGGCACCATGCGGTTGATCCTCGGCACGCGCGATCTGCGCATGGCAGCCGGTGAGGTCGCCGAGTTCGACACGCACGTGCCGCACTGGTTCGGGAGCGCGGACGGGGAGCCCGCCGAGGTGCTCAGCCTGTTCGGCCGACAGGGCGAACGCGTCCACGCGGGCGAGTCGGGCGCGCAGCCCGAGGGGTGACGGCCGAGGCCCACGCCTCGGGGGCGATCAGCGGACGAGCTCGGCGATCCAGTCGGTGGCGATGACCGCTTCCCGGCGCTGGAAGTCGCGGAGCGTCGTCATCCCGTCCGGCGCGGGAAGACGGCACTTCTCGAACCAGGCGCCGCCCGCGGCGGACAGGAGGGCGACATGGTCCTGCGTGGTCGACCCGGCGAAGACGGGGTGATCGAGCAGGGGATCGACCTCGGCCGCGGCGTCCTCCACGCGGAGGTCGAGCAGGTAGAGGAGGGCGTCCTCCCACCCCGCGCCGCGGGCCGCCCACGGCCAGTCGAGCAGCCGTGCGCGGCCGGAGTCCTCGATGAGGATGTTGTCGGCCCGGAGGTCGGCGTGCAGGAGCCGATCGCCCGCGACCGCGGTGCCCACGCGTTCCGCCGCCGTGCGGAGGAGGTCGACGTTCTGCGCACACCACGGCGTGGTCGTCTCCAGGAGCCCGGCCTCCTCGAGCCGCCGCCAGGATCCGGAGTCGTCGTGCAGCTCGTCGGCGAGGCGGGGAAGCGTGCGCGGCGCCTCGGCCGTGGCCAGGGCGGCGATCGCATCCAAGACGTGCGCGGTGTCGGGCGCGGTGGCCGAGCGTTCCGGATGACGACCCTCGACGTCTTCGATGAGAAGCACCGCCCACCCGTCCGCGGTGAAGGCGTCGACGAGGTGCGCGGCGGGGAGGGAGCGGGGGATCGCGCCGAGCACCTCGGCCTCCCGCACGTAGAGCGCGAACGTGCCTTCCGCGGACTCCTGCACCGCCTTGACGAACAGCCGCCGTCCGTCGGCGAAGGTCAGCCGTGAGGCCAGTCCCGCGGAGAAGCCGCCGTCCTGCGACTGCGCCCGTGTCACCGGGGAGCCCGCGAACCCCTCGACCCGGGCTCGGAGAGCGGGAGGGAGCTGGGTCCAGTCGAGGCGCGCCATCGCCCCAGCGTAGACGGCGGGCGCTCAGCCCCCGGCCACGCCGACGAGCGCGGCGCTGCGCTGCCAGAGGGCCTCGGCGAGAGCGGGGTCGTGCACCTGCGGGTTCACGCGGGTGCTGAGGACGCGCTCGTCGTAGTAGCCGCCGGAGACCCAGGTCTCGCCCGGCGTTCCCTCGAGGAACCAGCGCAGCGTCGCGCCGCCGCGGTCGCTGCCGATGAGGACGAGGCGGCGCAGCGGGGTGCGGTAGACGAGGCGCATGATGCTCGACGATTCGGCGGCGAAGTTCGTCGCCACGGTGCCGGGGTGGAAGGCCACCGCGTCGAGACCCTGCGCATGGAACTTCTCGTGCAGGCTCTTCGCCATCAGGACGTTGGCGAGCTTGGCGTCGCCGTAGGCCTTGTTCGGGGAGTACCGGCGGGTGTTGTCGAGATCGTCGACGTCGAGATGCCCGAAGAGGCGATGCGCGACGCTGGAGGTGTTCACGACCGCGCCGCGGGCGGCGAGCAGCTGCGGGAGCAGGAGGTTCGTCAGCAGGAACGGGGCGAGGTGGTTCACCTGCATCGTCTTCTCGTGCCCGTCGACCGTGGGGGTGCGGTCGCCGAAGATGCCGCCGGCGTTGTTGGCCAGCACGTCGATGCCCGCTGCACCCACGGCGTCCGCGAGCTGCGCGGCGAGCGCGCGCACGTCGTCGAGGCGCGCGAAGTCGGCGGTGAACCACTCCGCGCCGGTCTCGTCCGCCACGGCCCGCATCTTGTCGGGCGAACGGCCCACGAGGAGCAGGCGGTGCGGGGATCCGGCGAGCTGGCGGGCGGCGGCGGCTCCTATCCCGTCCGAGGCTCCGGTCAGGACGATGGTGCGCGCGGCCACGGCGGCGCTCACTCGGCCGACGGAGTGATGCGGCGGACGGCCCTGGTCACGTGCTCGGTGATCACTGCGCGCGCCTGCTCCGGATCGCCGGTCGCGATGGCGTCGACGATCTGCTGGTGGCTGCGCACGTGCTCCTCCTGCTCGGCGGGGTCGAGGGCGGAGTTGGCCGCCTGGATGAACCCGGCGATCCGGCCACGGAGCTGGGCGCTGAGCTCGTCGAGGAACCGGTGCTCGGCGAGGTCGGCGAGGGTCTCGTGGAAGAGGCGGTCCTGGCGCAGGACCTCGGCCACATCGCCCGGCGCCGCAGCCGCCATGGCCTGGATGATCGCTTCCAGCCGGGCCGCCGACTCGTCGTTCCACCGCTCCTGGACCCGGATCGCCATGAACTGCTCCAGCACGATCCGCAGGCTCGAGATCTCCTCCAGGTCCTGCGCGCTGAGCTGGGCGACGCGGGCGCCGCGGCGGGGCTCGCGGGTGATGAGGCGCTCCTCGGCGAGCCGGGTCAGGGCCTCGCGCACGGGGATGTGGCTGACGCCGAGACGGTCGGCGAGCTTGCGCTCCACGAGCCGCTCGCCGGGGGCGAGCTCTCCGGAGTGGATCGCCGCCCGCAGCTCGTCCGTGACCTGCTCGGCGATGTTCTGATCCGACACGCTGCGCATCCGGGGCCCTTCTCGATCTCGCGCGGCCCGGTGCTCGTCGAGCGGGGGCTCCTTCGCTCGGTCGATGCTATGGCATGAGCAGGGGACTGGACAGGAGCCGCGCGGTGCTAGATGCTATAGCAAAACCCGAAACCGATGACGAAGGAGTTGTCATGTCCGGCAGAGAGACGCTCGCGCAGGCGCGCGCCGCGGAGGACGCGGTGGGAGCCGCCGCCATGAAGAAGGCGATCTGGAGACTCGGTCCGTTCCTCGGCCTGCTCTACCTCGTCGCCTACATCGACCGGAACAACGCCGGCTTCGCGAAGCTCGAGATGACGGCCGCCCTCCAGATCACCGAGGCCGCCTTCGGCTTCGCGGCGGGCATCTTCTTCATCGGCTACCTGCTGTTCGAGGTGCCGAGCAACCTGCTCCTGGAGAAGTTCGGCGCCCGCAAGTGGATCGCCCGCATCATGATCTCGTGGGGCATCGTCGCGGCGCTGACCGCGTTCGTGCAGGACGCGACCCAGTTCGCGATCGCGCGCTTCATCCTCGGTATCGCGGAGGCCGGGTTCTTCCCCGGCGTGCTGCTCTACCTCACGCTGTGGTTCCCGCGGCAGTACCGCACGCAGGTGCTCGCCGTCTTCGTGCTCTCGAACCCGATCGCCAACGCGGTCGCCGCGCCGCTGTCCGGCTGGATGCTGGAGCTGCACGGGCTGTGGGGCCTGGACGGCTGGCAGCTCGTCTTCCTGCTGCAGGGCATCCCGGCCGTGCTGCTCGCGTTCGTCGTGTTCTTCTGGCTCCCCGACCGCCCGCAGGACGCGCGCTGGCTGACCCCCGCCGAGCAGCGCTGGATCACCGACACGCTCGCCGCCGAGACCCAGGCGACCGAGCAGCGGCACGGACGCCTGCGGCTGGGCGAGGTCTTCCGCAACGGCCGCCTCTGGACGCTCATCGTGCTCTTCTTCGGCGTCGTGTTCGGTGCCTACGGGCTGGGGATGTGGCTGCCGACGATCGTGAAGAGCATGGGCGACTTCTCGAACGCCACCACCGGCTGGCTCGTGGCGCTGCCGAACCTGTGCGCGGCCCTCGTGATGCTGCCGTGGGAGCGCGCCGCCCGGAAGCAGGGCAACATCCCGCTGCAGATCGGCATCACGCTCAGCATCACCGCCCTGTCGCTCATCGCGGCGGTCGCGGCGCAGGGCACGCCGGTGCTCGCGCTCGCCGCGCTGTGCGTCGGGATGTCGGCGCTCTTCTCGACCACCCCGCTGTTCTGGAGCCTGCCGCCCATGGTGCTCACCGGCACGGCGGCCGCGGCCGGCCTCGCCTTCATCAACTCGGTCGGCAACCTCGCCGGCTTCGCGGGACCCTACGCGATCGGCTGGATCAGCGAGACCACGGGGTCGGCGGTGTGGGGCCTGCTCCTCATCTCGGGGCTCACGCTGCTCGGAGCGACGATCGCCTTCGTGCTCAGCCGCCGCACGGACTTCACGACGGCGCCCGCGCTCGCCGTCGAAGCGTCCAGCGCCCGCCGGTGACCGGTCCGGGCCGGCGGTCGTGACGAGAACGTGACCCCGCCGGCCCGGTTCGCTCTAGACGCCGTTTGCCTTTTGCTACATGCTATAGCGCAACACCCTTACCCGAAGCACCACCCGACCTTGGAGGCACCCATGTCGCGTCGTCGTGTTCGGCTCGGCGGAGCAGCGATGCTGCTGACCGCCGCGCTCATCACCGCTGGTTGCAGCACCTCATCCACCCCCGACGGCCAGGCGCAGGACGGCGGCACCCTCACCGTCGCCGCCGCGCAGGGCATCCCGCAGCTCAATCCCGCCATCCGCACGTTCGCGTGGGAGGAGGTGCTGTTCCCGCTGCTGTGGAACGGCCTCACCAAGACCGACGAGTCCGGCGAGGTCGTCGGCGATCTCGCCGAGAGCTGGGAGGCGTCGGATGACCAGAAGACCTGGACCTTCACGCTCCGCGACGGCGTGACGTTCTCGAACGGCGAGGACTTCACCGCCGACGACGCGGTGGCCGCGTTCGACTACTACCTCGACCCGGACACGGCGACGCAGGAGAAGAACAAGATCTCGATGGTCACCGACGTCACCGCGCCGGACGAGAAGACCGTCGTGGTGACGCTGTCCGAGCCCATCGCGACCTTCCCCGCGGGTATCGTCTGGGTGAAGATGATCGACGTCGACGCACTCGACACCATCGACAAGGAGCCCATCGGCACCGGTCCGTACGTCGTGGACGCCTTCACTCCGGACGACAGCCTCACGCTCGTCCCCAACCCGGAGTACTTCGGCGAGGCTCCGGCGCTCGACGAGATCACGATCGTGAAGGCCGCCGAGTCCACCGCCGCCGTCACCGGTCTGCGTTCCGGCGACATCGACGTGCTGTGGTCCGTGCCACAGGGCGACGTGGCGGGTCTGGAGGGCGGCGACATCGCCCTGGTGAAGCCCGAGAACCCGAGCCAGTGGCCGTCGTGGGAGATCGACACGACGTCGCCGCCCTTCGACGACGTGCGCGCCCGGCAGGCCCTCGCGTACGCGACCGACCGTGAGGCCATCCTCGACGCCGCCTACTACGGCCAGGGCACGGTCTCCCCGACGAACAACGCGCTCGGCGAGGTGAACCCCTGGTTCGGCGGCGAGCTGACCGACTACTCCTACGACCTGGACAAGGCGAAGGAGCTGTTCGCCGAGGCCGGGGTGACCGAGGGCAGCACGCTCACCTGGTGGGGCGTCGCCGGACAGTACCCCGAGTGGAACACGAGCGGCGAGATCCTGCAGGCGAGCCTGAAGGAGATCGGCATCACGCTGACCATCGACAACAACGACATCGGCACCTGGGTCGACGCGTTCTACCCCGCGGGCAAGAGCTACCCCGGGTACATCGTGCCGAACTTCCAGTCCACCCCGCCCGAGCCGGCCTACTCGCTGAACTTCTACCTGGAGGGGCGGTGCGAGTGCAACTGGGTCGACCCCGACTTCCAGACGGCGTTCGCCGACGCCGTGGCCGAGCCGGACGAGACCGCGCGGGCCGCGAAGTGGGGCACCGTGCAGACCATCATCAACGAGCAGGTGCCGCTCATCGTGCCCCTGCAGTCGACGGTCGTCACCGCCACCAGCACGGCGGTCGACGGCGTGTGGGTCGAGGGCGGCGGACAGCTGCACCTCGAGGGCGCGCAGCTGAAGGGCTGACGTGGTCCTCTCCGTCCTCCGGCGGGTGGCGATCAGCATCGCGATGCTGATCGCCACCTCGCTCCTCGTCTTCGTCGTGCTCCGGCTGCTGCCGGGCGACCCCGTCATCACCCGCCTCGGCTCGACGCCGGGCGTGGATGCCGAGACCATCGCCCGGCTCCGGGAGGAGGCCGGCCTCGACGCCCCCGTCATCGAGCAGTACCTGCGCTGGATCGGCGGCGTCTTCACGGGCGACTTCGGTCAGTCCTACTTCAACCAGTACTCGGTGACGGAGCTCATCGCCCAGCGCCTTCCCGCGACGCTGGAGCTCACGCTCATCGGCGTGCTCCTGGCCGTGCTCATCGCCACCCCGGCCGCCGTGTTCGCCTCGCTGCGTCCGCTCGGCGTGGTCGACCGGGTGCTCACCGCGATCTCGACCGCGGGCATGGCCCTTCCCCAGTTCCTCATCGGCATCGTGCTCATCGTCGTGTTCGCCGTGCAGCTCAAGGTGCTGCCGGCCCGCGGCTACACGCCGTTCGCGGAGGACCCCGCCGAGAACCTCGTGCGCATGATCCTCCCCGGTCTCACCCTCGCCTTCGCGGCGGCGCCGCTGCTCATGCGGTTCCTCCGGGCCTCGATGGTCGAGGTGCTGGACGCCCCCTACATCCGCACCGCGAAGGGCAAGGGACAGTCGGCGAGCGGGGTCGTGCTCGGCCACGCGCTCCGCAACGCCCTGATCCCCGGGCTCACCATGCTCGGCCTGATCGTCGGCTACACCCTGGGCGGCGTGGTGATCGTGGAGTACGTGTTCGGCGTCCCCGGGCTCGGCTCGCTCGCGATCGACGCGGTCTTCAAGCGGGACTACGCGGTGCTGCAGTCGGTCGTGCTGCTGATCTCCGCGATGTTCATCCTCACCACGCTCATCGTCGACCTCCTCTACGGGGTGCTCGATCCGCGTCTTCGTGCAAGGAGCAGCCGTGGCTGACACCCTCACCCTCGCGCTGCGCTCCGCGCGTCCCCGCCGACGGGTCGCCGTCGCCTCCTGGATCCCGCTGGGGCTGCTGGCGATCATCGTCCTCGCCTGCGTGCTCGCCCCGCTCCTGGCCCCGTACGATCCCGCGGCGCAGTCGTCCGACCGGTTCGCCGGTCCCTCGGCGGCGCACCTCTTCGGGACCGACGAGTTGGGCCGCGACCTCTTCAGCCGCGTGCTCTACGGCGGCCAGCTCACCGTGTTCATCGCCGGGGGCGCGACGCTCGTGGCCATGGTCCTCGGCATCGCCTGGGGTATGGCGGCGGCGTTCGGACGCGGTTGGGTCGATGAGATCCTCATGCGTCTCGCCGACACGGTCATGGCGATCCCGCAGATCCTCTTCGCGCTCGTCTTCATCTCCGCGTTCGGCGCCGACCCCGTCAAGCTCGCCGTCATCATCGGGGTGCTCCTCACGCCGACCACCGCGCGGCTCGTGCGGTCGTCGGTGCTCAGCGAACTGCAGGAGGACTACTTCACGGCCGCTGTGGCGTTCGGCTCGACCCGGCGCCGGCTGCTCTTCGCCGAGGTGCTCCCGAACGCCAAGGGGCCGATCGTCGTGCAGGCGGCCATCAACGCCGCCAACGCGATCCTCCTGGAGGCGTCGATGAGCTTCGTCGGGCTCGGCATCGCGCCGCCCGAGGCCACCTGGGGCACGCTCGTGCAGCAGGGCTACCAGAAGATGTACCAGTCCATCGGATACGTGCTGTTCCCCGCCCTGTTCATCTTCGTCACCATCTGGCTGCTCAACGTGCTCGCCGACCAGTTCGGCGGCGATCGGAAGGGGAGGGGCCGATGACCGACCTCATGCCCGTCCTGCAGGTGCAGGACCTCACCGTCTCCTATGGGGACGTCACGCCCGTCCAGGGCATCACGTTCGCGGTGCGGCCCGGGGAGCGCATCGGCCTCGTCGGCGAATCCGGCTCCGGCAAGTCGCTCACGGCGCTGTCGATCATGCGGCTGAATGACGGGGCGACCCTCGGCGGCAGCATCCGGTTGCGCGACCGCGAACTGCTCACGCTGAGCCCGCGGGAGATGACCCGCGTGCGCGGCGGCGAGATCGCGATGGTCTACCAGGACCCGATGTCGTCGCTGAACCCGGTCCGCACGATCGGGCACCAGCTCGTCGAGGCGATCCGGCTGCACGACCGGGTCTCGGCGGCGGCCGCCCGCGCCAGGGCCGTCGAGCTGCTGACCGAGGTCGGGGTGCCGCTCCCTGAGGAGCGTCTCGGCCAGTACCCGCACGAGTTCTCCGGCGGGATGCGGCAGCGCGTCATGATCGCGATGGCCATGTCGTCCCGGCCCGCCGTGCTCATCGCGGACGAGCCGACCACGGCCCTCGACGTCACGACGCAGTCCCGGATCATCGACCTCCTCGACCGGCTCGCGGAGGACCACGGGACCGCGGTCGTGCTCATCACGCACGACCTCGGCGTCGCCGCCGGGTTCTGCGAGCGCATCCACGTGATGCGGCACGGGCGCGTGGTCGAGGAGGGCCCGGTCGACCGCATCTACGCGGCCCCGGAGCACCCGTACACGCAGGCGCTCCTCGGCGCGGTCGTCGACCTCACGGTGGACGTGCAGCAGCCCATCCGCACCGCCGCGGAGGTGCTCGAACGCGGGACGGAGCCGCTCGCCGAGGCCGGGTCGATCAGCGCGGTGGACCGGGCGCGGGAGTCCGGCGACGTGCTGGTGGACGTGCAGGGCGTGTCGAAGGTGTTCACGCTCGGCTCCGGACGCCGGGTGACCGCGGTCGACGACGTGTCGTTCCAGATCCGGCGTGGCGAGACGGTCGGGCTCGTCGGCGAGTCGGGCTCCGGCAAGTCGACCGTGTCGAAGGCCGTGCTCGCGCTCGGCGGCATCGACGGCGGGACGGTCGTCTTCGACGGGCAGCGTCCGCACGACCTCCGCGGCGAGGAGCTGCGGCGGCTGCGCAAGCGCATGCAGATGGTGTTCCAGGACCCCTTCTCGGCGCTGAACCGGCGGCAGACCGTCGCGCAGATCATCGAGGCGCCGCTGCGCGCCCACGGCATCGGCACCCGGGCCTCCCGCGCCGAGAAGGTGCGCGAGACCATGCACCGCGTGCGCCTGGACGAGGAGTTCGCGCACCGGCTGCCGCGCTCGATGTCCGGCGGGCAGTGCCAGCGCGTGTCCATCGCCCGGTCGCTCGTGCTGGAGCCGGACTTCCTCGTGCTCGACGAATCGGTGTCGGCGCTCGACGTGTCGATCCAGGCGCAGGTGCTCAATCTGCTCCGGGAGCTGCAGGCCGAGCTCGGCCTCACCTACCTCTTCATCAGCCACGACCTGGCGGTGATCCGGTACATGTCCTCGACGGTCGCCGTGATGCAGCAGGGCCGCATCGTCGAGATCGGCGCGCGCGACGCGCTCTTCGCGAATCCGCAGCACGAGTACACGCGCGGGCTCATGGCGGCGATCCCCGTCGCCGACCCGGTCCTCGAGCGCCGACGGCGTGCGGAGGCCGCGGCGCTCTGGCAGACCCACGGCGGGCAGACGGGCGCGGTCCCCGCGACGACCGCCGGACGAGGAGGACGATGATGACCATCACGGATCAGGGGACGGCACCCGCGGCGGACACCGCGGGTGTCGGCGCGGCGGTGCGGTCCGCCGGCCGCCGCGCGCTCATGGCCGGGCTCGGCGCGGTCGCGCTCGGCACAGCGGGCGCGCTCGCGAGCACGGCACCAGCGCAGGCCGCCCCGGTCGTCGCCGGCGCCAAGGACGTCACGCGAGCGGAGTCCGTCGCCGATCTGGGCCGCCTGCGGGCCCGCGACGGCGAGGTGGCGGTCGTCGCCGGGTACCGGAAGCCCGGCGACGCCGGGCTGCTCGTGTACGTGGGCAGCGAGAACGCGAAGACCACGCCCAACGGCGGGACCGTGATCGCGGGGAAGCGCGACACCCGCTGGATCCTGCAGCATGAAGGGACGGTCGACTTCCGGGTCTTCGGCATCACGGGACCGGAGAAGCCGGCCGACGATGCGCTCGCCGCGATGGTGAACGATCCCCGTATCCGCCGGATCGAGGCGAGCACGGATCTGCTGTTCCGGCGACGGCACCGCTTCACCCGGTCGTACGTCGAGATCGACTTCGGCGGAAACCTCATCACGACCGACGGCATCGAGAAGAACACGCACGACAACCCGTTCGGCGCCGTGATGTTCTTCACCGGGGTGTCGAAGGACGTCACGGTCGAGCATGCGCTGGCCGAGGCCTGGCCCGAGCTGACCGACGCGGTCGCCGTGCCGGATGCCTCCCGGTTCCCCGTCGATTCCTGGTGGGCGGTGCAGTGCGATCCGGTCGCCGGAGGAGGGGCGGACGAGCGCGAGCTGCAGCGGTTCGTGCAGGTGACGCAGCAGATCGACGCCACCCACATCCGCATCGACTACCTCAACGGCTGGCCGCTGGACAAGGGGCGAAAGCTCGTCTGGCGGCAGATGGAACCGGTCGCGGGCGTGCGCATCGCGAACATGCGGTTCCTCGGCGCCGGACCCTTCGACGGTCCCACCGACGGCTCCTTCCCCGACTCCCGTGAGCTCACCGGCTCCCACCCGATCGCCTTCGAGTACGCGATCCACTGCGACGTCGCCGACGTGCACGCGAGCCGCACCTGGTGGCCCGTGATCATGCGGCGCTGGAACACGCACTTCACGACGGAGCGCTGCTCGGTGGAGAACCCGCCGACCGTGTTCTACGGCGGCGCGGGCTACCTCACGCAGCAGATCTACAGCCTCTATGGACGGGTCAGCGACTGCACCTCGTCGAACGCCCGGCACCTGAACGACCTCACCGCCAGCGCGTACTGCATCGTCGAGAACTGCCACGGCGACGGCGACGATCAGGGCGGCAACCCCTTCACCACGCACGGCCAGTACGAGCACGACCTCACCTTCATCGGCAACTCCGGGCTCATGGACATCGCCAACTCCGGCGCGCAGTGGGGCACGGCCGCCAAGCGCATCACGGTGCGCGACCACGTCTGCTCCTGGTTCGTCGCCGGCACCAAGATCAGCGATCTGACGCTGGAGAACGTGCGGGTCATCGGCCGCTCGACCTTCGATCCGCAGGCGACCATGACCATCAACGCCGACGGCGCCCAGGTGCGCGGGTGCACCGCGGGACTTCTGGCGATCGGACAGCGGTCGCAGCGCTCGTCGCGGCCGACCGTGATCGCGGACTCCACCTTCGCGCTGCCGAAGGACCAGGTGCTCGTGCAGACCCCGGTCACGGCTCCCGTGCGCTTCGTGGACTGCACGATCACCGGGATCGACGGGGTCAAGGCCCGTGGGTCCGGGCCGGTCGAGTTCGTGGACTGCCGCCTCAGCGGCCCGGCGGCGGGTGCGCCCTTCGAGGTCGGCGCCGCCACGGTCACCATCCGCGGCGGTTCCGTGCGCGACGTGCGCCTGACCGCGACCGCGGTGCGCGATCAGCTCGTCGCTCTGGAGGGCGTCGAGCTGTCCACGGAGCGGACGGACGGCGCGCTGCTGAGCAGGACTGCCGGTGCCGGCGTCGTCACCTGGCGGGTGAGCGGGGTGACCTCGACAGTGCCGCGGGGCGCGGCCCACCTCGACATCGGGACGGGCGTCAACCACGCCCGCGTCACCGGCAGCCAGTTCGTCGGCGGAGGACTGCGGCTGGCGGACGGGTTCGCCGAGCCGTCGACGCTGCTTTACAGCGACACCGTCGAGCGCGGCGTCGAGACGGCGCTGCCGGAAGCCGGACCGCGCGTCGTCATCGCGGACGTGCTGGCGAGCGCGTGACGGGCGGCATCATGGACATCAGGGAGGACCACGCGTGAACGACACCGCAGCGGCGACGCACCTCGGAGACCGCATCCGCATCCCCCGCACGCGGGCGCGCATCGGCGTCGCCCGGCGCGACATCACGCCGCCCGTCGGCATCCGCGCCAAGAACTGGGGCCCGGCCGACTGGGAGCGGTCCGAGGGGGCGCATCGGCCGTTCGAGCTGACCGCGCTCGCGGTGGTGGCCGCGGACGAGCGGCCCCGGGTGCTGCTCGCCGTCGACGGCACCTGGTGGCGCCGAGTCGCCGATGAGCAGGGCGTGCGCGGGGCGATCCTCGACGGTCTGGGCCTCGATGCCGATCAGCTCATGCTCTCCCTCTCGCACACCCACGCCGGGGCCGTGCTCTGCGCCGCGGATGCGCATCTGCCGGGCGGCGAACTCATCCCCGGGTACCTGGAGGCTCTTGCTGCCGCGGGCATCGCCGCCGGGCGGGAGGCGCTGGAGGCTGCGCGACCGGGACTGATCGAGTGGACCACGGGCACCTGCACCCTCGCGGCGGAGCGGGAGCTCGACCTCGACGGCCGCGCGCTCGTCGGCTACAACCCCCAGGGCACCGCCGACGACACGGTGACCATCGGCCGGATCAGCATCAACGGGGAGGTGCGGGCGACGCTGGTGAACTACGCCTGCCACCCGACGACCCTGGCCTGGCAGCACCGAGAGGTGTCTCCGGACTACGTCGGCGCGATGCGCGAGATCGTGGAGGCCGCGATCGGCGCACCGTGCCTCTTCGTGCAGGGGGCCTCGGGCGAGCTGGCCCCTCGGGAGCAGTACACCGGCGACGTCGCGGTGGCCGACCGGCACGGACGCTCACTCGGGCACGCGGTGCTCGCGGCGCTGGACGGGCTCCCGGTACCCGGCGAGGAGCTGACGCTGGACGGGGTCGTGGAGTCGGGGGCTCCGCTCGCGATCTGGACCGGGACCCCGGCGGACGGCGGCGACGGGGCGGCGGGAGTCGTCTCGGCGGTCGAGCTGCCGCTGCGCGACCTGCCCACCCTGGACGAGCTCGCCGAGGAGTGGAAGGACATCGACCCCCGGTCGCGGGAGGAGCGCCTCGGACGGGCGCGGAATCTCCGTGACGGCTACATCGACGGTCCGACCGTGTCGCATCCCGTGTGGGCGTGGCGGCTCGGAGACGCCGTGATCGTGGGGCATCCGGGCGAGGCGTACTCGCGGCTGCAGACGACCCTGCGGGAGCGGTTCCCGGAGACGCCGATCGTGGTGATGAACCTCACGAACGGCCCGGGGTTCGTGTATCTCCCGACCCGCGAGGCCTACGACCGCGGCGCCTATCAGTCCTGGCAGACGCCCCTGGCCCCCGGTGCCCTGGAGCTCCTGGAGTCCCACGCCGTGTCGGTCGTGGCCGGGTTGCTGGGGTAGTTCCGCCTTTCGAATCGCCCACTTTGCTCCATTTCCGGCCGAAATCGAACCAGTTGCGCGATTCGAACGGGATAGAGTTGCTATAGCAAATCCCCGAGGTAGAGGAGAGACATGACCGCGCGCCCCGTCGCCATCGTCACCGGAGGCTCGGCCGGCATCGGCTGGGAGATCGGACAGCGGCTCTCCGCGGACGGCTACCTCGTCGTCGCGACCGACCGCGTCCCCGGGCTCACCGCGGGCGAGAACCCCGCCGGGATCCTGTGGCGGGAGCTCGACGTCACCGACCATGCCGCCGTCGACCGGGTCTTCGGCGAGATCGAGGCGGAGCTCGGGCCCATCGAGGTGCTCGTGAACAACGCGGGCATCCAGCGGCATCGCGGGATCGAAGACCTCACGTGGGACGAGTGGTCCGCGGTCGTGGACGTGAACCTGCACGGGGTGTTCTCCGCGCTCCAGGCTGCCGGGAAGCGCATGCTCGACCGGGGCGAGGGCCGCATCGTCAACATCTCCTCCATCTCCTCGCGAGGCTCCGCGGGGCGGGCGCCGTATGCCACGACCAAGGCCGCCGTCATCGGACTCACTTCGACGGCCGGAGCGGAGTGGGCGTCGCGAGGGGTGCGCGTCAACGCCGTCGCCCCGGGCTATGTCGACACCGGAGTGTTCCGGCAGGGCGTCGAGCAGGGGACGTTGAGCCTCGACACGATCCTGTCCCGCATCCCCGCGAAGCGCCTGGCCGACGCGAGTGAGATCGCCGCGGCCGTGAGCTTCCTCGTGTCGGACCAGTCGCGCTACATGAACGGGCAGACCCTGTACGTCGACGGCGGGTTCATGGTCGACTACGGCGTGCCCCTCGCGAAGAAGCCCGAATGACCGCCATCGCTCGGATCGACACGGCCACGGCGGTCCTCCCCCTTCCGGCACCGCTGCAGCTCGGCGCGATGACGGTCACGCGGCGGGAGTATTCCGCGGTGCAGGTGACGGCGGACGACGGCACCACCGGGGTCGCCTACTGCCTGTCGCGCGAGGCCCCGATGGCGGAGATCGTCGACCGCCTGGTGGCTCCGCACGCGGTGGGGCTCGACGCCGACGACCCGGCGGCCGCGTGGGACCGGATGCTCCGCGGCAGCGCGATCGTCGGACGGGTGGGACTCGTGCGGCGGGCGATCGGTCTCGTCGACATCGCCCTGTGGGACATCGCGGCCCGTCGCGCCGGCGTGCCGCTGTGGACCCTGCTCGGCACGGGGGACGTCCCCCGGGAGGGGATGCTCGTCGCCGCGTATCCGTCTCCGCAGCGCACGCCGCGGGAGGTCGCGGATGAGGTGCTCGCGCAGGCGGAGGGCTGGGCGCAGGTGAAGATCTCGCGCATTCCCGATCCGGCATACATGCGCGAGCTGCTCGCGATCCTCGGCGCGGAGCTGCCGTCCTCGACCGGACTCGTGGTGGACGTGGGCTTCGGCTGGCCCGACGCGGAGGCCGCTGTGGCGGAGGTCGCGCAGTGGGGCGACCCGCGCCTTGCCTGGCTGGAGGATCCGCTGCTCCCCGAGGACGCGGCCGGTGTCGCCCGCATCCGCCGGGAGACCGGGCTGCCGGTGGCGGTGGGCGACGAGGTGACCGACCCCGCCGTGCTCCGGGCTCTCGTCGAGATCGGCGAGGTCGACGCGCTGCGCCTCGACGTCGTGGCGGTCGGCGGCATCACCCCCGCGCGCGAGCTCATCGCCTGGGCGGCGGAGCGCAGCGTCCCGGTGTCCGGACACGTGTACCCCGAGGTCACGACCCACCTCGGCATCCAGGTGGAGACCTTCGCCCGCGGCGTCAACCCCTACGACCCCGCGCCCTCGTTCGTCACGGGCGGGCCGCAGTTCGCGGGCACCGTCACGCCCCCCACGGCTCCGGGGCTCGGCTTCGGCCTCGATCCCGCCGTCTTCCGTTTCGAGAGGGACTGACATGGCACATTCCCCGCGCAGCGTCGTGGTCACCGGCAGCGGCAAGGGCATCGGGCGCGCGGTGGCCGCGCGGCTCACCGCCGACGGCTGGATCGTGGTCGGGCTCGAACGCTCTCCCGGCTCCGGGACCGTGGAGGAGGGCATCGTCGCGGAGGTCGTGCTCGGCGACGCCTCCGACCGCACGGCCCACGAGCGTGCCGCCGCCGCCGCGCGCGCGAGGGCTCCGCTGGCCGGCTGGGTCAACAACGCCGGCATCACGAAGCGCACGCCGCTGCACGAGCTCGACGAGACGGTCGTGCGCGAGATCGTCGACATCAACGGCTTCGGCTACCTCTGGGGCTGTTCGGCCGCCGTGTCCGCGTTCCTCGACCAGGGCGTCGCCGGGGCGATCGTCAACATCGGGTCGATCCACGGGCGGTCGAGCTTCGTGGACCACGCGGCCTACGAGTTCACGAAGGGCGGCATCGACGCCCTGAGCCGCAGCGTCGCCGTGACATATGGCGGATTGGGCATACGGGCGAACACCGTCGCGCCGGGCGGCGTGCGCACCCCGCATCTGGAGGCGCAGATCGCGCGGGCGGCCGACCCTGCGGCGGAGGAGCGCCTGCTCGCGGAGGGTCCGCCGATGGGACGCATCGCCCGTGCGGAGGAGGTCGCCGCAGTGACGGCGTTCCTGCTCTCCGACGAGGCCCCCTACCTCTCGGGGCAGTCCATCGCGGTGGACGGAGCGTGGACGGCGTCGTTCGGCGACATCACGCTCGACCCCGCGCTGCGGGAGCGGTTCGAGGCGCCCCCGGCCTCCTGAACTCCGGCCACGCCGATGTTCCCGGTCCGTGCGACGATCCGCTCGTCGACGGGAGAACGGGATGCGCGGGGAAGCGACGGTTCTGCACGCCGATCTCGATGCGTTCTACGCCTCGGTCGAGCAGCGTGATGCGCCGGAGCTCCGCGGGCGTCCGGTGATCGTCGGCGGCGGGGTCGTGCTGGCCGCCAGCTACGAGGCGAAGGCACGGGGCGTCCGCACCGCGATGGGCGGCCGGCAGGCGCGCGAGCTGTGCCCCGACGCCGTCGTCGTGCCGCCGCGGATGGAGGCCTACTCCGCGGCCAGCAAGGATGTCTTCCGCATCTTCCGCGACACCACCCCGCTCGTGGAAGGGCTCTCCATCGACGAGGCGTTCCTCGAGGTCGGCGGCCTGCGACGCATCGCCGGCACTCCCGAGGCCATCGCCATCCGGTTGCGGGAGCGCGTGCGCGCCGAGGCGGGCCTGGCGATCTCGGTCGGCGTCGCCCGCACGAAGTTCCTCGCCAAGGTCGCGAGTGCGGTGAGTAAGCCCGACGGGCTCCTCGTCGTCGAGCCCGACCGGGAGGAGGAGTTCCTGCTGCCGCTCCCCGTCGAGCGGCTGTGGGGCGTCGGCGCGGTGACGGCGGAGAAGCTGCACCGCTACGGCATCCGCACGGTCGGCGAGCTCGCGGAGCTCGAGGCCGCCACCGCGGAGCGGATGCTCGGAAAGGCGACCGGAGCGCACGTCCATGCTCTCGCCCGCCTGCGGGACCCCCGCCCCGTGGACACGACCAGGCGCCGGGGATCGATCGGGTCGCAGCGGGCGCTCGGCGTCCGTCCGCGGTCGCCGGACGAACTCGACGTCATCCTCACCCAGATCGTCGACCGGCTCGCGAAGCGTCTCCGCGACGGCGACCGCGTGTGCCGCACGGTGGTGCTGCGCCTGCGCTTCGGCGACTTCACGAAGGCCACCCGTTCGCGGTCGCTGCGCGCGCCGACCGACCGCACCGCGCTGCTGCTCGCCGTCGCCCGCACGCTCCTCGCCGCGGCGCAGCCCGAGATCAGCGGCCGCGGCATCACCCTGCTCGGCCTCTCGCTCACCCAGCTCGACGCGGCGGACAGCGTCCCACCCGAGCTGCCGATCGACTGGGGCGACGAGTCTCGCCTCGACACCGTGCTCGATACGCTCCGTGACCGCTACGGCTCCGCCTCGGTCTCCCGCGCCGCCCAGCTCGGCCGCGACCCCGGTTGGTCGTCTCCCGTGCTGCCGGAGCACCACTGACCCCTTTCGAATCGCTTGACTGGTCCCGTTTCGGCCGGAAATACAGCCAATCGGGCGATTCGAAGCGGGTCAGGCCTTGAGCATCGACGCCCGCGAGATCACGCCGTCGACCACGTCGAACGTCGCGATCGTCTCCGTGGCGACGCCGGCGTTGATGACCCGCTCCTGGGCGACGACCCAGCGGGAGCCGAACAGGACGCTCGTGTCGATCACGCAGGAGAGCTCCGGGTTCTGCAGCCGCGGCTCGTAGAAGGCGCGGATCGCGGCCGACCCGACGAGGGGTTCCGGCGCGACTCCGGTGACCACGGCATCGTCGGCGTAGGTCGCGACGAAGGCGTCGAGGTCGTGGGCGTTGAAGGCGTCGAGCTGGGCCTGGACGGTGTCGAGGGCAGAACGGTCCTGGGCGGTGCGGTCAGTCAATGCGAACTCCTCCGTTGACGTCGTAGGTGGCTCCGGTGATGAAGCGGGCCCGCTCCGAGGCGAGCGACGCGATGATCCAGGCGACGTCCTCCGGCTGCCCGAACGCACCGAGCGGGATGCCCGACTCGAGCTTCGCGCGGCCCTCGCCCTGGAGCTGATCCGTGATCGCGCTGGCGACCGGGCCGGGCGTGACGGCGTTGACGCGGATGCCCTCGGCGGCGAGGTGCCGGGCGAAACTGCGGGTGATCGCGAGGATCGCCCCCTTGCTGGCCGCGTAGTGGATGCCCGTCTGCAGCGCGCCGACCTGCCCGGCGATCGAGGCGATGTTGATGACCGAGCGGTCGCCGTCGGCGGCCCGGAGCAGGGGGAGCGCCGCGCGGGTGAGCAGGAAGGTGCCGCGGGCGTTCGTCTCCAGGACGAAGTCCCACTCCTCGATGTCGAACTCGGGGTACGGGGTGTAGGGGCAGACGCCGCCGTTGTTGACGAGGACGTGCAGGTCGCCCCAGGCGTCCGTGATCTCGGCGATGAGCGCCGTGATGGAGTCGGGGTCGCGGAGGTCGAGGCGCGACACATGGACGTCCGGCGAGCCCGCGGCGCGGCACTCCTCCGCCACGCGTGCGGCTTCGGCCTCCCGTCCGGCGTAGGTGATCCAGAGGGCGACGCCCTCGCGGGCGAGTTCGAGGGCGGCGGCGGTTCCGATGCCGGAACTGGCGCCCGTGACGAGTGCGCGGCGAACAGTCATGACTAAACGCTATAGCAAGAACCGGCTCTCCGGGCAGCGCTGTACGAGAGGTTGCTAGATGCTATAGCATCGCATTCATGACCGCGCCGCTCATCCTCGTCACCGACTGCGACCTCCCCGGGACCGTCATCGAAGACACCCTCCGCGCCGCCGGCCTCCGTGCCGAGCGGGCCGCCTCCGGGAGCCCGGACGACATCGCCGCCGCCGGAGCCGACGCCGAGGCCCTGGTCGTGCAGTGGGCGCGCATCGACGGCGACCTCATGGACCGCCTGCCGAACCTCCGTTTCATCAGCCGTGTCGGCATCGGCTACGACATGATCGACGTCGAGGCCGCCACGGCCCGTGGCATCGCCGTCGCGAACACGCCGAGCTACTGCATCGAAGAGGTCGCCGCGCACACCGTCGCGATGATCATGACCCAGGCCCGCGGCCTCTCCGCCTACGACCGGGCCGTACGGGAGGGCGTCTGGAAGGCCGTCGACGCCCGGCCGCTCGCCGTGCGGCCGTCCTCCACCACCGTGTCGGTGCTCGGCTTCGGGCGCATCGGATCGATCGTCGCCCGCGGGTGTCGGGCGCTCGGCTTCCGTGTGCTGGTGGCCGACCCGTATGCCTCCGACGACGCCGTGCGCGACGCGGGCTGCGAGCCTGTGGACATCCCGTCGGCGATCGCCCGCGCCGACATCCTCACCCTGCACGTGCCGCTGACGGACGAGACCCGCCATCTCATCGACGCCGCGGCCCTGGCGACGATGAAGCGGGACGCCGTGATCGTGAACACCTGCCGGGGGCCGCTCATCGACGAGGATGCCCTGGCCGCGGCGCTCCGCGACGGCCGGCTCGCCGGTGCCGCTCTCGACGTCTTCGCGGAGGAGCCGCTCCCCGGCACCTCCGCGCTGCGGGCGCTCGACACCGTGCTGCTCACGCCGCACGCCGCCTGGTACTCCCCGGAGGCCCTGGCGGATCTTCCCGTGCACGCCGCCGAGAACGTGATCCGCTCGCTCGCCGGCGAGGCCGTGCCCATCGTCAACCCGGCCTTCGCGGCCGCGCGCTGAGAGGACTCCCATGGAACTGCTGCGACTCGGCGCGATCGGCCACGAGCGCCCCTACGTCCGCGATGACGAGGGCGCGGTGCGCGATCTCGGCTCCCTGACCCGCGACATCGACGGCGCGTTCCTCGCCGCGGACGGCATCGCCCGCGTGCGGGCGGCACTCGCCGACGGCTCGCTGCCGAAGGCGGAGACTACGGGGCTGCGCGTCGGTGCCCCTGTGGCACGGCCGACCGCGGTGATCTGCATCGGACAGAACTACGCGGCGCACGCGGCGGAGTCCGGTGCCGAGCCGCCCGCACACCCGGTGGTGTTCTTCAAGCACCCGAACACGGTCGTGGGGCCGGACGACGTCGTGCTCCTGCCGCCGGGAGCCGAGAAGGTCGACTGGGAGGTCGAGCTCGCGGTCGTCATCGGCCGGACGGCGCGGTACCTGCCCTCCGCCGAGGCCGCGCGCGACGTGATCGCCGGCTACACCATCTCGAACGACGTGTCCGAGCGGGCGTACCAGCTCGAGGTCTCCGGCGGACAGTGGTCGAAGGGGAAGTGCTCCGAGACGTTCAACCCCCTCGGCCCGGCACTGGTCCCCGCGGACGAGGTCGACCCTCAGGCGCTGCGCCTGCGGTCCTTCGTGAACGGCGAGCCGCGGCAGGACTCCTCCACCGCCGACATGATCTTCCCCGTGCTCCAGCTGGTGCACGAGCTCAGTCACTACCTCGTGCTCGAACCCGGCGACGTCATCAACACCGGCACTCCGCAGGGTGTCGCGCTGTCCGGACGCTTCCCCTACCTGCAGGACGGCGACGAGATGACCATCGAGATCGAGCGACTCGGCCGCCAGCACCAGCGCACGGAGCGGGTCCGTCTCGGGTGAGGCCTGTGCCCGGGGCACGGTTCCTTTCGCTGAGTGCAACCGTGTCCCGGGTAGAGGTCTCTCCCGGATGCCCGCGCGGGCTCAGGCATGCGCGCAGGCTCAGGCGGCTGAGGGGAAAGGGGCCTGCTTTCGCGCGACAGCCTGGTGCCGCGAGCGCCCGGCGGCTCAGGCATCCACGGGTACACAGGCATCCGCGCGGGCTCAGGCGGCTGGAGGCGAAAAGTGCCTGATGCCGCGCGAGCGCCCGACCCCGCGCGGGGGTCAGCCGGCGAAGGGGAGGACCGGGAGGCCGTGCACCCCAGGGCGCACCGCGAACACCGACCCCGCGGCGGTGCCGTGATCGGACCGCAGGCCCTGCGCGGAGGTCGTGATGAAGAGCGTGCCGAGGTCGTCGCCGCCGAAGGTGCAGGCACTGACCTGGGGCACCGACAGCACGATGTCCTCGCGCACGGCCCCGGACGGCTCGAACCCCCGCACGCGGCTCCCGCCCCACAGCGCGACCCAGACGCTGCCGTCCGCGGCGACCGTGAGGCCGTCGGGCACGCCGTCGTCTTCGGGGATGTGCGCGAACACCCGGCGTCCGCGGAGCTCGCCCTCGCTCACGTCGAACACGTCGATCCGGCCGGTGTCGGTGTCCACGTAGTAGACGCGGCGGCCGTCCGGGGAGTAGCTGACACCGTTGGACGAGGTCACGCGGGGGAGCACCGTGGTCACGTCGAGGGCGGCGTCGATGCGCAGCACGGTCCCGGCACCCGCGGTGGAGTCCGTGGACATCGATCCGGCCAGGAGTCGTCCTCGCGGGTCGCAGCAGCCGTCGTTCATGCGCACCGGGCCGTCGTCGAGCAGGGTCGCGACGGGACGGGCCTCCGCGTCGGGGCCGTCGGCGAGGTACAGGGTGCGCGCGCCCACCGCCACGAAGCCCCCGGACGTCCGCGGGCGGAAGAACGCGAGGTACTCGTCGTCGATGTGCTGGCGGACGATCTCGTCGCCGCGGAGGGTGAGCAGGTCGCCCGCGTCTCCGTCGACCCAGCGCAGGCCGCCCCACCCGGGCCACCAGACCGGGGCCTCGGCGTGGACGGCGACCGGGCCGGTCACGTTCTCGGGAGTCATGCGCCCTCCGCCGTCCGCCGCGGGTCGGTCACGGGCAGCGGCTCCGGAACGGGGTCGGCATGATCCGCCGCTGCGGCAGGGGCGGACGGAAGCTCCTTCGCCACCTGCTTCTCGAGCACGGTCACGGCCTCATCGGAGAGCAGGATGAGGCCGTCGAGCTCCTCGCGCACCCGCTTGTACGCGATGTTCCGCTCGGACTGCGTCGCCGACTCGTCCACGGCGACCTTGAGGAGCTGCTGCGCGCGGTCCAGGCGCTTGCGCTCGGCCTCGGTGAACGTCGAGTCGCGCAGCCGCCGGGCGTCTTTCTCCGCGATCTCGAACGCGACCGCGTAGTCGCCGACGGCCTGCAGGTACTCCGCGATCTGGTGCTCCGCGAGCTTCGCGTCGGCGGCGGCCGGACGCAGCGCGTCCGCGGTCTTCTTCGCGCGCAGGAAGGCGGCCGTCAGCGGCTGGCGGCCGTCGCTCATCGCGGGGAAGGCGATGAGCTTGGCGACGTCGAGCTCGTAGTCCAGCCACCGCGCGGTGATCTCATCGTGCTCGGCGAAGAGGCGGGCGAGCAGGTCGTCGGGCGCCACGGAGGCCGTGGTGTCGACGACGGTGGGACCCCCGTGCTTCGCCTGCCGGGCGGCCGCGCGCGCCTCGATCTCGGCGGTCTTGACCTGCGCCTTCATGCGCAGGGCCTCCAGCCGGCGCTCGTGTCGACGCTTGGAGCCGCGCTCCCAGGCCTTGGCGACCCCGCCGGCCATGCCCATGATCGGGAAGACGAGCCACCAGTAGTCACCCGCGAAGTTCCAGAAGCCCCGGATGAACTCGTCCATGATGGGTTCAGCCTACTGCGCGACGGCGGGTCGCCGGGGGCCCGCACGAGAGGGAGGGCGGCCGCATGAAGAGCGTCGGCATCGTCGGGATCGAGAACAGCCACGCCACGGAGATCGTCCGCTTCCTGAACGCCGAGGCCACGGACGTGCCCGTGCGGATCACGGCCCTCGTGGCGGGGGAGCCGGGGCGCACGCGGGAGCTGGCGGCACTCGGCGGCATCGAACGCGTCGTCGAGGAGGCGGCCGCGCTCCTCGGCACGGTGGACGCGCTCATCGTGACCGCCCGCGACGGTGCCGATCACCCCGCCCTCGCCGTCCCCTTCCTGGAAGCCGGGGTGCCGGTCTGGGTCGACAAGCCGCTCGCGACCGGCGTCGTCGATGCCGACGCGATCCTTGCGGCCGCGCAGCGTGGGCGGGTGCCCGTCACCTCGTCGTCCACGCTCCGCTGGCTCGCGGACACCGCGGAACTCGTGGCGGAGGCGGCCCGCATCGGGGAGGTCCAGGCGGTGACCGTCACGGGGCCGGCCGATCCGGACAGCCCGTACAGCGGCATCTTCTTCTACGGCATCCACATCGCCGATCTCGCCCAGGTGCTGCGGCCGGGCGCTGCGGAGGACGTCGAGGTGCAGTTCCTGCCGGCCGGCGTCGTCGCGCGCTACCGGGTCGGCGGGGTGCCGGTGACGCTGGAGTTCGTGCGGCCGGACGACGACCGGCAGGTGCCGTTCCGGGCGACCGTCGTCGGCCGCCGGGGCATCGCGAGCCGGGAGATCCCGATCGGCCCCGGGTATGTACGACCCGGCGTCCGCGCCTTCGCCCGGATGCTGGAGACCGGCGAGTCTCCGGTTCCCGCGTCCGAGATCCGCGCTCCGATCGCCGTACTCGAACAGGTCGCCGAGGCCCTCGCCTCCCGCTGACCCGGGCACAGTTTCGGAGATCGGATCCGCTGCGCGGTCGACAGGCCCTGTGCGGCGGCGTGTCGCCTGCCGTCTCCGAAGTCGTGCCCGGGGGTCGGAATCAGGGCTTCGTGAGGTCCTGCGCGAGCATGAGGATGATCCCGCTGGGGCCGCGGAGGTAGGTCAGCCGGTAGATGTCCCGGTAGTTCGCGACGCCGCGCAGGGGATGGAATCCGTGCCGGGCGGCGATGGCGAGGGAGACATCGATGTCGTCGACGGAGAAGGCGATCCGGTGCATGCCGATCTCGTTCGGCCGCGTCGGCTCCGTCTCGATCGCCTCGGGGTGGATGTACTCGAACAGCTCGATCTGCCCGTGCCCGTCCGGGGTCTGCAGTACGGCGATCCGCGCGTGGTTCCCGTCGAGCCCGACCGCGGTGGACGCCCACTCGCCGCTGACCTCGTCCCGTCCGACCACGGAGAGACCCAGATCGGTGAAGAAGGCGATGGTGGCGTCGAGGTCGCGCACGGCGATCCCGATGTTCTCGAAGGCGATGGCCATGCCCGCGATGCTACTCCGGCGTCAGCGACCGAGCTTCTCGGCGCAGGCCACGCAGTACTCCGCGAACGGGCGCACCGCCAGGCGCTCCGGCGGGATGGGCCGCCCGCAGTGCGCGCAGATGCCGTAGGTCCCGGCGTCCATCCGCATCAGCGCCTCGTCCACCTGGCGGAGCTCCGCCTGCGCCGCCTCGGCCAGCCCCGACAGTCGGGACCACTCCGACGAGAGCGTCACCCCCTCCGGGTCGTGCTCGTCATCGTCGTTCGAGCCCTCGCGGTCGTGCATGAGCTCCGCGAGCGTAGTCGCCGTCGCCGCGACGCGGGCTTCGGCCTCGGCGCGGCGCTCTTGCAACAGCGCTCGCAGATCCATCCGCCCACTCTAGGCCCGCCCTGCGACACGCGCGTCGTCGCCGGACCAGGCATCCGCGAGGGATCAGGCGACACCGGCTGCAGGTGCCTGAACTCCCGCGCCTGCCTGTTCTCTCCGGACAGCCTGCCCCGCGACCGCTCGCGCAGGATCAGGCGTCCGCGCGGCATCAGGCGACCCTGGTGACAGGTGCCTGAACCCGGGCGAATGCCTGTCCCGCGCGAACCAGACTCAGCCGCGACGGGTGCGCGGGGGCTCCACGGTGGGCACGGAGTCGGTGTGCACGCTCGGGTGGTCCCGCTCCAGCGCCGCGCCCTCCATGTCGACGTTCGGGATGATGCGGTCGAGCCACTTCGGCAGCCACCAGGCCGAGCGTCCGAGCAGGTGCATGAGTGCGGGCATCAGCAGCATCCGCACCACGAACGCATCGAGCAGCACGCCGAACGCGAGACCGAACCCGATGGACCGGATGATGGTCGACTCCGAGAACACGAACCCGCCGAACACCGACACCATGATGAGCGCGGCCGCGATGACCACCGAGCGCCCGGCCCGGAAGCCCTGCGCCACGGCATCGCGCGCGGAGGCGCCGTGCACATAGGCCTCTCGCATCCCCGACGCGAGGAAGAGCTGATAGTCCATCGCGAGGCCGAACAGGATGCCGACGAGGATCACCGGCAGGAAGCTCAGGATCGGACCGGTGCTGTGCAACCCGATGAGGTCGGCGCCCCACCCCCACTGGAACACCGCGACGATGAGCCCGTACGTCGCGAACAGCGACAGCACGAACCCTCCCGTGGCGATGAGCGGCACGAGCAGCGATCGGAACACGACGATCATGATGAGCAGCGACAGGCCCACGACGACCACGAGGTACAGCGGGAGCACGCTCGCCAGAGCCTCGGAGATGTCGATGTTGGTGGCGGCCTGACCCGCGACGCCGAGGGTGATGCCGCCGTCGATCTCGGGGAGACCCCGCAGATCCTGCACCAGCTTCTCGGTGGAGGCGCTGTTCGGGCCTTCGGCGGGCAGCACCTGGAAGGCGAGGAGCGTGTTGTCGTCCGACGTCGCGACGGGGGCCACCGCGACCACGTCGTCCTGCTCGGCGATCTTCTCCGCCACGGTCACCTGCGTGGCCAGCAGGTCGTCGTCGCTCACGGCGTCGTCGAGGGTCGCTGTCACCAGGAGCGGCCCGTTCGCGCCCTCGCCGAACTGCTCGTCGACGGTCTGGAACGCGCGGTAGCTGGTGGAGTCGGCGGGTTCGCTCGACCCGTCCGGGAGGCCGAGGCGCATCGACATCGCGGGGATCGCGATCACGAGCAGCGCGACGACGCTGACGAGCGCGGTGACGACGGCGCGCAGCGTCGACATCCGGCGCACGGGCTTCCCGGCCGCGTGCTCCTGGCCGATGGTCGCCCGCGCCTTGCGGCCGAGCAGACGGGTTCCGACGAGGCCGAGGATCGCCGGGGCGAGGGTCACGGCCACGAGCACGGCGACGGCGACGCACACCGCTCCCACCGTGCCCATGAGGCCGAGGAACGGCACGCCCGTCACGTTGAGGGCGAGGAGTGCGACGATGACCGTGGCCCCCGCGAACACCACCGCGGTCCCGGAGGTACCCGTGGCCAGACCGATGGACTCGCGCACGGGTGACCCGGCCAGCAGCTGCTTGCGGTGCCGGTTCACGATGAAGAGGGAGTAGTCGATGCCGACCGCGAGCCCCAGCATCACGCCGAGGACGGGAGTGACCGAGGCCATGTCGACGACGCCGGAGAACGCGAGCGACGCCGTGACGCCCACGCCGACGCCGACCACGGCCGTGACGATGGGCAGGGCCGCACCGATCAGCGAACCGAGCATCACGATGAGCACGACCGCGGCGAACGCGAGACCGATGGCCTCGCCGACGCCGAAGATCTCGGGCACGCCCTGGGCGATGTCGGTGCCGAAGTCGACCGTGACGCCGTCGATCTCCTCGTCCTGGAAGTGGGCGATGGTGCTCTGCTTGGTCTCTTCGGCGAGCTCCAGGCGCGGGTCGACGAAGGAGACGTTGACGATGGCCGTGGAGCCGTCCTCCGAGACGACGCCGATGCCGTCCGCGAGGTTCAGCAGCGTCGTGCCGAGTTCCAGCTGCTCCGCGCTGTCGGCGAGCTCCGCGCGGTTCTCGTCGATGGTGTCCTGCTGCGCGTCGAGCTGCGCGAGCTGGGCGTTCAGCTGCGCGAGCTGTGCGTCGAGCGCGGCCGTCTGCTGGGCTGGCGCACCGGCGGCCTCGGCCTGCGCGCGCGCCCCTTCGAGCTGGGTGATCCCGGCCTCGAGCTGTGCCCGGCCGTCGTCGAGCTGGGCCTGGCCGGCGTCGAGCTGGGCGCGGCCGTCGTCGAGCTGGGCCTGGCCGTCCGTCAGCTCCTTCGTCTGCTCGTCCTGCTGCCGCTGGGCGTCGAACGGGTCGACGACGGAGGCGACGCCGTCGAGGTCCTCCGCGCTCGCGGCGAGGTCGGAGATCGCCTGCTTCTGCTCGTCGGTGAAGGGCTCCCCGTCGTCCGTCCGGTAGACCACCGTCCCGGTGCCGCCGGCGGTGTCCGGCAGCTTGTCGGCGAGCTGATCGGTGACCTCGCCGGAGGCGGTGCCGGGGATGTCGAAGCTGTTGCTCAGCGTGCCGCCGAAGGTGAGGAAGGCGCCGACGCCGAGCCCGAGGATCAGCACCCAGGAGACGATCACCGTCCACGCCCTGCGCGCAGCGAAAGAACCCAGACGGAACAGCAGTGAAGCCACGTGATCTCCTTCAGACGAAAAGAGCATACGGCACGTCTCGTCTAGGGATCTGTGGCTATCCTGAACGCATGGTGAACGAGCATCGCAGCGGCCCTGTGCGCAGCACGGCGGCCCGCGAGGCGATCCTCGATGCGACGGCCCGGCTCTTCCACAATCAGGGGTACGACCGACTGACGATCGAAGGCATCGCCAAGGAGGCCAAGGTCGGCAAGCAGACGATCTACCGCTGGTGGCCGTCGCGCGGCGCCCTCATCGGGGAGTGCCTGGCCGAGGGACGCCTCATCCCCGTGGACTTCGTCGTGCCCGACACCGGAGACCTCTCCGCCGACGTGGAGACCTGGCTGCGGAGCGTCCTGTCCATCCTCGAGAAGCCCCAGGGCGGTGTGCTGCTGCGGTCTCTCGTGGCCGCGGCCACGGAGGATGCCTCGGTCGGCGCGCACCTCGGGGAGAGTCTCGGGGTGGAGAAGTACCTGTCGGAGCGTCTCCGCGGCGGCATCCGCGACGGTCAGCTGCCGGAGGACGCCCCGGTCGAGCAGCTCGGTCGCGCCATCCTCGGGGCCATCATCGTGGAGTCTCTCGGCCGCGAGGCCCACGATCCGGGTTCCGTCGTCGCCCTGACCCGTTACCTCTTCGCTCGCTGAGGCCGCGGATCCGCACGAGGTCGCACGGATTCATGGAGTCCCCGCGACCCGGGTGCGAATCTGCGACGCGGGCCCGGATCAGCCGAGGAGCAGGGTGAGCACGGTCGCGCCGCCGCCACCGAGGATCAGCGCCACGATGACGGTCCACGCGATGATGCGGATGCGCCGGTTGCGCTTCTCGCCGAGGTCGCCGTAGTCCTCGCTGAGGCCGTCGCCGCTCATCAGGCCACCGGCTCCGTGACGGTCGGACCGAAGTACGACGGCAGCGTGGCCTGCGAGCGCTCGCGGAGCTCGGCGGCCGAGACGGTGAAGACGTCCTGCACCTCGAGCTGCGGCTCGCTGTCCGTGACGCCGATGCGGGCGACCGGGTAGCCGCGGCCCTCGCAGAGCCCGCGGAACTTCACGTCGTCCTCGCGGGGAACGGTCACGATCACGCGGCCGGTCGACTCGGAGAACAGGGCGGTCGCGGCGTCCACGCCATCGCGCTCGATGATCTCGTTGAGCCAGACCCGGGCGCCGACGCCGAAGCGCATGACGCCCTCGGCCAGGGCCTGCGCGAGACCGCCTTCGGAAAGGTCGTGCGCCGAGGAGATGAGCCACTCGTCACGGGCCGCGGCGAGCAGTCCGGCGAGGCGCTTCTCGCCCGCGAGGTCGACCTTCGGCGGGCGGCCGCCGAGATGCTGGTGCACGACCTCGGCCCACGCGGAGCCGGAGAGCTCGGTCGACGTGGTGCCGAGCAGGTAGATGTTCTGCCCCTCGTCCTGCCAGCCGGACGGGATGCGGCGGGAGACGTCGTCGATGATGCCCAGCACGCCGACGAGCGGGGTCGGGTGGATCGGCACGTCGCCGGTCTGGTTGTAGAACGAGACGTTGCCGCCGGTGACGGGGGTGCCCAGCTCGTAGCAGCCGTCTGCGAGGCCGTCGACGGTCTGCCCGAACTGCCACATGACCTCGGGGTTCTCGGGAGAGCCGAAGTTGAGGCAGTCGGTGATGGCCGTCGGCACGGCACCGGTCACGGCGACGTTGCGGTAGGCCTCGGCGAGCGCGAGCTGCGCGCCCGCGTACGGGTCGAGCTGGCAGTAGCGGCCGTTGGCGTCGGTCGCGACGGAGAAGCCCAGGCCGGACTCCTCGTCCACGCGGATCATGCCGGCGTCGTCGGGGAAGCACAGGGCCGTGTTGCCGAGCACATAGTAGTCGTACTGGTTCGTGATCCAGCTCGTGTCCGCGAGGTTCGGGGAGGCGACGAGGGCGAGGAACTGCTCGCGCAGCGTCTCCGCGTCGTTCGTACGCGGCAGGTTCTCGGCGGCGTCGGCCTGCAGGGCATCGATCCACGTCGGGTAGGCGACCGGGCGGTCGTAGACGGGGCCGTCGACCGCGACGGTCGAGGGGTCGACGTCGACAATGCGCTCGCCCTGCCAGTCGATGATGAGGCGTCCGTCGCCGGTGACCTCGCCGAGCACGGAGGTCTCGACCTCCCACTTGTTCACGACGGCCAGGAAGGCGTCGAGCTTCTCGGGGGCGACGATGGCCATCATGCGCTCCTGCGACTCCGACATGAGGATCTCCTCGGCCGTGAGCGTGGGGTCGCGCAGCAGCACGTTGTCGAGCGAGACGTGCATACCGCTGTTGCCGTTGGCCGCGAGCTCGCTGGTCGCGCAGGAGATGCCGGCGGCGCCGAGATCCTGGATCGCCTCGACGAGCTCGCCGCGGTACAGCTCGAGACAGCACTCGATGAGCACCTTCTCGGCGAACGGGTCGCCCACCTGCACCGCGGGGCGCTTGGTCGGGCCGCCGTCGGCGAACGTGTCGGACGCCAGGATGCTCGCACCGCCGATGCCGTCGCCACCCGTGCGGGCACCGAACAGGACGACCTTGTTGCCGACGCCGGTGGCGTTCGCGAGCTTGAGGTCTTCGTGCCGCAGCACGCCCACCGCGAGCGCATTCACGAGCGGGTTCGCCTGATAGACGCTGTCGAAGACGGTCTCGCCGCCGATGTTCGGCAGGCCGAGGCAGTTGCCGTAGAAGCTGATGCCGCTGGTCACGCCGTGCACGACGCGGGCGGTGTCCGGGTGGTCGATCGCCCCGAAGCGCAGGGCGTCCATCACGGCGACGGGGCGGGCGCCCATCGAGATGATGTCGCGGACGATGCCGCCGACACCGGTCGCCGCGCCCTGGAAGGGCTCGATGAACGACGGGTGATTGTGCGACTCGGCCTTGAAGGTGACGGCCCAGCCCTCGCCGACGTCGACGACGCCCGCGTTCTGGCCCATGCCCACCATGAGGCGTTCCTTCATCTCGTCGGAGACCTTCTGGCCGAAGCGGCGCAGGTAGTTCCTGCTCGACTTGTAGGAGCAGTGCTCCGACCACATCACCGAGTACATCGCCAGCTCGCCCGAGGTGGGGCGGCGGCCGAGGATCTCCTTGATGCGCGCGTACTCGTCGTCCTTGAGCCCGAGGGCGCCGTACGGCTGCTCCTTCTCGGGCGTCGCGATCGCGTTCTCGACGGAGTCGGGGACGTGCTGGGGGGAAGGTGCAGGGGCGGTGGTCACGCGCACTCCAAAGGAAGGGGCCGGCGGGGCGTCCTCAGTCTACCGGCGCGGTCGGGGCCGTTCTCTCGTGCGTGCCGTCGGACGGCGTCGGGGTGGGAAGGCGGCGGCGTCATGGCAGCTCGGCGAGGCTCAGGCCCTGTGCGCGTGCGGCGGCCGCCAGCTCACGGTCGAAGGTGAGGAGCGCCGTGACCACGTCGCCGAGTTCGAGCGCGGCGGCGAGGTGGAGAGCGTCCAGAGTGCGGAGCCCTGAGCCTGCCCGGATGGCCGCGGTCAGCGTCTCGTCGTCGAGGGAGACGAGCGCGACGCGGTCGAGGAGGTCGACGACGGCTTCGCGGTCGAGGGAACGGCGGTCGGCGATCGCGTGCAGCTCCACGGCGAGCAGGCGCGAGGAGACGAACTCGCTGCCGTCCGCGAAGGCGCGGACGACCGCTTCCGACCCCTCTTCCTCGATGAGCGCCTTCGCAGCCGCTGAGGTGTCGAGGTAGATCACGACCGGTCGGCCTGAAGCTCGCCGAGGATCTCCGTCACGGACAGCGAGTCCGGCACGGGGGCGTGCCGGAGCGGACCGCTCGCGCGGGGCAGCGTCACCCGCCCATTGGCGATCATGCGCGTCCAGGCCGTCTCAGCGGGCGGCGAGAGCTCGGCGATCGGGCGCCCGCGGTCTGTCACCGTCAGGTGCTCGCCGGCGGTGACGCGCGCCAGCACCCGCGCGGTCTGCTGATTCAGTTCGGTCTTCGACACGGTGCCCATCTCCTCAGGGTAGATGCAAAGTAGTAGAACTACTAGTTCTCCGATTCGTGGGTCCAGTGAACCATCGCTCGGCGACATTGCGAGGGCGCACGGACGGATCTCCCCGAAGGCTCTGGATAACTCCCCTGCAGGGCAGCGTCAGGAGGAGGAGTGCGCTGCTGCGAACCGCTGCGCCAGCACCCCCGCCGCCTCGCGCAGCGCCTCGGGCCCGACCACCGTGAACGGCGCGTCGAACCGGGCCACCGCGGCGAGCACACCCGTCCACGACCAGGAGCCGACCGTGACTCGGCACGAGTCCTTCGACAGCGGCACCACGGCGCCGTCTCCGACCCACGGCGCCACGTCCCGCGCCGGCAGGGCGATATCCACCACGCCCGTGCACGGCCAGCGGTCCTCGGTCGTCGAACCCTTGGCACGGGCGGCGAGGAAGGTCTGCGCGTCCGCGGCAGGCAGAGGGCGCGGCGTGAAGGAGGGCCCGGTCGGCGTGCGTGGCTGCAGTCGATCGAGGCGATACGTGCGCCAGTCGGCCGCCTCCAGGTCCCAGGCCAGCAGGTACCAGCGGCCCTCGCGCGCCACGACGGCATGAGGCTCCGTGCGCCGTGGTGGGCGGTCCCGCGCGGATCCGTAGTCGAAGCGGAGCACCTTCCGGTCGCGTACCGCCGCGCTCGCCGCCTCCAGTACGGCCGGGTCGGCGCGGACCGCGGCCGGTGCTCCGTCGAAGCGGATCCCGTCGATGCGGTGGCGCAGGCGCGAGGGCATCACCTGACGGACGGTCGCGAGCGCGCGCTGAGCGGCCTCGGTGACCTCGACCCCGGTCGCGCTCGCACTCTGGAGGGCGACGGCGATCGCCACGGCCTGCTCGTCGTCGAACAGGAGCGGCGGCATATCCGACCCCGCTTCGAGGCGATAGCCGCCGTACGGGCCCTTGCTGGATCCGATGCGGTAGCCGAGCGCGCGCAGTCGATCGACGTCGCGGCGCACCGTGCGGGGCGTGACGCCGAGACGGTCGGCGAGTTCCCCGCCCGGCCAGTCGCGCGTCGCCTGCAGCAGGGACAGCAGTGCGAGCATGCGCGACGAGCTTCCGGTCATGGCTCCATTCTGCGGTGGAAAGAGGACAGAAACAGACCTCTACCTCTGTGACCGTGGAATCACACGGTCCGATCGGCGGACCGGGACACGGAGGACACCATGACTCTCACGACCACCACCCACCTCAACTTCCGCGGTACGGCTCGACAGGCACTCGACTTCTACCGATCGGTCTTCGGCGGCGAGGTGACCGCGGCGACCTACGGGCAGTTCGGGATGCCGGACGGGGTCCCCGGGTTCGACAAGCTCGTGTTCGGGCAGCTCGACGGACCCGTGCGGCTGATGGCGTACGACATCCCTGGCGCGGACGACACCGCCGCGACTGCCGGCACCACCCGTCGCGAGAACGGGATGACGATCACGGACCGCTCCTTCTTCCAGTCGCTGCGAGCGGACTCCCTGGAGGAGCTGCAGCCCGTCTGGGACGCCCTCGCCGAGGGTGCGACCGTGATCGAACCTCTCGCCGCCTCCGCGTGGTCCGCCGGTTTCGGCATGCTCACCGACCGCTTCGGCGTGACCTGGGTCCTCGACGTCGCCTGACCCCCGTCGGACGCTCGACCCGGCCCCGTGCGGTCGACCCGGCCCCTTGCGCCCGTCCGCAACGGGCCGGGATGCACGGAACGGGGTGGGTCAGCGAGCGGCGTGCTTCCTGCGCCCGAGCCGGCCCCGTGCGGTCGACCCGGCCCCTTGCGCCCGTCCGTAACGGGCCGGGATGCACGGCAGGGGGTGGGTCGGCGCCCGTGGGCGTCATGACATGTCAAGGGCCTCTTCGTCGTCGGTCGCCTGACGTAGAAAGGAGGAGACGAAAGGCAGGGCATGGCCGCAGGAGACATCGAGACGTTCTCGCGCAACGGCATCTGGTTCAACCGGATCCAGGGCGAGTCGCACACGCTGGGCAGCAGCTTCGAGTCGATGGAGGAGGCGGTGAAGGTCGGCCGTGGCGCGGCGACAGCGCGTCAGGTGCAGCATTTCGTGCGCACGGAAGAGGGGCCGTCCGACGACGTGGCTCCGAACGAGGCGCACCCGCGCGACCTCATGTGGTGAGTCGCGGATGATCCTGCAGGCCTGCGTGAACGGTGCCAGGGACGTCGCGGAGCATCCGTGGCTGAGCGCCGACGAGACGGTGGTGGCCCAGGACGCCGCGGCGGCCGTGGATGCTGGTGCCGCAGAGATCCACGTGCATGCGAAGGACGCCGCCGGCCGCGACTCCCTGGCACCCGAGGATGTGCGGCGGTGGCTCGGAGCCGTCCGTGCTGCGGCGCCGGGCATACCCGTGGGCGTGACGACCGGAGCCTGGGCCGAGCCGGACGTGTCGCGACGACTCGCGGCCATCGAGAGCTGGACCGAACTCCCCGACTACGCCTCCGTGAACTGGCACGAGGCCGGAGCCGACGAGGTGGCCGCGGCGCTGCGTCGACGGGGGATCGGCGTGGAAGCGGGCATCTGGGACGCAGCGGGGCTCGAGGCGTGGCGGGTCTCCCCGGTCCGCGGTGCGTGCCTGCGCGTGCTCGTGGAGCTTCCCGCGGAGGCCGCCGACGTCGTCCGTCCGCACGCCGAAGGGCTGATCGCCCACGTGGCGCGCGAGGAGCCCGACCTGCCGATCCTGCTGCACGGCGAGGAGCTGTCGGCTTGGCCCGCCCTCGACCTCGCGGGGGAGCTCGGCCTCGATACGCGGATCGGCCTGGAGGACACGCTCCTCCTCCCGGACGGCACCGACGCCCCGAGCAACGCCGCCCTCGTCCGCGCCGCCCGCGCCCGTCTCCCCCGCGCCTAGCCCGGCCACCTTCGCGCGCCGCGCTCGCGTGGCGCTGGTGCGTCGCGCCGGTGCGTCGCGCCGGTGCGGGCGCAGAAACGTCCCTCTCTCCGTGGCTTCCGGTCCCTTTTCGCACTCGCACTTCGCACCCCGTGGACTGCTCCCGGCCCCTTGAGTGCGGGTGCAGAACCGCACCTCCCGTCGCCGGTTCCGGGGCGTTCTCGCACTCTGCTCGGAAGGCGGCGGTCCGAACCGTGTCGGGGCCTTCCCGAGGAGCACGACCGTCCCTACGCTGGAGCGATGTTCGCCGGTGCCTCCGTCTTCTTCCTGCTCGTCTACGTGGTCGTCCCGCTCCTCGCGCTGCTGCTCCTGTGGTTGATCATCTACTCGGCGGTCCGGGCGGCGCTGACGGCGCATCGCCGCGCCCTCGCCGCGGAGCGCACCACCGCGCCCGATACCCCCTGATCCTTCGCATCCAGCCACCTCCCGCCGCATGCCTCGCCCCTGACGTCAGGTGCAGGCGCAGAACCGCTCCTCCCGCCACCCGGCTCGGGCTCGTTTCTGCGCTTCCGTGCACGGGTCCCGTCCGGGACTCCGGTGCGGGTGCAGAAACACCCCCGGCCTCGCCGGTACCGGAGCGTTTTCGAACTCTCCAGCGGGTGCGCGCCACTCTGCCTCAGTGCGAGTGTAGAAACGGCCTTGGTCTCGCCGACCCGGGAACGCTTTCGAACTCGCCAACGGCGTGCACGCCACTCTGCCCCGCTGCGGGCCCGGGACGCCCCTCCCACCGCCCGCCCCTGAACGCTTTCGCACTCCGCACCCGCGGGAGCCCGCACGAACCGGACTCACCCGGACTTCCACCCGCCCCAGCCGGGACGGTCCACGATGCAGAAGCGGTTCCCCTCGGGGTCTTCCATGATGATGTAGTCGGCGTCGTCGGGCCGACCGTTCCAGTGGACCTCCCGTGCTCCGAGCCCGGCGAGGCGCTCCACCTCGGCAGCCTGGTCCTCCGCGTAGATGTCGAGGTGGATGCGCGGGGGCAGCACACGCTCCGAGTGGTGCGCGTCGAGCGCGATGCACGGTGCGTCGGCGTCGCGGGGTTTGAGTACGACCCAGTCGTCCTCCGCGGGGTCTCGTTCGACGTAGTCGAGGGCTGCCTTCCAGAATGCGGTCTGGGCCGGGAAGTCGTCCACGCGGATCACGATCGACACGATCTTCAACATGCCGCCGAGGGTACGGCGAGGGTAGGCCTCCGCGGAGGGGCTTGCGCCGCCGCGCGGGATCAGCTTCCGCAACGGGGCGGTGGGGCGATCACCGGCTCCGAGGCGCGCCGTGCTGGTCGGTGGAGGTGACGGCGACACGAGCGCCCTGGGCGACCGTGTCGGCGAGCGTCCCGACCGCGGCCCATTCCGCCGGTGTCGTGTCGGAGTGGTATGACCGGCATCCCGCCGGAACCGACCCCGTCCGATATCGTGCGGCCATGGAGACCACATCCGAGCTGACGCACGAGACCGATGACGACGCACGGTCGGGGACCGCGCCAGAGGCGGAGGAGGCCGAGCGCGCGGAGCGGCGACGGCTGGCCGCGAACCGCCTCGGATGGATCGTCGCGTGGGGCGTGTCCGTCGTCGCCCTGATCGTCGGCATCAGTCTCACGGGGGTCGGGACGGTTGAGCACATCGTCGAGTACAGCGACAGCTACGACGTCTTCACGCGAGAGGTCTGGCCCGCGGGCCTCGTGCTCCTCGGTGTGGGCGCGCTCGGCATCATCGCCACCGCCCTCGCCACCGCGGTCCTCCCGCCGAAGCGCTGACCCCAGACGGAGAACGCCCCCGCCGTTCGGGTCGGCGGGGGCGTCGGTTCCATGGAGTCGCTTTACTGCACGGACCAGCCGCCGTCGGAGGCGAGGATGGCGCCGTTGATGTTCACGGCGTCATCCGAGAGCAGGAAGGTGATCGACGCGGCCAGGTGCTCGGCGGTCGCGACGGTCGGGATGGCCTGCTGGAACGGGGCGAGGCGGCCGGAGCCGTACTCGGACATGTGCGGGGGCATCGGGATGCCGGTGGCGACGCCGCCCGGGGCGACGGAGTTCACACGGATGCCCTTCGGCCCGTACATGAACGCGGCCGACTTGGTGACCCCGATGATGCCGTGCTTGCTGGCCGTGTAGGCGTTGCCCGAGGCGTTGCCGCGCAGACCCGCCTCGCTCGACACGTTGAGGATCGCGCCGCGACCGGCCTTCTCCATGACGGGGATGACCGCGCGCATGAGCTTGAACGGTGCGGTGAGGTTGATCGCGATGACGCGGTCCCACACGGCATCCGGGGTCTCGCCGGCGGGGGAGAAGTCGTCGTTGATGCCGGCGACGTTCGCGAGGCCGTCGATGCGGTCGCCCGCGGCGGCGAGAACGGCGTCGATCGCGTCCTGCTTGGTGAGGTCGCCCGCGACCGTGACGATGTCGGCGTCCGGCAGCTCGGCCTTGAGAGCGTCGAGCTTCTCGGCGGCGATGTCGCTGGCGATCACGCGACCGCCTTCCCGGGCGATGCGCGAGGCGGTGGCCTTGCCGATGCCGGACGCGGCGCCCGTGACGATGACGGTCTTGCCCGCGAAGCGCCCCGCGGTGACCTTCTCGGTCCAGCCCTCGGATGCGTCGTCCTCGGGGATCTCGCCGTTGTTCGCGGCGCGCACGAGGTCGTCGACGACCGACTGCGGGAGCTGGCCCTGACTCATGGCGACGAGCTGCTGCAGGGGGAGTCCGAGCACGGGGGTGAGGAGCTCGGGGTCGGCGCCCGTCTGCTCGAAGAGGCCGCGGATGAGCGGGCCGCCGGTGGGGTCGTTCATCCAGTCGCCGATGGTGGAGTGTGCGGTGAGGGCCATGCTCTTTCTCCTTGCTCGGGTTTCGCAACGGTGCGTCTACTTATGTTCCAGTGTACGCCTGAGTACGCTCGAAAGGTGCCCCGTCCTCGCAGTGAAAAGGCCCGCCAGTCCGTGCTGGAGGCGATGCGTCGCGCGCTCGCCGCAGACGGGTACGAGGCCGTGACGATCGAGGGTCTCGCGGCGGAGGCGGAGGTGTCGAAGCAGACGATCTACCGGTGGTGGCCGTCGAAGGCCGCGATCCTCGGGGAAGCGCTGCTCGAAGGCGCGGTCCCTGGTGCGGATGTCGTCGTGCCGATGACGGACGACCTCGGCGCGGACCTGCGCGCTTGGTTCACGGCGGTGTCCGCGGGGCTCGCCCGGCCCGAGGGCGTCTCGCTCGCGCGGGCGCTCATCGAGGTGACGGCGGCTGATCCGGAGCTGGGGCTGGTGTTGAACGAGCGGCTGGCGGCGCCGATCCGGGAGTGGGTCGCGGCGCGGGTGTCACGCGGACGCGCGGACGGCGACGTGCGGGCCGACGTGGATGCCGCCGTGGTCGCCGACGAGTTCATCGCGATCGCCTCGTACTCCGCCCTGATCGGGCAGCCGTTGAGCGCGGAGCGGGTGGAGGAGACGGTGGTGCGGTTGCTGCGGGGGATTGCGGCGGGCTGAGTCTCTCGCTGGATTGCTGTGCGGCGCGACGGTCGCGGTTCTCCACGCTGCACTCGTCGGGTACCTCGAGGCGAGAATATCGGTTGCGACCTCATATGTATGCTTCCATGTGTCACATGACACAGCAAATCCGATCCAGCGGCATTCTCCTCGCGGCTGGACTCAGTCTTCTTCTCGCTCTTCTTCCGGCGACTGCGCGGGCGGCCGTCCCGGGTGAGTCGAGCGACGTGGCGGATGTTCTCGAGGACGCTGAGACGGCTGCGGTAGGAACTCCGACGCCGTCGGACGTCGAGTTGCCGATACTGCAGGCGGATGGCGCTGAAGCATCGGTCATTCTGAATGGAATCGACTCGGAAGTCACTTTGGGTGGCTCTGAGCGGGCAGAGATATCCGTAGCGGACCAATACGCCATCGCCGAAGGCGACTCCGTCACCTACGCAGTCAGCTTCCCTGAGGAAGGGGCAACGAGATTCTCCGCAATCCTGTCTGCTCCGCCGGCGAAGTCTCCGGAATGGAACTTCGAGAGTGGCACTCACCTGCTGCTCCTCGAGGACGGATCGGTGTCGGTTTCGGATGCTGATGGCTTCTTGGGCGGTATCGATGCTCCTTGGGCCATCGATGCAGCGGGTCAGTCGCTACCTACGCACTATGAGATCTCAGGTTCAACCCTCACGCAGATCGTCGACACCACTGGAGCGAACTTCCCCGTCGTCGCGGATCCGACGGTGCAGTTCTTCGGACCGTACATTCAGGTCCACCTGAACAAAGCTGAGAGTCGCACAGCGATCGGCGGCTACGCAGCGTGTGCCGGAGTGTTGAGCAAGTCTCCTGTGCCGTTCGCAAAGCTCCTCCAGGTCTCCTGTACGACAGTCGCCGCGATCGGGGCGTCGCAGCTGGTGGGCAATCGATGCATCTCGATCCACTACGTCGTCGGTGTCGGTGGACCGGCGGGTGTGTGGTGGCCGTGGGTGAGGAACTGTTAGAGGTGGACATCATGCTTTTTGTCGCGGTGGGCGTAGCTCTTCTTCTCTGGGGGACGTTGGTGGGGCGGGTCGGCAGGAAGCTCGGCACTCTTCTCGCCATCGTTCCCGTTCTGGTGTGGTTCGGGGTCCTTGCGTGGTTCGGCTCGTCGGGCAACCTCGACAGCCCGGCTGGAGATGCGCTTCCTGTGTACCTCGTGGTCGGGCTCCTTGCTTTTACGATCGGCGTCAATCTCACCGATCGCTCCGTGTCCGTGCGCAATTCACGATGGAAGCCATGACCCGCTCGGCGTGTGATGCCGGCGACGAGTGTGGCGGTGACGTCTTGACGGAGCCGCCGGCCGCGGTCTGACCTGCGCGGGCTGAGAGGTCGCCCTCCGCCACCTGCGAGCAGACCAGCCCGCGAGACTGGGGTGCAAACGCGGTATTAGGTGCGAGGGGATGAGCTGTTCCAGGTTGTGGCCCCGAGCCAGACCGCCGCGTACCCAAGGGTGGCTGATCCGAGCTGGATTTGGAACGGCCCCATCTGGGGCATGAAGCTCATGCTCCTGAAACCTCGCGGGTCCGGGACTACACGGCTGCGCTCGGGATGCGTGGAATCAACGAGCGGTGTGCGGGTATGGGCGACCCGCCACCTGATGGGTAGCGGGGCCGATCGAGCAGAGCTGTAGACCCTTGGTCACTCCTTTCGGAGGAGGATGCTTCCGAAGCCGACGAGCATGAGGCATGCGCCGAGCAGGCCAGTCAGAGCAGCAGGTGCGAGGTTGCCAGTCGTGTGCTCCGCGTCTGAAATGTAGCCCTCAGCAATCGCCATGACGATGGCGAGGACGATGACGCCAGCGCCGACGAATCCTACGCTGACCATCGCTCGTCTCGTTGGCTGCTTCACAATCGCTCCTACGGGTTGCATCCTGCCGTTAAGACGTCGCTGTACCTTACGTCAGGCCGCCAAGCGTCGAGGTTCCATGACCGGCGCGGGCGAGCGGCTGTCCGGCATCGTCGCGCTCTCTGACAGGAGCCCCGGCCGTGGCTCACGGTGTGGGCCCGGGCGGCGAGGAATGCCGGCTCGCGTCGCGATATCGCCTCATCATCGCGCCGAACCACACAGCGGCGCCCGCCGCCGCAGTCGCTTCAAGCGCCGGAGCGAGCTGGGGCACGGAGTTCGCTCCCACGAGCACCGCAAGGAACCAGCCCCATACGCACAGGGTCGCGATGAGATGGCTTCGAGGGCGTGTGATCGTTGAGAACCACGTGGGCTTCATCGTCTGTTCCTCACCGGCAAGATCCGCCGCGGTAGGTATCGACCCACCAGACGAGACCGGGGACGACATAGGGCTGGGTCGCCGTCACCTGCACACACTTCTTCGGTCGGGACTTCTCAGCGATGCCGGCGTTCCACACCAGTGATCCCGCGGCGAGGAGGCAGACGGGTGCCATGGTCCCGCACGCGAGCCCTCCGAGTGCGCCAAGGCCTTTGTCATAGATGATGGCCGTCTCCGCTCGGTTGAATCGCATGCGGTACTGGAAGAAGTTGGGGCGGTCGAACGTCGGGTCCGCGACGATCGGGTACGCGTAGTCGCCGCCGCGGTGCTCGACGACCTGGATCAGAGCCGATCCGGATGACTCGTATCGTGTCGGCACGTTGACGCCGGCGGCATCCCGCGCCCATGGCACCGCGACGTCGGCGACGATCTTCTCGACAAGGGACGTCACGCCGGTGTCTGGGTCGGTGACCTCTTCGGCCGTAAAGGCGATCGCACTCCCGTCCTGCTGGATCTCGACCGACACCCCTCCGCCGAAGTCGTACTCGAAGCGCTCGGTCTGCGAGGCATCGCTAATGATCGCGCTCGCGCGAATCTCCTCCTCGCCGGCGATGACGTTGATCGATGGCGTGTTCGCGTCGCCGAGATAGGTCACTGACCCGTCCTCTCCGACGGTCGCGTCATCAAGGTGGCCAGCGCCGGGAAGCGACACGGACATCGTTTCCTCACCGTCGGGCAAGAGGACGGAGATCCCGTCGTCCGGTGCCGCGGCAATCGTGGCCTTTCCGCCGCCGTCGAGGGTGGCCACGATCTGCTCGGAACTCTCGGTCGTTTGGGCAGCGGTGATGGGCACGGGCGCGACCTCCGTGACCAGCGCGACGATCTCCTCGGTCGCGAGGTCGGTTCCGTCCGCACCGGTATCCGCGGAGGCGGCCGGGACGGTTGCGAGGGATGATGAGCCGACGATCGCAGCGGTGAGCAGGCTGGCGAGTCTGAGGTGTTTGCGCACGTTCTCTCCGATCAGATCAATTGCCCGCCTGTGACCAATTGAAGACCTCATACGACGACGTATGCAATATATTCGAGGGGCCTGCCCAGGAGCATGCGGAGCGCTAGGATCCAGGCATGGACGCGTCGTTCTTCAGCTGGACCGGGTTCGCCATCACCGCAGCGGTCGCGGTCGTGATCCTCGTGCTCGCGTTCCTGCTCGTGCGCGCGGTGGCGCGAGTGATCGCGCGTCGCCGGAGCCGTGGCCGGGGGCGCATGCCATCCGCACCTCGCCGTCCGTCCGGACGTTGAGCGCGACCTGCCTCACGCCGTTGGGTCGTGCGCGGGCGCTGCCGCGGGGGCCACTGTCCGTCCGTCCGTGAACCGCGCCTGCGCGCGATCATGGCGTCGCGGTACGGGAACGTGCTCCGTCGCGGCTGCGAGGCCCATGCGCTTCGTCGAGACGTACACGCTCTCGGCGGTGTCGACGAGGAATGTCTCGTGCCACACGCCGACCGCTCCCGGAGCCTTGCGGGCGGCGCGGTTGAAGGCCGTCCATGCCGGACGATGCTGCTGGTCCGGGTTCGAGGCATAGGCGTAGAGCTTGTCGACCGACGACCAGAACTGCACGACGTAGGGGCCGCCCGATCCGAGGAGGAGATGGTAGCCGAGCAGCCCGGAGTCGGGCTCGGTGCTGAGCTCGCGGAGCATGCGCGGCATGGCGACGAACGCGGGCAGCCACAGGTCGGGGCGCCACCACCGGTTGATCTGCATCCCGATGTGGAACACGACGAGCTCGCCTTCGTGGCGGTGGGTCATGCGACCCGTGACGACTTTCGACATGGCGACTCCTCGTATGGATAGCGATGCTATCCATAATGGATAGCGCTACTATCGAAGTCAAGGGGTGACCATGAGGATTTCCGAACTGTCAGCGCAGACCGGCGTGACCGTGCCGACGATCAAGTACTACCTGCGCGAGGGGCTGCTGCCCGAGGGCGAGCGCACCTCCGCGACGCAGGCCGTCTATGGCGAGAAGCACGTCGAGCGGCTGCGCGTCATCCGGGCGCTGCTCGACGCCGGCGTGAGCATCGCCGAGACGCGACGGGTGGTCGCGGCGCTGGATGATCCGCCCCCGAACCCGCACGAGCTGCTGGGGACCGCGCATGCCGCTATCACCCCGCCGGCCGATGACGCGTCGGACCTCGCCGGCGCCGAGGCACTCGCCACCCGGCTCGGGTGGAAGCCCGGGATGTGCGATCCGGCCGTGCTGCATGCGGTCGCTCGAGCGTTGCAGGGGCTGGAGCGCGTCGGGTTCACGGTGCCGGAGGCGGTGATGGCGGAGTACCTCGCGAGTGCGCGGCGGATCGCGGATGCGGAGATCGCGGGGGTGCCGGAGGAGTCTGCTGAGGCTGCGGTGCGGTACGTGGTGCTGGGGTCGGTGTTGGTCGAGCCGTTGTTGTTGGCGTTGCGGCGGGTGGCTCAGCAGGTGAGCTCGGGGGAGAGGTTCAGCCGGCCCGAACTCAACGGGTAAGCGCGGCGGCGAGACGCTCCCGAAGCGCCGGATCACACACGTAGACGTAGGTTCCACGCATTCCTCGAGTCAACAGCACCCCGTAGATGTTTCGAATGAACGTCAGCAGGTCATCGTCCCCAAACGTATCCTTCAGATGGCCGGTGTTCTCCTTGCCCTTCTTGTCGCGATAGCTCTCGCGATCGGCGACGATCCGACCCGTCGCGGGGTCCAGGCGAAGGTCTGGCCCAATGATGACGCCGGCGTAGTTGAGGTCATACCCCTGCACGGTGTGGATCGAGCCGACCTCTTCGAGTGAGTCCTTTGAGTTGATCCAGTCTTTATCCGTGCCGTTCCACCGCAGTCGCTCGCCATCGAGTTCAATGTCGAAGGCCTCCGGGTGATTCCGCGACACCCAATCCCATGCATAGCCGGCCACAAGTCGGGAAAGTCCCACCTCAGCATCTTTCTGGCGGATGGCTTCGCGCATCTCTCCAAGGTCGTCGAAGAGGCGGAGTTCGTAGTCGCCGAGATCTGGAAGCGACGGCTGTTCGCTCCGAAGAACGGCGCGAACAAACTCCACATAATCGGCGCCAGCCTGTACCCGCATCTGGGTGGTCAGACGGAAGAACCGATGCTCGTTTTTCGCTTGGGACACCTCTGCGCTAAGCGTTGTCGGGGAAAGGTCATGGGGCCGCACGCTCTGCTCGCCGTCGACGAGCAGGAGCTTATGCGTGCTCCGAGCCTTGATCCAGTCGAGCTGGGTGTATCGAGGATCGTCACTCCCGAACAGCGCTTCGTTGATTTCGCGAAACTTCTTGTTTTGCACGCCCGATGCTTGGTTGGCCCGCTGCCCGAGACGATGGGTCTCGTCGACAAGCACGAGGTCGTATGGCTGGTCCGATTCGCCCAGCTGGAACGGCGACATCACCATCGAAGCGTCGAGCTTGGGCGTCCTCTTGAAGACCTTCTTCACCGACATCCGCAGAGACTGTTGAGGGATCACGAGGGCCATTCGAAGTGTCCTCAGCAGATCGCGATTCTCCGGGACGAAGAACTCCGAGAACATCGAGTCCGGCTCGATGCCGTCCTGGTCTCGATAGTCGCGGATATCGGCGAGCAGCTTCATGAGAAAGATCGCGATGATCGTCTTTCCCGTTCCGGGGTTGCCCTGCACAACGAGGGTCGATCGCGCATCCGGGTCCTGGAGATCTTCGAGAAGCCCCTCCAGGATGTCCATGATCGCGATGCCCTGGTCCTCAGTGAGAGCCTTGAACGGCGACAGCTTGAAGAGGTCAGAGTTCTCGATCTGCGGGATGCTCCGAGAGAAAAGTCCCTCTGCTCGCAATGCCTCGAACACGTCACGGAAGGACTCGCGGTAGATATCGCGGTCGTAGTACTGCGCGTCAGTCAGGCCGTCGTTGCCATTGAGGAGGCGATAACGTCCGTCGCCCGAGAACCACCGAATGAGATGCGATTCAAGGTCGAGGCACACTGACTTGTTGAACCTGTGGTTTACGACGACGCGAATCGATTTGAGGGACTCGTTCCGTTTTGACCCCGAGAGATGTTGACGCATCCGCGTGGCCGCACTCACGGTCTCACCGACGTAGAGTCCGGGCGAACTGCGGCGGGTGTCCCCCTCGATCACGTACACCACCGGCCAGTTTGTGTGCCGGGCGTCATCACGCGCCCACGTATCAACAGCGTCACGACGGAACGGGAGGCGCTGGATGCTGAACTCCGTCACTCCGCCGCCTCGGAGAGCTTTGTGTACTTCGTCATGCGGCCCTTGGCGAGCTCGACGGGGTACTTCGCCTTCGTAGACTCCAGCTTCTTCAGGACGATCTCATCGAGGTCGACGCCGATCTTGTTCGCGAGATGGACGCAGTACGTGATGACATCCGCGAGCTCTTCTTCGACCTGTTCTTGGTCGAAGTCAGGAGACCATTGGAAGCATTCGAGGAGCTCACCGGCCTCGATCGCGATGCTCTTGGCGAGGTTCTCTGGCGAGTGGAACTGGTCCCAGTCTCGTTCCGCGACGAAGGCGCGAAGGGCGGAGAGAGTCTGCGGCGACGGCATGATGAGACGCTAGCAGGGTCGGGGTAGGGCCCTGAGGACACTCCCTGTTAGCTTGCTCTCGGAGGCATAGTGAGCGAGAGCCGCGTCATCGAGGTCGTTGCAGCCGTCATCGAGCATGAAGGCAAGATCCTTGCGTGCCGCCGCCGACCGGAGAAGGCCGCTGGAGGGAAATGGGAGTTCCCCGGCGGCAAACTCGAAAAGGGCGAGACGCACAGCGAGGCTTTGGTGCGAGAGATACGCGAAGAGCTCAGCACCTCAATAGAGGTCACCGCGCTGCTTCGAGCGGATGACACCGTGGTCGGTGAAAGCACCATCCGCCTCATTTGTCTTCGCACCAGGCTGCTCGGAGAGCCACCGACCCAGAGCCTCGATCATGATGAACTGCGCTGGGTTCGTCGTAGCGATCTGCCGGGTTTCGACTGGGCCGCCCCGGACCTGCCATGTGTCGCGGAACTGGCGGCCGGGGCGCCTACTCGATGACCAAGAACCCCTCGTCGTCGCGGACGATCAGGGTGATTCCCAACTCGGACAACAAGGTCTCGAGATGTGAGATCGGTCGGCTGGGAAGCAAGATGACCGGAACCGCGGGCCTGCCGGACTCCCGAGCCAGGCGCGAGTAGTCGAGGACTTGCCCTATCGCGGTGCGAACGTATTCACGGGCAGGCGACTTTTTCGCTTCGACGACCCAGCCTGACTCCGAGACATAGAGATCGGGCTCGATCGTAGCTCCGGCGGAGCTCAGACGAAGGCGCTGAGGAGTTTCACCACGGGACTTAATCCACTGGCCGAAGTCGTTCTGCAGCTCGAACTCGATTCGGGAGACGACGCGCTCACCAGGAATCACGGGTGCGCCCAGGAGATACGACGATGACTCGGGAGGCGTCCATGACGAGGTCTGTGCACTCTCCGTGAGGGGCGTGGATGGCGCGTCGAGTGCTTCCACATCAGCGTCAACTGGCACGAGCTTGAAGATGATTCCTTCGCGAAGATTCCCGTCAGAGTCGGGGATCGTCTCGATACTGAACGCTGGCTCGCCTGTTGTGAACTCGCCGACGTAGGTGACGTAGGTGCCCTGTTTCGTGAGTAGGCGGATAGGGCGTTCGTTCTCGGCCGCGTCCCGAAGTGCGGCATTGCCACGCACGAACAATTGAGGACCCCGCTGGCCTTCGCCCGTGTAGAGAAACGAGCCATCCTCCTGTAATCCTTCACGCGCGTTGTATCCGTGCCTCGCACCGCTCTCCGGGCTGGTGATGAGGAGGATGTCAGGCATCGACCGCGGCGTGATGATTCCGCCCTGTTCCTGGCCTCCGTACGCGGCATGAATCTCTCGTCGCAGCACTTTGTCGCCGATCTCGAGTGTCCAGAGCGCCGGATCGGAGGGTCGGAGCCGCCGGCCGAATCGAGCCCGCACAGCGTCAGCCTGACTATCCTCGAGTTCCCATCGAGCGAGGCCTTCGGGAAGTCTGCCGTATCGCTCACGAAGGAAGCTGCGGATGCGCTTCTGGCTGATGTTCAGTTCGAGCGAGAGTCGGGCCGGCGTCGTGGTGCTCACGCGAGGCAGCATATCGATATGCTGCACTGCTCATGCTTCGCAGCAGCCAAATGGCCAAGAGATCCTCCAGCCCGCGCCTGGTACGCTCCACGCCTTGGTCTGTGTGCACTGGGTGACGATCTCTTGGGCGCTAGCGATGCGTTGCCATGCGGCGTTCATCGCGCGCCCGCCTGGCATCAATGGCCTGCCAAACAGCTAAATAGCACCCGCTATTGCAGCGACGCCTCCGGCAAGGCCGATCACATCACGGATGTCCATGCCGCGGGCCGAAGTGCAATCGATCTATCTCCCGAGTCGGAGCGCCAAGCGTCGCGTCGTACTTCGTGTGTCCACTTGCGGCTATTGGAACCCGCCCGTCAACCGCCCCCGCATCCGCGAACTGCTCTCGTTCATCCCAACGATCCTCACCGTCTTCCCCAACGCGACGTACTTCGTCTCGATCGCATCCAACGCAGCAACGGTCGACGCATCCCACACATGCGACCGCGACAGATCGACGACAACCCGATCGGGATCCTCGGTATACGAGAACAACGTCGTCAGATCATTGCTCGACGCGAAGAACAATTCCCCCTCCACGACGTACGTCACGAAGTCCCCGGCCTCAGACAGCACGCGCGTAACCGAAACGAAGTGCGCCACCCGCCGCACGAACAGCACCGACGCGACCAGCACCCCACCGACGACTCCGACCGCCAGGTTGTGCGTGATCAGCACCAGCACCACCGTCGCGATCATCACGAACGTCTCGCTCTTCGGCATCCGCTTCAGCGTCGACGGCCGCACGCTGTGCCAATCGAACGCCCCGATCGCGACCATGATCATCACCGCCACGAGCGCCGCCATCGGAATCGTCCCGACGAAGTCGCCGAACACCACGACCAGCAGGAACAGGAAGATCCCGGCGCAGAACGTCGAGATGCGGGTCCGCGCGCCTGACGCCTTTACGTTGATCATCGTCTGACCGATCACCGCGCACCCGCCCATGCCGCCGAACATTCCGGAGAGCACGTTCGCGACGCCCTGCCCCCACGATTCGCGGGTCTTGTTCGAGTGGGTGTCGGTGATCTCGTCGACGAGCTTCGCGGTGAGCAGCGACTCCATCAGCCCGACGAGCGCGACTCCGAGCGCGAACGGCGCGATGATCGTGAACGTCTCCCACGTCAGCGGAACGTTCGGGATGAACAGCGACGGCAGGCTCCGAGGCAGCTCGCCCTGATCGCCGACCGTCGGCACCGTGATCCCGAAGGCGAGCACGACGCCCGTCACGATGATGACCGACACGAGCGGCGCCGGCACGATCTTGGTGAGCTTCGGCATCACGAGCATCACGACGATGCCGAGCGCCACCAGCGGATACACCAGCCACGGCACGTCGATCAGCTGCGGGAACTGCGAGCTGAACACGAAGATCGCGAGCGCGTTCACGAACCCGACCATCACGCTGCGGGGGATGAATCGCATGAGCTTCGCGACGCCGAGCACTCCGAGGACCACCTGGAAGATCCCGGCGAGGATGACCGTCGCGATGAAGTAGTCGAGCCCGTACGTCGGTGCGACGGGAGCGATCACGAGCGCCACGGCTCCGGTCGCCGCGGTCACCATCGCCGGTCGCCCGCCGAGGAACGCGATCGATACCGCCATGATGAACGACGAGAACAGCCCGACCTTGGGGTCCACGCCGGCGATCACCGAGAACGCGATCGCTTCCGGGATGAGCGCGAGTCCGACGACGAGCCCGGCCAGCACCTCCCGCGTCAGCAGTCGCGGGTTCTTCAGCGCGTCGAGCACCGAGGGGTGGGCGCGATAGCGGGCGCGGTCGTCGACCGTCGTTGCAGACATGGAGCTCCAGGGGAAGGCGCCTCAGAGAGGAGGCAGACGTTCCAGCCTACGACTGATGCACGAGCGCCCACCCGCGCCCCTTCCACCCACCCCGTACATCCGCCAGGATGAACACGACCGCCCCGAGAGGAGCCCCGCATGTCGCTCGCCCCCTCCACCGCCCCGGACACGGCATCCGCCGCGCTCCCCGGCGTCGTGGTCATCGCCGCGATCCGCCGAGTCCTCCTCTGGTCGCTGATCACCGCATTCCTCTACCCCGTGTTCATGACCGCCAGCAAAGGCATCTGCCCCGGCGGCGTCGACGCGAACGGCGGGTTCATCGACTCCGCGGGTCAGCCCGTGGACGAGGCTCCGCAGTGCATCCAGCTCACGCTCGCGCCGAGCCCCCTCGTCTACGTCGCCATCGCCGTCATCCTGCTGCTCGCGCTCGGTCGCGTGATGAAGGCGGCCGACGAGCGCACGGCGCTTCGCACCCTGGAGTGGACCCTGCGCGGAGTCGGGCTGTTCGTCGTGGTCGCGATCGTCGTCTCGCACGTCTGGTTCGCGCTGATCCCGCTCGAGCAGTTCACCAGCGACTCCTGGAGCGTCGTCAGCCCGTTCCCGTTCGGCTCGATCGACGTCGAGGTGACGCCGATGACGACCTCGTGACCGCCTAGTCGCGCCAGTCGATCCCGACGCCGGCGATCCGTCGTCCGGCCTCGTCGGCGGCGACCGGCTCCCCGACGTCCGCCCCGCGCTCGAGCGAGACGGCGGAGTGCACGATGGTGTCGGCGTACACGTGCACGAGGTTGTAGCCCTGCGCGGCGTCCTGTCCGCGGGTGGCGCCGACGGGCTGCGCGAGGTCCTGCCCGTACGCGCTCGACGAGGCGACGGCGACGGGGATCCCGGCGAAGGTGCCGAACGACGGATGGTGCACGTGACCCGACAGGATGCCCCGCACGTCCGACCCCCGCAGCACCGCGGCCAGCGCGTCCTGATCCCGCAGCTCGACCGTCACGGCGAGGTCGAGCACCGTGGGCAGGGGCGGATGGTGGATGAGCAGCAGCGTGCCCTGCGGTGCCGCCGTCGACAGCTCTCCCTCCAGCCACTCCAGCTGCGACGACGGCACCTCCCCCCAATGCGCGCCGGGCACCGTCGAATCGACGACGATGACGCGCATCCCCCCGAACCACCGCACCTCCACGATCGGCTCGTCACCCGCCCCCGCGAGTCCGAGCTCCGATCGCATGGCACGGCGGTCGTCATGGTTGCCGGCCGCCCACACGACCTCGCAGCCGAGCGCATCGGCGGCGGGCGTCACGAGCTCGCGCAGTCGATGGTAAGCGGCGGCATCGCCCCGGTCCGTCAGGTCTCCCGTGAACAGCAGCGCGTCGGGACGGAGTCCCGAGGCGACGAGCCGGTCGAGCATCTCCGCTAGGTTCGCGTCGGCGTCGGCCCCGCTGCCGTACAGCGGCGACCGTTCACCGGGCAGGTGCGTGTCGGAGATGTGCACGAAGGTGTGCGACGGGCGAGGGTGTTCGGTGAGGATCATGTCTCTTCCTGGTCGGCGGACGGAGGCAGGTCGGGGCAGATATCAGACGGCGGCGGCCGTGGAGCCGGGGACGAGCGTTCCCGTGAACGAGCGGCGTACGAGCGTCTCCGGCTCGTCCGCGGTGAGCAGCTGCTGCATGGTCTCGACGGCGGCCGCGGCCACCGCCTCCACGGGGATCCGCAGGGTGGTGAGCCCGAGCAGGTCGGCGCCGGGAAGGATGCCGTCGCACCCGGTCACGCTCACGTCCTCCGGCACGCGGAGCCCGGCCGCGCGGGCGGCGCGCATGACGGCGAGCTGCCGGTAGTCCGAGGCGCACATGACGGCGGTCGCCCCTGCGCGCACGGCGGCGAGGGCCTCGTCGACGCCGTCATCGGGACGCGCGCCGGCCGAGATCATCGTCACGGCGACGCCCGCCGCGGTCAGCACCTCCTGCATCGCGAGCGCGCGGAGGTGCTCGGGGTACGAGGCCTCGGGGCTTCCGGCGAGCACGACGACGGTCCGGTGGCCGAGCGCCACGATGTGCTCCGCGAGCAGACGTCCGTGGCCCTCGTCGTCGTAGTGGGCGGTGTGAATACGGCCCGCCGACTCCACGCGCCCGGCACGGAGGATCGGCACCTGGTCGGCGAACGGCTCGAGCTGCGCCGCGGAGATGCCGCCGGTGGCGACGATGAGTCCGGCAACCCGCATGCCGAGCAGCCGGTGCAGCGCATTCACCTGCTTGGCGCCCTGCTCGTCGGCGCCGATCGTGACGGTCACGAGGTCGAGGCCGCGCTGATGCGCCTCCTCCTGCAACCGGGAGAAGAGGAGACCGTACGCGGGGTTGCTCGCATCGCGAAGCATGAGGCCGACGGTGCCGGTGCGTCCGGCGGCGAGCTCCGCGGCCATCGTGTTGCGCACGTACCCGAGCCGCTCGGCCGCTTCCAGGATGCGCTCCTGCGTCTCCGGCGCGAACCGGCCCTCGCCCTTCAAGGCTCTGGTCGCCGTGGCTCGCGACACCCCGGCCGCCGCGGCGACGTCGCTGATCGTGACCCGCAGGGCGGGAGTCCCAGCATCCGCCCCGCTCATGCGCGCTGCTTCCGTCGGCGGGGCGCTCCGGCGCGCGAACCTCGTCCATACACGAGATACATGGTGACACCCATGATGATCATGAGCAGCACGGTGTAGACGAACGTGATGGGCATCGCGTCGAGGTTGTTCTCGCCGCGCGTGCTCTCCTGGATCGCGACGCCGAGCGGCTTGTACAGCGGGTGGTAGAGGAAGATCGCGGCGTCGTAGTCGTCGAGCAGGCTGTTGAAGTTCAGCGCCGTGATCGCGGCCGCGGTCGGCAGCACGAGCGGGATGAGCACGCGCCGGAACGTGGTCAGCGAGCGCGCTCCGAGGATGCGCGAGGCGTCTTCCAGGGAGTCCGGCACGGACGCGAACCCGGCCTTGAGCAGCCGCAGCGTGAAGGGGATCTTCACGCAGATGTACGCGACGAGCAGCAGGACCGGCGTCCCCGTGAGCACGATGTTGCCCACGAGCGGCTGCGGGGCGTCGAAAGCCATCACAAAGGCCAGCGCGATCAGCACGATCGGCAGGATCCACGGGATGTGCAGCACGTACTCGATGGCCGTGGTGAGCAGGTTGCGGTGCTTCTGCATCATCCGCGCCACGAACAGCAGCCCGCCCACCACGATGACCGCGGCGAGGGCGCTGTAGACGACGCTCACGATGAACGGACGGAGGGCCGCCGCGCTGGAGAACACGGTGATGTAGTTGTCGAGCGTGAAGCTGTCGAGCGTGATGGATCCGGCGAGGATGCTCCGCGCGTCCACGAACGAGAAGATCACGATGAGCACGACCGGGATGAGGTAGATCACCCAGAGGAGGTAGGCGACCACGTGCACGACCGCGTTCGCGAACGGGTTGCGGATCCGCTGCTTCTGGATCGGCGTCGCCACCTTCGCCACCGAGAAGTACACGCCGGACTTCTCGGCGCGGTTCATGATCGCGAGCAGGATGATGGTCGCGACACCGAGCACGATCGCCAGCAGCGCCGCGATGTCACGCGTGATCGGGCTGCGCGACAGGTCGATGATGAGCGGTGCGACGGTCTGGAAGTCCGGCCCGCCGAGCACGAGGGGCGCGGTGAGCGCCCCGAGGCCGATGAGAAAGGTCAGCACGGTGACGGCGAAGAGCATCGGCTTCATGACCGGCAGCACGATGCGACGCAGGATCGTCCAGGTCGAGGCGCCCATGAGCTTCGCCGCCTCGATCGACGCGTAGTCCACCTTGCCGAGCGACGAGGACAGGAACAGCATGTGGTTCGTCGTCGTCGCGAACGTCATCACGAACACGACCGCGAAGTAGCCGGAGAACCAGTCCCGGTTCATGTCCGGCCAGATGTTCACCATCAGATTCGTGATGAAGCCGAATTTCCCGTAGATGAAGTTGTAGCCGGCGGCGAGCACGATGCCGCCGTAGATCAGGGTCGTGGCGTAGCCGAGCCAGAGGAGCTTGGCGCCGCGCACCTGGAAGTACTGCGTCACCAGCACGATGAACACCCCGACGACGTTGACCGTGACGGACAGCGTGATCGCGAGGAGGAAGCTGTTGCCGAGCGTCTTCAGGGCGCGCTCGCTGCCGAGCAGCTTCTCGACGGCGCGGATGCTGAACTGGCCGTCCGGGAAGAAGGTCGCGGCGAGCAGCTCGGCGTTCGGCAGCACGAGGAAGGCGGCGGCGAACCAGACCACGACGATGCCGGTCACCCAGGCGAGCGGCGAGCGGAGCATCGCGCGCACGCTGCCGGGCCGTCCGCGGCGCAGGCGGGGCTTCGTCGCGGTGCCCGCCTCGGCGGCCTCGGTGGTCAGGGCGCCGGGGGCGTCGGTCATGGCCGCGGACGGCGGCGGCACCGGGCGGGAGTCGTTCTGCGGAGCGCTCATGTCACGCCGCCGGGTACTGCAGAATCCACCGCGGGTCGACGTCGATGCGCACGGCGTCGCCGACGTCCCACCGGTGCGCGCTCGCTGCGGCCGGCACGCTCACCCGGAGCGTCCCGTCGGCCGCCGACACCGTGTAGACGCTGTGGCTGCCGTGGTACGTGCGCTCCGCGACGGTGCCGTCGAGCGACGCCGTGCCTCCGGCGGCGGCCGCGGACGGCGACGCGAGGTGCAGCTTCTCCGGCCGCACGTAGCTCTCGGCCGTGGCGTCGAGGCCGGCACCGATCGCGACGAGCTGCGCGGGGCTGAGCCGGTTGTTCTCGCCGATGAACCGGCAGACGAAGGGTGTCGCGCTGCGGTCGTAGATCTCCTCCGGCGTGCCCACCTGCTGCAGCGTCCCGGCGTCGAGCACCGCGATGCGGTCGCTGAGGGTGAGCGCCTCCTCCTGGTCGTGCGTGACGTACACGGTGGTCACGCCGACCTCGTGCTGCAGCTCCTTGAGCTGTTCGCGCAGCTGGACGCGGAGCTTGGCGTCGAGGTTCGACAGCGGCTCGTCCAGGAGCAGGATGCTGGGGGTGAGCGCGAGCGCCCGGGCGATGGCGACGCGCTGCTGCTGGCCGCCGGACAGCTCCGCCACGTTCTTCTCGAGCTGCGACGCGGCGAGCCCGGTGCGGTCGGCGACCTCGTCCACGCGCCGCCGCTGCTCGGCCTTCGACACCTTCTGCACCGAGAGGCCGAACGCGATGTTCTCCCGCACGTTCATGCTCGGGAACAGCGCGTAGTTCTGGAACACCATGCCCACGCCGCGCTTCTCGCTCGGCACGCGGGTCACGTCGCGACCCGCGATGTGGATGCGGCCGCCGGTCGGCTCGATGAACCCCGCGAGCGTGCGCAGGGCGGTGGTCTTGCCGCATCCGGACGGACCCAGGAGGGTGAAGAACTCACCCTCCTGGATCTCCAGATCGAGGTGCGAGACCGCACGGTGGTCGCCGAACACGACCTCGACGTCGTCGAAACGGATCATCGTCTTCTCTCTCTGCCGGTGCGGGACTGCGCGGGTCAGCCGATGTACTCGAGCGTGACCTTCTCGACCCAGGCGCCGAGGTTCTCGCTCACGAAACCGAAGTCGATGTCCTGACGGTCGAGCGTGCCCATGAGCTCGACGACCTCGGGGTTGGCCTTCTCGACCGCGCCCTCGTTCACCGGCATGGCGTTGAACTCCGCGGCGAACTCGCCCTGCACTTCGGCGCTGCCGAACCAGTCGATGAACTCCTGTGCCTTGTCCTCATTGTCCGTGCCGTTGATCTGTGCGATCTGCTCGGTCACGTAGGGGACGCCGTACTCGGGCACGATCATCCCGGTGCTGGTGCCGTACTCCTCGTCGCGGGCGGAGATGCCGCTCGACGGCAGCACGCCGTAGTCCACCTCGTCGCGGGTGATGCGGGCGTAGAGGTCGGTGCCCTCCACGGCAGGGGAGCCGTTGGCGTAGTACGACTTCACCAGGTCCCAGCCCTCGTCGCTCACGCCCAGGTCGCCGTCCTCGTCGAGGTGACGGGTGAGCATGCTGGCGAGCACGAGCTGCGGGGTGGCCTGGCCGAGCGCAGGGTTGACCTCGTAGCGGCCGGCGAACTCCTCGTCGGTGTACAGGTCGTCGGGGTCGGTGGGCGCGTCGCTGATGCGGTTCTCGTCGTAGACCGTGACGATCGCCTGCTCCACGAGCGGCCAGAACGCGCCGTCCTTCGGGTCGCCGGCGTCTGCGGGCACCTCGCCGCTCCAGCTCGGCTCGTAGGCCGTGATGGCCTCTTCGGTCTTGAGCTGCTCGAAGAACATGTTGTTCAGGCCGAACACCACGTCGCCGACGGGGTTGTTCTTCTCCGCGATGATGCGGTTCGTCAGGTCGGCGCCGCCGAGGCCCACGATCTCGATGTCGATACCCGCGTCCGCCGCCTTCTCGGTGATCCACTCACCGCGGCCGTCGCTGTTCGAGTTCGTGTAGACGATGAGGGTGTCGCCGGAGCCGCTGTCGCTGCCGCCGCCGTCCGCGTCTCCATCGCCGCCCGCCGTGCATCCGGTGAGCGCGATCGCCGCCGCGGCCGTCAATCCGATGAGCGCCCAGCGCCTCTGCTGCCTGTCGGCCATGTTCGTCCCTTTCTCGCCTTCGAGGTGTGTCGATGCGACACTACCGGTTCTTGTGGTGAAGGCACAAAGATTGTCTGGTTTCGTGAGCGCGGTCGCGCGTCCGCACTCAAGATAGGCGCGCGGCGTGAACGTGAGGATGCGATGAGGTGAACGGGTGGGGGATGGGTCCCGGACCGGGGTGTGGGATGTCCTGTCGGAGGGTGCGGAATGCCGGTATTGACTCGAACATTTCTTCGAAACTCGCGCCTCGCGGAGATAAAATGAAGCATGTCGAAAATGTCCGGGTTGCGCGAGGCGATGGAGCGTCTCGACGAGGCGTGGGGCTCTGCGAGCTGCGCGCCGGAGCTCTCCCGCGCGCAGCTCGTCGACGTCGCCGACGCGATCGGACTCCTGCAGCGCCGGCTCGATGCATTGCACATCGACGTGGCGGCTGGCATCGCCCGGGAGTCGCGCGCCGAGCTCGGGGCCGACAGCCTGGCGAAGCAACGCGGGTACCGCACGGCGGCGAAGCTCATCGCCGCCGTGACGGGCATCTCGACGGGGGAGGCGCAGCGCCTGGTGAAGGTGGGAGAGGCGACGTCACCGCGGAGCGATCTGCTCGGTGCGCCGCTGCCCGCGCGGTACCCGCTCCTCCGGGAAGCGCTCGCGTCGGGTGCCCTCGGAGCGCCGGCGGCTGGTCTCCTCGTCGCCCTGCTGGATCGCTGTCGCGTGGCCGCCGGGGTGGAGCGCATCGCCGAGGCGGAGCGCGTGCTGGCCGCCACAGCCGAGGGGCTCGAGCTCGATGCGGTGCGCAAACTCGTCCTCCGCGCCGAAGCGTGGCTCGACCCCGACGGCGTGGCGCCGCGGGCGGAGGAGCAGCGCGCTCGGCGCGGACTGCGCATCTTCGAACGGGACGGCATGGTGCACCTGCACGCGCAGCTCGATGCCGAGACCGCGGCGCCGGTCGTCACCGCGATCCGCGGGCACGTGTCCGCCGTGTTCGCCGCCCGCCTCGACGCCCCTGATGCGGGGTCGCCGGACGCCGACCGGCGCTCGGTCGCGATGATCCAGGCCGATGCGCTGGCCCTCTTCTGCGGGCATGTGCTCGGGTGCGAGGGTGATCGGGTGCCGCTCGCGGGGGCGACGGTGGTCGTCCGGGTATCGCTGGACGATCTGCAGGCGGGAGCCGGGTCGGCGACGATCGACGGGCTCGACCAGGTGATCGACATCGGCGCCGCGCGGCGGATGGCGGCCAGCGGCGGCGTCATCCCCTGCGTGCTCGGCGGGGCGAGCGAGGTTCTGGACTGGGGTCGCGAGAAGCGCCTCTTCACCCGAGCCCAACGCCTGGCACTGGCCGAACGGGACGGCGGGTGCGCGATGTGCGGGCTTCCCCCGGGGATGACGAAGGCTCACCACCTCCGCTGGTGGCAGCGCGACCGAGGTCCGACCGATCTCTCGAACGGGATCCTGCTCTGCGAGACCTGTCACCACCGCATCCACGACAACGGGTGGGAGATCGTCATCGAGGGTTCCGGTGTGGCCGGCCGGCCCTGGTTCCTTCCGCCGCGGTGGGTCGACCCGCAGCGCACACCACGGCTGGGCGGACGGGCGCGCTTCGATGTCGCGGCCTGAGTGCGGTGCGCAGGCACGCGAGTTCGGGCGCGGGGCGTTGTGGGGCTGTCAGCGGCGGAGGCGGGAGCGCACGCGTCGCGCGGTGCGTGCCAGGGCGTCACGCCAGGCGCCTCTGGGCCATTCCCGGTGCAGGCGCAGGCTGCCGTCGTCGTTCCGCACGAGTTCGACCCGCCGGCCCGCGAGAAGGGGCGAGCGGCCGAGGTGTGCGACCACGTCCGGGGCGGCCGTCAGCGGCGCCGTGAACACCCAGCCGGCCACGCGGACCGCGACCGATAGATCGGCGTCGCGCGCACCGTCCTCGCGGAACACCTTCATGGGGTCCACGGCGATGGGAACCGCGTCGAGGCGCTTCGGTCGGCGCCCGCCGACCTTGCGCTCCGAACCCGCGGTGGACTCCGCGGCCTCGCCCGGCTGCGGGGTGTCCTGCGCGACCACGTCGACCCGGTCGGCACGGCGCTCCTTGCGGGCGTCCAGCAGGCCAGGCGGAAGATCCTCCGTCGTCGACAGCGGGAGGGACAGCAGATGATCCGCCGAGCCGACCGTCTCGAACACGAAGGCCTCTTCGCCGTTCCGACGCACGCGGACGCGCACGGTCAGCTGCAGCCCTCCCCGCGACCAGCGCGCCGAGGTCACGGCGGCGGTGCAGGTCGTCTCGGCCTCGAAGGCGGCGAAGGCGAGCAGGTCGTCGCGGCGGTCGGCGCGCAGCAGAGCGGCGCGGATGCGCTGCGGGAACGACAGCCCCGCGTCCACGCCGGGTCCGAAACGACGCTGCGTGAGCGGCACGACCACGTCCAGCAGACGGTCGCGGTACTCCGCCGGGTACTTCACCATCCGTCGCCCGGCGATCCTGTTGAGGATCTTGCCGCGGAACCAGTGCCGCAGCAGCCGATCCCGCACCTTCCCCGGTTCGGTGTTCGCCTCGACCACGTCGAGCACGGTCTCCAGATGCGGGAAGTACGACTCCGGCTCGATGCGGGCCGAGCTCGCGCTCCCCGGCTCCTTCACCCACGCATAGCAGGGCTCGCTCGCGAGCACCGAGATCGTATCGGCGGCGAAGTACGCCTGCATCACGAAGAGATGGTCTTCGAGCCGCACCTTCCCGTCAGGGAAGCGGATGCCGTTCTCCCGCAGGAAGGCGGTCCGGAACATCTTGTGCGGCGTCAGCATCTCCAGGATCGGGTCTTCCCCGAGCACCGCGTGCGGGATGTCGCGCTGGAAGATCTTGGCGGGCAACTTGCGTCCGATGCCCACCTCCTTGCCGACCACGACATCGGAGCCGTTCTCGTCCGCGTAGTCGCACAGCCGCTCCAGCGCCCGCGGGTAGAGGCGGTCGTCCTGATCGACGAACTGCACGTACGTCCCTCTGGCCTCTTCGACACCCCGGTTGCGCGGAGTGCCGGGCCACCCGGAGTGCGGCAGCGACAGCACGCGCACATGCGGACGGTCCTTCGCGATGCTCTCGAGCCGCGCGGCCGTCTCCTCCCCGGAGCCGTCGTCGCAGAGCAGGACCTCGAAGGACCCCGCGGGCAGCGTCTGCGCGTCGAGCGAGGCGATGAGGTCGTCGAACGACGCCTTCGGCCGGAACACCGGCACCACCACGCTCACCCGCACGCGGCCCCCGGCCGCCTCGTCCCCGGTCGCACTGCTCATGGACGTCATCCCCCTGTGATCGTGACCGGCCCGAATCTCCCCCGCCGGAGATTCCAGCCAACCATCCCTTCCTGCTGAGCGCGCCAGGCTCGCGGCGGTCCCGGGTGTATGCCGCCGCCGTGGAGGATCAGTGCAGGGTGAGACCGATCTCGAACGAGCGCCGCCAGGGGAGGGTCAGCTCCGCGATCCGCACGTCCTCGGCGGGCAGCATCGACTCCAGGAGGGCCGTCAGCTCCGCACGGATGACGCGCTCGGCCGTCGCGACCTGCGCATCCTCGGCCATCGGGTAGATGTCGGGGAAGAGGGAGGGGCCCGCATCGGTGCGCACCACGGCCTGGTAGGCGAAATCGTCGAGCAGCCGCGTGAGCAGGGCGATCCGCGCGGCACGCTCGTCGAAGGAGCCGGTGGCCCGGCCCACCACTCCGGCGGCGGCCACCGCGACGACGCTGCCGAGCGTGTTCCCGGCGGTGTTCCACCCGCCGAAGGCCTCCAGGCGCCCGAGCAGTCCGGCCTCCGCCAGCGCGCGCACGAGCGCCTCGTCCGCGCCGTTCGGGTAGCGCACGTCGGCCAGGGCCACGTGCTCCCCGGCCTCCAGACGCTCCCGCACGAGTGCGACCGTCCCCGCGACGGCCTCGACGTCGACGACCTCCGGCCGCCCGCGGAACATGTCGTGCCGGTCGGGGTCCGGGGCGTGCAGCACGAGGGTGACGTCGCCTCCCGCGGCGACCTCCTCGGCCCCGGCCGCGCGGATCTGCCGGCTCGCCGACGCCGCCAGCGACATATTCTCGTACGGCGGGACGCGCTCCATGCCGGCGGCGTCCGCGCAGGCCACCGAGAACGAGGCGGTCACCCCGGCGTTCACCGCGAGGGCCCGGGCGACGAGCGCGGCCCCGACCTCGTCGGCCCCCGGGTACATCAGCACGCGCCGGCCCGACGGCAGCATCCGCATCCAGTGCCGGAGCCACACCTGCTCCGCGCTGCCCGCCGCGAAGGGGGCGGTGTCGTCGGCGGTGATCGCCAGGAAGTCGAGGGTCTCGTCCTCCACGAGGCCGAGCGTGGAGAGGTTCACGATGTGGTTGCGCAGCCGCCGAGACGAGTAGTCGGAGACCACATCGGCCGGCACCGGGGTCAGCGCGTCGAGCGGCAGCACCTCGGTCTCGCCGAGCAGCCGGTGCGCGTCGCCGCCGAGCGCGTGGATCTCCTTGCCGTGCTCCGTCCAGTAGGTCGGCTCCTCGGCCGCGGAGTAGGAGTTGCTCGCCCTGGTCACCAGCGACACCGCCGAGATCGGCAGGTCGGGCCGCATCCGCCGCACCTCGCGCAGCACGTCCAGGCGCGCCAGCACGTCGCGAGCGGTGTCGTGACTCGTGCGGCTCGCGATGAGTCCCCCGTAGAGCAGCATGTCCACCGACACCACCAGGTGCACGGTGGCCGGGTCCGCGGCACGCTCGCGCAGCCAGGCGCCCAGCCCGTCGGCATCGCCCGCGGTCCGGTAGGAGGGGAGGATCCCGGCGGGCGGAACGTCGAGGGTCACGCCCGCGACGGCCGCGACGTCTCCCGGGAGCTTGACGTTCACCGGACGGTCGTCGAGGGGCAGCAGCGCGATGCGCGGGCGGAGGATCGGGTCGGACACGAGGAGCCTTTCGTCGGTGAAGGGGGTCGCAGATCGGGGATCAGGGGCGGGCGACGGAGACGAGGTACGAGTAGCGGTCGCCGCGGTACACCGACTCGGCATACTCGATCGGGCGGCTGCGGGCGTCGTAGGTCGTGCGCTTCACGAGGAAGGCGGGCGAGAACGGCGGCGTCTGCAGCGCGGCCGCCTGCTCCTCGTCGAGGACGACCGCGTGGATCTCCTGGTCGGCGCGCACGGCGGTGATGCCGAAACGGGTGCGCAGGTCGTCGTAGAGCGAGTCGCCCTCGATGCCGTCCTCCAGGCCCGGCACCGCGTCGGCCGCGATCGAGCACACCTCCAGGCAGATCGGGATGTCGTCGGCGGTCCGCACCCGGCGGATCCGGACGACGCGCGACTGCGGGCTGAGGTTCAAGGCGTATCCGGCGGTCTGCCCGGCCGCCGCGGTGCCCACGTCGACGGAGAGGGAGCCGGGTCGCATGTTGCGGGCGAGCATGTCCTCCGAGAACGAGGTCAGCTCGAACGCCTTGCTGATCCGCGAGGCGCTCACGAAGGTGCCCGCTCCCTGCAGCCGGTACACGAGGCCGTCCCGTTCGAGCTCGTCGAGGGCGCGACGCACCGTCTGCCGATTCACCTCGAGCGACTCCGCGAGTTCGCGCTCCGTCGGCAGCTTCTCGTGGGGTGCGAGCCCCTGGTCGATGACCTTCTCCAGATGCCGCCGCACGCGTTCGTGCTTCGTGAGGCCCTCGATCGCCGCCATGGTTCCCCCTCGTTTGGACTAACCCAATCTTGACGATCACCCGGGATTGTGTCAATGTCTCCTCTCAGCGGTTCCTAATTGGTCTATTCCAATCCTTGCACGGTCAACGATGAGCGGAGAATCCCCATGCACGTGAAGCACAACATGCGCCGACGCGTCCTGGTCGCCGGGGCGCTGGGCACGGCGACGATCGTCGCCCTGAGCGGCTGCGCCGGCGGCGGCGGCGACGCGGACGGCCCCACCGAGATCACGTTCTCGTACCTGTGGGGAGGCGAGGAGGCGAAGGCGCTGGAGGCGATCATCGCCGACTTCAACGCCAGTCAGGACGACATCGTCGTCACGGGCGTCTCCAGCCCTGACACCCAGAAGCAGCTCACGTCGATGTCGTCGTCGAACGGCTCCTTCGACATCTCCGACAACTTCGGCAACACCGTCGGCGCCTGGGCCTCGAAGGGCATCCTCGCGCCGCTCGACGAGGCGATCGCCGCCGAGGACATCGACGTCGACGACTTCGTCCCCAGCGCCATGGAGCAGATGACGTACGACGGCAAGATCTACTCGCTGCCGATCGCCATCCACAGTTTCCAGCTGCTCTACAACCCGCAGCTCCTGGAGGAGGCCGGGGTCACCCCGCCGACCACGATGGACGAGCTCGCCGCCGCCATCCCGAAGCTCACCAAGAAGGACGCGTCGGGCAAGATCACGCAGCTCGGACTCGGCTCGGCGAACGACAGCACCACCCTCACGACCCTCGGCTACGCCTTCGGCGGGAGCTGGGACGGCGAGGACGGCCCGACCCCCGCGGAAGACGGCAACCTCGAGGCCCTGCAGTGGTATCAGGACAACGTGATCGAGCCGGTCGGCGCCGACGCCATGGCCACGTTCGTGTCCGGACAGGGCGAGTACCTCTCCGCGCAGGACCCGTTCTTCAGCGGCCAGGTCGCCATGATCATCGACGGCGAGTGGCGGTCGGCCAGCGCCGCCAAGATCGCCCCCGACTTCGAGTGGGGCGTGACCGCGATCCCCGCCGCCTCGCCGGACCTGGAGAACAGCACGCAGGTCACCGCGAGCACCCTCTTCATCCCCGCGAACTCGAAGCACAAGGAGGAGGCGGCCACGTTCCTCGCCTATCTCGTGAGCGACGAGCCCATGGAGAAGTTCGCCGTCGCGCTCGGCAATCTCCCCGGCCGCTCCTCTCTCGCCGGCAGCGCCGCGTTCGACGAGCTGCAGGACTTCGGCGTCTGGGCGGAGGCCGCGTCGTCCCCGAACGCGAAGTCCCTGGCGAGCCGTCCGTACAGCGCCGAGTACGCGACCGACCTCGCGACCGCGTTCGACGAGGTCGTGCGACTGACCGCCACCCCGGAGGAGGCGATCGCGACCGTCGAGGAGCGCATGGCCTCCTACGCCTCGAAGTGAGCCGGTCCTCGTGACCACGGCAACGGCACCCCGGGTCCGGCAGGAGAACGCTCCTGCCGGACCCGGCGCTCCCGTCCGGCGGCGCCGCAGCCGCCGGACCACGCTGATCGGGCTGGCGTTCGCGTCGCCGTTCATCGTCGGCTTCCTGTTCCTGTTCGCCTATCCGATCGCGGCGTCGGCGTACTACAGCTTCACCGACTTCAACCTGTTCCAGGCGCCGGAGTGGGTGGGGCTGGACAACTACACCCAGATGTTCGCCGACGGGGTGTTCTGGAAGTCACTCGCCAACACGGCCGTGCTCACCGTGTTCGGCGTGCCGCTCGCGATCGGCATCGCGCTCGCCGGCGCGCACCTGCTGAACACCCCCGTGCGGGGCCAGCCGCTCTACCGCGCGCTCGTCTACCTGCCCTCGATCGTGCCGGTCGTCGTCGGCGGCTACCTGTGGCGCTGGCTGCTGAACGCCCAGTACGGCTTCATCAACCACTTCCTGTCATGGTTCGGCATCGAGGGCCCGGCCTGGCTGCAGCAGCCGGAGTGGACGAAGCCCGCCATCATCCTCATGTCGCTGTGGACCGTCGGCGGCACCATGATCATCTACCTCGCCGCCCTGCAGGAGGTGCCGAAGGAGTTGTACGAGGCGGCCGAGCTCGACGGCGCGGGGGCGTGGCGCCGCTTCACGAACGTCACCTGGCCCACGGTCTCCCCTGTGACCCTGTTCCAGGTGATCGTGAGCATCATCGGGTTCCTGCAGATCTTCACGCAGCCCTACATCCTGTCGCAGGAGCGCCTCAACCAGGCGGGCTCGGGGCCGGGGCAGTCGATGCTGTCCTACGCGATGTACCTGTACCAGAACGCCTTCGTGTTCCTGAAGATGGGCTACGCCTCCGCCATGGCGTGGACGCTGTTCATCATCACGCTCGTCGTGAGCCTCATCGTGCTCGCGACCTCGAGGAAGTGGGTCCACGATGGCGCACGCTGACATCTCCGCACCGGTGCGCCGCCCCCGTCGCACCCGGCGCACGCTCCGCCGCGTCCGGCAGCAGATCGCGGTGACGCTGCTTGCGCTGCTGTTCCTGTTCCCACTGCTGGTGATGCTGTCGACCGCGTTCAAGACGCCCGGCGACGTGTTCTCCTCGCCGCCCACCCTGCTGCCCGCCGAGTGGACGACGGCCAACTTCGCCGAGGCGTTCGCGCAGATCCCGGTGTGGCGCTACCTCGCCAACACGCTCTTCGTCTCGGGCATGAGCATCCTGGGCACGGTCATCTCCTGCCCCCTCGTCGCCTACGCGCTCGCGAAGGTGAAGTGGCGCGGCGCCCGACCGCTCCTGATCCTCGTGCTCGCCACGATGATGCTGCCGCCGCAGGTCACGCTGATCCCGCTGTTCCTCGTGTGGAACGGGCTGGAGGCGACGAACACCTATCTCCCGCTCATCGTCCCCGCGTTCCTGGGCACGCCGTTCTTCATCTTCATGATCCGGCAGTTCCTCCTCGCGGTGCCGGACGAGCTCATCGAGGCCGCCCGTCTGGACGGTGCCTCCGAGTTCCGCACCTACGCGACGATCGTGCTCCCGCTGGCGCGCCCGGCCATCGTGACCGCCGCGATCTTCCAGTTCGTCTGGGCGTGGACCGACTTCCTCAATCCCCTCATCTACCTCAACGACCAGTCGACGTACACGCTGTCGATCGGTCTGTACGCCTTCTTCGGGGAGAACGACGTGGCCTGGGGGCCCCTCATGGCCGCGTGCGTGATGTTCACCCTCCCCGCCGTGGCGATCTTCCTCCTCGGCCAGAAGTTCTTCATCGGCGGTGCCAGTGCAGGAGCCCTCAAGTGACCCATGAATCCCTCGCCCTCCTCCGCGGCCGGCTCGTCGCCTCGGTCCAGGCCTCCGCGGGAGCTCCCGCGAGAGACACCCACGTCATCGGCGCGCTCGCCGAGTCGGCGCTGCTCGGCGGCGCGAGCGGCCTGCGGCTCAACGGGCCGGAGGACATCCGTCGGGTGCGACCGGTGACCGATGCGCCGATCATCGGGCTCCACAAGGTCTGGAACGGCGTCCGCAACGTCATCACCCCGGAATGCGCGCTCGCCGCGGGGCTGGCGGAGGCCGGGGCGGACATCATCGCGGTGGACGCCACGACGGAGCAGCTCGGCACGGACTTCCGGCTCATCGGGGAGATCGCCGCGGCGACGGGGCGGCCGGTGATGGCCGACGTGTCGACGGTCGCGGAGGGCGAGCGCGCCTGGGCGGCGGGGGCGGCGGTCGTCGGCACGACCCTGTCCGGCTACACCCCGCACTCGCCGCGTCAGGACGACCCTGACCTCGACCTCGTGGCCGCGCTCGTCGCCGCGGGGATCCCGACCATCGCCGAGGGGCGCTATCAGACCCCCGCGCAGGTGCGTGCGGCCTTCGACGCCGGGGCCTTCGCGGTCGTCGTCGGCGGAGCGATCACCGATCCGATCGCCCTCACGCGTCGGTTCGTCGCGGCGACACCGGCCGCCCGGGAGCGGGTGTGATCGTCGGGGTCGACATCGGCGGCACGAAGATCGCCGTCGCCGGGTTCCGTGCGGAGCCGGGCGGGGCGCGCCGTCGCGCCACCGCCGTGCACACCCTGCCGACGCCAGCTCGGGAGGGTGGCGAGGCCATCGTGCGGGCGGTCGTCGATGCGATCGATGCGATCCGCGGTGGGGAGCAGCTCGCGGCGGTCGGCGTGGGCACCGCGGGCGTGGTAGATCAGGACGGCGGCATCACCTCCGCGACCGATGCGATCAGCGGCTGGGCGGGCTTCCCGCTGCGTGCGGCGCTCATCCGAGCCCTCGATGTCCCGGTGGCGGTCGTCAACGACGTGCACGCGGCGGCAGTCGCGGAGGCCACAGCAGGGGCGGGCAGGGGAGCGCGTGGTCTGCTGATGGTCACGGTCGGCACCGGCATCGGGGGAGCCGTCGTCCTCCCGGACGGTCTCCGCGCAGGCGTGACCGGCACGGCGGGATCGGTCGGGCACACCGAGCTCGCCCTCCCGCCAGGACTGGCCGGTCGTCGATGCGGCTGCGGAGGGGTCGGGCACGTCGAGGCCGTGGCCTCCGGTCCGGCGTTGGAGCAGACGTACCGCAAGCGCACCGGCATGGCGCGTACGCTGCGGGAGGTGGACACGGCCGCTCGTGCCGGGGATGCGGTCGCCGAGGAGGTGATCGCGGAGGGGGCGGCGTTCCTCGGTCGCGCGCTCGCCGGGGCGCAGGCGCTCCTGGACGTGGAGGTCGTCGCGGTGGGCGGCGGCGTGGCGGCCATCGGGGAGCGGTACCTCGCCGGGGTCGCCCGCGCCTACCGCGCGGCGGCGATGCCGGGCCCGTCGACGGCCAAGGTGCGATCCGCGGAGCTCGGGGTGGATGCGACCGTCACCGGGGCTGCGGTGCTGGCACCGGTCTGAGTCCGGATTCCCACCCCGCATTCAGCGTTAACGATATATCGTTGAGTATCGTTCACGACTGGGAGGTCATCATGAACAACGCATTCCCCTCCACCCCGTTCGGCGGCAACGGCAACGGCAGCAACGGCGGCGACTTCGCCGGCGGCCTCGGCAACCTCTTCGGGGGCTCGCAGGGTCCCGCCGGAGCACTGTTCGAGGCGATGGACCAGCTCCGCAAGTCGTTCGAATCGCGTCCCTCCGGCGGGTCCCGCATGGCGCGCGGCGACGTGCGCGCCGCCGTGCTCTCGCTCCTCACCGAGCGACCGATGCACGGGTACCAGATCATCAACGAGATCGCCGAGCGCAGCGGCGGCACCTGGAAGCCGAGCGCCGGCTCCGTCTACCCGACGCTCCAGCTCCTCGCCGACGAGGGTCTGATCGAGGCCGAGGAGCAGAACGGCCGCAAGACCTACGCCCTCACCGAGGCCGGCCGGGCCGTCGCCGCGGAGAGCACCGAGACCCCGCCGTGGGTGCCGTCCTCCGACAAGGACCGCAGCCGCGACGCCCGGTACAGCGCTCTGCCCAAGGCCGGGGTCGACCTCGCCGCCGCGGCCGCGCAGGTCGGGCGCAGCGGCTCCGCGGAGCAGGTGCAGCAGGCCATCGAGGTGCTCGACGAGGCCCGCCGTAGGCTGTACACGATCCTCGCCCAGGACTGACCGCGTCGTGCGGCGTCCGGCGCGGAACGGCGGAAGGATGACGCGATGACGGCAGCGGCGGCACAGGGTCCCCACCGAGCCCGGTACCGCCGCATCCTGTCGTTCGCGAGCCGTGAGTTCCTGAAGATCTGGTGGTTCGAGCTCGTCCTTCCGCGGTTCGGGCTGTCTTCCGTTGCGGAGCGCACACGCGCCCGCCGCATGCAGCGGTTCGCGCGCCGATTCCACACGCTCGCGATCGAACTCGGCGGCCTCATGATCAAGGTCGGGCAGTTCATGTCCTCGCGCCTCGATGTGCTCCCACCCGAGATCACCGCCGAGCTGGAGGGGCTGCAGGACGAGGTTCCCGCCGTGCCCACCCCGCAGATCCGGGCGCTCGCGGAGGCTGAGCTGGGCATGCCGCTCGAGCGGGTGTACACCTGGTTCGACGACACCCCCGTCGCTGCCGCGTCCCTCGGCCAGGTGCACCGTGCCCGCCTGTCGGCGCTCGACGCGGAGGACACCGGTCTCGACGAGGTCGTGGTCAAGGTGCAGCGCCCGGGCATCGACGAGATCGTCGCCGTCGACCTCGCCGCCCTCCGCCGGGTCGCGCGGTGGCTCACCCGGGTCCGGATCGTGGCCGACCGCGTGGACGCCCCCGCCCTCGTGGAGGAGTTCGCCGTCACGAGCCTCGAGGAGATCGACTACCTCCACGAGGCCCGCAGCGCCGAGCGGTTCCGCGAGAACTTCGCCGACGACCCGCGCGTCGCCGCCCCCGAGATCGTCTGGGAGCGCACGACCCGTCGGGTCCTCACGCTGTCCGACGTGACGGCGATCAAGATCAACGACACCGCGGCGCTCCGGGCGGCGGGCATCGACCCCTCCGCGGTCGCCGACGCCTTCGCCGAGGTCATGTTCGACCAGGTCTTCACGCACCGGTTCGTGCACGCCGACCCGCACCCCGGCAACATCTTCGTCACGCCGGTCCCTTCGACGGGCTCAGGGACCCAAGGGGGCTCAGGGACCCAAGGGGGCTTCCGGCTGACGTTCATCGACTTCGGCATGATGGCCGAGGTCTCCGACAACCTCCGGCAGGGACTGCGGACCCTCCTCATCGCGGTGACCGCGCGGGACAGCCGCGGCCTCGTCCGCGCCGCGAAGGAGATCGGCGTGCTGCTCCCCACGGCCGACACGGGAGAGCTGGAGCGGGCGCTGACCGCCCTCTTCGCGCGCTTCGGCGGGATGGGGTTCGCGGAGCTGAGCCGGGTGGACCCGCGGGAGTTCACCGACTTCGCCGAGGAGTTCGGCGACATGGTGCGGCGGCTTCCGCTGCAGCTCCCCGAGGACATGCTGCTCCTCATCCGGGCCGTGTCCCTCACCTCCGGCATGTGCAGCGGCCTCGATCCCGCGTTCAACGTGTGGGACGCGGCCGAGCCGTACGCCGCGCGGCTGCTCCGCGACGAGTCCGGGACCCTCATGCAGGACATGGCGCAGCAGACGATGGCGAACGCGGCCACGACCTGGCGGCTCCCGAAGCGCATCGACGACATCATCACCCGCGTCGACGACGGCAACGTCTCCTTCGACACCTCGCGTCTGGAGCGCCGCCTCGACCGGCTGGAGGGTATCGCGCGGCGGATCGCCTCCGGGGTCCTGTTCGCGGCGATGCTCATCGGCGGGGCGCTGCTCGTCGGTCCGCTCCCGCCGCTGGGCATCACCCTGCTGTGGGTCTCGGTGCTCCCGCTCCTCGGCGCCCTCTTCCTGGGTCGCCGCCGCCCCCGCTGACCCCCGCCAGGCCCAGACCCGCCCGGCGGTCCCGCCCAGGCCCCGCCCCAACACCCCCGCCGGAACAGGCGATCGCGCGGAACCAGGCGCTCCCAACCAGGAGTGCCTGATCTCCCGCGTACGCCTGAGCCCGCACAGGTGGAAAGATGGTCTCTCATGGACACGCCTGACGAGAAGCCCACCGAACGCTCCGCAGGATCCCCGACCCGTCCGCGCACCGACGCCGTCGTGACCGGGACGCACCGCCAGGCGGCGAAGGCCTCCGAGACCGCGCGCAAGATCGTCCGCGACATCACGACGGTCCCGCCGCGCAGCGTGCACCCGGCGCTGGTTCCCGGGGTGTCGGTGGAGGAGACGGGGCGCACCTACCGCACCGACCCGCTCGTGTTCGGCGTCGCCGCCGCGTTCGCCCTCGCCTTCATCGCGTGGGGCGTGTTCGCGGGGGACAACCTCGCCGGCACCACGAGCACCGTGCTCGCCTGGGTCGTGGAGTACTTCGGCTTCTTCTTCACGACCATCGCAACGATCATCCTCGTGTTCATGCTGTTCGTCGGCTTCAGTAAGTACGGGCGCATCCCGCTCGGCCGCGACGACGAAGAGCCCGAGTTCTCGATGTTCTCGTGGATCTCCATGCTCTTCGCGGCGGGCATGGGCATCGGCCTGGTGTTCTGGGGCGCGGCCGAGCCGCTGACCTTCTTCGAGAATCCGCCGCCCGGCACCGTCGAGGCGAACACCCTCGAGGCCATGCACACCGCGCAGACGCAGGTGCTCTACCACTGGGGCCCGCAGGCCTGGGCGTTCTACGCGCTCGTCGGTGGAGCCATCGCCTACGGCGCCTACCGCCGCGGCCGCACGCCGCTGATCTCGTCGATCTTCGCCCCGCTGCTCGGCGAGAACCGCACGACGGGCCCGGTCGGCCGCACGATCGACATCTTCTCCATCATCGTGACGCTGTTCGGCACGGCTGCCTCGCTGGGGCTCGGTGCGCTGCAGATCGGCCACGGCGTCGAGATCGTCAGCGGAGCCGGACCCCTCGGCAACGGCATCCTCATCGCGGTCATCGCGGTGCTCACGGCCTGCTTCATCGCGTCCGCCGTGTCGGGCGTCTCCAAGGGCATCCGGGCGCTGTCGAACATCAACGCCGTGGTCGCCATCCTGCTGGCGTTCTTCGTGTTCTTCGTCGGCCCGACGCTGCTCATCCTCAACGTGATCCCGTCGGTGGCCGTGCAGTTCCTCGGCGATCTGCCGACCATGATCGGCCGCTCCGCCTCGCAGGGTGAGGCCGCGCAGGCCTTCCTGTCGAGCTGGACGATCTTCTACTGGGCGTGGTGGATCTCCTGGTCGCCCTTCGTCGGCATGTTCATCGCGAAGATCTCGCGCGGCCGCACGCTCCGTCAGTTCGTGTCGGTCGTCATCGTCGTGCCCTCCGCGATCTCGCTCGTGTGGTTCGCGATCTTCGGCACGACGGCCATCCAGCAGCAGATGGACGGCGCAGGCCTCGTCGTCGACCCGCCGGAGGAGGTGCTGTTCGGGGTGCTGGAGAACCTGCCGTTCCCGCTCGTGACCAGCATCATCCTGATCATCCTCATCGCGATCTTCTTCATCACGGGTGCCGACTCCGCCTCGCTCGTCATGGGCACGCTTTCGCAGCAGGGCCGCCCGGAGCCGTCACGCTGGGTCGCCGTCGTCTGGGGCGTGCTGGTCGGTGTGATCGCCGCCGTGCTGCTCGTCAGCGGCGCCGAGGGGAGCGGGCTGCAGTCGCTGCAGAACGCGACGATCATCGCGGCGCTGCCGTTCGCGATCATCATGACGTTCATGATGATCGCGTTCATGAAGGATCTGCGGCGCGATCCCCTGATCCTCCGCGACCGGTATGCCCGCGCCGCCGTCCGCCACAGCGTCATGGCCGGACTCGAGGAGTACGGCGACGACTTCGCGCTCGTGCCGGTCGAGTACGACCACTCGGAGGACGACCTCGCCTGGATCGACGAGGACACCGTCGACGACACCCTCGCCGAGGTGTACGAGGCCGCGACCGAGGCGATCGACATCATCCCGCCGGCCGAGGTGGATGCCGCCGTCGATGCCGCGATGGACGCCCCTGCCGACAAGGACTGAACGGGAGAGCTCAGGCGCTCACGCCGGATCAGGCACGTCCTCTCGCAGGACGCCTGAACCGGCGTGGTCGCCTGCCTCGGCAGCCGCGGTGATCCGCGCGGCCATGCCGGAGAAGATGAGTCCGTGGAAGGGCAGCACGGCGAGCCAGTACAGCCGGCCGAGGAGCCCGCGGGGGAAGAACACGGCACGCTGCTCGTAGCGGGCGCCGTCGCCGTCGGGCACCGCGCGCAGTTCGAGCCAGGCCTCGCCCGGCACCTTCATCTCGGCGCGGAGTCGCAGCAGATGCCCCTCCTCGGTCTGCTCGACCGCCTCGACGCGCCAGAAGTCGATCGCATCCCCGACGCGGGCGGCGGTGCGGCTGCGGCGTCCGCGGCGGAGCCCCACGCCGCCGACCACGCGGTCCATGAGCCCCCGCACCGCCCAGAGCAGCGGCGACGAGTACCACCCGTTCTCCCCGCCGATCCCGAGGATGACGCGCCACAGCTCCGCGACGGACGCGCGCGTCGCGACGGAGCGCTTGTCCGTGAAGACGGTGCGTCCGGCCCAGTCGGGGTCGCTCGGCAGCGGGTCGCTCGGGGCGCCGGTCACCTCGGCGTCCTGCCAGCTCGTCTCCACGGCGTCCGCGTCCACCCGGCCGAGGGCCAGCGCCACGGACCGGCGATACGGCGTGAGCCCGCCCTCGGGCCGCGGGATGAGCGCGTCGACGGCGTGGTCCTTCATGATGCACTCGTTCTGCAGCGAGGCGACGAGGGGCCGGGCGATGGAGCGCGGCACCGGCGTGACGAGGTTTACCCAGTGCGAGGCGAGCTCCGGGGTCAGCACCGGAAGGGCGGCGATGGCGCGCTGCCGCAGTCCGGCCTCCACCGCGTACCCGTTCATCATCTGCCCGTAGCGCAGCACATCCGGTCCGCCGATGTCGACCGCGCGGTTCACCTGGTCGTCGACCCGTGCCGCCCCGAGCAGGTAGTGCAGCACGTCGCGCACGGCGATGGGCTGGATGCGGTTGCGCACCCACTTCGGCGCCGGCATGTACGGCAGCACGTCGGTGAGGTGCCGGATCATCTCGAAGGACGCCGAACCGGAGCCGATCACCACGCCCGCCTGCAGGACGAGGGTCGGCACCCCGGACTCCAGGAAGATCTCGCCGACGTGGACCCGGGAGCGCAGGTGAGGGGAGAGCTTCACGTCGTCCGGGTGCAGGCCGCCGAGGTAGACGATCCGCCGCACCCCGGCTCGGGCGGCCGCGGTGGCGACGGTGGCCGCCGCGCGCTCGTCGCTCTCCTCGAAGCTCTTGCCGGCCGACATGGAGTGGATGAGGTAGTACACGACGTCGACGTCGTCCATCGCGGAGGCGACGGCGTGCTCGTCGTCGGCGGACCCCTCGAAGATCTCGCACTCCTCGCCCCAGCCGAAGGAGGCGGCGCGGACGGCGTCGCGGGCGAGGACCCGGACCCGGTAGCCGGCGTTCAGCAGGCGCGGGGTCAGGCGGCCGCCGATGTAGCCGGTGGCGCCGAGCACGAGGGCGCGGGGCGCGGAGCCGTCGTCGCGGGGGGCAGCCCGAAGGGCGTCTTCGCGACCGGTGGGCTGGGTGAGCTCGCTCATGCTCCGAGCGTAGATCCCGGGGCCGACACGGGGAACGGGCTTGCGCCCGCGGCATCGCCGTCATGACACGCTCGCGAGTACCCCGGCGACAGGGTACGGTCGTATCCGTGACCTCCATCGAATCGATTCGACGACTCCCCGCGGACCGTGCCACCCGGCGCGCGCGCATCGCCGTCTCGGCGCTGTTCCTCACGAACGGCGCCCTGTTCGCGAACATCCTGCCGCGCTACCCCGAGATCAAGGCCGCCCTCGGCCTGGACAACCTCGGCTACGGTCTCGCGCTCGCCGCCTTCCCCGCCGGCGCGATCGCGGCCGGACTCCTGGCGGCCACGCTGATCCGTCGCTTCGGGTCGGCGCGCATCGCGGTCGTCGGCACCGTGCTCACGAGCCTCGGCCTGCTGTCGGCGGCGTTGTCTCCGACCGGCGTCCTCTTCGCGATCGCCCTCTTCGTCGGCGGCGCCTCCGATGCCATCACCGATGTCGCGCAGAACGCCCACGGCCTGCGCGTGCAGCGGCGGTACGGGCGCTCCATCATCAACTCCTTCCACGCCATCTGGTCCATCGGTGCGGTGATCGGCGGAGTGATGGCCGCGGGCGCGATCGCGCTGCAGCTCCCGCTCGCCGTCCACCTGGGGACCTCGACTGCGGTGTTCGCGACGGTCGCCCTCGTCGCCCTCCGCTTCTGCCTGCGGGGTCGCGACGACGAGACGGAGGCGGACGCCGTGGCGGAACCGCAGGAGATCTCCGGCGCCGTCCGCCGCGGTGTCCCGGCCCGGACGATCATCGCCGTCATCGCCCTGACCCTCATCGCGATGGCCGGGGCCATCGCCGAAGACGCAGGCAACTCGTGGGCCACCCTCTACCTCGGCGACTCCCTGGGAGCGGCGGCAGCCGTCGCGCCGCTCGGGTTCATCGCCCTCGTCGGCGCGCAGTTCGTCGGCCGTCTCCTCGGCGATCCGATGACCGACCGCTTCGGGCAGCGCGCGGTGGCGCGGGTCGGCGGCCTCATCGCCGCCGTCGGGATGACGCTCGCGCTGCTGTTCCCGAGCGTGCCCGGCACGATCCTCGGGTTCGCGGCCGTGGGCTTCGGCATCGCCACCCTCATCCCCGCCGCGATGCACGCCGCCGACGAGCTCCCGGGACTGCGGCCCGGTGTCGGGCTCACCGTGGTGTCCTGGCTGCTGCGGCTCGGCTTCCTGCTGTCGCCGCCGTTCGTCGGGTGGCTGGCGGAGACGCAGAGCCTGCGCGTGGGTCTCGTGGTGGCACCGGTCGCGGCGCTCGTGGCCGTGCTGCTCGCGGGCTTCCTGGACGCCCGGCGTCCGCGGAACGGGTCGGACTAGGCCGGCTCCTCCACAAGATCGGCGCCGCCGTGCGCGGCGTCGGCGTCCGCGGCCTCCTGGATCGCGGCGGTCATCCCGACGAGGAACCGCATGACGACCACGCGCTCCTCATCGGTGAGGTCGTCCACGAGGGAGAGCATCCGGCGGTGCATGGCACCGAGTGTCGCGCGCACCTCGTCGTCGCTGCTCACGGTGGGCACGACGATGCCGGCGCGGCGGTCGGTCGGGTGCGGTTCGCGGCGCGCGTGCCCGCCCTTCTCCAGCCGGTCGATGAGCGTCGTCGTCGACGCGGTGGAGATGTCGAGCATGCGCGCCAGATCGATCGGCCGCACGATGCGACCGGCCTTCTGCTCGCGCAGCAGGAACCGGAGGGCGACGAGGTCGGTCTCGTTCATGCCCATCGACGCGCGCGTCCGGGCGCGCATCGCCGTCTCGGCACTGCGGTAGCGCCGCAGCATGTTGAGCACGTCGACCGTGGTGGCGCGCTCGCTGTCGGGGTACCAGTACCCGGAGGCGTGGAACTCGCCGGTGCTGTCGGTCACGCGACCTCTCCTTCGTCGCTGGAACCGGCCTCCCGCTCGAGCATCTCCATCGCGCCGGTCTCGACCTCGGCCGGGACGATGCGCAGAAGACCGCCCGTGATCGCATCGGTCTCGGCGGCGATGATCTGCTCGATCCGGCGTCGCGAGACGGAGGGGAAGAGTTCCTCCAGGCGTGCGAGCAGATCGGCGTAGCGGATGTACGACGCCTCCTCGAGGCTCAGTGGCTCGGGCATGGCATCCTTTCGGGGGCAGGGTTCCATCATCGCACCTCCGGAAGTCCCTGGTCGCCCCCGATATCGCTAGACAGCCTTACTGTCAGGTTGCCGAGGTACCATGGGGTTCGGGGAAGGAGGATCTCTGCATGGGAAACACGAGTACCGACGTCACGACCTCAGCGCTCGCTCGCGATGTCGACGACTTCCGTCGCGCCGACGCGCAGTTGAACCGCCGTCTCGCCGCCCGACGCGAACCCAACGATACCGACCGTGCGGCGATGCACTTCATCAGCACCGCGCCCGTCGAGAAGCCCGTCACTCCCCGCGACCTCGCCACCTACCTCGGCATCAGTACGGCCGCCGTCACGAGCGTCGTGCGACGGATGTCGGAGCGGGGGCAGATCGTCGTCGCGCCGCACCCCCTGGATGCGCGGTCCAAGGTCCTCCGGCCGTCGCTCCGCGATCTGCACGGACAGGGCGACGAGCTGGCGCAGCGCGTGGCCGCCATCGAGGGTGAGTTCACCGCGGAAGAGGCGACCGTGATCTCCCGCTTCTTGCGCCGCCTGACCGACGAGCTCGGCGATCTTCCCTAATCGATTTGATTTAACTAGTTAAACTAGTAAACTATCCTCGTCCAGGTTTTCTGCCACGAGGAGAAGAACATGGGAACCCTCACCTACGCGAACCTCGCCGAGCCGATCGAGATCAACGACGAGCTGCTCGCCCACCTTCGCGCCGCCACCGTCACCAAGCTGCGGCGCAACGAGCCGTTCGCGCTCACGGTGCAGACCGGCGCCGACTGCACCGAGACGCTGTGGATCCACGCGTCCATCCCGATCCGCTTCGTCGTCGAGACGTCGGTCACCCTGCAGCGACCGCTGCTGGCCCGTCTCATGCAGGCCGCGGGTTCGACCGGCGGACTCGACCTCACCGACCCCGAGCTCGCGCTCGATGCGGTATCGCGCGAATTGCACGCGATGTCCGCCTGATAACGGAGGGGTGCAGACCTGCCTCACCGCCTCGGGATCCTCTTCAAGGGCTCTCGGATCCCGGGCGGTGACGGCTACGGCGAGAACGGAGCGGGGGCTCTCGATCGCCGACCGCGGCATCCGGCCGCCGGGATTCGGGTTCCCGGCAGCCGGATGCCGTTTCTTCGTCAGAGGGCGGTGTAGCCGCCGTCGACCAGGTGGTAGCTGCCGGTGATGAAGCTCGCGGCGTCGCTCGCGAGGAACACCACGAGGTTCGCGACCTCCTCCGCCTGGCCGAGACGCCCGATCGGGTGCTTCGACACGAGGAAGTCCTTCGCCTCGTCGCCCATGTTCGCCAGGAGCGGGGTGTCGATGAAGCCGGGGCCGACCGAGTTCACGCGGACCCCCTGCGCGGAGTACTCGAGGGCGGCGGTCTTCGTCATACCGACGACGCCGTGCTTGGCGGTGACGTAGGCGGGGGAGCCGGCGAAGCCGACACTGCCGAGGATCGAGGCGATGTTCACGACCGATCCGCCGCCGTTGGCGAGGATCGACGGGATCTGCGCCTTCATGTTGCGGAACACGGCGTTGAGGTTGATGGCGATCACCTTGTCCCACGCGTCTTCCTCGTAGTCCGCGGTGGGTGCCGTCGCGCCGCCGATGCCGGCGTTGTTGACGCCGATGCGGAGCGGGGCGAGCGAGTTGGCGAGCTCGACCGACGAGGCGATCCAGGCCGGGTCCGTCGCGTCGCCGACCGACGCCTCCGCGGTGCCGCCAGCGGCGCGGATCTCCTCGACGACCGCGTTCGCGTGCTCCGCGTTCAGGTCGTTGACCACCACCGCCGCGCCGTTCTGCGCCAGCAGCAGGGCGACCGCGCGGCCGATGCCGCTGCCCGCTCCTGTCACGATCGCCGAGCGGTTCGAGACGTCGTACTGAGCCACTTTCGGGCTCCTTCCCGGGCGGGCGCGGTGCCGGGAGATCTTCTCGGACGGTCCGTCCTTCCCTCCAGCCTACGCCCGGAATACCGGTGTGGATTCATGTGAATGGAAATGTTCAGCGGGCTAGCTGCGCTGTGGGGACCGTCTGCCCCGGGGAAATGTCGGAAACGCTTTGAGCTTGCATCAAGTGCAAGCTATAGACGACTCCGACCGTCTGGGTTTAAGCGACGGCGCTGGTGCGCTCTTCTTCGATTCCGTCGACCAGGCTGCGCAAGGTACGGGTGTTGAGCTGGGGGTCGTTATCGGCGCGGTAGCTCGAGTTCACTAGTTCGCGAAGTTCGATGGCGCGGGTGAGTCGGTCGGTCTCTCGCTTCGCGCGCCAGGGTTCGGGTGTCGCGAGCAGGTTAGCCACCTCGGCGGCGCGTGCGTGCATGTAGTGACTGCGGTAGTCGTCGAGCGGGCCGAGGAGCGACTGGCCACACGCGTCAATGCGGCATCCGAGACGGGTGCGAACATCGCTGTGTTCGAGGAGTGCGCGCGCTCGCTTCATGCTGAGGGTCGCGGCGATGCCAGGGAGGTAGACCCCCTGCCACGCGCCGCCCTTCCGCTTGCCGTCCTCGTCAAGTTTCGGCGGCCTGTTCTGGCGGGAGATGTCTCCGGCGTGGTTGACGTGCTCCATCTGGCCGAGGCCGACCGAGAATCCGTCGACGTGGCCGAGCGCGAAACCGGCCTGCCCGACATTGCCCGAGCGGCCGAGCACGACGTGCATCCCCTGCTCTCGGAAGACGTCCGCTGCCGCGAATGCGGATCGAACTTTCTGGATCCCATCGTTCTCTCCGCCCAGCGGGGTGAAGCGGAGTTCGATCGAGCTGATGCCCGCGGAAGCGTAGTCGCGGGCGAGGCGGTTGATCAGCTCCTGGTTCACGCGCGCGCGTAGCGTCAGGACGGGCCGAACGGGCAGATCGGTATGGAGGGCTGTCGCTTCCGCGAGAGCGAGGTTGAGCATTCCCTCTCGCTCGTCTCTGACCATGAAGTGTGGCGGTGTCACCATCGTCGCCGAATCGGGGTGTGCGTCCAGAACGGCATCAACGAGCTTCTGGCGTGCGCCGAGGTTGGAGGCCAGGACCGCGAGGTCGTAGGGCTCCCCGGTGTAACCGGGGATGCCGTCCAAGGTCAGGCCCGGCGCGTCGAGGCGTTCGGTGCGCGGGTCGTAGAGGACGTCGATGCCCTTGTCGACCGCCGCGTCCGCTGCGCCTTGCTGGTGCTTGGCGCTTTTCGTGTGCAGCACGATGGCGGAAACCCCGGAGTGTTCGCGAGAGAGGAAGTCCTCGACCTTGAGGTGGTCTTGCGCATTCAGGTGAAACTCGAGGCTCATCGTGTCCTACCTTCCCAGTGGCTGTTCATGTCATACTATAGGACATAACACCCGACAGAGTAAGGACACGCCATGAGCGCAACCGCAGAACGTGGAGCGTTGGCCCTCAAAGTGACCACGATCATCGATCACCTCGGTCTCACCCAAGAAGAGGTCGGTGGCATCGTCGACGCGTCAGCGAGATCAGTGGCTCGTTGGTCGAGCGGTGACGTCGTTCCTCAGAAACTGAACAAGCAACGGCTGCTGGAGCTCGCATACGTTGCGCAGGCGGTAACGGAAATCTTGCCTACCGATCACGCGAATGTATGGATGTTCGAGCCGAACAAACTGCTCGATCACGACACGCCAGCCGAGCGGATCCATGCTGGCGGATACCGGGACGTTCTTAATCTGATCGAAGCGATCGCAGAAGGCGTCGTAGTGTGACGGGTCTCGACGACGATCTCGTGCAGCGAGTAGATCAGCTGCCGCGCACAGTCTGGTCTGCAGACACCTTCAGGTACACGGGATCTTCCCGCGATCCCCTTTCCGGTGCGGGCGCACGACTGTTCGGCGGCCGGTGGAACCCGAAGGACATCTTCGCCACGATCTACCTCGCCACACCCGTGTCTGCGTGCATGGGAGAGCTGGCGAGGGCCGCGACCAGCCAGAGCGCACCGGTCGAGGTCTTCCTCCAAGCTGACTACTCGCTCCATACCATCGCTGTTTCCGAGATCACGGTTCTCGACCTTCGCGCCCCAGCCGCGCTCGCTCACGTCGGGCTTTCGGATGGCGACATCCGAGATCCCGATTGGACGGCGTGTCAGAACATCGGAAACGCCGCGTGGTTTCTGGGATTCGGCGGCATTCTGGCTCCCTCCGCGACAGGAGATGGCATCGTACTCGCCGCGTTCGAAGCGCGGGCAAGCCCGCACCTGTCGATTCGCGACACGGAGAGGCTTACTCACGACCTCTACACTCGCCTAGTTGGGTCAGACGAAGCCCTTTCTAAGCGGCGCGGATGACCGTGACTCCGGGGCAGATCGCGGTCTCGTAGGGATCGCATGCGGTTCATATTCGGGCGCCATTGTCCGCATTAGTTCTGTGAGTTCGCGAGCTACTCCGACCATGAGCGCGTTTTTGTGCTCCCACGACATCCGCGCGACGACTCGACGCTCATCGACGCTTGACGACGACCGCACCCTGGCCTCGCGCTTGACGCGCAAGTTCGAGAGGATGCACGCGCTGAGCGCCTCGTTCTCGACTGGTCAGGCACAGCGAGCTGCCACCGAGCTGAAGTCATGGCGCGAGACAACCACCGCGATCGCGGCAGCACGGCTTCCGATCGACTTCGAGGGCTGCCGTATGCGTGGTCCGGAATCAGCACTCGGTATGCCCGTCTGCTGGAGCCGATTTTCTTCCGGTTTGACCGGAATGGGGCTATGGTGAGGGCCAAAGCCGGCCCACGGCCCGGGCCGGCTTTTCTTAGGCCCGCAGGAGCGCGAGTTCTGACCCGTGGGTCGTCGCTCGCGGCGTCAGCATCCCGCGCTTCATCCGGCAGGAGGGTCCTGAAGTGAAACCGCTTAGACGGGTTTGAGTGGGGCGCTTCGCCCGTCACACAAGCGCGTCGGGTTTGTCTTCGTATGTTGTGGCCGCGACCCCAGACCTCTGCAACCGTCTTACGAGCAGGTTGAGACATGGCTTCACGGCGGAGGCGAATATCCTCGTCGAGCCGAGGATGTTCACCAGGTGGGGGCTGAGGGCATAGTACGTTCGCACGAACCTCTTCCCGCCGGGTTTTCGAAGAAGCACGTCGTCCCGCCACCGACGTAGAACCCTAACTTCTGGACAGTCGTAAGAGCCGTACACGGCTGTCGCGATGTAGCACCCTGATGATCGCTGCGGCCGCATGATGTGCTCGGAAATGCGGGCATCGATCTCGGCAACCTGACTCATGAAGCCAGCGATTCGCTCATAGATGACACTGAACCCCCGTGTACGCACCTCCTGCATTGATACCTCGGGGGAGATTGCGGAACGGTCGAGTCGGCACCGTAAGCTGAAACCAGACCCGCCGGACTGAAGCCTCGTCTCCACCAGTCTCCAGCCGTTCTGCTCGGCAAGGCGTCGAAACTCGACCCAGCTGGACGACGTGTCGTTCTCCCTGAAAGCGCGCCGGTCCTCTTCAGTCATCTCCAGAAGCGAGAATGCTTCAAGTTCGACGAATTCCTCGTCCAGGAGTGGGTGGATCCCCACCGTGGGGTACATAACTCGCAAAGGTGCAGCTCCCTGAGGGAGAAAATCCTCGATCTGAACGAGCATTGCGACAGGGTCAGAGCGCCGCGACTCGAGTTCCATCCACGTGGCGAATCCCGCGACAGCTCCTAACGTGTCGTCCATGGCCACGATGTCACCGCGCACGTAGTCCTCGCGATTCATCTCCCATACTTCGATGCCCTTGTTCGAGCACTGCATCATGAGTTGAGCTTCCCACACGCAAACAGAACGCTCGAACGGTGGCTGAAATCGACTAGACATCATGAACCCGATCAGTCAAAGAAAGAGGCCGTCGGCAAGACGAGTGCCGCAGGCGCTGTGTACGAGCACCCTAGCGGTCGCCGATCGTTGGCGGTGCGGACTGGCACCGGGATGAGCACGCCTCAAGCTCCCGCGCTATACGCTGAGACCATGCTGCAGGCTCGTCAGGATGTTCTCGGCTTCGAGCAAGGAGAGTTGTGACCCGCATCTTCGACAACATCGAGTTGAACCTCGGTAGCCAACTCGTCGAAACCTTCAGAGGATCCAACCGTATCGACGCGGCCGTGGGCTACTTCAACCTTCGCGGCTGGAAGCTGTTTAGCGATGTCGTGCAGGACCGGGAGGTTGGCAAGGGTCCAGCAGCACGTGTCCTGATTGGGATGGTGCATGGCGACCCTGAGGACCAAGTACTCGATTATCTTCAGCGCACTCTGGAGGGCGCTCCGCTCGACGACCTGATGGATCGCAAGACTGCGCAAGCTAGGCAACAGCAGGCGAGACTCAAGTTTCGGCAGCAGCTGATGCGTGGTGCACCTACAGCCTCGGATGAGGCCACGATCCGAGCGCTTCGGGCGCAGCTCTCCGACGGACGGGTAGAGATCAAGCTGTTCACCCGCCGGCCTCTCCACGGCAAGACCTATATTTGCCACCGCAACGACAAGATCGCTCCGATCGTTGCTTACGTCGGATCCTCTAATCTGACGACGTCCGGACTCGCGAATAACTTCGAGCTCAATGTGGATGTCGTTGATTCAGATGGTGCTGCGAAACTCGATGGTTGGTTCGAAGACCGCTGGACCGACAAGTTCTCGATCGATGTCACCGAGGATCTGATTGAAGTCATCGATGAGTCCTGGGCGAGCGAGATCCCGCTCACACCATACGAGGTGTACTTAAAGGTGTGCTGGCATCTTTCTCGGGACGTACGTGAGGGCCTTATCGAGTACACGTTGCCGCCGGTGATGCGTAACCAGTTGCTCGAGTATCAAGAGAGCGCCGTCAAGACCCTTTCTCGCCGCATCATGACTAAGGGTGGCGCGATGCTTGGCGACGTTGTCGGCCTCGGCAAGACTCTTACGGCTACGGCGACTGCCATGCTGCTCAACGAGGCCGAGGGGTACCGAACCCTGATCGTATGCCCGGTCAACCTGGTCAAGATGTGGGAGGAGCATCGGGAGAAGTACGAGCTGAACGCCACGGTTGTTCCGTACAGCATGGCCGCCAAGCGGCTCCCCGAGCTGGGGCGCTATCAGTTCGTCATCGTGGATGAATCGCACACGTTGCGCAACGACACCCGCCAGGACTACCAGGCGCTGGCGGAGTACATCCGCAACTACGATTGCCGCGTATTGCTACTGACCGCAACGCCGTACAACATCCGATTCAAGGATGTGGGAAATCAGCTTGGTCTCTACATCGATCCGGACGAGGATCTCGGCTTGCAGCCAGTTGTGGCGATGTCCAAAGACGACCGGTTCGCGGAGCGTCTAGACGGAAAAACCAGCACCCTCGAGGCCTTCAAACGCAGCGAAGAGCCAGATGACTGGAAACGATTGATGAGCGAGCATCTCATCCGTCGCACCCGCTCATTCATTCGCAAAAACTACGCACTCGTCGACGAGCACGGCAAGGAGTACCTTACTTTCTCCAATGGAGACCGATTCTCGTTCCCTGCTCGCATCCCCAAGCCACTCGTGCACTCGTTTGGCGCCAACGACCCGGCGGCCAAGATGGAATCGGTCGAGACGCTCGACACGATCGACCATCTGTTGCTCCCGCGGTACAACCTGGCCGCGTACCTCAAGAAGGCCCCGAACCTTTCTCCCGAGGAGAAGCGGACGGTGGAGCGTTTTGAGCGCGGCAGCGGCCACCTCATCGGATTCGTACGTAGCGGACTCTACAAGCGCCTCTCTAGCTGCGGGTATTCGTTCGTGTTGTCGCTGAAGCGACACATCGCGCGCAACAACCTCTACATCTATGCCGTCGAGAACGACCTCGCCCTGCCTCTTGGCACACTCCTCGACATCATGCTTACCTCAAGCGAGAGCGACGACGACGCCGAGGGAGATTACGAGGGCACCGAGCCCCCGCTCGACCGTGACGGCAAGAGCGAGTACGAGGCGTTGCTCGCCTCCGCCCCTAGATCGGTGAGATGGATCCGCCCATCGATTTTTACCCCGCAGCTGCTCGACGACCTCCGATCCGACACCGAAGCTCTCATGGCCTTGATGCACGAGTTTGGGGCCTGGACCGCCGACGTGGACTCGAAGCTCGCCGAGCTCATCAGATTGCTCACTGAGACACATCCTGATGAGAAGGTGCTGATCTTCACCGAGTACAAGGACACCGCCAAGTACGTCGCCGAGGCACTGCAAGAGGCTGGTATCGACCGCGTTGGCATCGCCAGCGGCGAAACTAACAATCCGACCGAGGTCGCGCGCCGCTTCTCGCCGCTGTCGAACACGCTCGGCTCGGCGGCGCTCAACGACACCGATACGGCGACCGACCCTGACCCCGCAACAGAGTACCGAGTACTGGTTGCAACAGATGTGCTGTCAGAAGGACAAAATCTGCAGGACGCTCATATCGTGGTCAACTACGACCTACCCTGGGCAATCATCCGGCTCATTCAGCGCGCTGGCCGAGTCGACCGCATCGGCCAGAAAGCCGATGAGGTCCTGATCTACTCGCTTTGGCACGATGGTGTGGAACAGGTTCTCAACCTGCGCCAGCGGATCTCGGAACGCTTGCATGCCAACGCCGAAGTGTTCGGGTCGGACGAGCAGTTCTTCGGTTCCGAGGATGAGGTCCGCATCATTGAAGACCTCTACAAGGGCAAGCTCGATGAGAACGAGCTTGACAATGAAGTCGATGCGTCCAGCCTGGCGTACGAGGTGTGGAGCACTGCCGAACAGGACACGCCGGAGATCACCCATCGCGTCCAGGAGCTGCCTGACCTCGTCTACTCCACCCGCCCTGCTCTGACGGAGCGGGATACAGACGGCGTCGTCTGCTACATCCGCACCGAGAACGAGAACGATGGTTTCGGATTCGGTACCGCCGATGGGGTACGCCTGCTCACCGGGCAGGAGGCACTTGCGCGCTTCCGATGCGAGCCTGCGACTCCTGCGATTCCCGCGCGCGCCGACCACTTCCCGCTGCTGATCCAAATGGCTCAGGGCAATCTCATCCAGAGTGGCAACATCGAGGGCCGCCTCAGCGGCGTCCGCAAGCGTCTGTGGAACAAGCTCAACGGGGCGCTTGTAGCCAGTAAGGGCGAAGTAGCAGCCGCGCTCGAGGCGATCTTCACACGACCTCTCACGAAAGAAGCCGAAAAGCGATTCACCACCGCGCTCGCAACGAGAAGCGATGTCGACGAGCTCGCCGAGCTGCTCGTGCTCTTGCACCGAGATAAGCGTCTAGTGATCGATGTCGCCGCGGTCGACCCCATCCATATCGTTTGCTCAATGGGAGTGGTGGCATGAGCGCTTCGGAGCGCATGAAGCTCGTCAACGCCGGTGACTTTCAGTCCCTGTTCCTTGAGGAACTCGGCTGGGACCGACCCGACCAGCCTCCACTCAAAATCAACATCGACGAGCAGACCTACACCCTGGATCAGGTCGCTGGATACTCTGGTCTACGTGTTTGGCTCTGCCGGGAAGTCCCAGATGCTCGCACCCAACGCCTGATCGACCAGCAAGTCCGCAAAATCTCCGATGCCCGCCTGCTGATCTTCGCCGACGATGACCACCAGGAGTGGCGGTGGCTCCAGGCTGCCGACGCAGATGGAGTAGGACAGCCCCGCCTCGCATTGCACCGACATTTCATCGGTACAAGTAACGAGGCGCTCAACCAACGCCTGGGCACCATCGAGATACCGCTCAACGAGCACTGGACGCTCATCGACGTGCTTCGGCGGATGCGCGCAGCCTTCGACGCCGACCTGGTCACCCGACGCTTCTACGATCAGTTCGTTCGACGCCAGCGTGCACTCACGAGCGTCATCGAGGGCATCGCCGATGACGGTGAGCGGGAGTGGTACTCCGCGCTGCTGATGAACCGCCTGATGTTTATCTATTTCATGCAGAAGAAGTCCTTCATGGACGATGACACCGACTATCTCCGTAATCGTTTAAACCGACTTAGTGACATGGTCGGCGGAGGCCAGTTCTATGGCTTTTACCGCGACTTCCTCCTGCCGATGTTTCACAAGGGCCTCGGCGGCAGGAATCATGACTATCCCACGGACGTCATTCGGGAGCTCGTGGGCGATGTCCCGTACATCAATGGAGGCATCTTCACCGAGCATGAGCTCGAGCGGGACAACACGATCGACGTCCCCGATGAGATCTTCACCTCGATCTTTGACCTCTTCGACAAGTTCCAGTGGCACCTCGACGACCGCCCCACCGCCGCGCAGAACGAGATCAACCCCGACGTGCTCGGCTACATCTTCGAGCAGTTCGTCAACGAGAAGGAAAGTCAGGACAATCGCGGGTCTGACAAGGGGGCTTATTACACCAAGGAGGACGTCACTCACTTCATGGCAAGTAACGCCATGGTGCCGGTCTTCCTCGAGCGCCTCATCGAGCGCACCGGTATCAACCCTTGGCGCTACGTGCGGGAGACCCCGGAAGCATACATCTGGACAAGCCTCGCCTGGGGCACGGATCGTCCACTGCCGCCCGAAATCGAAGCCCAACGCACCGAACAGCACAGGCCGCTCTGGGGCGTCCTCGCAGACAGCACTCTGGGGTTGCCCGGCGAAACGTGGTGGGAGGTCGATCGACGTCGACAGGAGCACGCCCAGGTACTCGCCGCAGCACGCCGCGGCGAGATCGACTCCGTTAACCGTGCCGTCACCGAGAACATCGACCTTGAACAGCTCGCGATCGACACGATCGATCAGCTGAACGCCCCCGAGCAGGCTCTAGCGGCTTGGCAGATTCTCACCCAACTCAGGGTGATCGACCCGACCTGCGGTTCGGGAGCGTTCCTCTTCGCCGGCCTGCGCATCCTGCAGCCGTTGTACGAGGCCACCCTCGATGCGCTCGATCGTCACACTCGCTCGACCGAGTTCCCTGAGGGAGCAGCACTCCTAGCGAAAGTGGACGATCACGCGAATCGAGAGTATTTCATCCTCAAGCACGCCACACTGTCGAACCTCTACGGCGTGGATATCATGCGGGAAGCCGTCGAGATCGCCCGTCTGCGTCTGTTTCTCAAGCTCGTCGCCACAATCGACGACCGAGGCGACCTAGAGCCGCTGCCCGACCTTGACTTCAACATCAAAGCAGGCAACACGCTGGTCGGCGCCCTCAACGAAGACTCACTTGATAAGGACGTCACCGACTGGTTCTTGAAGCCTCGCGTAGCGGAGGTCAAAAAATCTGCGGCTCGCATCGCGCAGGCTTACAGCGTCTTCCGCGAGGGGCAGGAGACCGGCGACGCTGATCCGGTGCACCGCAGTGCGCTCATCAAGCTACTCGACGAGGTGCGGACGCACGTCAACGAGCTCTATCACTCGGCTATCCAGTTCACTCAGAGTGAGCCATTGCCGCTCGGCGCGTGGGTAGACACCCATCATCCGTTCCATTGGTTCGTCGAGTTCCCGGAGGTTTTTCACCAGGGCGGGTTTGATGTCGTCATCGGCAATCCTCCTTACGTCAACCGACGGGAACTCAGCTACCGCATCACCGGTTTCGAAACTGACGACATCGACGACATCTACGCCTCCTGCTGTGAACGTTCGGCGCAGATCACCCGCCCAGATGGTCGGCTCAGCCTGATTGTCCCGATCCGGAGTCAATTCAGCGATCGCGACGAATCGCTCCGCAGGTTTTACGAGCGCCGGTTTGGCTCGCTGTGGGTAAGCACGTTCCAGGAACGACCGGCCGCCCTTTTCCAGGTCAAGGTGCGCAGCACCATCATCACCGCTGCTGGCGAGGGCAGCGCAGCAGAGCTGCGCACGACACTCACGCACAGCTGGATCGAGGCATTCCGCCCCCATCTACTGGCGACGTTGCGATACTCGCTTCGGCCGCCCGGGGCGAGAACGCCGAACTGGATGCGGGCCAGTAGTGACGAGATGTTCGAACTGATCGACACGTTGATAGCGAAGGGCGCACTCAGCTCGTCGCTCGTCCGCGTGAGCGACTTCTCGGTCGGTTTCAAGAAAACCGCGACCTACTTCCTCAGTACATACACCCAGTCGCCGATCACCTATGACAAGAGAACTCATCTGACTGTCCCTCTCAACGAGGGGAAGCTGTTCGTGCAGAACCGCGCAGACCAGCTCGCAGCAAGCGCGGTCGCTGCGTCGCGGCTCGCCTTCTTGTGGTGGACGTTCACGGGTGACTGCTTCAACGTCACCAAGAGCACGATGTCACAGATCCCGTTCCCGTTGCACAGCTTTGGACAAGATACCTTCGACGCCCTCGTTGAGCTCGGGGAGCGAATTGAGGCTTCGTTGCCGGAGGTGCGCTCATGGGACCTCAACTCCGGTAAGTATGTTGGCGGATACGCGATCCCCGAACTGGACTATCTCGCCCGCGAGGCCGATGAGATCATGCTCAACGCGATCGGGCGGATCGATCTGCTCCCAGAGATCCAATATGCGCACGCCCGCATGTACAAGAGCACCGGAGTATCGGGAACGACGTTCCGTCAGCTGCCGTTCGAAATCGAGGCGCGAGGCGCCGGCCGACCAGGGCCCTGATCGTCGCTGCGAATCTGCGTCGGAGGCCGCTAGTAGCATTGGCCTCATGGTGGATCCCGGGGTAGTAGAGAACTCAGGAACGAAGTTCTCGCAGGTGTTGGATGCAGCCGCGAAGTTGCCCGGAGTAAGAATCAATCGTGCTGCGTACCTCCGAAAAGCGCTGAAGCGCTACTGCACCGATGAGCAGATCGAGCGAGCGATCGCTCAGAACCCTGCTGCAGCCGGGATATCGTCTGACGTCATCAAGGAGGTAGCGAACACCTCCATTGGATACGAGACGAGCAAGGTGACTGGCCTGTCGGCGCTTGCCGGCATCCCTGGCGGGGTCGCAATGATCGGCACCGTTCCCGCCGATCTCGCCCAGTACATGAGTCACATGCTTCGGATCTCGCAGAAGCTTGCATACGTCTACGGCTGGCCGGACCTCTTCGCTGACGACGAGGAGTTGGATGAAGCAACAGAGAGCCTCCTAATCCTCTTTGTTGGTGTCATGTTCGGCGTGCAGCTCGCCCAGGGCGGAGTGTCAAAGGTCGCGGCCATGATTGCCGCGAATGTGGCGAAGAAGCTCCCGCAACAGGCGCTAACTAAGGGCGTGCTTTACCCCATCGTCAAGAGGGTCGCGGGATACCTCGGGGTAAGCATGACCAAGAAGCTCTTCGCGGGCGGAATCGCGAAGGCAATCCCCGTGCTCGGGGCGGTGTTCTCGGGCGGGCTGACGCTCAGTACCTTCCTCCCGATGTCCAAGCGACTGCAGAGACATCTGGCAAGCCTTGAACTCACCAGGCCCGACCACCGCTCAGCGGCCAGCGACGCCGATGACATGGACCTCGAGGTGATTCAACAGGAGGGTCAGCCGACCGCTGCGGAGAATGCTGGCGCCCAGAATCGCTGAGCGAGCCTCACCGAACGGAGCAGAAGCCCGCCGAAACGATCGTTTCGGGGAGCGTGCCGTTTGTTCATGACCTCCGATCACCTCCGACGTGTCGGCGGTCGCCGATCGCTGCATGTTGAGCCGGGTGGGTGGCGGCCGCGCCATGGGAATTGAGGCATCGTCGCGCAAGGCGTGAGCGTCTTGTATCACCCCGCCTGTGAGAGTGCCGGCGTATCATCGCACTACTGAACTCTTGCCCGAGGGAAGGAACATCGGCATGCCGCCCGTGAATCGGCCGCTCACACTCGCGGACGCTGTTGACGAACTACTTGGGACGATCGAACTCAAGGAGTGCGATCCCGAGGTCCTCGGCGCACTGCGGGTCAAAGCGGAGAAACTCGCCAAGGAGGCCATTCCTTACTCTCCCGGGATGACTCCACAACAACGCGCCTTCCTCATCCGGGCAGGCGCATTCACCGCAGCGGAGTTGGCTGAGACTGAGGATAGCGTCGCCCGAGGGGACCTGCGGGATGAGGAGCACCGCACCGAACTAGAGATGATTGCGGCCTCATACGGCGAGTCCGAAGTCGTGAAGCGACTAGGCCTGGGCCGTTCCGAGATCCATGACCGCTTGCGAGCGGGCGGGCTCTACGCATTTGAGGCAGCGGGTACGACTGTGTACCCGAAATGGCAGTTCACCGATCAGACGGATGATGGGTTGCTGCCACATCTCGCGCACGTCGTACGCTCGTTGATTGAAGACTGGCATCCTGCGAGCGTGTACGGTTTCATGACTGTGCCGAAGGATAGCTTGATCCACCGCGGAGAGTGGCAGACGCCGATCCAGTGGCTTCTCGGAGGTCGGAGTCCTCGCCGCATCGACCTCATCCTCGAAGGCGCGAGGTGGCGCTAAGACGCGCTTGATGCTCAGTCGCGCCTTTTGCCTCAGCCCCGTGCTGGGAAGCTCCAGTAATGTGAGCACCTGCGCGACGAGGTTCTCGGCGAGAAAGGTGCGCTCTGGCTTTAATTAGGCGCTCTTGCCGGCACTAAGAGGGCCCTGTGGATCCTGGCGACCCGCGCAGTAGGGGCACCCGGAACCGCGTCTCCGGGTACGGGTAGCGACGCGAGCTGACCAGCGGTGGTCACGCGCGCATCGCCAGATCACTGAGACACCGGACCCCACGGTGACGGTATCCGGATCGAAGGGGTTTGAGTTGTCCCATTCTTGAATGAGGTCCGGTCTGAGCGTGGCAAGGTCGGTCTCTCCTCGCCACGGTCTCTGCCCTGCGCAGTATGGGCATCCGAATCCGTTGCTGCGATTGGCGGGCGAAGCACTGAAGTCATGGCCACGCGAACACACCCAGCCATACTTACGGTGAGAGTAGGGAGCGACCTCGCTCGGAGCGACGGTGTTGCGGGGCCCCCACTCCGAGACCAGATCCGGGCGCCGGCTGGCGAGATCGGTCGCCGCGGGAATGACTCGGCGTCCGGCGCAGTATGGGCATCCGTGCCCAGCGCCTCTGTTGGCGACTGTGGCTGTCCAGCGGTGTCCCTTCGAACAACGCCACCTGGCGCGGTGACCGGATCGGCCGAGCACCTGCGTCGGGCTCTTCGTGTTAGCACCTGGATCGCTATCCCATTCTGCCGCAAGTTCTGGATTGACGGTTGCGAGGTCGTTGAGACCCGCTAAGACAACGACGTTGCCGCAGTAGGGGCAACCGGTACCCCTGACCGCGCGCGCTTGTACCGTTTGCTTCCACTCGTGCCCGCGTTCACAACGCCACACTGCCTCGAAGCTCGAACCGGCCGTGACTTCCTCAGGTCCTCGCTGATTGGTGGTGCTCCATGACGCTCGCAGATGAGGGTGAGTAGTTGCGAGGTCATTGAAGCCGGGGAGTACAGCCTTGTTCGCGCAGAATGGGCAGCCTCGACCGTGAGGGCCGCTTCGACTGGCTATCACGGCTCGCCAGGAATGGCCGCAAGCACCGAGCCACCATGCATGCTTGCCTGATCCGGGCCGAACGTTCGCAGGTGAGACATCGGGGCCGTTACGCTCCTGGTCCCACTCGCGGGCAAGGTCCGGTCGGAGGGTAGCGAGATCCGTTTGTCCCGCAAGAGCTCGCAGGCGGCGGCCACCCTTGGAGCAGTATGGGCAACCGGACCCATGGTTGGTGCGGTTGCTGATGCTCGCAACCCATCGGTGACCGTTGGAGCATATCCAGGCGACCCGCCGGGAGGAACTGGCGCTCGCGCGATCCGGGTCTCCGATGTTCGCGCCCGGTGTGCAATCCCACTCGTCGGCGATCGCCGGGTGCAATGTGCGCAGGTCTGTGTGCCCTGGCCAGACCGCCTGACGTGAGCACACCGGACATTGGGAGACCGCGGCTCCGCGCGTTGATGGCTTCGTTTCCCATGAGTGACCCTTGTCGCAGACCCACCAGGCTTTTCGGGACACGCCCACGAAATCCCAGGGGCTGCGCCCGGGATCGTTCTTATCCCAATCCCATTCGCTCACGGCTCGGGGATGCTGACGAACCCAGGCCGGATACGCTTGGCGAACGTCGATGATGGCGGCTGCATCGATGACATCGAGGGGTACGTCGAGGGGATCGACCCGGGTCGGCACACTCACGCGCCGCAAGGGGCGCAGCCACAGGACGATGCGTTCGACGAGGCCAGCAGCGGGGAATGTCAGTTCGGGAAGCGATGCAGAGATGTGCGCGCGGAGTGAGGTCGGCTCCGCTGTTCGCCACAGCTCGATAGTGGCGGGCTCTGAAAGCAGTCGAAGCAACTTGACCGTGATCGGGAACAATCTCGCGCGTACATTCACCTCGCCACCGGACGCGGTTGGGGTGTAGGCGGTATCAGCGATCTGCGCGAGGCTGAAACTATCGCGAACCATCGCCCACACCTCCGAATGGAGACGAGCGTTGACGCGTCCCGAACCCATCATCCGACGGAAAGATAGTTCAGCTATGCGCTGGGCCCCACTGAAGGGCGCGATCAGCTGCGTGTCAAGGGTCGTTCCGGCGCCTGTCCACACGAGCTGGCCGGGATGGCGTAGACACCATGTCTCGCTGTCGTGCGGGATCTGCTCGACTAACTCCCCGCGACTGCATAAGCGACAGAGGACGCGATTGGGGTAGGGGAATGTTCGGTCGGGTTGAGTGATCGCCAGCATGCGGTCGAAGTGCCCGGACGGCCGGCCTGCTGCGGCTTCGATCGTAGCCGCAGCTAGGTCTTGGCGAGCCCACACTCGGTAGATGTACGGTTGGCTTGACGTCGTCAGCCGGCGTTCGACGAAGTCGAGCGGTACCCCTGCTGCTCTACAGAGTCGTCGCGCATACGACTGTGGTGTTTCGAAGCGGTGCCATTTCGGTCGATTCGCCCAGATCAACGGGTGGCTCATGATGTCTCCAGGATGTCGTCGAGCCTGATCTTGTTCTTGTCGGTAACCGACGTCGTTGCGCGCAGGGTGGTGAGAACCTCGAACAGGCGTTGCTTGGTGACGTCCTCGTCATACCGTTCATCGTCGAGCAAGATCGTCGTCACGAGCCGCTCGACGATGAGAGCGAGGACGGCCAGTTGTCCTCGAGCTGCGCGATGGAGAAGGGCGGCATTTAGAGTCAGCAGGCCGGGCCGGTGACCGCAAAGCGGAAGGTTGCGATCGAACGTCGCGACCCATCGAACCCACCATTTGCGTCCGTCCTCGGTCTTGATGTTGATCCTCTCGATCGTGACGATGTCGCAGCGGGAGGTGACCTGTTGGCCGTCTCCAGAGCCGAAGGCCTTCCCCTGCAGGTGGATGCCAACCAGCACCACAGTCGCCGAAGATTCATTCTGCAGCGCCTTGATCATGCTCGAGGGCTCGCTGCCTCCCAGCTTGTGCGCCTCATCGATGACGAGGAGCTTGGTGCGGTGGCCGGCGAGGAGTTCCACTGCCATCTTTCGCAGACGGTCTGTGGTCATTTGGCGGGGGATGGTGATCGTGGGGCACAGGAACTCGACGATCTGCGCGAATAGCGCTTTCCCGGTCGAGTGTTCTGTCATCTCTACCCACACGACGGGAACCTCGCCCCGCTCGAGATAATCGGGGAAGCCTGATCGGTGGTGATGTTCGACTGATCGAGCGAGCATGAGTGCGAGTTCGGTCTTGCCGTGGAACATCGGGGCGGAGATCATCAAACCACGGCGTGAGTTCTTACGCCGGGGGTTTGCCGACATGAGTTTCCTCACGATGCCGATGCAGAGGTCCTGCTCGGGCGTGCTGACTCGGAGTGACAAGCGCATGTAGTCTTCGCGGGCCTCGTCATACGTCGCGCGTTCTCCGCCGCTCAGAGCCGAGTAGTCGCGGAAGGCCATGTCGGGCGGCTTGTCGGGTTGGGCATCGAACGCTTCGCGCAAGCCCGGGAGGGTCGTCTTTCGGTCGTGCAGCAGCACGAGAGGTTGAAGCGTCAAGGTCGTATCTCCTTCACTGCGACGATGTCGTACTCGGCGGATTGCCAGTCGATGCTGGCGATGTCGGCGGGGCTCGAAGCAGGCGACATCTCGAGCGGAGTCGGCTCAGACGGCAGGGGAGGGTCCTCGAGCTCGCGCTGAGCAGCTGCGGACGCGCGGAGGCGCCTCGATCTCAGGCGCGAATCCTTCCGATCGAAGCGTTCAATGGCATCGACGAATTCGGTCTGGCGTACCTTGTCAGTCGACTTGCCGCTCCCGAAGGTCTCCACCAACTTGACTGCCGCCTCCGCGGCCATCCACGCGGTCTTTTCTTCGAGGGCCGTGTCCCAGCACTCGATCCATTCGCCGCTAGTCGGGTGCCTGACCCACACGCAACTGAGGTTGTAGGGGTCAAAGCTGATTTCAAACTTCCGTGCTTGTTTCGAACCCGGCGCTGCACCGGTCAGCGATCGATTGCGTAGCTCGTCGAGGCGGGAGGAGTCGAAGCGTCTATTTCTGAAGTTGATTCCTGCGCGACCGATGATCCGCCGCTCCGTCGGGAGTAGCGCGAAGTAGTCCTCCGGGCCGAAGGGAAGTTGCACCCCAGGGCCAAAGCTGAAGAGTATGGAGTACATCTGATTTGGCGTCCACTTCTTGCCAGGGATGTCTCCGTGCTTCAGCCCACTATGAGGCTTGTTCAAGTACACGGTGGTCACCCAGGTGTCGAACGCCACGCGGACGGAGTCCAAGGTAAGAGTCGGCTGATCGCGTCTGCCCTTGTTCGCAACCGAGTTGCCTGTCGCGCCTGGGAGCCACGTGGCAAAGTCGCTGGCTATCGTGCCGAAGTTGCGCTCGACGTGAGGTTTGTTGGTGCCGGCACCGGGCGGGGCGAGGACGGGGGTGATGCCGTAGCGGAGTAAGGCGTCTCGGAAAGTTTTGGAGCGGAAGTCGGCGCCGCCGTCTATCGTGATCGATTCGGGGAAGATCCACGGCACAGCCAACGAGTCGTCATCTAGGAAACGGTTCACTGTCTTCATCAGTGCGACAGGGAGGACGGACGAGGCGGAGAGCCGGCTTGATGCTGATCCTGGGACAGCTTTTCGCCCCACGATTGCGCGGGCCAGAAGGATGGCGTGATCGAACCCCTTGGGTGAGTCGGCATGGATAGCCCATGCCATCGGGACGCGACTTGCAACATCGAATAGGACGGTGAGCTTGGGTCTGAAGGGCTCGCCTTTGTCATCCCACACCTGCACATCAAGTGTGGTGGAGTCGATCTCGCAGGTCTCACCAAGTCGAGACGCGCTACCCGACTTGTATTCGCGGTCGGGGCTGTTCGCCGAGTTGCGTCGCGTTGACGCTTTGTCGAAGGTGTACATGCCTGCGTCGCGTTCGTTGATGAGGCCCTGGAGCGTGGTGGGCTTCACCCCGCACACCGGATCTCCCGGATGTCGCTGATCCAGCAGCCGACGGACGTGGAACGCGCACTGCCTACGAGTCCAGGTCGGCATGTCGACTCGACCGCGCAGAATCTCGTCGATGGCGGAGATCAATCGTGGGTCTGCGTTCTCCACGACCAAGCGTTTTCTACCCTTGCGATGCATGCGGTTGTTGAGGCCGGCGATGCCGTCTGTCTGGTAAGTGGTCCAGTAGTTGAAGAAGGACTTGCGCGACATCTTCGCGGAAGTCCCAGCGAGCTCGGCGATCTTGGCGACTATCCGACTTTCTTGAGTCGTTGTGGTCGGATTGAAGAGCGGCCGAGGTCCCGGTGCGAAGGGGTCCATCGGGATGCCCCGGAAGACTTCCAGGAGATGGGACTCCATATCGAGCACGTCGGCTGGCCACTGCTTGCCCTCGGGTCGTGCCCTGACCTCGGCTGTGCGTCTTGCCGTGCCCGCGTGGCGTAGCAGCTCGCGCATAGACATCACAATCCAGTCGTCGTCGCTCCCCTGGAGACGCAGCCGCGCGTCCTTGCCATTTCTCACGCTCTCCAGTACCCAGATCTCGGCTTCAACCTGGATCAAGCAACCCGGTTCCAGTCGCACTGTCTTAGACATACCGGGCCTGTGCGTCCGCGTTGCTCGCGGTCGTGTAAACGGTGTCATTCCGGAATATCGCTGCTAGATCCACACGAAGCAACCGGCGCCATGTGAGATTGTCGACCCACGCGCACGCCAATGGAGGGCACTCCGGAGCAGCGACTTCGCAAAGCTCGCCTCGGGTTGCACCGTTGATTGCCGCCTGCAGGATGCGGAACTGCGTCGGAGCGTCAGGCTCGCATCGGACGTGTCGCGACGCGGAGATGCAGTACAGATTCTGTGTCGCGTGGGGATTGTGTCCCTCCAAGACCTGAAAATGCCAGCCGAGGAGACGGCAAACCTTCGCCGTCTCCCCGAACTGGAGCTCATCATGTTCGTCGATCTGATCTCGAGGCTTGACGTCGAAGAGCGCGTAGCCTCCCTCGGTTGTGAGACCCAAGAAGTCCGGAAAATGGGACTCACCCGCCAGTTTCGAACCCTTGCCGAAGTGGATCGCAAGGGGCTGGGACCACAGGTTCTCGATCTGGCCCCCGAAGTCGAGCCAGAGCGCCTCCCAGCGTTCATTCTGAGACTCGCACCACACAAAGCGATGCGTGCGCTGCCAGTAGTATTCCGCCGGAGTGAAGTGATGACGGACGCCAGGCGACTTGCGGACCGGGAGGGGATTGATAGCGGTCCAGTCGAGCTCCAGAGCAGCGTTCACGATCGCGAAGTCATCTCGCCGCGACCGGTCGGTCGCGGCCGAGAGCTCGGGGTCGGGAAGCCACTGCAGTTCAGTCGACGCTGAACGCCTCTTCGGCGTCATGCCCAAGTAACGCGGCCTCTTCACATCATTGCCCTTCAGCTTCGTTGCGAAAGTGCTCCGCAGCCCGGCTGCGACTCGATGATTGCCTCGATGATCGGGCATCGAACGTGGCGTGGCGACCAACGCACCGGCGTTTCGCTCATACCGGGGGTTCGGCTTACACAATGTGTAACCGAACAATGATCTGTGTCAGCTAAAGCCGCCTTGTGTAACCTCAACGCGATTCTGACAGGAAAACTCTTGACACGCTCGCGACGCGGGTCTAACGTACAACCAAATGGTTGCACAAATGGAGTTGAGCGAAGCGGAGGTCGACCGTGTGTTCCACGCACTGGCGACGTCGACCCGGCGGGACATCCTGCGCCGGACGATCGAGCGGGAGCAGTCCGTCTCGACCCTCGCCTCCGAGTACGAGATGTCGTTCGCCGCGGTCCAGAAGCACGTGGCCGTGCTCGAGGCGGCGAACCTCATCGTCAAGCGCGCCGAGGGACGCGAGCGGCTCGTCCGCGCGAACCCCGAGATGATCGCCCGCGCCAGGGCGCTCCTCGCCCGATACGAAGAGCTGTGGCGGTCGCGCATCGCCCGGCTCGACGATCTCCTGGCCGAGCCCTCCCCGCCCGCGGGGGAGCGACCGGCCTCCACCGACCCCACCAGCAGTCAACGCGACGAATCGCAAGGAGACTGACATGCCTGTCACGGACATCATCACGGATGCCGAGAACCTCACCATGACCGTCGTTGCCGACCTCGCCGCGCCCGTCGAGCGCGTCTGGGCCGCCTACACCGACCCGCAGCAGCTCGAGCGGTTCTGGGGTCCTCCCGGGTGGCCGGCCACCTTCACCCGGTGGGACCACACCGTCGGCGGGCGAGCCGTCTACACGATGAACGGTCCCCGCGGGGAGAAGGCCTCCGGCACGTGGGAGTTCCTGGAGATCGACGCGCCGCGCAGCTTCACGGTGCTCGACTCGTTCGCCGACGAGGAGGGCACGCCGGATGCGAACCTCCCCTCCATGCGCATGACCTTCACGTTCGAGCCGACGGCCGAGGGCACACGCATGGTCAACACGAGCCACTTCACGTCTGCCGAGGCGCTCGAGCAGGTCGTCGCGATGGGCGCCGTGGAGGGCACCCGGATGGCCATGGCCCAGCTCGACGCCGTGTTGCAGGACCTCCGCGACTACGCGCAGGGCAAGGGCACGCGGGTGGAGCTGCTCGACGACACGCACGTGCGCATCACCCGCCTCGTCGAGGGTCCGCGCGAGCTGGTGTGGCGCGCCCACTTCGAGCCCGAACTCATCCGGCAGTGGATGCTCGGGCCGGACGGGTGGGAGATGACCGAGTGCGTGTCGGCGACCGAGGTCGGCCAGTCGTACCGGAACTCCTGGGCGCCCGTGGGCGACACGGAGGGTGAGCCGTTCGGATTCGAGGGGGAGGCACTGCTGATCGACGCCCCGAAGCGCGCCGTCACCACCGAGCGGATGCAGGGCATGCCGACCGAGACGCTCAACGACCTCAACCTCTACGAGGAGGACGGCGCGACTCTCGTCACGGTGCTCATCGAGTATCCGGACAAGGAGACGCGCGACATGATCCTCGCCACCGGCATGGCCGACGGCATGGAGGCCTCGTTCGCGCGACTGGAGCGGGAGCTGCTGTCCGTCTGACACCCAGGCACTCGCGCCGGAACAGGCGGTTCTCGTGGAGAGCCGCCTGTTCCGGCGCTTCTGCCTGTGCGAAAGCGGGATAAAGTGGCGGCACGATGAGGATCACGCGCCGTACCCTGCTCCTCGGCGCCGGAGCCGGTGCCGTCTCGGTGCTTCTCGCCTCCTGCACCCCGGAGCCGGAACCGACGCCGACCCCCACCCGCACGCGCGAACCGGAGCCGCCGCCCGGTGTCCCCGCCCCGAGCGGGAGCGTCCGCAGCACCTGGACCACCGACCCCTTCGCCCGGGGCGCCGCGAGCTTCACTCCCGTGGGGGTGCTCGCCGCGACCCGTGCGGCGCTCGCGCAGCCCGTCGACGACCGGCTCTTCTTCGCGGGCGAGGCGACCGACGACGAGGCGCCGGGTACCGTCCGGGGAGCCCTGCGGTCGGGCCGCCGCGCCGCGCGGGAACTCACCGTCGCCGCCGAGGACGGCGAGCGGGTGGCCGTGATCGGCGCCGGGATCGCCGGAGCGACCGCCGCTGCGCAGCTCGCGGAGGACGGCCTGCAGGTGACGGTGTTCGAAGCGCGCGACCGCGTCGGCGGCCGGATCCTCTCCCGCGCGGACGAGGAGTGGCCGGTTCCGGTGCAGCTCGGCGCGTGGCTGTTCGGCGAGGCGGACGCGGAGCTTCTCGAGACGATCGACGAGGGGGACATGGACCTCGTCGACCTCGACGGGGCGCGGTGGCGCTCGGCCGAGGGCGATGTCGACCCCGTGGATCCGCAGCCGGTGGAGGCCGCGGTGACCACGGCGCAGTCCGCCCCGCAGGACTCCTCGGTGGCGGACGCCCTGGTGGCAGCCGGCATCGATCCGGATGACCCCGCGACCGCCGCGCTCCTCGCGCTCCTCGCAGCACGGACGGGCGCGGACGCCGCCGACCTGTCGAGCTGGTTCGCCCCGCCGCTCCCCGACGCAGCGCTGCAGGGAGTCGGCGACGATCTGACCCCGTTCATCGAGAGTGCCCTCGACGGCGTGAAGGTGGGGCTGAGCTCGCCGGTCACGCGCCTCGCGTGGGACGACACCGGGGTGAGTGTGCGCCTCGGCACCGGGGAGGCCCTCTCCTTCGACCGGGTGCTGCTGACGGTGCCGCTCGGGGTGCTACAGGAGCAGGGCATCGAGTTCGATCCGCCGCTGCCGTTCGACAACCGCGGCGCCGTCTCCGCGCTCGGCATGGGCGCCATCGAGACGGTGTGGCTGCGATGGGACGAGCCGTTCTGGGACGGCGACGAGGCGATCTGGCACGCGGTGGGCGACGACATCGCGATCCCCACGTGGATCAACCTCCGCCCCTCGACCGGCGAGAACGTGCTCGTCGGCATCGTGGGCGGGGCGGCGGCGCGGGACTTCGCGGAGCTCGGGGACGCGGAGGCCGTCGAGGCGGCGCTCGCGTCGCTGGCGCTCTACGCCTGAACCGTCTCGCGTGCGGCCTCGTCCGAAACGCGGTCCTCGGGCGGAGGCTCGGTGGGTGCGCGGTCCCACGGGTCCGGCAGGCGGCTGATGAGCACGAGCGCGGTCGCCACGGCGGCGAAGACGGCCAGCGCGATCGCGCAGGAGACGGTGAACTCGACGGGACCGCTCACCTGACGCGGGTCGAGGAAGTAGTACGGGTACCAGCCGATCAGCGGCCCGCGGATGAGCGTCGCGACGCCCCACAGCACCGGGTAGACCAGGGTCACCGGGATCACCCGCCACGGCACCGCCCGATGTCCGGGAGCCAGGGCCCAGGCGGCGACCGTCACCGCGGGCAGCCAGAAGTGCAGCACCTGATCCGACCACGGCACGTCGATGCGGATCCCCCGGACTCCGGCCTGCCAGACGAGGATCGCGAACACGAGTCCCGCCGTGATCGTCCAGGTGAGCACGAGGGCGAGGGCCACCGTGAGCCACCGCGGGTCGCGGGCTCTCCGCAGCGCGAGGACTCCGGCGATGGTGAGGAGGACGACGAAGGCGATGTTCGACTGGTTCGTCAGATACGCGAAGAAGTTCTGGCTCGCGATGGTGTTCGACGCGAGTCCCCACGCGAGGCGGTGGATCAGCGCGATGAGGCAGACGGCGGCGGCGGTGAGCCGGAGCAGGCCGAAGACGGTGCGCCTGCTCACCGTCGCCTCGTCCTTTCCGCCATCCGCCGAGTCTACGGAGCCGAGCCGGGGTGACGCCGCATCAGGCCGCCGCGCGGGTTCAGGCGCGGGTGGGGGTGGGGGCCTGTTCTCGCGGGAACGCCTGCTCTCGCGGGGGGGATCAATGGCGCGGGGCGCGCGTCGACCACAGGGCCAGCGCGATGAGCGCCGGCTGGAAGAACAGACGCACGAAGCGCTTCATGTCGGTGTCGAGGCCGAAGCCGTCGCGATGATGCATCCACTGCGCCACATTGCCCGGGAAGACCGCGGCGAAGAAGAGCGCGGCGACGGTGCCGACCGTGCGACGGCGGCGTCGGGCGAAGAGGAGAGCGGAGCCGAGCGCGACCTCGGCGACGCCGGACGCGAGCACCGTGGTGTCGGGATCGAGCGGCAGCGATTCCGGCACCTGAGCCTGGAACTCCTCGCGGGCGAACGTGAGGTGGGAGACGCCGGCGAACACGAGCGAGGCGCCGAGGAAGATCCGGCCGATGGTGCGGGGAGTCGACATGGTGCGAGTGTACGCCTCGCGGTCTCCGTCAGATCAGGCGGCGAAGTGCTTCTTCGAGGGTGATGCCCTGCGCTTCGGCGCGGTCCCGGAGGCGCGCGTGCTCGTCGGGGGACAGCGGGAGCTGGAGCACGATGGGGTCGTCCTGCGCGAGGTCGAGTCCGTCGAGGAGGTCGGAGGTCTCGGCCCACAGCGGCGCGGCGAACTCCGCCTCCGCGACGGGGGTCGAGGTGCGCGAGGAGGCTGTCGTCGAGGCGGATGCCGGGGCTTCGGCGGCGGCAGCGGCGACCGGCGCGGAGGCGGCGACGGCGGCTCCGGCATCGGTCGCGCGGGTGAACCCGGGGCCTCGACGCGGCTCCTGCTTCTGCTGATAGGCCTTGGCGGCGGCGTTCGCGCGCTCGTCGGCGGCTTCGTTCAGCGGGTGCCCGGCGTGGCCCTTGACCCAGGAGAACTCGACGTCGCGACCGCGCAGGGCCTCGTCGATCCCCTCGAGGAGGTCGCGGTTCAGCACGGGCCCGCCGTCGGACTTCCGCCACCCGCGGCGCTTCCAGCCCGGCATCCACTTCGTCACGGAGTCGATGACGTAACGGCTGTCGCACTCGATCAGGAGCTTCTCGTCGGTGCCGGCCGTCGCCCGGAGCAGTTCGAGGACGGCGCGGAGCTCGCCCTGGTTGTTCGTGCCGTGCGGGGAGCCGCCGGCCGCCCAGTTCGCGTCGTCGATGTACCAGGCCCAGCCGTTCGGGCCGGGGTTGCCCAGGGCGGAGCCGTCTGCGGCGGCGGTGATGGTCATCCGTCCACCGTATCGCTGGCCGCGGACGCACTTTCGCGCCGCGGTCGCACGGATTCGGGCGGAACCTGCGACGGGAGTGCGAAACAGCGACGGCGCGGTGTCAGTCCTCGGGGTCGGCGTTCTCGGTGCTCGCGGCCTCGGGGGCGGGTGGGGCGACGGGGAACACGATGGAGCTCACCGAGGACGGGGTGTCGAGGCCGAGGGCCAGCGGGTCGACCGTCGGCGCGGCGTCGAGCGTGTCTGCGGCCGAGGTCTCGAGAGGTTCAGAGGGGAGTCCCCACTGCTTCTCTTCTTCCTCCGGTCGCTGCTGGAAGAGTCCCATGTCTCCATTGTCGCCCCCGGGCGGCGCGGGGTCGCAGTTTCCCACCGAGGTCGCAGGGATCCGGCGGCATCCTGCGACGGGAGCGCGAATCTCCGACCGCGGCTCACTCCGCGCGCGCCGCCTCGCGCACCGCATCGATGAGCGTGCGCCACGGACCGTCCACGGCGGAGTCGGGCAGCTCCCGCTCCCGGCGCTCGGACGGGGTGCGGGCGCGGATGCTCCAGACGAACCGGTCGGCCCCGGACTCCGTGTCGACGTCGTCGTCCCAGGGGCAGCTGTCGATGAGGCCGATCCATTCCTCGGCGTCCGGCGGCTCGGCCTCCACACGCCACTGGCGACGGATGCCGGCGAGACCTCCCGAGCGCACGATGGCGATGACGACGGGGGCGTCAGGCGGCGTCGGGTCCTCGGTCACCCTCATAGACTCCCACGGTCGTCCACGCGCGTCGAGCGGCGGCGACCGTCTCCTGATCGACCGTGGCTGCGGCGGCGACCGTGGCATCGGCGAACTCGGTGAAGGTCGCGGTGCTCGACAGTCCGCCGGTGAGTGCCCGGTACCAGACCGTGCCGGCGCGCTCCCAGGCGTTGCCGCCGAGGTCGAGGGCGAAGAGGGCGAAGGCGCGGTTCGGGATGCCGGAGTTGATGTGCACGCCCCCGTTGTCCTCGGTGGTGCGCACGAATCCGCTCATGTGGTCCGGCTGCGGGTCTTTCCCGAGTTCATCGTCGTCGTAGGCCGTGCCCGGCGCGATCATGGAGCGCAGAGCTGAGCCCTCTACCGCATCCGTGAAGATCTCCGCCCCGATGAGCCAGCTCGCCTGGTCGGCGGACTGCCCCAGGGCGTACTGCTCGGTGAGGGCGCCGAACACGTCGGCCACGGACTCGTTCAGTGCGCCCGGCTGGCCCTGATACTCCAGGTTCGCCGTGTGCTGCACGACACCGTGGGCGAGCTCATGCCCGATCACGGTGAGCGAGCCGGTGAAGTGCTGAAACACCTCGCCGTCGCCGTCGCCGAACACCATGCGCTCGCCGTCCCAGAACGCGTTGTCGTAGTCGACGCCGTAGTGGACGGTCGCGTCGAGAGGAGCGCCGGCGTCGTCGAGCGAGTTGCGGCCGAACGCGGAGAGCAGCATCTCGAACGTCGCGCCCAGGCCGTCGAACGCCTCGTTGACGGCGGTGTCGGCGACGGGCTCATCGTCTTCCGTGCGGACCACGGCCCCCGGGAGCTGCTGGGTGTTGCCGGCGTCGCTGATCGTGCGGTTCGGCGCATCGGAGAGCCGCGCGACGAGGTCGCCGTTCTCGTCGATCGAGAGGTCGATGCGGGCGCGGAACGGCGGGCGCCCCGCGGTGAGCGTCTGTCGGGCCGCGGCGGCGGCCTTCGGGAACCGACCCGACTCCGCCAGACGGGCGAGCAGGTAGGAGGGGACGACGCCGGGATGCGGGGAGGATTCTGCGCTGCTCATGCGTCGACCCTACGCCGGGGCGCGGACACAGCAGGAGACCCCCAGGACGGTCGCGTAAAATCGGCCTAATGACCGACGCGCCCGACGCCACCCCCGACCTGGGCCCCGGCATCGACCCCGACGACCTCGCCACGACGCTGCGCGTCCTCGCCGAGCTGCACACCATCGACAACGAGCACCCCGACTTCGTGGCCGTGCGCCACGCGACGGCAGCCATGTTCAAGGCCGTCAAGCGCGTGCGGCGCAAGGAGATCCGGGATGCGATCGCCGAGGCGGACAAGGCCGTCGTCGCCCGCACCGCCACCGGCGCCCCCGACCGCATCGACGACGAGACGCGCGGGCACGACCTCGCGTCCCGTGTGATCGACGCCCCCATCGCCGGCGAGCTCCTCAAGCCGCGCAACTGCTACATCTGCAAGCAGCCGTACACGCTCGTCGACGCGTTCTACCACCAGCTCTGCCCGGACTGCGCCCGCTTCAGCCACGGCAAGCGCACCGCCCGCACCGACCTCACCGGAAAGCGCGCGCTGCTCACCGGCGGCCGCGCGAAGATCGGCATGCACATCGCGCTGCGCCTCCTCCGCGACGGTGCGCACACCACGATCACCACCCGGTTCCCGCGTGACGCCGTGCGGCGGTTCTCGGCCCTCCCGGACGCGGGCGACTGGCTGCACCGGCTGCGCGTGGTCGGCATCGACCTCCGCGACCCCGCTCAGGTGATCGGGCTCGCCGACTCGGTCGCCGCGCAGGGCCCGCTCGACATCCTCATCAACAACGCCGCGCAGACGGTCCGCCGCTCGCCGGGGGCGTACTCGCTGCTCGCCGACGCGGAGCTGCAGCCGCTGCCGGACGGTCCGCTGCCGGAGATGGAGACCTTCGGGCACACCGTCGACCCGCACCCGCAGGCGCTGCAGGCCTCGGTCGACGCGCATCCGCTGCTGTCGGTCGCGGCGCTCGGCGGCACGGTCGCGGAGCAGGGGGGACAGGCGCTCACGGCCGAAGACCTCGCGCGGCTCGCGATGGCCCCCGGCTCCTCCTCGCTCGAGAAGCACGCGGACGGCACGGCGATCGATGCGGGCGGCCTCGTGCCGGACGTGAACCGCGTCAACAGCTGGGTGCAGTCGGTGGATCAGGTCGATCCCCTGGAGATGCTCGAGGTGCAGCTCGCCAACACGACCGCGCCATTCCTGCTCATCAGCAGGCTGCGGGCGTCGATGGCCGCGTCGTCGTCGCGCCGGAAGTACGTCGTGAACGTCTCCGCGATGGAGGGGCAGTTCTCCCGGCGCTACAAGGGCCCGGGCCACCCGCACACCAACATGGCGAAGGCCGCGCTGAACATGCTGACCCGCACGAGCGCGGGGGAGATGTTGGAGAAGGACGGCATCCTCATGACCGCCGTCGACACCGGCTGGATCACCGACGAGCGCCCGCACTACACGAAGGTGCGCCTCGCGGAGGAGGGCTTCCATGCCCCGCTCGACCTGGTCGACGGCGCCGCCCGGGTGTACGACCCCATCGTGCGCGGCGAGGCCGGCGAGGACATCCACGGCGTCTTCCTCAAGGACTACGAGCCCAGCCCCTGGTGACGCCCGTTCGAATCGCCTGAATGGTTCCATCCGGAGCCGAAACAGGGCCAAACGGGCGATTCGAAAACCGTCAGCCGGGGTAGGGGTGGGGGAACCAGACCGTCACGATGAGGCCTCCGCCGGTGCGGGGTGTCAGCACGAGGGTGCCGCCGTGGGTCTGCGTGATGCGCTGCACGATCGCGAGGCCGAGGCCCACCCCGGCGTGCTCCGTCCCGCGCGTGCGCTCGGTGCCGCGCTGGAAGGGCTCGACGAGCGTCGCGACCTGCGAGGCGTGCAGCTCCGCACCGGTGTTCTCCACGACGAGGGCCACCGCATGCGGCAGGGAATGCGTGCGCACCGCGACGGAACCCCCGCCGTCGCTGCGGTTGTGGACGATCGCGTTGGCGACGAGGTTCATGACGAGCTGCGGCAGCAGGGCGGAGGAGCCGAGCACGGTCGCCGGCACGCCGGACACCTCCACCTCGACCCCGCGGCGGTCGGCGAGCGGCAGGAGGGCCTCGACGGATTCCTCTGCCAGGAGCGACAGGTCGACGAGCGTCCGCGGGAAGGTGCGCTGATCCGCTCTGCTCAGCAGCAGCAGCGCCTCGGTGAGGTCGATCGCGCGCGTGTTCACCTCGTGGAGCCGGTCGATCAGGGCGTCGACGTCGCGGTCGGGATCGGTGCGGGCCACGTCGAGGAGGGTCTGCGAGATGGCCAAGGGGGTCCGCAGCTCGTGCGAGGCGTTCGCGGCGAAGCGCTGCTGCTCGGCGACGTGCGCCTCGAGCTGCTCGAGCATCGTGTCGAAGACGTCGGCGAGGTCGCGGAACTCGTCGCTGGGACCCTCCATGCGGATCCGGTGCGAGAGGGAGCCCTGCGCCGCGAGCCGGGCGGCGTCGCCGATGCGGTCGAGAGGCGCCAGCATCCGTCCGGCGAGCAGCCAGCCGCCGCCGAGACCGATCGCGAGCAGGGCGACCATCACCATCGCGGCGACGGGTACGAACGCCCGGATCAGATCCGAGCGGTTGGGGACGAAGAACTCGACGACGGGGATCTGCACATCCGGCACGTAGCGCAGGAGATAGAGCGCCACGGCGCCGAGCAGCAGGAGCCCGGAGACGACGACGATGCCCGCGTAGCTCAGCGTCAGCTTGAGGCGGACGCTCAGCCCCCGCCGCCTACGCATCCGCGTCGGCCCCGATCCGGTAGCCGACGCCGGGCACCGTGAGGATCAGCCAGGGCTCGCCGAGGCGCTTGCGCAGCGAGGAGACCGTGATGCGGACGGCGTTCGTGAACGGGTCGGCGTTCTCGTCCCACGCCCGCTCCAGCAGCTCCTCGGCGCTGACCACCCCGCCCTCGGCATCGACGAGCACCTCCAGTACGGCGAACTGCTTCCGGGTGAGGGCGACGTACCGGCCGTCGCGGTAGACCTCGCGGCGGAAGGGGTCCAGGCGCAGCCCGGCGAGTTCCAGCACCGGTGGCCGCGCGCGCTGTCGGCGGCGGTCGAGGGCACGCAGCCGCAGCACCAGCTCCCGCAGCTCGAACGGCTTGGTGAGGTAGTCGTCGGCGCCGAGCTCGAACCCGGAGGCCTTGTCGTCGAGGCGGTCGGCGGCCGTGAGCATGAGGATGGGGATGCCGCTGCCCGAGGCGACGATCCACCGCGCGATGTCGTCTCCGGACGGGCGCGGCACGTCGCGGTCGAGGATCGCGATGTCGTACGCGTTGATGCTCAGGAGCTCGAGCGCGGTGTCGCCGTCGCCGGCGATGTCGGCCGCGATCGCCTCCAGTCGCAGCCCGTCGCGGACCGCCTCGGCGAGGTAGGGCTCGTCCTCGACGATCAGCACACGCATGGCAGCGATCCTACGCAGTGCGGCATATCGCCGGTGTATGGAAAAGGCCATACGCCGTGGCAACCGCGGGCTCTCTTCACTGGAATCATGAACGACCTCCGCACCCCCCGAGCCGTCCGTGCCCGGCGCCGTCGGCGGATCGCCACCACGGCCTCCGTGCTGGCGCTCGCCGTGGTCGCCGCCGTCGCCGTGCAGCAGTCGCTGTCGGCCGCGTTCGCCGAGACCGCCCCGATCGTCACGCCCGCCACCATCGGTTCCGATTCCGAGCCGCACACGCCGACCGGATCGGTGCTCGCCCCGAGCGAGGCCGACGGCGTGATCCGCGACGGCGACCAGCCCACGGTGTTCGATGTCGACAGGGTCGCCGTCGGCAACCTCGACCCCGCCCTGCTCGACGCCCTCCAGCGCGCCGCCTCCGATGCGGAGGCCGACGGGGTGACGTTCCTCGTGAACAGCGGATGGCGTTCGGCGGCCCTGCAGGAGCAGCTGCTCCGCGACGCCATCGACGACTACGGCTCGGAGGAGGAGGCGCGCCGCTGGGTGGCGACCGCGGAGACCTCGGCGCACGTCTCCGGCGACGCGGTCGACCTCGGTCCCCTGCCCACCCTCGACTGGCTCACGCAGCGCGGATGGCGGTACGGCCTCTGCCAGACCTACGGCAACGAGTCCTGGCACTACGAGCTGCGACCGGAGGCCGTCGAGGACGGGTGCCCCGCACAGTACGCCGACCCCACCGAAGACCCGAGGATGCAGCGATGACGGCCGTGCTCGCGGAGGGGATGACCCTGTCCCGCCTCCACGCACCGACACTCTCCACCCTTCCGGCCGCCGTGACCGAGAACCTCCGCCGCGTGCGGGAGGTCGCCGCGGTACCCGTCATGGCCGTGGTCAAGGCCGATGCCTACGGTCATGGCATGGTGGCCGTGGCGAACGCCGCCGTGGCCGCGGGGGCCGAGTGGCTCGGGGTCACCGACGTCGCCGAGGGGGTCGCGCTGCGCGAGGCCGGACTGCGCGTGCCGATCCTCGCCTGGCTGCACCCCGCGGGCATCGACGCGCCGCGCGCGGCCGCCGCCGGGGTCGACGTGGCCGTGGGCTCCGTCGACGAGCTGCGTCAGCTCGCGGCCGATGCCGTCGCTTCGGTGCGTGTGCATCTGCATCTCGACACCGGGATGGCGCGGGGAGGGTGCCCCGTGGAGGACTGGGATGCGCTGCTGCGCACGGCGCGCGCGGCCCGCGGCCGGATCGAGGTCGTCGGGGTGATGGGGCACCTCCCCCGCGCCGACGCCGCGGATCCGCGGGCGAACGCGGCCGCGGTGCTGCGGATGCGCCAGGGGAGGGACGCGGTCCTGCGCGCCGGCTTCGGACCGCTGCTCGTGCATCTCGCGGCGACCTCGGGCGCCCTGACCGATCCCGCGACGCACTTCGACATGGTGCGCGTGGGGGCCGCGCTCGTGGGGATCGACCCGTCCGAGACGGTCTCTCTGGTCGGGGCTTCGCGTTTCACCGCACCCGTCGTGCACAGCGCCGCGGTGCCGGCCGGCACCGTCGTGGGCTATGGCGGGACGCACACGACGGCGGTGGCCACGCACCTGAGCGTGGTCGGCGTCGGATACGCCGACGGGGTCCCGCGGGAGATCGCGCCGGGCGCGGGGGTGGAGATCGGAGGGGAACGGCACCCGATCGTCGGCCGGGTGTCGATGGATCAGATCGTCGTCGACACCGGGGGGAGGGCGTTCCCCCGAGGAGCGGTCGCGACGGTGTTCGGGCCGGACGGCGGCGCGGTGCCGTCGGTGCAGGAGTGGGCGCGGTGGGCGGGCACCATCCCGCACACCATCGTCACGGGCATCGGCCCGCGGGTGAAGAGGAGCGTGGCATGACGATGAAGGTCCTGGTCATCGGAGGGGGACAGAATCCCGAGCACGAGGTGTCGCTCGCCTCGGCGGCGGCGGTCGCCGCGGCGCTGCGGTTGGGGGGACACACCGTCACGACCGTGACGATCGACCGCGACGGCGTGTGGCGGGCCGACGGCATCCCGCCCGGCGTGAGCCCGGCGTCGTCGTTGCAGCAGGCCCTGCCGCTGCTCGCGGCGAGCGACGTCGTGTTCCCCGCGGTCCACGGTGCGCTCGGGGAGGACGGCGCCCTCGCGGCGCTGTGCGCGCTCGCCGGGGTGCCGGTCGTCGGCTCCGCGCTGGGGGCGGGCGCGATCGGCATGGACAAGTGGGCCACGAAGCTCGTGGCCCAGGCTGTCGGGCTGCGCACCGCCCGGGGGCGGCTCGTCGCCGCGGAGGACATCGGCGACGTGGAGTTCGAGGGCGCCGTCGTGGTCAAGCCGGTGACGGCCGGCTCGAGCCACGGCGTGAGCCTGGTGACGGAGGAGGGCGACCTGCTCACCGCGCTGCGGGGGGCGGCGCGCTTCGACCGGCGGATCCTGGTCGAAGAGGTCGTGCATGCACGGGAGATCGACGTCGCCGTGCTGCGGGAGAAGGGCGGGGTGCGGTGGGCCGCCCCGCCCCTGGAGATCCACGCGCCCGGGCTCTTCGACACCGCGACCAAGTACGACGGCACGGCCCGGTTCACGGTTCCCGCGCAGCTCGATGCGGCCGCCACGACGGCGCTCAAACGCGCCGCGATCGCGATGTTCGACGCCCTGGGGTGCGATGGGGTCGCCCGGATGGACTTCTTCCTCACGGACGAGGGGCCGGTGCTCAACGAGGTCAACACGATGCCGGGGCTGACCGCCGCCTCCCAGGTGCCGCGGATGTTCGCGGCGGCCGGGGTGGACTACGTCGACCTCGTGGGTCGGCTCGTGCGCGCGGCTGTGTGAGAGGGGGTCGACAGGGCGCCTGCGGAGGCGGATGCTGGGGACATGGCAGCCTTCACAGCGGAGAACGCGTTCAGCGGTTTCAGCGTCGACGACATCGACGCGGCGAGAGAGTTCTACGGCACGACCCTCGGGCTCGACGTCGAGGTCAACGCGATGGGGTTCCTCGACCTGCGTCTGCCCCGCGGCGGGTCGGTCCTCGTCTACGCGAAGCCGAACCACACCCCGGCGAGCTTCACGATCCTGAACTTCCCGGTGGCGGACGTCGATGCCGCCGTCGAGGAGCTCAACGAGCGCGGGGTGCAGACCAAGATCTACGGCGACGACGAGTTCCCGTCGGACTCCCGCGGCATCGTCAGGGGGAACGGGCAGGGACCGGACATCGCGTGGTTCCGCGACCCGGCCGGCAACGTGCTCGCGGTCATGCAGGCCTGACGGGGCACGCCTCGCTCACAGCCGGTCGACCGCCGTCACCGTGACGACCGCCTCGCCGGCCTCGTCCGACGCGGCGAGGTCGACGGTGGCGCTGATGCCCCAGTCGTGGTCGCCGGCCGGGTCGTCGATGATCTGCCGCGCCGTCCACGCGGTCGGACCCTCGGTGAGCAGCAGCATGCGGGAGCTCCGGGCGTCCGGTCCGGTGCCGATGTCGTCGTGCTCGGCGAAGTACGCGTCCAGCGCGTCGGACCAGGCGGCGGCGCCGAACGTCGGGTCGAGCTCGGCCAGGGCGTCCACGTCCTCCCGGGCGGCGAGCTGCACCCGCCGGAAGAGCTCGTTGCGGACGAGCGTGCGGAAGGCGCGGGTGTTGCTCGTGAGGCGCTTCGGTGCGGGCGGCACGATCGGCTCGTCGGTCTCGCCGCGGGCCGCGGTCCCGGCGGTCAGCTCGCTCCATTCGTCGAGCAGGCTGGAGTCGATCTGGCGCACGAGCTCGCCGAGCCAGGCGATCAGGTCGTGGAGGTCCTCGTCCTTCCGCTCCTCGGGGATCGTCTGGGAGGCGGCGCGATACGCGTCCGACAGGTACCGCAGCACGACGCCCTCGGAGCGGGCGATCTTGTAGAACGCGACGTACTCGCCGAACGACATGGCCCGCTCGTACATGTCGCGGACGACGGACTTCGGGTGCAGCGCGAAGTCCCGGATCCACGGCTGCGCCGCGCTGAAGGTCTCGAAGGCCGCGTCGAGGAGCTCCTCCAGGGGCTTCGGGTAGGTGATCGCCTCGAGGAGCTCCATGCGCTCGTCGTACTCGATGCCCTCGCGCTTCATCGCGGCGACCGCCTCGCCCCGCGCGAGGAACTCCTGCTGGCTGAGCACGGCGCGCGGATCGTCGAGCGTCGCCTCCACGATCGAGATCATGTCCAGCGCGTACGACCCCGTCCCGACCCCCTGGTCCCCCGAGCCCGCCTGGTCTCCCGAACGCGCCTGGGTCCCTGAGCTTGTCGAAGCCTGGGTCCCTGAGCCTGTCGAAGGGTCCAGCAGGTTGAACGCCGCGAGGGCGAACGGCGAGAGCGGCTGGTTGAGCGCGAAGTTGGGCTGCAGGTCGACCGTGAGCCGGACGCCCTTCGGCGCTCCGAGCACGCCCGTGTCGAAGGTCTCCACGACGCCCGATTCCCGGAGCGTGCGGAAGATCGCGAGGGCGCGGAGGGCGAGCGCGCGCTGCCGGGTGCGCGGCTCGTGGTTGTCGAAGACGAGCCGGCGGACGTTCCCGAACACATCCCCGCCCCGGGCGATGACGTTGAGCAGCATCGCGCTGGTGATCTGCATGTGCGAGGTCAGCGTCTCCGGCGTCGCGTCGATGAGCTTCCGGAACGACGGCTCGCCCCACGACACGAAGCCGTCCGGGGCCTTCTTGCGGATGATCTTCCGCTTCTTCTTCGGGTCGTCGCCGGCCTTGCGGATCGCGGCGAGGTTCTCGGTCTCGTGCTCCGGGGCCTGGGCGACGACGGTGCCCGCGGTGTCGTAGCCCGCGCGTCCGGCCCGGCCCGCGATCTGATGGAACTCCCGCGCGTTGAGCTGCCGCATCCGCGTGCCGTCGAACTTCGTCAGCGCGGTCAGCAGCACGGTCCGGATGGGGACGTTGATGCCCACGCCGAGCGTGTCGGTGCCGCAGATGACCCGGAGGAGACCGCGCTGGGCGAGTTGCTCCACGAGTCGGCGGTACTTCGGCAGCATGCCGGCGTGGTGCACGCCGATGCCGGCCCGGAGAAAGCGCGAGAGCGTCTTGCCGAACGCCGTCGTGAAGCGGAAGCCGCCGATGAGGGCGGCGATCTCGTCGCGCTGCTCACGCGTGGCGACCTTCGTGCTCGACAGGGCCTGGGCCCGCTCCATGGCGGCCGCCTGTGAGAAGTGCACGATGTAGATCGGTGCCTGCCCGGTGTTGAGCAGGTCGTCGATCGTCTCGTGGATGGGCGTCGTCTCGTAGAAGAAGTGCAGGGGGACCGGGCGCTCGACCCCCGTGACCGAGGCGGTCTCGCGTCCGGTGCGGCGCGTGAGGTCGGCGGCGAGGGTGGTGACGTCGCCGAGGGTGGCCGACATCAGCACGAACTGCGCCTGCGGGAGCTCAAGGAGCGGCACCTGCCAGGCCCACCCGCGGTCCGGGTCGCCGTAGAAGTGGAACTCGTCCATGACGACGAGGCCGACGTCGGCGGCATCGCCCTGGCGCAGGGCCAGGTTCGCGAGGATCTCCGCGGTGCAGCAGATGATGGGGGCACCGGCGTTCACGGCGGAGTCTCCCGTGACCATCCCCACGTTCTCGGCGCCGAACACGTCCGCCAGCGCGAAGAACTTCTCGCTCACGAGGGCCTTGATCGGTGCCGTGTAGTAGCTCCGGCGTCCGCCGACCAGTGCGGCGAAATGGGCGCCGACCGCGACGAGCGACTTCCCGGTGCCCGTCGGCGTGGACAGGATGACGTTCGCGCCGGAGACGATCTCGATGAGCGCCTCGTCCTGCGCGGGGTACAGGCGGATGCCGGTCGACTCCGCCCACTCCACGAACGCCAGGTAGACCGCATCGGGGTCCGCCGCGTCGGGAACGAGAGAGGGTTCGAGCCGCGGCGTGGGATTCATGGTGCTTCGATCATCCCATCTGCGTCATGTCGCCGATCCCGTGACCCCGAGCGCGGTGAGCAGCTCGTACGCCGTGGAGCGCGCGTGCACGATCACGGTGCCGAGCTGCGACGAGGAGGCCGACACCGAGAGCAGGAGCTGGCCGTACGGCGCGAGGATAAAGCTCAGCAGCGCCATCTGGTTCTCGCCGATGGACAGCGACACGATGGCCGACAGTGTCGGCTCCGTCCCTCCAGCGATGATCTCGGCCTCGGCCCGCGCGACCCCGAACAGCGAGCCGTTCATCGCCGCGAGCTGCTCGCCGCCGTCGGGGTCGACGCCGAGCGAGGCGATGTGGAGGCCGTCCGCGGTGCCGAGGACCGCGGTCGTCAGCTCCGGGAAGCGCTCCTCCAACTGCTGCAGACGGGCCTGGGCCGACGGGCCGACGATCCGCGACCACAGCGCCCAGTTGCCGGCGACGTCGGGGTGCATGCGGGACGGATCGGGTGTCGTGGCGGCGTCCTGCCGCCCGGCGGGTCCGGTCATGGCTTCTCCTCCGGAAGATCGAGAGCGGCACCGGCGACGCGCATCACGCTGTCGCGGTCGCGCGCGTCGGCCGCGAGGACGCGGGAGACGGGGATGCCGTGTCGAGCGAGCACGGGGGCGAGATCGCGGCGGATGTCGCCGATCGCGTGCCCTGCCGCGTGGCTGACGGCGATCACGATCCGATGCTCGTCTCCGGAGAACACGTCCAGCCACTCCTCGGCGTCGGCCGCGAGGGTGTCGTGGTCCGCGCGCAGCCAGAGCAGCACCCGAGTGCCCGGCATCGAGACCCGCTGCCGGGCGGACGCGAAGCGCTCCTGCCCCGGGATGCCGACGAGCGCGATGGAGACCTCGGGCGTGGGCCGCCACGTCCCGTAGTCGAGGCCGACGGTCGTCGTCGTCTTCCCGTCGCCGCTCGCGAGCGACATCGGCACGTCGGTGTCTACCGGCGGGACATCGCTCAGGGCGCGGACCGCGGTCGTCTTGCCCGCGCCCACCGGACCGGCGAAGATCACGCGGTACCGCTGAGGCAGGTCGGTCCGTCGCCGACGCGGGCGCCTCATCGTCCGCTCCACGGGACCGCTCTTCCGCTGTCGCCCTCTCCCGAGGCCGCTCCCCACGGCCTCATGGATCACGCGCCGAGGGCGGCGACCCGGCGGTTCACCGAGGAGCGCAGCAGGGCGAGGTTCGTGGCCTGGCGATCGGCGGCCAGGTAGATGAACAGGTCGTCGTCGAGCATCTTGAGCAGGTGCAGCTGCGTGTTCAGCGTCAGCAGCATGTCCTCGAGCTCGCCCTCGATGCCGAGGGCGTCGATCGTGCGCTTCTTGTTCTTCACGATCTCGCTGTTGAACGCGCTGGCGACCTCGAGGTCGAAGTCCGGGCGGACGGAGCTCGAGGCGAGCGGCAGTCCCGATTCGAGGTCGACGATCGACGCTCCGATGAATCCGTTGATGTCGCGTTCGATGTCCGCCAGCAGCGCGTTGAGCTGATCTTGCGTGGCCATGGTTCTCCCCAGTCGTCTTCGTCGCGCGCAGCAGCGACCGCCCTGTGCGGTCGTCCCCGGCGCCGCGCGACCTGTGAAGTGTATAACGTTACTCGACGAGGAGGCCAGTCTCAGACCGACGTCGCCGCGCGGAGGGCGATGCGCACCATGTCCCCGAACGTCTGCTCGCGCTCCTGGGCCGTGGTCTCCTCGCCGGTGACGATGTGGTCGCTGACCGTGCAGATCGCGAGCGCGCGGCGTCCGTGGAACGCGGCGAGCGTGTAGAGGCCCGCCGCCTCCATCTCGACGCCGAGGATGCCGTGCTGCACGAAGGGCGCGGTGAGCTCCGGCCGCGTGCTGTAGAACTGATCGCTCGAGAACAGCGGCCCCACGTGCACCGTGGACGACAGGGGCTCCGTCTCGCTCGCCTCCACCGCGGCGCGCAGCAGGGCGAAGTCGGCGAGGGGAGCGTAGTCGAGGCCGTGGAAGCGCACGCGGTTGATCCCGGAGTCGGTGCTCGCGCCGTTGGCGATGATGATGTCGCGCACCGCGAGCTTCTCCGTCAGCGCGCCGCACGACCCCACCCGGACGATCGTCTGCACGTCGTACTGGGTGAACAGCTCCGTCGCGTAGATCGCCATCGACGGCTGCCCCATACCCGAGCCCTGGACGGAGACCCGATGCCCCTCCCAGGTGCCGGTGAAGCCCAGCATCCCGCGCGTCTCGGAGTACAGCTCCGCGTCGTCGAGGAAGGTCTCGGCGATCCACCTCGCCCGCAGCGGGTCGCCGGGGAACAGCACGATGGGGGCGATCTGACCGGGTTCCGCGGCGATGTGCGTGCTCATCCGCTCAGCGTACTCAGCCCTCGCGACGGCGGACGATCTCCCCGATCCAGAGGGGTGCGAACGGCGAGGTGCAGCCCGGGGCCGTGGGGTAGTCGGCCAGGACCTGGAGCCGCTCGCCGATGTCCACCGCCCGTGCGCGCAGGTCCGGATGGAAGATGCCGATGTTCGCGAGGGTCTCGTTCATCGCCCACTGCAGGCGTGGCGGGGCCTGCTGCAGGTCGCGCTCGATGAGGTCGAGGAGGTGCGACAGGTCGAGGCCGTCGGCGTCCTTCGTCACCCGGCCCGTCGTGAGCGACCACGCGGCGGCGGCGACGGTGGGATCGGCGTCGTCGAACCAGCGCCGACGCAGCTCCTCGGCGAGGGGCGACTTCTTGAGGACGTAGTTGACGAACCAGTCGTTGACCTTGGGCGGACGGGTCTCACGCAGCATCGTGTCGAGCTCGTCGGCGGTGAAGTCGGCCGGGCGGCACACGAGCAGGGCCAGCAGCCGGGCGGACGTCTCGCCCGTCGCCCAGAGCTCCCGCGCGAGGGCCTGATCGGTCTTGATGCGCTTCGCGAGGGCGCGCATCCGGCTCAGGTTGATGCCGTGGTCGTCGCCGCGCTTCTCGTTCGCCGCGCGCTGCTTCGGGTCTTCCAGCGCCGCGAGCTCCGCCAGCGCCTCCTCCACTGTCATCCCGCCAGGGTAACCCCCGTCGACCCACCCCTTTCGGTGCGTCCCGGCCTCCTGCGGACGCACTTAGGGGGCCGGGAGGCGCGAAAGGGGGTGGGTCGACGGGAGGTCAGTCCTCGTCGAGGAGTTCGCCGCGGATGCGACGGAGGTCTTCCATGAGGGAGCCGATGAGGATCCAGTGCTGCGAGGACGGCGGACGGATCACGAGCGGAGCCGTCAGAGCGGGGATCGCGGAGGTCAGCGGCTCGGGCTCCGCGGAGGGCGCCGTGGTCTGCACGGCGAGGCGCACGTCGTGTCCGGCGCGGCGGAGCTGCTCGGCGATCGCGGTCACCGCGGGCTCCTCGCCGAGCCGGTCGTCGTAGTGGTCGAAGTAGGCGCGGGTCATGCCGATGGTCTGCGTGACGATGGGCGAGAGCCGGTCGAGCAGCGCCTTCAGCTCCTGCAGGTCGGCACGATGGGTCGAACGCCGCGGGTTCAGCGTGAGCGACTCCTCCCCGGCGGCGATCGCGGCGGCGGCGGCATCCTTCATGGGCCGCAGCAGCCGCACCTCGACCATGAGCTCCTGGAGCCGCGCCGGCGTCTGCGGGGCGGGCAGGGCGTCCGCCAGGCGGTCGAGGCTCGCGGCGAGCTCCCGCCCGAGCAGCCCCACGTTCCGCCGCGCCGGCTCGACGAGCACCGGGGGCACGATCAGCGCGTTCACGACGATGCCGATCACCACCCCGATCAGGGTCTCCACGATCCGGGCGACCGCGTACTCCGGACTCGACGACCCCAGCGCCAGCACGAGCATCGCCGAGATCGCGACCTGGTTGCCGGTGCCGGGGGACGCCCGGAAGATCCACGCCACGAGCATCGCGACGACGATCGCCAGCAGCACGATCCAGCTCGGCGAGCCGAGGAGCAGGCCGAGCCCGACCGCGATGACGACCCCGACGATCACGCCGATGCTGCGCTCGAGCGCCTTCGACAGCGACTGGTTGACGCTGGGCTGCACGACCAGGAGCGCGGCGATCGCGGCGAACACCGGCAGCTGCCCGGGGAAGACCCAGCCCGCGATCAGCCACGCGGCGATGGTCGCCGCGGCCGACTTCACCACCTGCAGCAGGGGGGAGCGCTGGGAGGCGCGGATCGCGGCGGGGATGCGCATGACCTCCACGGTAGTCGCGCCGATGTCAACCCCATCGCCCTTCTCGCGCCCAGCAGGCTGAATGGAGGCACACGAACGACGAACAAGTGAGGAGCATCCCCATGGTGCAGATCATCGAGACCATCGACGTCGACGTTCCCGTCCGCACGGCGTACAACCAGTGGACGCAGTTCGAGAGCTTCCCGAAGTTCCTCGACGAGGTCGTCTCCATCACGCAGATCGACGAGACCCACACGCACTGGAAGGTGAACGTGGGGGGCGCGGAGCGTGAGTTCGACGCCGAGATCACCGAGCAGCACCCGGATGAGCGCGTCGCGTGGAACAGCGTCGGCGGCGAGACCGAGCACGCGGGCGTCGTGACGTTCCACAAGCTCGACGACAACACCACGCGGGTGACCGTCCAGCTCGACTGGGCGCCGGAGGGGCTGCTGGAGAAGGTCGGTGCGCTGGTCGGCGCGGGATCCCATGCGGTGAAGAAGGATCTGAAGAACTTCAAGGAGTTCATCGAGGGCCGTGGCGTCGAGACCGGCGCCTGGCGCGGTGACGTGGACGCCTGACACCTCCGCGTCGAGGCCCGGGACCGCTGTCTGCGGCCCCGGGCCTCGTCGCGTGCGGGGCTGCGGACGTCGGACGGGCGTGCTTGCATGGGCGCATGGACACGAGGGAGCGTCTGCGCGGCGAGGGGCGGGCCGTACTCGCGACCGTGGTCTGCTTCGTCGGGGGAGCCCTCGCCGGGGCCCTGCTCCTCGCCGGTCCGCCGCGGCCGCTGACCGGTGAGGGAGGCCTCGCGGTGCCCGCCGCGGGAGTCGCCGGCGGCATCGCGGCTCTGGCCTTCGTCCTCAGCACGCTCCTGCACCGTCGGGGGGAGGCCGGGGGGATGCCGCGCTGGCAGCGGGCGGTGTCTCGGCTCTCCGCCGCCGCGCTCACCGTGGCTTTCGGGGCCGTGACGGCGATGGGCGTGCTGCTCACCGCGGAGGTGCTCGCGGCGGGCCTGCGGGGTCTCGCGCTCGGAGCGATCGGCGGCGGGCTGCTCACGGGGGTCGCGGCCGCGGTCGGCGGACGGCTCGCGTTCGGCGCCGGAATCGGTCTCCGGACGGCCGACCTCGCCGGACTCCTGTTCGGGTTCCTCGTGATCGGCACGCTGTTCGCGATGGTGACCGCCGTCGACCCGCGGTGGTGGGAGGAGAACTTCTCGCAGCTCGGGGTGGGCTGGGCGTTCAACGGCACCCTGGTCGTCGCCGGGCTGCTGGTCGCCACCGTCGGCGCGTACATCGGGCGCGACCTGCACCGGCTGCGCGGCGACGACGCGCTGTCCCGGATCGCGACCGTGGTCGTGCTGTGGGCCGCGGCCGGACTCGCGCTCGCCGCCGTCGGGCTCCTGCCGCTGTACCGGGCCCCCGTTCCGCACGACATCGCTGCCGTCGCGGCGCTGCTCCTCTTCCTCGGGGCTGCCGCTGCGACGACGCTGACCGTCCCCGGCCGACCCCTGGCCCTCGTGGTGACCTCCGTCGCGGTGGGGGTGCTCGTGGTCGCGGCCGTGTTGCTGTGGTGGCCGCTCGGCTTCTTCCCGGTGACCGCGGTGGAGGCGGTCGTCGTCGGCCTCGGGCTGCTGTGGATGACGACGCTCGTGCGGGTGCTCGCGATCCTCGTACCGGAGAGGACCCGTCCGTCCGCGCGGCCCTCGCTCTGGCAGGGCAGGCAGTCGCGCGAGCTCAGGCGGGTTCGCGCGCCAGGAGCCTGATGCGGCGTGAGGGCCTGCGTCAGCATAAGGAAGGGAGGCGGAGGGGGCGCGGAAGATAGGGCATCCGTCCGATGTGGAGGCGGCACCTCAGAGCGGAGTGTAGGGATACACCGAACCGTCGAGGAGACATCATGTTCGACCACCCGTACCTCAGCCATCAGGTCACCGTCTTCGAGCAGGAGCAGATCGAGCGCGCGGTCGCCCGGCGCCGGATGCTCCTGGAGCACGCGGATCAGATCGTGCCGCGTCCGGCGGGTCCGCTGCGTCGGCTCCTGCGCCGCCTCGCACGCCGGGGAACGCCGGTGCCGCGGGCGTCCCGCGCGGGGGCGTGCGATCCGGTCGTCGCCCGATGACGGACGGCGTCGTGCGGTCGTTCCCCGGCTCTCCGGATGTCCGGGGGGAGTGGCACGATGGGTCCATGGCCCCAGCCCCCTCCGCCGCGATGGTCGGGCGTGACGCCGAGATCGCCGGGATGCGCCGCCTGTTCGACGGTGTGCGCCAGGGCGTGCCCGCCGCGCTGCTCGTCGAGGGCGAGGCCGGGATCGGCAAGACCCGGCTGGTGCGGGAGTTCGGCACCGACATCGCGAGCGCGGCAGACGTGCACGTCGGCTGGTGCCTCGACCTCGGCGCCTCGCGTGCGCCGTTCGGGCCCCTCGCGGGCATCCTCCGCTCGCTCGTGGAGCGGCTGGGAGCCGAGCGCGTGCGTGAGGCGGTCGGCGTGGGCGTCGAGGCGCTCGGCATGCTGCTGCCCGAGCTCGTCGACGCCCCCGCCGCCCGCGACCGCACCAGTCCCGAACGCCTGCGCGACGCGATCGCCTCCCTCATCGAGGCCGCCACGGAGCTGGCGCCGCAGGTCATCGTCGTCGAAGACCTGCACTGGGCCGATGACTCGACCCTCGCGATCCTCTCCTTCCTCCTGCGCACGCTCGACCGCGGCCGCCTGCTGCTGCTCATCACCTGCCGCACCGACGACGTGCGCCGAGGCGACGCGGTGAGCCGGTTCATCGGCGAGGCCACGCGCGCACGACTGCTCGAACGGATGACGGTGTCGCGTCTCGACGACCATGCCGTCGGCGAGCTCGTCGCGCAGATCACGGGACGCGCGCCGACCGCGACGGCGCTGGAGCGGCTGCAGGTCCGGGCGGAGGGCGTCCCCTTCTTCGTGGAGGAGATCGCCGGGTGCGCCCAGGGGCCCCTGCCGGAGAGTCTGCGCGACCTCCTGCTCGCCCGGTTCGACCGTCTCGGAGACGATGCGCGCCGCGTGGTGCAGGTCCTGTCCGGCGCCGAGCGGCCGCTCACGGATCCGCTGCTGCTGCGTCTCGTTGAGCTTCCGGAGGATCGGGTCGACGACGCCGTCCGCGAGGCCGTGCGCAGCGGCATCATCGTCGTCGGCGAAGACGACTACCGATTCCGGCACGCCCTGCTGCGCGAAGCCGTGCACGACGATCTGCTGCCCGGAGAGCGCGCGCGTCTGCACCGCGCCTACGCCGAGGTGCTGGACGAGGACGGCGGCGGCGACGCGGCGGCCCTGGCCCACCATTGGCAGCTCGCGCAGGACGATCGTCGCGCCATCGCGTCCGCCGCCGACGCCATGCGGCAGGCCAAGGCCCAGTACGCCTTCGCCAGTGCGGCGCGGTTCGGGGAGCTCGTCCTCGAACTCTGGCCGCTCGTGCCGGACGCGGAGGAGGCGACAGAATTCGAACGTCTCGACCTCCTCCACGTGCTCGGGTCGGTCCTCCGCAACGCCGGTGACGGCGAGCGGGCGCTGGCGGTCGCCAATGTCGCGCTGAGCGAGGTCGACCCGGCGACGGTCGACCCGCGGCTGCACGCGCGCCTGCTCCGCAACAAGGCGCTGTATCTCGTCAATCTCGGGCGCCTCGGGGCCATCCCGCTCCTCCAGGAGGCGCTCGCGCTCGCGGAGCGCGTCGACGACGAGGCGTTCCGCGCGGAGCTGCTGAACCAGCTGGCGAGCCGTCGCATGATCGCGGGCGATCGGGAGGAGGCGATCCGGCTCGCCGACGAGGCGGAGCGTCGGGCCGCGGGCGCCGCGACGACGGATCAGCTCTCGATCGCCGCGAACGTCCGCGGCGGGTCGCTGGCCCATCTCGGCCGGGTCGCGGAAGGGGTGCGCGAGTACGAGCGTGCGCGCGACCTCGCCGCCGGATCGACGGCCGAGATGCGCTACCGCGTCAACTACTCCGACCTGCTGACGCTGCTGGGCCGCTATCGGGAGGCCGTCGCCGTCGCCGAGGAGGGTCTGCGCCGGGCTCGTGAGCTCCGTGTCGAGCGCACCTCGGGTTCGATCATGGCGCAGAACATGATCGTGCCGTTGCTCGAGCTCGGCGAGATCGACCAGGTCGAGGACATGCTGGCCCGGGACTTCCTGCAGGGCACGCTGCGGGTGTTCCGGATGTACGTGAGCATGACCAGGGTGCGGGTGCTCGCCTGGCGGGGCCGGGCCGCGGAGGCCGCGGAGACCCTGCAGGAGTGGCTGCCGGCGTTCGAGGAGACCGGAGTCTCGGAGCGGCAGATCTGGTACGACCGGATCACGATGCAGGTCGCCGTCGCCGAGAGTCAGGGCGACCTCCGCGGGGCGCTCGACGTGATCGGGGAGATGCTGGAGGACGTCCGGCCGGCGTTGCTGCATCAGCGGCGGCTGCTCCTGGAGGCGGGCGCCCTCGTGACGGCGCTTCGTGCGGGCGGGGCCGACGTCGATGCGGCGGTCGCGGCTGTGCGGACGGCCTGGGAGGCGCAGCCGCCGGAGCTGCAGGACGACGCGTGGTCGACGGTGCTGCACGCCCTGCTCGACCCGAGTCCGGCCGCGGTCGACGAGGCGCTGCGGTGCGCGGACGGCGACGACGTGCCGGTCACCTTCCGTGTGGTGCTGCGGCTCGAGCGGGCCCGGCTGCACGTCGCCGACGGAGAGCGCGCCGAGGCCGCTGCCGTGCTGACGGCGGCGACGGCGATCGCCGAGGGGCTCGGCCATGTGCCGCTGCAGAAGGCTCTGGCGGGGTTCGGCGAGGCGGCAGGGCTGCGTCCGACCGGGCCCCGCGAGGCCGCCGACGCGGAGCAGCTGACGGCCAGGGAGCGGCAGGTGCTCGCCCTCATCGCGGAGGGGCTGAGCAACCGCCAGATCGGGGAGCGCCTGTTCATCAGCGTGAAGACCGTCAGTGTCCACGTCTCGGCGGTGCTGCGGAAGCTCGGCGTGAGCACGCGCACCGAGGCGGCGCTCGCCCATCGCGCGGCCGAAGAGGGGGAGTCCCGTCAGTCCGCCGTGGTAGCGTGACCGAGCATGCATGTCGGATCATCGGCATGATGCAGGCCGCGTGAGCGGCCGGTCAACAGAAAGTAGAAAACACATGGCCACTGGCACTGTGAAATGGTTCAACGCAGAGAAGGGCTTCGGCTTCATCGCTCCCGATGACGGCACCGAAGACCTCTTCGCCCACTACTCGGCTATCGCCGGCTCCGGTTTCAAGGAGCTCCGCGAGAACCAGAAGGTCGAATTCGACGCTGAGCGTGGCCCCAAGGGCATGCAGGCGGCGAACATCCGCGCTCTCTGAGCGTGCGCTGACTTCCTGAAGCCGGCCGGATCCGTACGGGTCCGGCCGGCTTTTCGCTGCCCCGGCACTTTCGAATCGCCCACTTTGCGGCATCCGGGCGCCGGATGGGACAAGGTGAGCGATTCGAAACGGGAGTGAGGGCGCCCTAACCTCCGTGTTAGATTAGGCGAGGCTTACCAAAGGCCGGACGCTCTCGCGTCGACACCCCATCTCCCATCCCGAAGGGAACGCCTGTGCGCACCTCTCGACTCCTCGCCCTCGGCGCGGCCGCCGCGCTCGCCGTGACGCTGTCCGCCTGCTCGTCCTCCGCGCCGGAGTCGACCGCGCCCACCGGCGGCAACCCGGCCTCCGACGATGCGTTCCCCGTCACCATCGAGCACGTCTACGGCGAGACGACCATCGACGAGAAGCCCGAGCGCGTGGCCACCATCGCGTGGGCGAACCACGAGGTGCCCCTGGCGCTCGGCATCGTCCCGGTCGGCATGAGCAAGGCCACCTGGGGCGACGACGACGACAACGGCATCCTCCCCTGGGTCGAGGAGAAGCTCGACGAGCTCGGCGGCGAGACCCCGGTGCTCTTCGACGAGACCGACGGCATCGACTACGAGGCCGTGGCCGACACCGCTCCCGACGTGATCCTCGCCGCCTACTCCGGCCTCACGCAGGAGGAGTACGACACGCTCTCCAAGATCGCCCCGGTCGTCGCCTACCCTGACGTCGCGTGGGGCACCTCCGTCGACGACATGGTCGAGATGAACGCCAAGGCCCTGGGGCTCGAGGCCGAGGGGGAGGCCCTGATCGAGGACCTGCACGCCGATGCCGACGCCGCCCTCGCGGCCAACAGCGCGCTGGAGGGCAAGAAGGTGCTCTTCGCCTACTTCGACCCGAGCGACCTCAGCCAGATCGGCTACTACACCGCGGCCGACACGCGCCCCGGGTACCTGCACGACCTCGGCCTGCCGCTCCCCGCGATCGTGGAGGAGAACGAGGACAGCGACCAGTTCTACCTGCAGGTGAGCGCCGAGGAGGCGCAGAAGTTCGACGACGTGGACGTGCTGGTGACCTACGGCGACGACTCCACCCTGGCCACGCTGCAGGCCGACCCGCTGCTGTCGAAGATCCCCGCCATCGCGGAGGGCCGCGTCGCGATCCTCCCGGACGCCACCCCCATCGCCGCATCGGCGAACCCGTCGGCGCTGTCGATCCCGTGGGGTCTCGAGGACTACCTGGCCATCCTCGCCGCGCCGCTCGCGAAGTAAGCTCCGCGTCCGCCCCCCAGCGGAGAGTCGTCGTGATCTCAGCACCCGTCCTCGCGTCGGACGCCGCCACCCTGCGGCGTCCGACGGTGGTGCGCACCCTCTGGCTGCTCGCCGGGGTCGGAGTGATCCTCGTGCTCGTCGTGCTCTCGGTGTCGTTCGGGGTGCGGGCGGTCACGCTCGACGATATCCTCGCGGCGCTCTCCGGCCAGACCGACACGATCGCCCAGGCCGCGGTCGTCAAGCGCATCCCCCGCACCGTGCTCGCGCTCCTCGTGGGGGCGGCCCTCGCCCTCGCCGGGGCGACCATGCAGGCTGTCACGCGCAACCCCGTCGCCGACCCCGGCATCCTGGGGGTCTCGAACGGCGCCTCCTTCGCGGTCGTCCTCGGCATCGCGTTCTTCGGACTCAGCAACCCCTACGGGCAGATGGCCTTCGCGATCGTCGGCGCCGCGGCCGCCGCCGTCTTCGTGTACACCGTCGGCTCCCTCGGTCGCGGCGGAGCCACCCCGCTCAAGCTGGCCCTCGCGGGGGCGGCGACCTCCGCCGCGTTCGCCTCGCTCATCAGCGCGGTCATGCTGCCGCGGGTCGACCTGCTGCAGACGTTCCAGTCGTGGCAGATCGGCGGCGTCGGCGGGGCGGAGTGGCCGCGGATCGCGATCACCGCCCCGGTCCTCGCGGTCGGCGCCCTCATCTGCTTCCTGTGCGCCCGGGGCATGAACTCCCTCGCGCTCGGCGACGACATGGCCAGGGGCCTCGGCGAGCATGTGCTGCGCACCCGGATGCTGTCGGCCCTCGGCGCGGTCATCCTCGCCGGCGCGGCGACGGCCATCGCGGGGCCGATCGGGTTCGTCGGGCTCATCGTCCCGCACATGTGCCGGATGCTCGTGGGGACCGACCACCGCTGGCTGCTGCCCTTCTCGGCCCTCGCCGGCGCCGCGCTGCTCACCGCGAGCGACATCGTCGGCCGCGTGATCTCGCCGTCGTCCGAGGAGATCCAGGTCGGCATCATCACCGCGATCATCGGGGCGCCGTTCTTCATCTGGATCGTCCGCCGACAGAAGGTGCGGGAGCTGTGAGCACGACCGAGCACACCCTCGTCCGCGGCGACGAGTCCGCCGCCGCCCGCACCGCGCGCATCATCGCCGGCCGCCGGGCACGCCACCGCCGTCATGCCGTGGTCACGCTCGCCCTCGGGGTCGTCGTGGTCGTGCTGTTCGTCGTGGCGCTCATGGTCGGCAACACGTTCTACCCGCTCGACGAGGTCATCCGCGTGATCCTCGGCGAGACGGTGCCCGGCGCCTCGTTCACGGTCGGCGACCTGCGGCTCCCCCGTGCGGTCCTCGCGATCCTCACGGGGCTCGCGTTCGGCATGGCGGGCGTCACCTTCCAGACCATGCTGCACAACCCGCTCGCCTCGCCGGACATCATCGGCATCTCGAACGGGGCCGGCGCCGCCGCGGTGTTCGGCATCGTCGTGCTCTCGCTCAACGGCCCGGCCGTCTCGCTCCTCGCTCTCGTCGGCGCGCTCGTGACGGCGCTGGCGATCTACCTCCTCGCCATCAAGGGCGGCTTCGCGGGCACCCGCCTCATCCTCATCGGGATCGGCGTCGCGGCGATGCTGCAGAGCGTCATCTCCTACCTGCTGTCCCGGGCCGCGAACTGGGACATCCAGACCGCGATGCAGTGGCTCACCGGCAGCCTCAACAACGCGTCCTGGGAGCGGGTGCTGCCGATGGCGATCGCCGCCGCGATCCTCGTGCCGCTGCTGCTCTCGCAGGGGCGGGCGCTGGGCACGCTCCAGCTCGGCGACGACTCCGCCGCGGGGCTCGGCGTGCGGGTCACCGCCACGCGCCTCGTCTTCATCCTCGGCGCCGTGGCCCTCCTCGCCTTCGCGACCGCCGCCACCGGGCCGATCGCGTTCGTCGCGTTCATGGCCGGACCCATCGCCGCGCGGCTCACCGGTCCCGGCGCCACGCTGCTGCTGCCCAGCGGCCTCGTCGGGGCGGTGCTCGTGCTCGGCGGCGACCTCATCGCCCAGTTCGCGCTCGGCGCGCGCTACCCGGTCGGCGTGGTCACCGGCGTCGTCGGCGCGCCGTACCTCATCTATCTGCTCATCCGCACCAACCGCACCGGAGGCTCGCTGTGACCGCCGCCCACCGCCTGTCCGCCGAGGGGGTCACCCTCTCGTACGGCGACCGCACCGTCGTCGAGGGCCTCGACCTGCAGATCGCGCCGGGGAAGATCACCACGATCGTCGGCGCGAACGGCTGCGGCAAATCGACGCTGCTGCGCGCCCTCGCCCGGCTGCTGTCCCCGGGGGACGGGGAGGTCGTGCTCGACGGGAAGTCGATCCATGCCCGGCCCACGAAGGAGGTCGCGCGCATCCTCGGCCTCCTGCCCCAGTCGCCCGTGGCCCCCGAGGGCATCGCCGTCGCCGACCTCGTCGGTCGCGGGCGTCACCCCCACCAGCGGGCCCTGTCGCGGTGGAGTGCGCACGACTACGAGGTCGTCGCCGACGCCCTGGACGCGACCGGCATCAGCGACCTCGCCGACCGCAGCGTGGACGAGCTCTCCGGCGGTCAGCGGCAGCGGGTCTGGATCGCGATGGCCCTCGCGCAGGAGACCGACATCCTGCTGCTGGACGAGCCGACGACCTTCCTCGACGTCGCCCACCAGGTCGAGGTGCTCGACCTGCTCACCGACCTCAGCGTGGCCCGCGGCACCACGATCGTCATGGTGCTGCACGACCTCAACCTCGCCGCGCGCTACGCCGACGAGCTGGTCGCCATGAAGAACGGCCGCGTGCACGCGATCGGCGCCCCGCAAGACGTCGTCACCGCCGAGCTCGTGCAGGAGGTCTTCGGCCTCCCCAACCAGATCACCATCGACCCGGTCTCCGGCAAGCCGATGGTCACCCCCATCGGAAGGCATCATGTCCGCTGAATCCATCACGACCGAGCGCCCGACCTACATCCTCACCCGCGCCGAGGTGCGCGCCGTCTCCCGCGTCTCCCCGTCGTTCGTGCGGGTGACGCTCGGCGGCGAGGAGCTCAGCGAGCTGGGCACGCCAGGGGAGGTGTACGACAGCCGGGTCAAGCTCGTCTTCCCGCCCGCGTCCGGCGTTCTCGCGGAGATCGACCGGTCGACGTACGACTGGTGGGGCTCGTACCTGTCCGTCCCGGAGGAGGAGCGCGGCTCGATGCGCACCTACTCCGTGCGCGAGCTGCGGGTCGACGACGACGGCCGCACCGAGGTCGACATCGACTTCGTGCTGCACCTGGAGCCGGGGCTCACCGGTCCGGCCTCTCGGTGGGCGAGCACGGCCGCGGTGGGCCAGGAGCTGTGGCTGGTCGGCCCGCGTCGGGGCGTCGTCGCGCACGGCGGCGCGGAGTACGCCCCGGGGGCGGCGACCTCGGTGGTCCTCGTCGGGGATGAGACCGCGGCCCCCGCCATCGCCCGCATCCTGGAGGACGCCCCGCGCGACCTCCGCGGCACGGCGTTCATCGAGGTGCCGTCGCCCGCGGACGTCCTCGCGATCGACGTTCCGGCGGGGGTGGACGTGCACTGGCTGCCGCGCGACGCCGGCGAGCCGCACGGGTTCCGCCTCATCCCCGCGGTGCTCGAGCACCTGGGCGACGACGATGCCGGGGACGAGATCCGCGTCACCGACATCGAGGGGGAGGACCTCCTCTGGGAGACCCCGGAGTACTCGAGCCTGGGAGAGGAGATCGCGCCCGACGACGCGGCCGGCCGCTACTTCTGGATCGCGGGCGAGAGCGGTGTCGTGACGACGCTGCGTCGGCACCTCGTGAAGGACCTCGGGATCGACCGCGCGCAGGTCGCGTTCATGGGCTACTGGCGCCGCGGCGTCGCGATGCGGGGCTGAGATGACCGACGCCATCGATCGCCACAGCCTCGCGGGGGAATCCCTCGTCCTCGGCTACGGCCGCACCCGGGTCGTGCACGACGTCTCCCTGCGCCTCGCGCCGGGCCGGGTGACCGCGCTGATCGGACCGAACGGCAGCGGCAAGTCGACCGTCCTCCGCGCGCTCGCGCGGCTGCACCGCATCGAGGCGGGGACCGTGAGCGTCGGCGGCGCGGAGTCGCGCGACGCCGCCACCCTCTCCGCCAAGGAGTTCGCGAAGACCGTCGCGATGCTGTCGCAGTCCCGGCCGCACCCCTCCGGGATCGAGGTCGCCGACGTGGTCGCCTACGGCCGCCATCCCCACCGCGGGCGGTTCTCCGGCGTGAGCGACGCCGACCGTGCCGCCGTGGCGCGCGCCCTCGCCCTCACCGGCCTGTCCGCGATGGCCGCCCGTCCGGTCGACCAGCTCTCCGGCGGCGAGCTGCAGCGCGTCTGGCTGGCGACCGCACTCGCCCAGGACACCGGGGTGCTGCTGCTCGACGAGCCGACCAACCACCTCGACCTGCGCTACCAGGTGGAGACCCTCGATCTGGTGCGGGAGCTCGCCGACGACCACGGCACCGCGCTCGGCGTCGTGCTGCACGACCTCGACCACGCCGCCTCGGTCGCCGACGACGTCGTGCTGATGCACCGCGGCCGGGTCCACGCGGCGGGGGCTCCCGCCGAGGTTCTCACCGGCGAGAACCTGTCGCACGTGTACGGACTGCGCATCGACACCGCCCTCGACGAGGAGACCGGCCTGGTGCGGGTGCGTCCGCGCGGCCGCCACCACGGTCGCCTCCGCGCCCCCTCCGCCTCCTGATCCCGACCCCTGAAGGAACCACCGATGAAGAAGACCCCCCTCGCCGTGCTCGCCCTCGGCGGCGCCCTCACCCTCGCGCTCGCCGGCTGCGGCACCACGCAGACGCCGTCCGCCGAGGGGTCCGACGCCCCGACCTCGACGAGCGCGGGCTGCACGGACGACACCACGAGCACCTCGACCGGGGCGGTCTCCGTCACCGACGATCTCGGCCGCACGGTGGAGCTCGACAAGCCGGCCGAGCGGATCGCGGTGCTCGAGTGGCAGCAGATTGAGGACGCCCTGTCGCTGTGCGTGACGCCGGTCGCGGTGGCCGACGCCGAGGGGTACAGCACCTGGGTCACGGCGGAGGAGCTGCCGGAAGGCGTCGTGGACGTGGGCACCCGTCAGGAGCCGAACCTGGAGACGCTGTTCGGCACCGATCCCGACCTCGTGATCGTCGAGGTCAACGCCGCGGACGACCCCATCGTCGCGCAGCTCGAGGCTTACGACGTGCCCGTGCTCGCGACGATCGGCGCCGATGCGAAGGACCCGATCGCCAAGATGCTGAACACCTTCGACCTCATCGCGCAGGTCACCGGCCGCGAGGAGCGGGCCGACGTCGTCACCGAGGAGTTCCAGGACCACCTCGACACCGCGAAGGCCGAGCTCGCCGACCGCGACCTCGCCACGACCGACTTCGTGTTCTTCGACGGCTGGGTCGACGGCGGCAACGTGGCGCTGCGTCCGTTCGGCCAGGGCTCGCTCGTCGGCGAGGTGGGCGAGGAGCTCGGGCTGACGAACGCCTGGACCGGCGAGGTCGACCCCGTGTACGGCCTCGGACAGACCGATGTCGAGGGCATGACGACGGTCGGCGGCGCGAACCTGTTCTACACCGGCACCGCGGACCCGGACTCCGAGAGCTTCGTCGACGCCCTCGCGGACAACCCCGCCTGGACCTCGCTCCCCGCGGTGGCGGAGGACCGCCTGACCGCGTTCCCGGCCGGCATCTGGACCTTCGGCGGCCCGCGCTCGACCGCGCAGATCATCGACGGCTACCTCGAGGTGCTCTCGAAGTGACGGAGACCCTCCGCCTCGACGACACGACGGCGACCGCGGAGCCCGGCGCCCCGGCGTCCGCCGTCCCCGTCGGGGAGGAGGGTCGGAAGCCCGCGGTGTGGACGGGCGTCGGTGTGCTCGTCGCTCTCGCCGTCGTGCTGGTCGCGGTCGCCTGCTGGCACCTCACCCAGGGCACGAGCGGCGCGGTGTTCGCCGACACCGACGTCCTCTGGGGCTCGCGGGTGCCGCGGCTCGCCGCCGGTGTCGCGGTGGGCGTGGCCCTCGGGGTCGCCGGCATCCTGCTGCAGTCCCTCGCCCGCAATGCCCTTGCGTCGCCGGACACGCTGGGCGTGACCGCCGGGGCCTATCTCGCCGTCACGGCGCTCGCCGCATTCGGGATCGCCGTGCCGGTGTGGGCCTCCGGGGCGGTGGCGTTCGCGGGTGGCATCGTCGCCGCGGGCATCGTGCTCGGGCTCGCCGGCGGGGCGGGGTCGTCCACGACCCGCCTCATCCTCGCCGGCACCGCGCTGGCGCTCGCCTTCCAGGCCGCGACCTCGGCGCTGCTCATCCTGTTCGACGAGGAGACCAAGGGACTGCTCGCCTGGGGGAGCGGGAGCCTGTCGCAGCTCGGACTCACCGCATTCCTCCAGGCGGCGCCGGTCGTCGTGGTCGTCACGGTACTCGCGCTCCTGCTCGCGCGGCGCCTCGACATCCTCACCCTGGGGGACGACACCGCCTCGTCGCTCGGCGTGCCGATCCGGTCGACCAGGACCATCGGGATCCTGCTCGCGGTCACCCTCACGGCGGTCGCGGTGACGCTCGCCGGGCCGATGGGATTCGTGGGGCTGTGCGCGCCGGTGCTCGCGCGGCTGCTGACGCGGGTGGTGCCGAGCCTGAACCGCCACGTGCTGCTGATCCCCGCGGCGGGGCTCCTCGGCGCCCTCGTCGTCATCCTCTCCGACGCCCTCCTGCGCGCGCTCATCGGCGCGGAGGCTGCGATCCTCATCCCGACCGGCGTCGCGACGACGCTGCTCGGCGCGATCGTGCTCGTGCTCATGGCCCGGCGCCTCCGCGACGCTGGGCCCACGCGCGAGCCTCCGCGGGTGCGCTTCGGCGTCCGCAGCCGCCTGCGCTTCCGGATCACCCTCGCCCTCGTCGCCCTCGGCGTGGTCGGGGTGCTGCTGCTCGGACTGCTCGCCGGGCACACCTGGCTGCTCACCGGCGACATCGCGCTGTGGCTGCAGGGCCAGGCTCCCGCGCCCATCGCCTTCGCCCTCGACGAGCGCGCGCCGCGGATCGTGGCCGCCGTGGTCGCCGGCGCCGCGCTCGCCCTCTCCGGCGCCGTGATCCAGGGGGTGAGCCGCAACCCGCTCGCCGACCCGGGCATCCTCGGCGTCACCGGCGGCGGCGGGCTCGGCGCGGTGCTGGTGATCACGAGCATCACGTCGTCGACGGGCGGGATGATCGCGGGAGCCGTCACGGGCTCGCTGCTCGCCTTCGCCCTCGTCTACCTGCTGTCGTGGCGGGGCGGCCTGAACGCGGACCGGTTCCTGCTGATCGGCATCGGGGTCTCGTACTTCACGGTCTCCCTCACGACCTTCCTCCTGCTGCGGTCGAACCCGTGGGACACCCCCAAGATCTACACCTGGCTCTCCGGCACGACCTACGGGCGGGTGTGGGAGCAGGTCGTCCCGCTGGCGATCGTCCTCGTGATCGCGGTGCCGTTCGTGGTGATGAGTCGCCGAGAGCTCGACGTGCTGTCGCTCGATGAGGACACCCCGCGACTGGTCGGCATCCGGCTGGAGCCCGTCCGGTTGACGCTGCTGCTGGTGGCGGCCGTCCTGGCGGCGCTGAGCGTGACGGCGATCGGGGTCATCGGCTTCGTGGGGCTCGTGGCGCCGCACGCCGCGCGGGCGCTTGTGGGGGCACGGCACTCGCGGGTGATCCCGACGGCGGTGCTCCTCGGCGGGCTGCTCGTCGGCATCGCGGACACGATCGGCCGGACGGTGATCGCCCCCGCGCAGCTTCCGGCGGGTCTCGTGGTCGCGCTGATCGGCGCCCCGTACTTCGTCTGGCTGCTCTGGCGCTCCCGCTGACCCGCTTCGAATCGCGCAAATGGCCCCATTCCCGGAGGAAATGGGGCCATTCAGGCGATTCGAACGGGGTTACCGGGCCAGGAACTGCGTCAGCGCGGCGTTGACCTCGTCGGCGTGGGTCCAGAGGAGGCCGTGCGGGGCGCCCTCGACCTCGACGTACTCGGCCTCGGGCACGGCCTGGCGGAAGCGGCGGGCGGTCGCGTCGATCGGCAGGATGTTGTCCTTCGTGCCGTGCAGGATGAGGGTGGGCTTGCCGGCGGCGGCCACGGCCTTCACGTCGTCGCGGAAGTCCTCGATCCAGGTCGGGACCACGGCGTACGCGGCGACCGGGGCGCTGGTGACGGAGAGGTTCCAGTTCGCGTCGACGACCTGCTGGCTGATGCGCGTGCCGAGGTTCTCGTCGAGGTTGTAGAAGTCCGTGTAGAACTGGGTGAACCAGGCGTAGCGGTCGCCCTTGGCGGCGGCCTCGATCCCGTCGAAGACCTCCTGCGGCACGCCTTCCGGGTTGTCGTCGCGCTGCACGAGGAAGGGCTCGAGCGACGCGAGGAAGGCGAGCTTCGCGACGCGCTCGTGACCGTAGCGGCCGACGTAGCGGGCGAGCTCGCCGGTGCCCATGGAGAACCCGACGAGCACGACGTCGCGGAGGTCGAGGGTCTCGAGCACCGTGTTCAGGTCGGCGGCGAAGGTGTCGTAGTCGTAGCCGGAGCCGACCTTGGAGGACTGCCCGAAGCCGCGGCGGTCGTAGGTGATGACGCGGTACCCCTGGGCGAGGAGCTCGCGGGTCTGGCGCTCCCAGCTGTGGCCGTTGAGCGGATAGCCGTGGATCAGGACGACGGGCTGGCCGCTGCCCTGGTCTTCGTAGTAGAGCTCGATCGGGGTGGTGTTCTCGGTGCCGACGGTGATGTAACCCATGATGTGTTCCTTTCGGTGCCGGTGAGAACGATCGTTCTCGCCTGATGTGATCAATCTAGAGAACGTTCGTTCTCGTGTCAAGTAGACTTCTGGACATGACCGAAGACGAGGCCCGCGAACGCATCCTCTCCGCCGCGGAGGAGCTGTACTACCGCAAGGGCTACGCGGCGGTCGGCATGGACGAGCTGCGGGCTGCCGCCGGGGTGTCGCTGCGGCGCGTGTACTCGCTGTTCCCGGCGAAGACCGACATCGTCGCCGCGGTGCTCACCCGGAAGCACGCCGAGTGGGAGCAGGGGCTCACGGCGGCCGTAGCGCAGAGCGGCGACGACCCGCGCGCCCGCCTCCTCGCGGTCTACGGCTACCTGGAGGACTGGTTCTGCAGCGACGGGTTCCGGGGCTGCGCCTTCATCAACGCGTTCGGCGAGCTCGGGGGAACGAGCCCCGAGGTGGCCGCGATCGTCCGCGCGCACAAGGCCTCGTTCCAGCAGTACATGGCGGAGCTCGTCGCGGACACCGGTGCCCCGGCGGGTCTGGCCGCCCAGCTCTCTCTCCTCGCGGAGGGCGCGCAGAGTACCGCGGCGATCGGCGCGGACCCGGAGGCCGCCGTGCACGCGCGCCGCGCCGCCGAGGTCCTGATCGACGCCGCCCTCGCTCCGGCCTGACGCCCCCACTCGCTAACTTGGTTAGCGAAATGGGGAGGTCCTGTCAAGGCCACTGCTTTCCGCGCCCGCCCCGCGTAGGGTGCGGGCATGGAGACCTCGACGAAGGGCATCGCCCGCCAGAGCCTCGTGATCGCCGCCGCCGTGTTCATGCTGATCGCCGCGGCCATCGGCGCCGGAGCATTCGGCGGGGACTCCGTCGACGAGCTCCAGAACGGGGCGCTCTCGGCGCAGGGCTCGTACCTCGCCCCGGCCGGGCCGGCGTTCTCGATCTGGTCGCTCATCTACCTCGGACTCCTCGCCTACACCGTGTGGCAGGCCCTCCCCGCGCAGCGCCAGGACGAGCGTCAGCAGGCGGTCGGCGGCTGGATCGCCCTCTCCCTGGTCCTCAACGGCCTCTGGCTGGTGACCGCGCGGTACCTGACGCTGTGGCTCACCGTGCTCGTGATCGCGCTGCTACTCGCGACGCTCGCGCGCATCATCGTGCTCCTCGGCCGGTACCCCGCCCGCTCCCTCGCCGACCGCCTCCTCACCGACGGCGCGAACGGCCTGCACTTCGGCTGGGTCACGATCGCGACGGTCGCCAACACCGCCGCCTGGCTCACGCAGACCGTCCCGGAGATCGGGGCGGATGCCCCCGACGCCTGGGCCGTCGCCGTGCTCGTCGTCGTGCTGGTGATCGGCGCCGCATCGGCCTGGTTCACCGGCCGCCTCGCCCCGGCGCTGGCGACGGCCTGGGGGCTGAGCTGGCTCGCGATCGGGCGTCTCACGGGCGAGCCGGAGAGCACGCCCACCGCCGTCACCGCGATCATCGTCGCCGTCCTGCTCGTCGTCGTCGGCGTCGTGGCCGTCCTCCGCGGCGGCGCCGCGCCGGCACGCACGACCGCGCGCCGCTAGGCCGCTAGAGCACCAGTCGGTAGCCCATCCCCGACTCGGTGAGGAGGTGGATGGGCGCCGAGGGCTCCTGCTCCAGCTTCTTGCGGAGCTGCGACATGTACAGCCGGAGGTAGCCGGAGTCGGACACCTGCGCGCTGCCCCAGATCTCCTTGAGGAGGTCCTGCCGGGTCACCAGCGCGCCCGGGTGCCGTGCGAGGTGCTCGAGCATCCGCCACTCGGTCGGCGTGAGGTGCACACGGGTGCCGGCACGGGTCACGGTCTTCGTCGCGAGGTCTACGACGACATCCCCGAACGCGACCACGGACTCCCCGTTCGCGGCGACCGCGCGGCGGGAGAGCGCCCGGAGCCGGGCCAGCAGTTCATCCACCTGGAAGGGCTTCGTGACGAAGTCGTCCGCCCCCGCGTCCAGCGCCTCGACCTTGTCGGCCGAGCCGGTCCGCCCCGACACGACGATGATGGGCACGCTCGTCCAGCCGCGGAGGGCCTGGATCACCTCGATGCCGTCGAGCCGGGGCATGCCGAGGTCGAGCATGATGAGGTCGGGATGGGTCTGCGCCGCGGCGGCGATCGCGGCGGCGCCATCGGCGGCCACGACGACCTCGTACCCGTGGGCCGCGAGGGTGATCCGCAGCGCCCGCACCATCTGGGGGTCGTCGTCGGCGATGAGGAGCTTCACTCCGTGCCCTCCGTGTCGGCGGTCCCTGCGGCGAGCGGCAGGGAGATGACCATGGTGAGTCCGCCCCCGGGGGTGTCCTCCGGTGTCAGGCTACCGCCCATGCCCTCGGTGAATCCGCGGGAGAGGGCGAGCCCGAGCCCCAGCCCGGTCGTGTTGTCGGTGTCGCCGAAGCGCTGGAACGGCTGGAAGATCGCATCGCGCCGCTCGGGGGCGATCCCCTCGCCGCGGTCGACGATCCGGATCTCCGCCCGATCGCCCAGCCGGCTGCTCGACACGAGCACACGGCTGCCCGCCGGCGCGTGCCGGTGGGCGTTGGCGAGCACGTTCACGAGCACGCGCTGGAGCAGCACCGGGTCGGCGTGCAGCGGCGGGAGGTCGGGATCGAGCGCGAGCTCGACGTCGGCGGGGCCGAGGCCGAGCTCGTCCACCGCGGCGAGCACGGGGCCGGCTGCGTCGATCCGCTGCGCCGAGACCGCGAGCACCCCCGCCTCCACCCGGCTCACGTCGAGGAGGTCGGTGACGAGGGTGGAGAGCGTCGCGAGGCTCTCGTCCGCGGTTTCCAGCAGCTCCGCGCGGTCTTCGGCGGACAGGCCGTGCGCGCCGCGGAGGCCGCCGATCGCCGCGACGGCCGAGGCGAGCGGCCGCCGCAGATCGTGACTGACGGCGGAGAGGAGGGCGCTGCGCACCTGATCGGTCTCGGCGAGAGCCTCCGCCTCCCGTGCCGTGGCTCGCAGGTCGGTGTGCTCGATGGCGGCGGCGAGCTGGGCGACGATCGCGTCGAGCAGGCGGCGCTCCGGACCGGCGATCGGCTCGCCGTTGAGCTCCAGCACGGCGCGCGGGCCCCCACCGGACGCGACCCCGACCGGGATGGTCGTGGCGCGGCCGTCCGGCACGGGCTCGCCGTCGCTCGCCAGCACCTCTCCGGACGGGGTGAGCAGCCGCACGCCGCTCAGACCGAACGCCTCCCGGGTGCGGCTGACGAGGGCGAGCACGGCGTTGTCGCCGCGGAGCACGTTCCCGGCGACGGCCGCGAGGAGCTCCGCCTCGGCGGTCGCCCGCTGCGCGGTCCTGGCCCGGCGGGCGGCCTGGTCGACGATGAGGCTCACGAGGATCGCGATGATGACGTAGAGGGTGAGCGCGAGCACGTGCAACGGGTGCGCGATCGTGATCGTGAACAGCGGGGCGACGAAGAGGAAGTCGAGGGTGATGCCGGAGAGCACGGCCGCGAACACGGCGGGGCGGATCCCGCCGATGAGGGCGACGACCACGACGAGCAGCTGGTAGGCGAGCACCTCGGCCGTGATCGACTCCGGGCTGCGGACCGTGAACATCAGCCAGGAGAGCAGCGGACCGAACACCAGGGCCACGCCGAAGCCCAGCGCCTGACGCCGCCAGCCGAGCGCGCCGCCGGTGATGCGGGGGAGGGCGAGACGGCCGCCCGCCGCGGCGTGGGTCACGATGTGCACGTCGATGTCGCCCGAGCGGCGGATGACCTCGGCGCCGATCCCCGGTCCGGTGAGCGCGGCGGCGAGGCGGCCGCGGCGGCTCACGCCGATCACGAGCTGCGTCGCGTCGGCGCCCTGGGCGAACTCGACGAGCGTCGCGGGGATGTCGTCGCCGACCACCTGATGGTAGGTCCCGCCGAGCGACTCGACGAGGGAGCGCTGCGCGGCGAGGGCGCCGGGGGTCTCGTCGCGCAGCCCGTCCTGGGCGGTCACGTGCACGGCGAGCAGCTCCCCGCCGGCGGACCGGGCGGCGATGCGGGCCCCGCGGCGCAGCAGCGTCTCGCCCTCCGGGCCGCCGGTGAGGGCGACGACCACGCGTTCGCGTGCCTGCCACGCTCCGGCGATGCCCTGTTCGGCGCGGTAGCTGCGGAGCGCGCTGTCGACCTCGTCGGCGAGCCACAGCAGGGCCAGCTCCCGCAGGGCGGTGAGGTTGCCGAGCCGGAAGTAGTGCGAGAGCGCGGCGTCGATGCGCTCCGCGGGGTAGACGAGACCCGCGGCGAGGCGGTCGCGGAGTGTCTGCGGCGCCAGGTCGACGACCTCGATCTCGTCGGCGGCGCGGACCACCGCGTCCGGGATGGTCTCGCGCTGGGCGATGCCGGTGATCTTCTCCACGACCGCGTTCAGCGACTCGATGTGCTGCACGTTCACGGTGGTGACGACGTCGATCCCCGCGTCCAGCAGCTCCTCGACATCCTGCCACCGCTTGGGGTTCCGCGAGCCGGGGGCGTTCGTGTGCGCGAACTCGTCCACGAGCGCGATCTCCGGGCCGAGGGCGAGCACCGCGTCGAGGTCGAGCTCGGAGAGGACGACCCCGCGGTGGGCGTCCTCCCGTCGCGGCACTTCGGGCAGTCCGGAGGTCAGGGCGGCCGTGGCCGCACGGCCATGGGTCTCGACGATCGCGATGACCACGTCGCGGCCCTCGTCGCGGAGCCTCCGGCCCTCGGCGAGCATCTCGAAGGTCTTCCCGACCCCCGGCGCGGCGCCGAGGAGGACGCGCAGTCGTCCGCGGCGGTTCCGGTCCGTCGCGGGGCGCGGCGGCCGCTCTGCGCTCATGCACCCTCCCGGTCGTCGAGTGCGAGATTCAGCTCCGCGACGTTGATGCGCTCCTCGCCGAGGAACCCCAGGTCCCGCCCTTGAATCCTAGACTCCACCAGCGCCCGGACCTCGTCCTCCGGCAGGTCGCGGGCGGCCGCCACCCGCGGCACCTGCAGCAGGGCGTATGCGACGCTGATGTGCGGGTCGAGACCGGAGCCGGACGCGGTCACGGCATCCGCGGGCACCGCGGACGGATCGACCCCCTCTCTGGCGGCGATCTCGGCCTTCCGTTCGGCGATGGCGGCGACGAGGTCGGGATTCTCCGGCCCGAGGTTGCTGCCGCTCGACGCTGCTCCGTCGTATCCGTCGCCCGCCGCCGAGGGGCGGGACTGGAAGTACTTCGGCAGGGCCTCGCCGTCGGCATCCGTGAAGGACTGGCCGATGAGCGCGCTGCCCCGGTCGCCGGGAAGCAGCGAGCCGTTCGCCTGCGCGGGGAGGAGGAGCTGGCCGATGCCGGTGACGAGCAGCGTGTACCCGACGCCGAGGACGAGGGTGAGGACGAGCATCGCGCGGACGGCGACACCGGCGGTGCGCACCGTGGTGCGGGTGGTGGACGACATGGCGTTCCTTTCGAGCCCGGTCAGAAGCCGGGGAGGAGGCTGACGAGGAGGTCGATGAGCTTGATGCCCACGAACGGGGCGATGACGCCGCCGAGGCCGTAGACCAGCAGGTTCCGCTGCAGGATCTGCGAGGCGCTCGCCGGCCGGTAGGTCACGCCGCGCAGCGCGAGCGGGATGAGGAACACGATCACGATGGCGTTGAAGATGATCGCGCTCGTGACCGCCGAGGCCGGCGAGTGCAGCTGCATGATGTTCAGCGCCGCGAGTCCGGGGAACACGCCCATGAACATCGCCGGGATGATGGCGAAGTACTTCGCGATGTCGTTCGCGAGCGAGAACGTCGTCAGCGCGCCGCGGGTGATGAGCAGCTGCTTCCCGATGCGGACGATGTCGATGAGCTTGGTCGGGTCGGAGTCGAGGTCGACCATGTTGCCGGCCTCCTTGGCGGCGGAGGTGCCCGTGTTCATCGCGACGCCGACGTCGGCCTGGGCGAGCGCGGGGGCGTCGTTCGTGCCGTCCCCGGTCATCGCGACGAGGCGCCCGCCCTCCTGCTCGCGGCGGATGAGGTCGAGCTTGTCCTCCGGGGTGGCCTCGGCGAGGTAGTCGTCGACGCCGGCCTCGGCCGCGATGGCCTTCGCGGTGAGGGGGTTGTCTCCGGTGATCATGACCGTGCGGATGCCCATGCTGCGCAGCTCGTCGAACCGCTCTCGGAGGCCGTCCTTGACGATGTCCTTGAGATGCACGACCCCGAGGATCCGATGGGTCCCTGAGCTTGTCGAAGGGCCCTGCACCGCGACGACGAGGGGCGTGCCGCCGCCCGAGGCGACGTCGTCGGTGAGGGTCGTGAGCTCGTCATCGGGGGTCTGCCCCAGCCAGGCCGCCACGGCCGAGGCGGCGCCCTTGCGGATCTGCGTGCCGTCGGCGAGGTCGAGACCGCTCATGCGCGTCTGCGCCGTGAACGGGACGACGACGGCGTCCGCCGGGGCCTCGACCCGGATCCCGCGGGCGGCGGCGAGTTCGACGATCGATGCGCCCTCCGGCGTCGGATCGGCGAGGGAGGACAGGGCGGCGGTATGCAGCAGCTCCGCGGCGTCCACTCCGGTGAGCGGCAGCACGGCGTGGGCGCGGCGGTTGCCGTGGGTGATGGTGCCGGTCTTGTCGAGGAGCAGCGTGGTGACGTCGCCCGCGGCCTCCACCGCCCGCCCCGACATCGCCAGGACGTTGCGCTGCACGAGTCGGTCCATGCCCGCGATGCCGATGGCGGAGAGGAGGGCGCCGATCGTGGTCGGGATGAGGCAGACGAGCAGGGCGATGAGGACCGGGATGCTCACCGGCGACGCCGCGTACGAGGCGATCGGATTCAGTGCGAGGACGACGACGACGAACACGATCGACAGGCTCGCGAGGAGGATGTTCAGGGCGATCTCGTTCGGGGTGCGCTGCCGGCTCGCCCCCTCGACGAGCGCGATCATGCGGTCGACGAACGTCTCGCCGGGCTTTGACGTGATACGCACGACGATCTGATCCGACAGCACCCGGGTGCCGCCGGTGACTGCACTGCGGTCGCCGCCGGACTCGCGGACCACGGGGGCGCTCTCGCCGGTGATGGCCGACTCGTCCACGGTGGCGATGCCCGCGACGATGTCGCCGTCGCCCGGGATCAGCTCGCCCGCGGAGACGATCACGAGGTCGTCGCGCTGCAGCTCCGCCGACGACACCGTCTCCGCCGGCGCTTCGACAAGCTCAGCGACCCACTCCGCGCCCCCCTGGGTCCCTGAGCCCGTCGAAGGGCCCACCACCCGTCGCGCCATCGTCTGGGTGCGGGTGTTCCGCAGGCTCGCGGCCTGGGCCTTGCCCCGTCCCTCGGCGACCGACTCCGCGACGTTCGCGAAGAACACGGTCAGCCAGAGCCAGATCGCGATGCCCCACGTGAACGCCGCCGGGACGGGGGTGCCGCCGGAGGAGGCGGGTCCGCCGAGGAAGGGCTCCGCGATCGCGAGGACGGTCGTGAACGCGGCGCCGACCCAGACGAGGAGCATCACGGGGTTGCGCACGAGCGTCGCGGGGTTGAGCTTCCGGAGCGCGCCGGGGAGCGCCTGAGCGAGCTGGGCTCCGCCGAACGAGCGTGGGGGACGGGCGGGGGCCGCGGGGGCGTCCTGCTGTTCGGGAGGGGTGGTCAGGAGGGTCATGGTCAGAGTCCTTCGGCGAGCGGTCCCAGTGCGAGCACGGGGAAGTAGGTGAGGGCCGTCACGACGACGGTCACGGTGAGGAGCAGGCCGGCGAACTGCGGCCGGTGGGTGGGGAGCGTGCCGGTCGTGGCCGGCACCCGCTCCTGCGCGGCGAACGATCCCGCGAGGGCCAGCACGAGCACGATCGGGAGGAAGCGCCCGAGCAGCATCGCGACGCCCAGGGCGGTGTTGAACCACGGGGTGTTCGCCGTGAGCCCGGCGAACGCGGAGCCGTTGTTGTTCGCGGCGGAGGTGAACGCGTAGAGCACCTCGCTCATGCCGTGCACGCCCGGGTTGAGGATGCTCGTGGACTCCACGTCCTCGCGGATGCCGGGGATCGCGAAGCTCAGGGCCGTGCCGCCGAGGACGAGCACGGGGACCACGAGGATGTAGAGGCTCGCGAGGGTCATCTCCCGCGGGCCGACGCGCTTCCCGAGCCACTCCGGGGTGCGGCCGACGAGCAGCCCGCCGACGAAGACCGCGACGATCGCCAGCACGAGCATTCCGTACAGACCGGAGCCGACGCCGCCCGGAGCGACCTCGCCGAGCATCATGTTCAGCAGCGGCATCATGCCGCCGAGCGCGGTGTACGAGTCGTGCATCGAGTTCACGGCCCCGGTCGACGTGAGGGTGCTCGCGCTGCCGAAGAGGGTCGAGCCGAGGATGCCGAAGCGCTGCTCCTTGCCCTCCATCGCCGCCCCGGCGAGTTCGGGCGCAGCGCCGCGTCCCGCCAGCTCCAGGGCCGAGAGCGCGGCGAGCGAGGCGAGGAACAGGGTGCCCATGACCGCGACGATCGCGTACCCCTGCCGGTGGTCGCCGATCAGTCGGCCGAACGTGCGGGGGAGGGCGAACGGGATCACCAGGATCAGCAGCACCTCGAGGAGGTTCGTCCACCCGGTCGGGTTCTCGAAGGGGTGGGCGGAGTTGGCGTTGAAGAAGCCGCCGCCGTTGGTGCCGAGCAGCTTGATGGCCTCCTGCGACGCGACCGGACCGCCGGGGATCGTCTGCGTGCCTCCGGAGACCGTGGCGACGTCGGTGAAGCCGTTCACGTTCTGGATCACGCCGCCCGCGAGCAGGGCCACCGCGCCGATCAGGGCGAGCGGGAGCAGCAGTCGCCCCAGACCGCGGGTGAGGTCGACCCAGAAGTTGCCGATCGTCGCGGAGCCACGGCGCGCGAGACCGCGGATCAGGGCGATGGCGATGGTGAGGCCGACGGCGGCGGAGACGAAGTTCTGCACCGTGAGGCCCGCGAGCTGCACCGTGTAGCCCATGGTCTGCTCGGGCGAGTACGACTGCCAGTTGGTGTTCGCGACGAAGGACGCGGCGGTGTTGAACGCGAGTCCCTCCGGCACGGCGGGCAGGCCGAGCGACACGGGGAGGAAGGCCTGGAGCCGCTGCAGCCCGTAGACGAGCAGGAGTCCGACGAGGGAGAAGAGCAGGACGCTGCGGGCGTAGGCGCGCCAGGTCTGCTCGGAGCGGGGGTCGACGCCGATCACCCGGTAGAGCCCGCGCTCGATGCGCAGGTCGCGTCCGGAGGTGTAGACGTGCGCGATGTAGTCGCCGAGGGGGCGGTAGAGGAGCACGAGCACGACCACGACGGCCGTGATCTGGAGGACGCCGTACAGGACCGTCGCGTCCATCAGAAGCGCTCCGGGGCGACGAGCGCCACGACCAGGTAGACGACCGCGGCGACGGCGAGGACCGCGGCGAGGATCTCGAAGACGATCATGCGCGGTCCACCGCCTTGGCGATGAGGGACACGAGGGCGAACAGCGCCAGGGTCAGCGCGAGGTAGATGATGTCGAGCACGTCCTCGATCCAACTGCGCCGCCCGGCCGCATCCGCCGATCCTCACGTTTCCCCTACGCCCCGTTCCCCGGATGCATGCGGGTTGCTCACGGACGGCCTTCGAATCGCGCACCTGGTCCCCAACCCGCGGCGGATGCAGCCAGGTGCGCGATTCGAAAAGGGGGCGCCGGCCCTATGCTCACGAGGTGGGAATCAGAAGGATGCGGATCGGCGTCGGGACCGGGATCGTCGCCGGGCTCGTGGTGGTCGCGCTCGTGTGCGTGCTCACCGGATTCCTTCCGCCCACGGACGCCGGTGCGCTCGGGGAGCGGATCGCGCCCGTGCTGGGGTTCGTCGTCGCGATCACGATCGTCGCCGAGCTCGCCCGTGATGCGGCGGTGTTCGACGTCGTCTCGCAGCGCCTCGCGCGGTGGGGTCGTGGCCGCGTGGTCGTGCTGTGGGGGCTGGTGGTCGTGCTCGCCGTGGTGAGCACCGTGTTCCTCTCGCTCGACACGACCGCCGTGATCGTCACCCCGGTGGTCGTCGTGCTGGCGCAGAGCATCGGCGTCTCCCCGCTGCCGTTCGCCCTGGCCACCGTCTGGCTCGCCAACACCGCGTCCCTTGCCCTGCCGGTCTCGAACCTCACGAACCTGCTCGCCGCGCCCGCGATGGGGGAAGGGCCGGGGGCGTTCATCGCGCTGAGCTGGGCGCCCACGCTCGTGGGGATCCTGGTGCCGGTTGCGATCCTCACGGTCCTGCAGCGGCGCACGGTCTTCGGCACGTATGAGATGCCCGAGCCCCGACGCCCCGCCGATCCGACGCTGTTCTGGAGCGCCACCGGCATCCTCGTCGTGCTGATGCCGCTGCTCGCGCTGACCCACGACGTGTGGATCCCCGCCACGGTCGCGGCTCTCGCGTTGATCGCGCTGTTCGCCGTCCGTCGTCGCCACGCCCTGCGATTGTCCCTCGTCCCGTGGCAGGCGCTCGCGCTCGCCGCGTCGCTGTTCGTCCTGGTCGAGTCCGCGCACGCGCAGGCGCTGCTCGACTTCCTGACCTCACCGACCTCGAACGGCGACTCTCTCGGCGACCTGTTCCGGCTCGCGGCGCTCGGGGCTGTGAGTGCGAACGCGATCAACAACCTCCCGGCCTACCTCGTGCTCGAACCCGCGGCCGGGGACCCGGTCGCCCTGATGGCGCTGCTGATCGGCGTGAACCTCGGTCCGCTCATCACGCCGTGGGCCTCGCTCGCGACACTCCTCTGGCACCATCGCGTGACGGCGCTCGGGGTCGAGATCCGCTGGGGCCGCTTCGCGCTCTGGGGGGCCGTCGCCGCGGTGCCCACCGTCGCCCTCGCAACCCTCGTCCTCTGACCCCGTTTCGAATCGCGCGCTTTGCTGCACATCCGGCCGAGATGGAGCACAGTGCGCGATTCGAACGGGGGTCAGACGCGACGCATGTCGGCGGCCAGCGCGGGGTGGACCGCGTCGAACCGGGCGGCGATGCGCTCGCGCACCTCGGGGGCCTTGTTCTGGCTGAGCTTGGCGCGCGCGTCGAACCGGGTGACCCGGAGCCGCAGGCCCACCGTGCCCTTCGCGGCTCGTCGGGTGCCGGGCTCGTCCTCCGCGAGGCTCCGCCCGTGCGGCTGCCCACTCTCGAAGTGGTCGGTGAGCCGGGTGAGCATGGCGTAGTTCTCCTCCGCGGTGAGGATCTCGGGTGTGCCGGAGAGGTGCGCGGTGACATGGTTCCAGGTCGGCACGAGGTCCCCCGGCGCATAGAGGCTCGAGGACACGTAGTCGTGCGGCCCCTGGATGATCACCAGGATCTCGTGTCGACCGAGTTCGTGGAGCTCGTCGTCCGGACGCCCGAAGTGGCTCACCAGCACGATGTCGTCCTCGTCCTCCTCGAGCAGCACCGGGTAGTGCGAGGCGACGAGGCCGGCGGAGGCCGGTGAGACGAACGTCGCCCACGGGTGGGCGCGGATGAGGCGCTTCACCTCGTCGGGGTCGGTCATGAGGTAGCGGGGGGTGTGACGCATGGCGCCTCCTGTCGGGTGGGGGTGGGGGTGGGAGAAGAGCTGCGGGTGCGGACGGCGAGTCCGGCGCACACGACGACGGCGAGCCCGCCGAGCACCGTGGCCCCACCGACGTCCTCATGGAAGAGGAAGGCGGCCCAGGTGATGCCCATGACGGGCTGGACGAGCTGGATCTGACTCACCTGCGCCATCGGGCCGATGGCGAGGCCGCGGTACCAGGCGAAGAATCCGAGGAACATGCTGACCGCGGCCAGGTAGGCGAACGCGAGCCACGCGGTCGGGCTGGCGACGGGCGGGGCGGCGACCCCGGCGGCCACGGCCACCGCGAGCATGACGGGAGCTGCGAGCACCAGGGCCCAGGAGATCGTCTGCCAGGCGCCGAGCTCGCGCGCGAGCAGGCCGCCCTCCGCGTAGCCGACCGCCGCCGCGATCACGGCGCCGAACAGCTGGAGGTCGGCGGGGCGGAGGGCGCCGGGCGTGCCGTTCTGCACCGTCGCGAAGACGAGGGCCGCCGCGGACCCGAGAAGCGCGAACACCCAGAACGAGGCGGACGGGCGCTCGCGGGTGCGGATCACGACGGCCACGGCGGTCGCGGCGGGGAGGAGGCCGATCACGACCGCGCCGTGGCTCGCCGGTGTCGTGGTCATGGCGAACGAGGTCAGCAGCGGGAAGCCGGCGACCACACCGAGCGCGACGACCGCCAGGCGGGCCCACTGGATCGGGCTCGGCGGCTGCTGACGGGTGGCGAGGAGGACGACCGCGGCGAGCACGGCGGCGACGACCGCGCGCGCGGAGCCGATGAACAGCGGCGAGAGTCCGCCGCCGAGGGCGATCCGCGTGAACGGGAGCGTGAACGAGAAGGCGACGACGCCCAGCAGCCCCCAACTGGGACCGGCGGCGCGGGATAGCAGTGTTCCGTTCGGACGGATAACACTACTGTGTTCTTTCATGAGTCAGGATAGCACCGCGCGGATCGTGGCCGGCCTGCGGGCGTGGATCGGTATGGCCGCTCCCGGCGCCCGCCTCCCCTCCAACCGCGCGCTGACGGCGGAGTACGCCGCGAGCCCCGTGACCGTGCAGAAGGCCGTGCAGCAGCTCGTCCGCCTCGGGCTCGTCGACGCGCGACCCGGCGTCGGCACCTTCGTCCGCGCCGCGCGCACCGTCCTACCGGCGGACTACGGCTGGCAGTCCGGAGCGCTGGGGGCAGCCGCCGTACGCCTGGACGGCCTCTCCTCGGCGCAGCGCCCGACCTCGCCGGACGCGATCGGGCTGCACTCCGGGTATCCGGCTCCGGATCTCCTCCCCGAGCGGCTCGTGCGCCAGGCCCTCGTCCGCGCCTCCCGGACAGCGTCCGCCCTCACCCGCTCGCCCGCGGCCGGCGAGCCCGGGCTGCAGGAGTGGTTCGCGGCGGAGCTGGCCACGGCGGCCCCGGCGGGGATCACGGTTCCGACCGCCCGCGACGCCGTCGTCATCTCCGGGAGCCAGAGCGGACTGAGCTCGATCTTCCGGGCGGTCGTCGGCGTCGGCCGGCCGCTGCTCATCGAGTCGCCGACCTACTGGGGCGCCCTGCTCGCGGCGGAGCAGGCGGGGGTCGTGCTCGTTCCCGTCCCCTCCGGGCCGCAGGGTCCGGATCCGGACGCGGTCGACAGGGCGCTCGCCGAGACCGGAGCCCGCGCGTTCTATGCGCAGCCCACGTTCGCGAACCCCACCGGCGCACAGTGGCCGGCGGCGACGGGGGAGGCCGTGCTCGACGCGGTCCGTCGCCACGGCGCCTTCCTCATCGAGGACGACTGGGCGCACGACCTCGGCATCGACGCCGACCCGCGCCCCGTGGCCGCCTCCGACCACGACGGCCATGTGGTGTACCTGCGCTCGCTGACGAAGAGCGTGTCGCCGTCCCTGCGGGTGGCGGCGGTGATCGCGCGCGGTCCCGCCCGGGATCGCATCCTCGCCGATCGTGCGGCGGAGTCGATGTACGTCAGCGGCCTCCTGCAGGCCGCCGCTCTCGACGTGGTGACGCAGCCCGCCTGGCGCACACACCTCCGCGGCTTCCGGGAGCAGCTGCGCTCGCGGCGCGACCTCCTCCTGTCGTGCCTGGCCGCGCAGGCGCCGACCGCGCTGGTGGAGGCCGTGCCGGTCGGCGGGCTGAACCTCTGGCTGCGGCTGCCCGACGGCACCGACGCCGCAGCCGTCGTCCGGGAGTGCGCGGCCCGCGGCCTCGTCATCGCACCAGGAAGCGAGTGGTTCCCCGCGGAGCCCTCCGGTTCCTACGTGCGGCTCAACTACGCGAGCGCCGACCCGTCCCGCTTCCCCGAGGCCGCGACGATCCTCGGCGCGGTCCTCGCCGGAACCTGACCGCCGCCGTCAGGACTCGGACGGCGGCCCGGCGGGGCGGTGCGCCCGGCGCCCCGACACCACGACCGGCCGCCCCGCCCGCTCCTGACCGGGCAGCGGACGCGAGCGCCGGCCGTAGATGAGCTCGGACGAATCGAGCAGCCACGGCACCAGGGTGATCGACACCCCGTGCACGAGCATGAGCTGGTTCGCGAGGCGGCGGGCGCGCCGGTTGTGCAGGAAGTTCTCCCACCAGTGCCCCACGATGTACTGCGGCAGGTAGACCGTGACGACGGAGGAGCCGTGCTTCTCGCGGTACTGCCGGATGAACTGGGTCACGGGCTGTGCGAACGAGCGGTACGGCGACTCGACGATCACGAGCGGCACCGGCACGAGGTGGTCGGTCCACTCCTGCTGCAGGCGCGCGGCGTCGTCCTGCGACACGGCCACGTGCACGGCGAGGGTCTTGTCGTGCTTGGCGGCGATCGCGTAGTCGATGGCCTTCATCACCGGCTTCTGCAGATGGTTCACGAGGACGATCGCGACGTCGCCGGAGGCGCCGAAGCGGGTGGTGTCGTCGATGGCGATCTCGTGCTCGACGTCCCGGTAATACCGCTTGACGCCGATCATGAGGAACGCGAGCACCGGGATGGCGAAGAACACGAGGTAGGCGCCGTGCGTGAACTTCGTGATCGTCACGATGACCAGTACGAGCACGGTCAGCGTCGCCCCGGCGGAGTTGATGAGCAGCCCCACGCGTGCGGAACGCCGGTCCGCGGCGCCGTCTCCGTTCGGCGGGACGGGTGTCCGGAGCAGCCGTCGCCAGTGCCGCACCATGCCGATCTGGCCCAGGGAGAACGAGACGAAGACGCCGATGATGTAGAGCTGGATCAGCGTCGTCAACCGGGCCTGGAACACCACGAGCACGGCGATCGCGGCGATCCCGAGGAGGATCATGCCGTTGGAGAACACGAGCCGGTCGCCGCGGGTGTTCAGCGACTTCGGGGCGTAGCCGTCGCGGGCGAGCACGGCCCCGAGCAGGGGGAAGCCGTTGAAGGCGGTGTTCGCCGCGAGGAGCAGCACGCAGGCCGTGGCCGCCTGCACGATGAAGAACGGGATGCTGCCGCCGCCGAACGTCGCCGCGGCGATCTGCGCCATGAGGCTCGGCTGCGGGGTCGTGCAGTCGAACCCGATGAGGTCGCAGGGGTTCTCGGCGTAGTGCACGCCGGCGATGAGGGCGAGCGCGGTGAGTCCGGAGAACAGGCAGATCGCGATGGTCCCCATGAGCACGAGGGTCGACTGGGCGTTGCGCACCTTCGGGGCCCGGAACGCGGGCACGCCGTTCGACACGGCCTCGACCCCGGTCAGCGCGGAGCAGCCGCTGGAGAACGCCCGGAGGATGAGCAGCAGCACGGCCGCCTGGCTGAGGCTCTCGGCCTGCACGGCGAACTCCGCGCTGGACGCGATCGGGGCGTCGCCGAGTGCCGTCCGGACGAGCCCGGTGACGATCATGATGCCGACCGAGCCGATGAACACGTACGTGGGGATCGCGAACACGAGCGACGCCTCCCGCACCCCACGGAGGTTCACGATGATGATGAGCACGACGAAGCCGACCGCGAGCTCCACGCGGAGCGGGTCGAGCGCCGGCACCGCCGAGATGATGTTGTCCACCCCCGACGCGACCGACACGGCCACCGTGAGCACGTAGTCGACGAGGAGGGCCGCGGCCACGATCACTCCGGGGACCTCGCCGAGGTTCTTCGACGCGACCTCGTAGTCGCCGCCGCCGGAGGGGTACGCCTTGATGAGCTGCCGGTAGCTGAGCACCACCACGAGCAGCAGCACGACGACGGCCGCGGCGACGAGCGGGGTGAACGACAGGAACGTGAGGCCGCCGATGAGCAGGATCATCACGAGCTCCTGCGGGGCGTAGGCCACCGAGCTCAACGCGTCCGAGGCGAAGATCGGCAGCGCCATGCGCTTGGGGAGGAGCTGCTCGTCGACCTGGGCGCTCGTCAGCGGGTCGCCGAGCAGGATGCGCTTGGCGCGCGGCGGCGCGTCCGGGGTCGGCCTCGTTTGTTCTGACACGTCCGGCGACACTACGCCGACCGGGGACGCCCTCACGCGATCCTCACGGAATCCCTACGGCCCGGTGGCGCTCCCTCACGGAATCCTCACGGCCTGCCGGTATCCTTGCGTCAGTGGGGGATCAGGTCGTTCTGGGGGTCATCGCCGTGGCGATCGGCCTGGCCGCGGGCGTCGTCCTCTTCGTGCCCTTCGTCGCGATCAGCTACCGCCGCCGCGGACGCCTCTCGCTCGGCCGCACGCTGCTCTGGCTCGCGGCGCTCGTCTACTTCTGGGCCATCTGGACGTACACGCTGCTACCGCTGCCCGATCCGGACGCCATCCGCTGCGTGGGGGCGATCACCGACCCGATGTCCGTCGTGCGCGACGTGCAGAAGGCGTTCGCGGCGCCGGGCAACCCGCTGCGCCAGCCCGCCCTGCTCCAGCTCGTGTTCAACGTGCTGCTGTTCGTCCCGCTCGGGGCGTTCCTCCGCGTGCTGGGCGGCCGCGGCCTCCCGACCGCGCTCCTCGCCGGCTTCGGGCTCTCGCTGCTCGTGGAGACCACGCAGCTCACCGGCGTCTGGGGTCTGTACCCGTGCGCCTACCGCTTCTTCGACGTCGGCGACCTGATGACGAACACGACCGGAGCCGTGCTCGGCTCGGTGCTCGCTCTCGTGGTGCCCCGGTCGCTACGCGGCCTGCAGGCGCGGGCGGATGCCGACGAGCCGCGCCCGGTCACCCGGGGTCGCCGCGCGCTGGCGATGCTGTGCGACGGACTCGCGAACGGGTTCGTCGTGCTCGCCGGGGGCGTCGCGGTGCAGCTCTGGCTCGAGTACGTCGTGCAGGACCGTCAGGCCGTTCTCGACGGCACCCTCGCCGGCACGGTGAGCACGGCGGTCGCCTGTGCGCTGTGGCTCGTGGTCATCCTCGTCACCGGCCGCTCGGTGGGAGACCTCGCCGTGCAGCTGCGCTACACCGGGTCGCCCCTGCCGGCCGCGCTCGCCCGGCTGCTGCGCTGGGCGGGCGGCATCGGCGGACTCACGGCTCTCGGGATGCTCGGCGGGGTGTTCGACGCGCTCTCCTCGGTGCTGATCCTCGTCGCGATCGTGCTGCTGTTCACCACCCGTCAGGGGCGCGGCCTCCCCGGTCTGCTCTCCGGCCAGCACCTCGAGGACGCCCGCGTCACCGCGAAGAGTTGAGCACATTATGTACATAAAAGGTATTCTGTACGTATGAACACTCTCAGCCGCAGCGTGCCGTCGAAGGATCTGCGCGATCAGCTCGCCGACGTTCTCGGCGGTGTCGCGTACGGGGCGGAGCGGGTGGGGGTGACGCGTCACGGCAAGCTCACCGCGGTCGTGATCGGCGTCGACGACCTGGAGCTCCTGGAAGAGCTCGAGGCTGCGCGGGATGCGGCGGAGTTCGGAGCGGCGAAGGCGGCGGACGACGGGGGTCGAGTCTCGCTCGATGACCTCCGTGCGGAACTCCCGTGACGCGGTCCCGCGTCGAGTTCACGACCGCAGCGGCGAAGGAGGTCCGCAAGCTGGATCCTCAGCTCCGTCGGCGCATCCTCGCCGGGATCTCCGACCTCGAACGGGAGCCTCGTCCGCACGGCCTCCGCAAGCTCGCCGGGTTCGACAACGCCTGGCGCGTGCGGATCGGCGACTACCGTGTGCTCTACGAGGTCGTGGACGAGCGTGTGCTCGTCACCGTGGTCCGCGTCGCCCACCGGCGGGACGCCTACGACCTCTGACGGCATCCGGAATCCACAGGGGTTTCCGATCACGGATCGATAACGTCGTCCTCATGAGCGTGATCCCCGTCGACGAGCACCTGATCTCCGAGGCGAAGGAGCTCCGCGACCAGCTGCAGCGCTTCCTCCGCGAGTACGAGTTCGGGATGCGCGAGGTGGAGACGAAGATCTCGATCCTCCGCGACGAGTTCACCCACGATCACGCGTACAACCCCATCGAGCACGTGAAGAGCCGGCTGAAGTCGCCGGACAGCATCGTCGAGAAGATCGCCAGGAAGGGCATCGACGACCCCGACTTCGACCGCATCCGTGCCGAGATCACCGACATCGCCGGAGTGCGGGTGACGTGCAGCTTCGTCGCGGACGTCTACCGGCTGTTCGATCTGCTGACCGCGCAGGACGACGTGACCGTCCGCACGGTGAAGGACTACATCGCGAACCCGAAGCCGAACGGGTACAAGAGCCTGCACGCCATCATCGAGGTCCCCGTCTTCCTCTCGACGGGCGCGCTGTCCGTGCCGGTCGAGGTGCAGTTCCGCACCATCGCGATGGACTTCTGGGCGAGCCTGGAGCACAAGATCTACTACAAGTTCTCCAACCAGGTGCCCGCGCACCTCGTCGACAGTCTCAGCGACGCCGCCGACGCCGCCGCCGAACTCGACACCCGCATGGAGCGGCTGCACCGCGAGGCCCATGGCGTGCCGCAGCGGCAGCTCGCGCCGCCCCCTCCGCCCGCGCCGGGGATCGTCGAGGTCTGAGCAGCCCGACCCGCGTCAGGCGAGGAACTCGCGGGCGGCGGCGGACATCGCCGTGACCCCGACCTCGATCGTCGGATGGATCTCCGGCGCGAAGAACGGCGAGTGGTTCGTGGGGATGTCCTTCTCCACGGTGCCCGCGGCGACGGCCTCGGCGAACCGGGCGGGGTCGACGCCGCCCCAGAACCAGAACACGAGCGGCACCTCGGCGTCGCGGGCGAACCAGGAGACGTCCTCGCTGCCGGTGAACATGCCGGGGTCGACGACGGCCGACTCCCCGAGTGCCCGACGCAGCGCCGCCGAGACCCGCGCCGTGGCCTCCTCGTCGTTGATCGTGGCGGGCAGGGTGTGCTGCGTGTGGATCTCGGGTTCGCGCTCCGCGCCGGAGGCCATCGCCTCGGCGCGCACGATCCGCTCGACACTGGCCAGCACCTTCTCCCGCACGCCCTCGTTCGGGTAGCGGAGGCTGAGCTCGAGCTTCGCCTCGGCCGGGATGATGTTGTTCTTGAGTCCGGCGTGGATCGAGCCGACCGTCACCACGGCCACGCCCTGCGGGTCGATCTCGCGCGAGGCGATCGTCTGCAGGCGCATCACGGTCGCGGCCGCCATCACGACCGGATCGATCGTGGCGTGCGGGCGGGAGCCGTGGCCGCCGCGGCCGTGCAGGATGACGGTGAGACCGTCCGAGGCGGCCATCTGGGTGCCGCTGCGCACGCCGATGATCCCGGCGGGGAGCGGGGTGACGTGCTGACCGAGCACCACGTCGGGCTTCGGGTAGCGGTCGAGCAGGCCGTCGTCGAGCATCGCCCTGGCGCCGGCGCCGTACTCCTCGGCGGGCTGGATGAGCACGACGAGGGTGCCCGACCACTCCGCGCGCGTGGCCACGAGCTTCTCGACGGCGCCGATCATCGCGGTGACGTGCATGTCGTGGCCGCACGCGTGCATCACCGGCACGGTGGTGCCGGCCGGGTCGACACCCTTCGCGGTGCTCGCGTACGCCAGCCCCGTCTGCTCCTCGACCGGCAGCGCGTCCATATCGGCGCGCACCCACACCACCGGCCGCGGGAACTCCTCATCCTGGGTCCCTGAGCCTGTCGAAGGGTTGCGGAGCACCCCGACCACGCCGGTCACCCCGACGCCTTCTTCGACCTCGAGGCCCAGGTCGCGCAGGTGCTGGGCGGCGATGCCGGCGGTGCGCGTCTCCTGGAACGAGAGCTCGGGATGCTGATGCAGGTCGATGTAGAGCGCTTCGAGGTCGATCGTCATGGCCAGAGCCTAGCCGGGTGCGCGCCGAGACCCCGGCGTTCCGCCGTGACCCCGGCTTCCCCGCGCCGGGAGCGCGGGGTCTCGACGGGAACGCGGGGTCTCGGCAGGGTCAGTGCACGTAGGTCGGCAGTTCGGGTCCGGGACGCAGCACGGCGTTCACGATCGCCTGGATCGCGAACTCGCTCGTCTCGCCGAGTCCGATCACCTCGGGGTGCAGGAGCCACTGGAGCTGCAGGCCGTCCATCACGGCGAGGATGGCGGCCGACGCGGCGGCGATGGTCGCGGGTTCGGTCACACCCTCCTGCGCGCAGAGCTCGCCGAACGCCGCCGTCACCTCTCGGCGCAGGGTCGTGTAGCGCTCCTCGAAGTACTCGCGACCGGGGTGGTCGTCGGTCACCGACTCGGAGGACAGGACCGTGTAGGCCTGCACGATGCCCGGCCGCTTCTCGTTGGCGAACGCCGTGCGGACGAGGTGGAGGAACAGCTCCGGTCCGTCGGGGATGTGCTTCTCGGCGAGGTCGGCCACGTCGGCCTGGTCGCGGTAGGCGAGCACCTCGAGGAGGAGCTTCTGCTTCGAGCCGAAGTGATGCAGCACGCCCGCGTGCGTGATGCCGACCTGCTCGGCGACGTCGGCGAGCGTGCCGTTCGTGGAGCCCTTGTTGCCGAAGATCTCCACGGCCGCCTTGAGGATCTGCTCGCGCTTCTCCCGCGTGGCCGGGCGCACCCGGACAGCGTGCACGTCGTCCGTCATGAACCCACCTCCCTCGTCCCGCTCTGCTTGCCAACCAACTTACTCCTCGGTAACCTCTCCACAGCTTACTTTCTCGACAGTAAGCAAAAGCGGCGGTCGGAGGCGATCCGTCGGCCGCCACGCCGCACAAGGACCCGTGCCCAAGGAGAAGCAATGAAGCTCACGAAAACCCTGATCGCCGCCAGCGCGGTCGCCGTCCTGGGCGTCTCGGCGCTCGCCGGATGCTCGGCGGGCGGTGGTTCCGGCGATGACGCCGGTTCCGCCTCCCTCACCATCGCGAAGCCCGACGGTGCGATCACCACCGAGTCGAACAACCCGTTCGTCGGCGACTCCGCCGCGTCGAAGTACGGCTATGCCAAGGTCGTGTTCGAGACCCTCGCGCTGGTGAACCAGACCGGCGACCGCGGTGTCACGCCGTGGCTCGCCGAGAGCCTCGAGTGGAACGACGACTACACGCAGCTCACGGTCGTCCCTCGCGCGGACGTCACCTGGAGCGACGGCGAGCCGTTCACGGCCGAGGACATCGTCTTCTCCTTCGAGACCGCCTCGATCCCCGCCCTCGACACGGCCGGCCTCAAGTTCGAGGGCGCCGAGGTCGACGGCGACACGGTCGTGCTGAGCTTCGGCGACTCCAAGTACGTCAACCAGGCCCGCGTGCTGCACGTGCCCATCGTCCCCAAGCACATCTGGGAGAACTTCGACGACCCGGCCACCGACCCCGTCACGGGTGACGACCTCGTCGGCACCGGCCCCTACGCGATGGCGAACTGGTCGACCGAGTCGGTCACGCTCGACGCGCGCGACGACTACTGGGGCGGCGACCTCGCCGTGCCGGAGCTGCACTACGTCTCGTACGGCGACAACACCGCCCTCACCACGGCCCTCGCGAACGGCGACGCCGACTGGGCGCAGGCGTTCATCCCGCAGATCGAGGAGCAGTTCCTCTCGGCCGACCCCGAGCACAACAAGTTCCTCGCCTCCCCGACCACCGGCTCCGCCACGCTGTTCATGAACCTGCAGCAGAAGCCGTTCGACGACCCCGCCTTCCGTCAGGCGCTCGCCTGGGTGATCGACCGCGACGCCTACGTCGACATCGCACGCGAGGGTGCCAGCGAGGCCGTCTGGTCGGTCACGGGGCTGTCGTCGATCCTCGAGGACGAGATCCAGCCCGAGTTCCAGGGCGTGGACTACAAGGTCGACGCCGAGAAGGCGCGTGACCTGCTGGAGACCGCCGGGTACACCTGGAAGGACGACGCCCTGATCGACCCCGACGGCACGCCCGTCTCGTTCACGCTCTCCGTCCCCTCCGGCTGGAGCGACTGGAACACGGCGCAGGAGCTCATCGCCGAGGACGTGAAGGACAGCATCGGCGCCGAGGTCAAGATCGACATGCCCGACTGGGGCGGCTGGGCCGACCCCCGCGACAACGGCACGTTCTCCGCGATCATCCACTGGCTGGAGGACAGCGGCACGGCGTACGGCCTGTACACGTCGACCATGGACCCGCGCTGGATCTCGCCCGAGGGCAAGGCCGGCTTCAACTTCGGCCGCTTCGACGACCCGGAGGCGACCGCCGCACTGAACACCTACGCCAACGCCTCGTCCGACGAGGAGCGCACCGCCGCGATCGACACGCTGCAGACGATCTTCTCGGAGCAGGTGCCGGCCATCCCGCTGGGCGCCCACCCGCTGCTCGGCGAGTTCAACACGCGCAACTACGTCGGCTGGCCGTCGGAGACCGACACGTACGCGTCCGCCGACCCGACGCAGCCGAACATCGTGCAGATCCTCACGAAGCTGAAGCCCGCCGAGTAGGACTTCGACAGGCTCAGCCACCCACGGCGGGGCTTCGACAGGCTCAGCCACCCATCTGGGTCCCTGAGCCTGTCGAAGGGCCCGCCCCCCACGAAGGACACCCCCATGCCAGATCCCCTGCTCACCGTGCGCGACTTCTCCGTCGTGTACGACGTCGATCCACCCGTCGAGGCGGTGAAGAACGTGACCCTCGAACTGCAGCGCGGCGAGATCCTGGGCCTCGCCGGGGAGAGCGGATGCGGCAAGACCACGCTCGCCTACGGGGTGCAGCGCCTGCTGCGTGCTCCGGCCGTCATCACCGGCGGCAGCGTGACCTTCCACGACGCGACCGGCATCGACATCGACATCAACGCGCTGGACGTCGACGCGATGCAGCGATTCCGCTGGGACAAGGTGTCGATGGTGTTCCAGGGCGCGATGAACGCCCTCAACCCCGTGGCCACGATCGGCTCCCAGTTGGAGGACGTGTTCGAGATCCACCGCCCCGACATGAACCGCAGGCAGCGGCGTGCCGAGGCCGAGGAACTGCTCGAGATCGTCAAGGTCGGCCGTCAGCGCGTGCGCTCCTTCCCGCACGAGCTCTCCGGCGGCATGCGCCAGCGCGTCATGATCGCCATGGCCCTGGCGCTCCGTCCGCAGCTGATGGTCATGGACGAGCCGACGACCGCGCTCGACGTGCTGGTGCAGCGGGAGATCCTCAAGCAGATCTCCCAGCTGCGGCACGAGTTCGGCTTCTCGGTGATCTTCATCACCCACGACCTGCCGCTTCTGCTGGAGATCAGCGACCGGATCGCGATCATGCGCGAAGGAGAGATCATCGAGCTCGACACGGCGGAGCGCATCTGGACCCAGCCGGAGCACGAGTACACGAAGACGCTGCTGTCGTCGTTCCCCCGGCTCACCGGGGAGAGAGGGGTGCTGGTGCGATGACCACCCTCGAATTCCGCCATGTCACGAAGGCGTACAACGTCCGAGGCGCCGGGCAGATCAAAGCCCTCGACGACGTGAGCTTCACCCTGACGTCGGGCCAAACGATCGGCCTGGTCGGCCAGTCCGGCAGCGGCAAGTCCACGATCGCGAAGATCCTCACCCAGCTCGAGACCCCGACCAGCGGCGAGGTGCTGCTCGACGGCACGCCGATCCCGCGCCGCGGCAAGGGCCTGCGAAGGTATCGCCAGCAGCTGCGGATGGTGTTCCAGGACCCGTTCGCCTCGCTCAACCCGTACCACTCCATCCGCTACCACCTGGAGCGTCCGCTCCGCCTCGACGACGTGGTGCCGAGGAAGGAGACCGAGAACGAGGTGCGTCGGCTCCTCGACCGGGTGCGCCTCGATGCGGACGCGGTGATCGACCGCCGCCCCCACGAGCTGTCGGGCGGTCAGCGGCAGCGCGTGGCCATCGCGCGCGCCCTGGCCTCGCGTCCCTCGCTCCTCGTCGCCGACGAGCCGGTGTCGATGCTCGACGTCTCGATCCGGCTCGGCGTGCTGAACCTGCTCGCCGACTTGCAGCGCGAAGAGGGACTCGGTGTGCTCTACATCACGCACGACCTGGCGACCGCCCGGCACTTCAGCGACGAGATCATGGTCCTCAACCAGGGGCGCGTGGTCGAGTACGGCACCGCCGACGACGTGATCCTCAACCCGCAGGATCCGTACACCCGCGAGCTGCGCGCGGCCTCTCCTGATCCGGAGAAGCACTTCGCCGCGGCGGCATCGAACGGAGGCGCGCTGTGAGCTCCGCTCTCCCCCAGCTCGACGACAACGACCTCATCGCCCGCGATGCCCTGGAGGTCGGCACCACGGCGACCAGGGCAGAGCGCACCAGGCGGCCGGTGCCGTGGCGCTTCTTCGCCGGTCGCGCGGCGTTCTACCTGTTCACGCTGTGGGCGGCGATCACGATCAACTTCTTCCTGCCCCGCCTCATGAAGGGCGACGCGGTCAGCTCGTACCTCGCGCGCAACCGCACCGTGAGCCCCGAGGCGGCGGAGGCCCTGCGCGTGCTCCTCGGCATCGACACCGACAAGTCCATCTGGCAGCAGTACCTCGAGTACTGGGGGATGCTGCTGCGCGGCGACCTCGGCATCTCGACCCTGCACGGTCTGCGGCCGGTCGCCGAGGTGCTCGCCGCCGCCCTGCCCTGGACGCTCGGACTGGTCGGCATCGCGACCGTCATCTCGTTCGCGATCGGCACGCTGCTCGGAGCCGTCGTCGGGTGGAAGCGCGGCAGCAAGCTCGACGCGATCATCCCGGTGACGACGTTCTTCAACACGATCCCGTACTTCTGGCTGGGACTCATCGCCATCGCGATCTTCTCCTCGACCCTGAAGTGGTTCCCCTCATCGCACGCCTACGACAAGGGGCAGTCGCCGGAATGGAGCCTCGACTTCATCGGCCAGGTGATCATGCACGGCACGCTCCCGGCTCTGACCATCGTGGTCGCCTCGCTCGGCGGGTGGGTGCTCGGCATGCGCAACATGATGCTGACGGTGCTCGACGACGACTACATCACGGTCGCGCAGGCGAAGGGCATGCCCAACAAGCGCGTGCTCTGGGGCTACGCCGCCCGCAACGCGGTGCTGCCGCAGATCCAGAGCTTCGCGCTGTCGATCGGCTTCATCGTCGGCGGCACGATCGTCATGGAGATGGTGTTCAGCTATCCGGGTGTCGGCAAGCTGCTGCTCGACGCGACCAACGCCAAGGACTTCGCCCTCATGCAGGGCGTGTTCCTCGTGATCACGCTGTCGGTGCTCGTGGCCAACATCCTCGCTGATGTCGTCTACGCCTACCTCGACCCGCGCACGCGCCAGATGGAGTCCTGACATGACCGTCCCCACCACCGCAGCGAACACAGCGCCGGACGGATCGGCCGTCGTCTCCGGCATGCCCGAGACCGCCACGCTGCGCACCCCGCCGGCCGGGACGCCGCCCCGCAAGACCTTCTGGTCGCAGCTCGCGCAGGCGTTCGCGATGTTCCGCAACCCCAAGTCGATCGCCGGCCTCCTCATCCTCGGGGCGTTCGTGCTCATCGCGATCTTCGCCCCGTGGATCGCCCCGTACGGACCGACCCAGAAGGACCGCACGGCGCTGCGTCAGCCGCCATCCTGGGAGCACTGGCTGGGCACGACGCACATGGGTGAGGACGTGCTGAGCCAGATCATCTACGGCACCCGCGGGGTGATCGTCGTCGGCTTCCTCGCGGCGTTCATCGCCACGATCATCGCGATCACGATCGGTGTGATCGCCGGCTACGTGCGCGGCTGGAAGAGCGAATCGCTGTCGGCGCTGACCAACGTGTTCCTGGTGATCCCCGGCATCCCGCTGATCATCATCATCGCCTCGCAGTTCGAGAACCCGCCGCTGATCGTGATCGCCGCGGTGCTCGGGATCACCGGGTGGGCGTGGGGCGCCCGGGTGCTGCGCGCGCAGACCATGTCGTTGCGCAACCGCGACTTCATCCAGGCCGCCCGCGCGAACGGCGAGCCGCTGCGCCGCATCATCACGGTCGAGATGCTCCCGAACCTCATGGCGCTCATCGCCTCGAGCTTCGTCGGCACCGTGACGGCAGCCATCCTCGGTCTCACGACCCTGGCCTTCATCGGCGTGATCCCGGTCAGCAACCTCAACTGGGGGACCATCCTGTTCTGGGCGCAGCAGAACGGTGCCTTCCCGCGACTGTGGTGGTGGTACGTGCCGGCCGGGCTCTGCATCGCGATCATCGGCGTCGCGCTTTCGCTCATCAACTTCGGCATCGACGAGTACGTCAATCCGCGACTGCGGTCGGCCGGTGAGCGGGCCAGGGCGATGAAGAAGAAGGGGCTGAACGTGAACGACGCCGTCACGGCCGTCCGCAGCGTGCCCCTGCCGAAGAAGGCTCCCGATCCCGTATCGTCGGCGACCTCGCCGGGCGCTTCCGGCGCCACCGACTCCGCGAACACCGCGACACCGCACACGAACCAGAACACGAAGTGATGACCTCTCAGACTCTGACCACGCAACTCCCGTATCAGGACCCCGCTCTCTCGATCCCCGAACGCGTGGCCGACCTCCTCAGCCGGATGACGGTGGATGAGAAGGTCGGGCAGATGCTCCAGCTCGACGCCCGCGACGACATCGACGACCACGTGCTCCGGCGGCACGCGGGATCGATCCTGCACGCCTCGGATGAGCGTCTGCGGCGGGCTGCCGCCCTGGTCGCGCAGACCCGGCTCGGCATCCCGCTGCTCGTGGGCGAGGACTGCATCCACGGCCACTCGTTCTGGCCCGGAGGCACGATCTACCCCACGCAGCTCGGCATGGCAGCCTCCTGGGATCCGGCACTCGTCGAGCGCGTGGCGCGGGCGACGGCCGAGGAGGTCGCCGTGACCGGCATCCACTGGACGTTCTCGCCGGTGCTGTGCATCGCCCGCGACCTGCGCTGGGGGCGGGTGGGGGAGACGTTCGGGGAGGACCCGTTCCTCATCGGGGAGCTCGCTTCGGCCATGGTGCGCGGCTATCAGGGCGACGGGCTCGACGACCCCACGGCCATCCTCGCGACGGCCAAGCACTTCGCCGGCTACTCGGAGACGCAGGGCGGACGCGACGCGAGCGAGGCGGACATCTCCCCGCGCAAGCTGCGCTCCTGGTTCCTGCCGCCGTTCGAGCGGGTCGCCCGCGAGGGCTGCCGGACGTTCATGCTCGGCTACCAGACGACCGACGGGGTGCCGATCACGCTGAACGAGTGGCTGCTCAGCGACGTGCTCCGCGGCGAGTGGGGTTACACCGGCACCCTCATCACGGACTGGGACAACGTGGGCCGGATGGTGTGGGAGCAGCGGGTGCAGCCCGACCTCACCCATGCCGCGGCCGCCGCGGTGCGCGCCGGGAACGACATGGTGATGACCACGCCCGGGTTCTTCGAGGGGGCGCTGGACGCGGTCGCCCGGGGGCTGCTGCCGGAGGACGCCTTCGACGACGCGGTCTCCCGCATCCTCACGCTGAAGTTCGAACTCGGGCTCTTCGAGGACCCCCGGCTGCCCCGCGACGACGTGTCCGCCGTGGTCGGCAGCGCCGCGCACGCGGAACTCAACCTCGAGATCGCGCGCCGTTCGCTCGTGCTCCTGGAGAACGACGGCGTGCTGCCGCTGGATGCCGCGGCGCCGCTGCGGGTGGCGGTGACCGGGCCGCTCGCGGACGACGCGCAGACGCAGCTCGGCGACTGGGCCGGCGGCTCGGGTCAGGCGGGCTGGCTCGACGGACAGCCCCGCGAGATGATCACGACCGTGCTCGACGGCCTCCGTGCGGTGGACGCGTGGACGGTCACGCATGCACGCGGCGCCGACATCCTCACGCTCGCCGACGACCCCCGCGGCACGCACTTCCCGGACAACCAGCCGCGTCCTCCCGTGGTGCAGCCGTGCCCGCCGGATCCTGCGCTCATCGCGGAGGCGGTGGCCGCTGCCGAGGCCGCCGACGTCGTGGTCGCGGTGGTCGGCGATCGCATCGAGCTCGTGGGCGAGGGGCGGTCCACGGCCACGCTGGAGCTCATCGGCGGCCAGAATGCGCTGCTCGACGCGCTCATCGACACCGGGAAGCCCGTCGTCGTGGTGCTCCTCGCGTCCAAGCCGCTCGTGCTCCCGCCGTCGGTGCAGCGGGCGGCGGCGGTGGTCTGGGCCGCGAATCCGGGTATGCAGGGCGGATGGGCGCTCGCCGACATCGTCACGGGTGCCGTGGAACCCTCGGGGCGGCTGCCCATCTCGTTCGCGCGGCACGTCGGGCAGCAGCCGACCTACTACAACCAGATCCGTGGTCAGCACGGCGACCGCTACGCCGACCTGACCCAGGCGCCCGCGTGGGCCTTCGGCGAGGGCCGGTCGTACACGACCGTGACGTACGCGGAGCTGGAGCTGGAGCAGACGGGGCTGCGCCTCGGCGACACCGTGGTGGGGCACGTGACCGTGACGAACACGGGGGACCGGCCCGTCCGCGAGACCGTGCAGGCGTACGTGCGGGACGAGGTGACGAGCGTGAGCTGGACCGACCGCGAGCTCAAGGCCTTCCGGCAGGTCGACCTCGCGCCGGGGGAGAGTGCGCGCGTGCGGATCGAGGTCCCCGTCGCGGACTGCACGATCGTGACCGCCGCAGGCGTCCGGACCGTGGAGGCCGGCGCCTTCACGCTCCTCGTCGGCCCCAGCTCCCGCGAGGAGCACCTCCTCCCCGCCCCCTTCGAGATCTCCCGTTCCTGATTCCCCGAGACCCCGCTTTCCCGCCGAGACCCCATCGTGTCCGCGCGGCGGAGGCGGGGTCTCGGCGAGAGGTCGGGGTCTCGGCCTCGATTTGACCTCAAGTGCGCTTGAGGTTTTACGGTGGAGGGCGTGAGTGGGACAGAGAAGAAGCCGCGATGACGTATGTAATCGCACTGCCGTGCGTCGACCTCAAGGACAAGGCGTGCATCGACGAATGCCCGGTCGACTGCATCTATGAAGGGGAGCGGTCGCTCTACATCCACCCCGACGAGTGCGTGGACTGCGGAGCGTGCGAGCCGGTGTGCCCGGTCGAGGCGATCTACTACGAGGACGACCTGCCCGACGAGTGGCAGGACTACTACAAGGCCAACGTCGAGTTCTTCGACGAGATCGGCTCGCCCGGCGGCGCCGCCCGCACCGGACTCATCCGTCACGACCACCCGCTCATCGCCGCGCTCCCGCCCCAGGAAGTGCACGAGTGACTCCGCGCATCGCCATCGTCGGCGCGGGACCCGCAGGCATCTACGCCGCCGACCTCCTCCGGGCTCAGGTGCCGGAGGCGGCCATCGACCTGTACGAGAAGCTCCCCGCTCCGTACGGCCTCGTCCGCTATGGCGTCGCCCCCGACCATCCGCGCATCCGCAAGATCATCGATGCGCTGCACGACGTGCTCCTTCAGCCCGGCATCCGGCTGCTCGGCAACGTCGAGGTGGGCGTCGATGTGACGGTCGACGAGCTCCACCGGGCGTACGACGGCGTCGTCATCGCGACCGGAGCCGACCGTGACGTGACGTTCGACGTGCCGGGAGCCGACCTCCCCGGATCGTTCGGCGCCGCGGATTTCGTGGCCTGGTACGACGCGCACCCCGACGTCGCGCGGGGCTGGGGCCTGGAGGCGGAGGCCGTGGCCGTGCTCGGGGCGGGCAACGTCGCCCTCGACGTCACGCGCATCCTCGCGAAGCACGCCGCGGCGCTGGAGTCGACCGACACCCCCGACCACATCCTCGACGCGCTCGCCGCGAGCCGGGTCCGCGACGTGCACCTGTTCGCCCGTCGCGGTCCGGCCGATGTGCGTTTCTCCGCTCTGGAGCTGCGCGAGCTCGGGGAGCAGCACGACGTGGAGGTGGTCGTCGATCCCGCCGACCTCGCGCTCGACGACCACGCCGCCCGCATGCTGGAGCAGTTCTCGCAGCGCCGCATCATCGTGCGCACCCTCACGGAATGGGCGCAGCGTCCGTCCACCGAAGCCTCCCGGCGCATCCACCTGCACTTCCGGCATCGACCCGTCCGCGTCCTCGGCACCGACCGTGTGGAGGGCATCGAGTTCGAGCGCTCGGCCTCCGATCCGCTCGGCCGCATGATCGGCACCGGCGAGCTCGTGCGGTACGAGGTCGGCGCCGTCTACCGGGCGATCGGCTACCTCTCCTCGCCCGTGCCCGGCGTGCCGTTCGACGCGGCGCGGGGCATCGTTCCGAACGCGGAAGGACGGGTGCTCGATGCCGACGGCACGCCCGTCCCGGGTCTCTATGCGACCGGCTGGATCAAGCGCGGGCCGATCGGGCTCATCGGCTCGACCAAGTCCGACGCCGCGCAGACCGTGCAGCATCTCGTGGAGGACCTCGCCGCGACGCCGTCCGCCCGCATCGACCGCGACCCGCCCCTGGACCTCCCCGGCGTGGTGGACTGGGAGGGTTGGTTGCGCATCGACGAGGCCGAGCGCCGCGCCGGAGCCGTCCGCGGCCGGGAGCGCACGAAGCTCGTCGACCGCGCGGCCATGCGCGCCCACGCGACCCCCACCCCCATCCCTCTCGAGGAGAGCACCCGATGACCCCCGACCCGCACACCACCCCGCACCCCGCCGCTCCGGTGCCCACGCCGGTCGGGGAGGGGCTCAAGGCGGCGTTCCGCACCCACCCCGCCGGTGTCGCCATCATCACGGCGCAGGGTCCGGACGGCCCCGTCGGCCTCACGGCGTCGAGCGTGTCGTCGGTCGCGGTCGACCCGGCGGCGATCGTGTTCTCGGTGACCAGGGCGACCGGGAGCGCCGGGGCCATCCTCGGCGCCGACACCTTCGTCGTGCACCTCATCGACGACGAGCACTCCGCGCTCGCCCAGAGCTTCGCGGTGAGCGGCTCCGAGCGCTTCACGCCCGAGCAGGGCTGGACGACGCTGCCGACCGGCGAGCCGCACCTGGCGGAGGCCCGTGTCGCCCTGCGCTGCCGGGCGATCCAGACCGTGCCCGTCGGTTCGTCGACCGTGGTGATCGCCGAGGTGCTCGAGGTGCTCACCGGCCGCCCGGCCCGCCCGCTCGTCTACATCGACCGCCGATTCCACGCCCTGTCCCACGACACCGCCCTCTGACCCCGTCACGAAAGGAACCCCCATGTCCACTCCGTACACGCTCCCCGAGCTGCCCTACGACTACTCGGCACTGGAACCGCACATCTCCGGCAAGATCATGGAGCTGCACCACTCCAAGCACCACCAGGCCTACGTGACCGGCGCGAACACGGCGCTGGAGCAGCTCGCGGCGGCCCGCGACAGCGGCGACCTCGGAGCGGTCAACAAGCTCGAGAAGGACCTCGCGTTCAACCTCGGCGGCCACATCAACCACTCCGTGTTCTGGCAGAACCTCTCGCCCGAGGGCGGCGGGGCTCCGGAGGGCGAGCTCTCGGCGGCGCTCGCGGACTCATTCGGGTCGATCGACGGTTTCCGCGCGCACTTCACCGCGACGGCCCTCGGCGTGCAGGGCTCCGGTTGGGCCGTGCTCGCCTGGGACTCGGTGGGCGCTCGTCCCGTGATCTTCCAGCTCTTCGATCAGCAGGGCAACGCGCCGCTCGGCGTCATCCCGCTGCTGCAGCTCGACGTGTGGGAGCACGCCTACTACCTCGACTACCTCAACGTGCGGGCGGACTACGTCAAGGCGTTCTGGAACCTCGTGAACTGGCCCGACGTGCAGCGCCGCTTCGAGACGGCGCGCACCGCGACCGCGGGTCTCCTCGTCCCCTGATCCCCCTTCGCCGACCCGGCCCCTTGCGTGCGCCCCGGCCTGTTGCGATCGTCCGCAACGGGCCGGGGTGGCCGCAAGGGGCCGGGTCGCGTTCAGGCGAGGGTGAGGAAGAGCTTCTCCAGGTCGGGGAGGGGGACGGCGTCGTCCTGCGCGGGGTCCTCCAGGCAGGTCTTCATGGCGGAGGCGATGATCTGGAACCCGGCCTTGTCCAACGCGGAGGTCACGGCGGCCAGCTGCGTGACGACGGCCCGGCAGTCGCCGCCGCTCTCGACCGCGGCGATCACGGCGCCGAGCTGTCCCTGGGCGCGCTTGAGGCGGTTGGCGATCTTGCGCTGCGTGTCGGTGTCGACGGTGGTCATGGTCTCTCCCTGAAGGCCGGCTGTGCGCTCCACTATACCCCCGGGGGTATAGTGTCTGGATACCCACCGGGGTATCGAGTGAGGAGAGAACACATGTGTCGAGCAGTCCGTTGCCGTACCTGCGGGAAGACCACCTGGGCGGGGTGCGGCCAGCACGTCGACGCCGTCCGCCGCACCGTGCCGGCGTCGGACTGGTGCACGGGCCACCCGAAGGACGAGGCCAAGGGCGGTCTCCTGTCCCGGCTGTTCGGGCGATGAGCGCGCCGCTCCGCGTCGTCATCGTCGGTGGCATCGCCGGCGGCATGTCGGCGGCGACCCGGCTTCGGCGGCTCGAGGAGTCCGCGGACATCGTCGTCTTCGAGCGCGGGCCCGAGGTCTCCTACGCCAACTGCGGCCTGCCCTACTACGTGGGCGGCGTGATCGAGGAGCGCGACGCCCTCCTGCTGCAGACCCCGGAGTCGCTGCACCGCCGCTTCCGACTCGACGTCCGCGTCCGTCACGACGTCGTCGGCATCGACACCGCGCGCAAGACGGTCGAGGTCGTCGATCTCGACAGCGGCCACCGCAGCACCCACCCGTACGACCGCCTCGTGCTCGCCACCGGTGCCCGGCCTCGCGGCGACGAGCCGACCGGGGCCCTCCCCGCGCGGAGCCTGCGGACCGTGGCGGATGCCGATGCGATCGCCGCGGCCCTCCGCCCCGGCCTGCCGGTGGTCGTCGTGGGCGGCGGGTACACGGGACTCGAGGCCGTGGAGAACCTCGTCGCCCGGGGGGCCGCGGTCACCCTGGTGCAACGCGGTGCCCAGCTGCTCGCCCCGCTGGATCCGGAGATGGCCGCCCCTCTGGCGGCCGAGGTCCGGCGCCGCGGGGTTGACGTGCGACTCGGCGTCGAGGTCGTGGCCACGGCCGCGGATTCCGTGACCCTGAGCGACGGTGCCACCCTCCCCGCGGAGTTCCTCGTCGATGCCTCCGGGGTCGTGCCCGAGGTCGGACTCGCCCGCGCCGCCGGGATCCGTCTTGGCGAGACCGGCGGCATCGCGGTCGACGAGGCGTGCCGCACCAGTGCCCCGGACGTCTTCGCGGTCGGCGACGGCGTCGAGAAGACCGACCTCATCGGCGGCGGTGCGGCGCTGGTGACCATGGCCGGTCTCGCCAATCGCCACGGCCGCATGGTGGCCGACGTCATCGCGGGTCGGGAGGAGTCGGTGCGCCCCGCCCTCGGCACCGGCATCGTGCAGATGTTCGGCCTCGCCGCCGCGAAGACCGGATGGAGCGAGAAGCAGCTCCGTGCCGGGGGCCGCGGGTTCTTCGCCGTACACGTGCATCCGGCGTCGCATGCCGGCTACTACCCGGGCGCGGAGACCCTGTCGATGAAGCTCCTCGCCGACCCCGCCACCGACCGCATCCTCGGGGCGCAGATCGTGGGTCGTGACGGCGTGGACAAGCGGATCGACGTCATCGCGACGGCGCTGCAGGCGGGCGTCACCGCCTCCGGTCTCGCGCACCTGGAGCTCGCGTACGCTCCGCAGTTCGGCTCCGCGAAGGATGCCGTGAACATCCTCGGCTATGTGGCCGAGAACACCCGCAACGGCACCACGCCGACTGTCCAGTGGCACGAGCTCGACGACGCCCTGCAGGCGGGATCGACCCTCATCGACGTCCGCTCCGTGGCCGAGCATACGAACGGCGCCATCCCCGGCGCCAGGAACATCCCGCTGGACGAGCTGCGCGACCGTCTCGACGAACTGCCGGACGGGCCCCTCGTGGTGCACTGCCAGGTCGGCCTGCGGGGGCACATCGCCACCCGGCTGCTGCGGCAGCACGGGCGCGAGGTGCGCAATCTCGACGGCGGTTACCGGACCTGGCAGGACGCGACCGCAGAGTGCTGAGCTCGACGCGTTCACAACTCAGGAGAACCGGCGCACCTACGCCCGTCAGGGCCGGAACCGCGGTCTCCGCGCGCCGTACTCCTGAGTTGTGAACGCCGCCCGGCTCAGACGAGTCGCGCGGTCGTGCCTCGGACGTTGAGCTCGTACGGCAGGGCGGCGGGCGGCCGCACGGCATCGGGGTCGGTGAGCTTCGCGAGGACTGCGTCGGCCGCCCGCTCGCCCTGCCCGAGCGGGAACTGGTCGACCGTGGTGAGGCGGAAGAACTCGCCGAGCTCATGGCCGTCGATGCCCACGATGGACAGGTCGCCCGGCACCGCGAAGCCGAGGTCGCGGGCGGCGAGGAGCGCCCCGATCGCCATCTCGTCCGAGGCGGCGAACACCGCGGTGGGGCGAGGCCCCGGGCGCCCGAGGAGCTGCTTCGCGGCGCGGTAGCCGCCCTCGACCGTGAAGTCGGCCGGCTCCAGGAACGCGGGGTTCAGGGGGACGCCGGCCTTCGCCAGCGCCCTCTCGAAGCCGAGCCGGCGGTTCGTGGGGATGTGGAAGTCGATGTCGAACTCGGGGTTCGCGCCGATGTGGGCGATCTCCGTGTGCCCGAGCCCGAGCAGGTGCTCCGTCGCGAGCTGGGCCACGGCGACGTCGTCGACCGTGAGGGTGTCGAGCTTCGGGTTCGGGCCGCCGATCGCGATCACGGGGAGTCCGAGATCGAGGAGCTGCTGGGTCTCGTCGTCGTCCAGCTCGATGGACACGGCGATCACGGCGTCCACGCGCTGGCGGCGCAGGAACGTGTCGAAGACGTGCCGGCGCACGTCTTTGTCGGCGGTGATGTTGTAGAGCGTGATGTCGTAGCCGGCGCGCATGAGCGCGGCGGACACCCCCGACAGCACGGTGCTGAAGAACCAGCGGTCGAGGAACGGCACGACGACCCCGATGTTGCGCGTGCGCCCCGACGCGAGACTCGAGGCGCGGGAGGACACGACGTACCCGAGGGAGGCGGCAGCCGCCTGCACGCGCTCGCGCGCCGACTCGGACACGTGCCCGCGGCCGCTCAGCGCGCGGGAGACCGTCGCGGTGGAGACGCCGGCGAGCCGGGCGACCTCGTCGATGCTCGCCATCGTCTGTCCTTCGGATCGGAGACGCCCGTGACACGCCCCGGGTGGAGCGCGCCACGGGCGCAGCGGTGTCAGGCCTTGGTGTACCAGACGGCGGTGTCGACGGGGACCTCGGGGCCGTCGAACGGCTGGCTGCGGAGCAGGACGACCGCGCCCTCCGGGAGGTCGAGCGGAGCCGTGCCGAGGTTCGCCAGCACGTGCACCTCGCCGCGGCGGAAGGCGACGGCATCGGGACCGGCGTCCTCCCACACCAGCGACCCGGTGCCGAATCCGAACTCGCGGCGGCCGGCGAGCAGGCGCTTGTACAGGGCGAGGGTCGACGCCGGGTCGACCTCCTCGACGTCCCGGGCGTAGGCCGCCCAGTCCGCGGGCTGCGGGAGCCAGGAGAGGCCGGTGTCGTTGAAGCCGAAGGCGGGAGCCTCCGCCTCCCACGGCAGCGGCACGCGGCAGCCGTCGCGGCCGTAGCGCTCGCCGTTCGTGCGGAACCAGGTCGGATCCTGGCGGTACTCGTCCGGGATCTCCATGGCCTCGGGCAGGCCGAGCTCCTCGCCCTGGTACAGGTAGGCCGAGCCGGGCAGCGCGAGCATCAGCGTGGTGGCGGCGCGGGCGCGGGCGAGGCCGATGGCGGTGTCGGGCTTGTCCGGGGTGTTCGGGCCGATGCCCTCGCCCTGCGGGTTGTCGATCGTGAGGGCGAGGCGCGTGGCGTGCCGGACGACGTCGTGGTTGGACAGCACCCAGGTGCTCGGGGCGCCGACCGCGCCGAACGCGTCCAGCGACTCGCGGATCACGTCGCCGAGCGCCTTCGCGTCCCACGCCGTCATCAGGTACGGGAAGTTGAAGGTCTGGTGCATCTCGTCCGGACGCACCCAGAGGGCGGTCTCCTTCAGCGTCGGCATCCAGGCCTCGCCGCACAGGGCGCGGTCGCCGTCGTACTCGGCGAGCACCTTGTGCCAGTCGCGGTAGATCTCGTGCACGCCGTCCTGGCCCCAGTACGGCACGTTCGACTCGCCGCCGCCCATGGAGTCGGCGTCGGTCGGCGGCGTGTAATCCGGCAGGCCCTCGGTCTTGATCATGCCGTGGGCCACGTCGACACGGAAGCCGTCGACGCCGCGGTCGAGCCAGAAGCGCAGGATCGAGCGGAACTCCTCCTGCACCTCCTCGTTGTTCCAGTCGAAGTCCGGCTGCGTCGCGTCGAAGATGTGCAGATACCACTGGCCGGGCGTGCCGTCGGCCTCCGTCACGCGCTGCCACATGCCGCCGCCGAACACCGACTCCCAGTTGTTCGGAGGCAGCTCGCCGTTCTCGCCGCGGCCGTCGCGGAAGATGTAGCGCGCGCGCTCCGGGCTGCCCGGCGCCGCCTTGAGCGCCTCCTGGAACCAGGGGTGCTGGTCGGAGGAGTGGTTGGGCACGAGGTCGACGATCACCCGGATGCCGCGGGCGTGCGCGGATTCCAGCATCGCGTCGAAGTCGGCCAGCGTGCCGAACAGCGGGTCGACGTCGCGGTAGTCGGCCACGTCGTAGCCGGCGTCGCGCTGCGGGCTCGTCATGAACGGGCTGAGCCAGATCGCGTCGACGCCGAGCTCCTGCAGCGCGTCGAGGCGGCTCGTGATGCCCGGCAGGTCGCCGATGCCGTCGCCCGACGCGTCCGCGAAGGAGCGGGGGTAGATCTGGTAGATGACGGCGCTGCGCCACCACTCGGAACCGGGGGCTGCGATCTGTTCGAGCTGTGCCATGCGATCAGGCTACTGCAAACGCTTACAGTGCCGCCACCACAGGTATCGAAACGGTTCGGCGCCCTCTTTCCCCCTCTCCGCCGACCCACCCCTTTCCGTCCGACCCACCCCCTTGCGGACGGCCGGAAGGGGCCGGGAGGAACGGAAGGGGGTGGGTCGACGGGGGATGAGGGGATGAGGGTCAGGGCGTGGGCATGCCGCCGTTGACGTTCAGGGTCTCGCCGAGCACGTAGCTCGACTCCGGGGAGGCGAGGAAGACGTAGGCGGGAGCGAGCTCGGCGGGCTGACCCATCCGGCCGAGCGGAGTGTCCTGGCCGAACTGCGCGATCTTCTCCTGCGGCTGCCCGTCGCTCGGCTGCAGCGGGGTCCAGATCGGTCCCGGAGCCACGGCGTTCACGCGGATGCCCTTGGGCGCGAGCTGCTGGGCGAGGCCCTTCGTGAACGCGTTGATCGTCGACTTCGTCGAGGCGTAGTCGACGAGGATGTCCGACGGCGAGTAGGCCTGGATCGAGGTCGTGTTGATGATCGTCGACCCCGCGGGGAGGTGCGGCAGGGCGGCCTTGGTGATCCAGAACATCGCGTACACGTTGGTCTTGAACGTGTCGTCGAACTGCTCGTCCGTCACATCGGTGAGGGACTCCTGGAAGACCTGCTTGCCGCCGTTGTTGACGAGGATGTCGAGTCCGCCCAGCGCCGCGACGGCCTCGGCCACCAGGGTGCGGCAGTACTCCGGGTCGCGCAGGTCGCCGGGGATCGTGGCGACGGTGGCTCCCGCCTCGCGGAGGATGCCGGCGATGCGGCTCGCGTCCTCCTCCTCTTCCGGCAGGTAGGAGATCGCGACGTCGGCGCCCTCGCGGGCGAACGCGATCGCGGTGGCCGCGCCGATGCCCGAGTCGCCGCCGGTGATGAGTGCCTTGCGCCCGGTCAGCCGTCCGGTGCCGCGGTACGACTCCTCGCCGAGGTCGGCCTTCGGAGTGAGGTCGGCGTCGAGACCGGGTTCGCGCATGTGCTGCTTCTGCGGCTGGATGTCGGCGTAGAGCTCGACCGGGTTGGTGAAGGTGTACTGGTCGCGGGACATGGGGTGTCCTTTCCGGGAGGTCGGGGACGGGAGGACCATCGTGCGCGCCGTGCTCCGGGTGCGGCAAACGCCTTGCACGCATCCGGCCGCTTTGGTACACGCGCATGTGGCCGAAAGACACTTCCCCCGGTGCCTCCTGTCATGACAGGGTTGCGAGCATCCCCCCGTGTCGCTCGCGGCATGTCCCCCGGGGGTCCTGCCGTCGAGAGGTCGTGATGTCCGCTTCCGCCCGCCGATCCGCGCCCTGGGCGGTCGTCGCCGCGCTCGTCGTCGGTGCCGTGCTCGTCGGCGCCGCCCCCGCCGTGTCCGACGCGTTCGGTGCCCGCGCGCAGCCCCCGGCGGACCCGGTGAGCGACCCCGCGGCTTCGGTCGCGCTCGCGTACGAGTTCCTCGACGCGCGGGTCGACGAGTTCTGCGACGGCGAGGGCCGCTGCCTGCCCCGCAGCTACGAGGGTGGGTTCTTCACCACGCCGTCGTGGGACTTCACGCCCTCCTTCGTGTACGACGACGCCCTCGTCGTGATCGCCTACACCGCCCGCGGCCTGCCGGACGACCTGCGCCGCGCGCGGGCTGTCGCGGACACCCTCCTCTTCGTGCAGGAGAACGATCCCGTCGGCGACGGCCGCGTCCGCACCTCGTACGAGCCGCACGGCATCCGTCAGGGCCGGATGGAGATCACCGGGCCCGGCACCTTCACCGGCAACCAGGCCTGGGTGGGCATGGCGCTCGCCCGCCTCTTCCATGCCACCGGCGAGGCACGGTACCTCGACGGCGCGGTGCGCATCGCGGAGTGGATCCAGGACAACACCGCCGACATGACGCGGGCACCCTACGGCTACACCGGCGGGCAGACCGATGCCGGGGTGCCGCTGGAGTGGAAGTCCACCGAGCACAACAGCGACATCGCCGGCTTCTTCACGCAGCTCGGCCAGCTCACGGGCGACGGGGTCTGGGCGGAGCGGGCGGCGGTGGCTGCCGGATTCGTCGCGGCGATGCAGAGCGCCGACGGGCACGTGGACACCGGGACGCTGCTCGACGGCAGCACGATCAACACCCGTCCCATCCCGCTCGACGCGCAGACCTGGAGCCTGCTGGGCACCGGGGACGCCCGATACGGCTCGGCCGTGGACTGGACGCTCGCGCACCTCATCGCCCAGGACGGCCCGTACCGGGGCCCGTCGATCAGCGACGTGGACGTGTCGAAGGTCTGGTTCGAGGGCAGCGGGCACCTCGCGCTCGCGCTGCAGGAGCGCGGGGCCGCCGGCGACCAGGATCGCGCGGAGGAGCTGCTGGCCGACATCCGGCTGGTGCAGCGCGACGCGGCGAACGGCGACGGCAAGGGCATCGTGGCGACCTCGACCGACGGACTCGACTCCGGCTTCGGCGACCTCTACTACGCGAGCCTGCACACCGGCACGACGGCCTGGTACCTGCTCGCGGCCGTGGGCGACAACCCGTTCCGTCTGCCCTGACCTCGCCTGTCGACCCGGCCTCTTGCGGTCGACCCGGCCCCTTCCGCGCGCCCGCAACGGGGTGGGACGCGCGCAGAGGGGTGAGTCGAGGGAGGTATCAGGCGGCGACGCGGGCGACGGCGGCGATCGCGCTCGTGAAGAAGTCGAGGCCGTCCACGCCGCTGCGCATCGCGACCGCGGTGTCCGGACCGAAACCGGGCTCCGTGGCGTGCTCGGGGTGCGGCATCAGGCCCACGACATTGCCGGCCTCATTCGTCAGCCCCGCGATGTCGCGCAGCGAGCCGTTCGGGTTCACGCCGGCGTAGCGGAACGCCACGAGACCCTCGCCCTCGATGCGGTCGAGCGTCTGCTCGTCGGCGATGTAGCCGCCGTCCGCGTTCTTCAGCGGGATGACGATCTCCTGGCCGGTGCGGAAGGCGTTGGTCCAGGCGGTGTCGGCGTTCTCGACCGTGAGCTTCTGGTCGCGGCGCACGAAGTGCTGGTGGTTGTTGCGGATCAGGCCGCCGGGCAGCAGGTGCGCCTCGACGAGCATCTGGAAGCCGTTGCAGATGCCGAGGACGGGCATGCCCTTCGCGGCGGCGTCCTTGACCTCGCTCATGATGGGCGAGAGGGCGGCGATGGCTCCGGCGCGGAGATAGTCGCCGTAGCTGAACCCGCCGGGGAGGACGAGGGCGTCGACGCCCTCGAGGTCGTGCGAGCCGTGCCACAGGGCGACCGGCTCGGCTCCGGCGATGCGGACGGCGCGCTGCGCGTCGACGTCGTCCAGCGAGCCGGGGAAGGTGACGACGCCGATGCGGACGGTCACTCCGCCACCTCGACGCCCACGACGTCTTCGATCACGGCGTTCGAGAGCACCTCGTCGGCGATACGGCGGGCCTCGGCGAGGACCTCGTCGGTGACCTCGCCCTCGACGGTGAGCTCGAAGCGCTTGCCGATGCGGACGTCGGTGAAGCCCTCGACGCCCAGGCGGGCGAAGGCGCCGGAGACGGCCTTCCCCTGCGGGTCGAGCAGTTCGGGCTTGGGCATGACGTCGACGACGATGGTGGGCATGACGGCTCCAAGAGTCGCGGGCGGACGGGCGGGTTCAGTCTACCGCTCGCCGATGCTCCGCTGAGACCCCGGGCTCTCGCCCAGACCCCGTCCTGCGCGCGCCGCTACGCCGGGGCGTCGGCGGGAACCCGGGGTCTCGGGTCAGGAGTGGGGTCAGGAGTGGAAGACGGTGTGGAGGTCGCCGATCGTGTCGCGGCCGCCGAGGCCGTCGATCTCGAAGAGCACCGAGATGCCGGCGACGTGGCTGCCGAGACGCTCCACGAGCTGCCGACCGGCGGCCAGCGTCCCTCCGGTGGCGAGCACGTCGTCGATGAGGAGGACGCGGGATCCGGCGGGGAGGTCGTCGTGCATCTCGATGGTCGCCGTGCCGTATTCGAGGGCGTAGTCGACGGAGGCGGCGGGGCGGGGGAGCTTGCCGGCCTTGCGGATCGGGATCAGCCCGACCCCCGCGGCGATGGCGGCGGCCCCGGCGAGGATGAAGCCCCGCGCCTCGATGCCGGCCACCACGTCGAACTGCCCCGCGAAGGGCTCGATGATCGCCTCGGTCGTCACGCGGAGGGCCTCGGCGTCGGCGAGGAGCGGCGTGATGTCGCGGAAGATGATGCCGGGCTCCGGATAGTCCGGGATGCTGCGGATCAGGGACTCGGCGCGGGCGAGGGCAGGGGAGAGGGTGGCTTCGGGCACCGGACAAGGGTACGCCGGTTGCGCGGGAAGGACCTGCGGACGGCGCTCTTGACATCGTGGGAGCGCTCCCATAGAGTTCACGACAACCTTGTGGGAGCGCTCCCACAAGCCCCCACGCACCACCACCCGCACGAACCCACAAAGGAGTGAACCGTGAACTCACGTGCCCGCACCCGGATCCTGGCGACAGCCGCCGCGGCATCCGTCTCCGCTCTCGCCCTGGCCGGCTGCTCCGGCAGCACCGGCGGCGACGGCGACACCGGCGGCAGCGCCGACGAGAAGGTCACACTGACCGTCACCACCTTCGGCACCTTCGGCTACGACGACCTCTACAAGGAGTACGAGAAGGCGCACCCGAACGTGACGATCGAGGCGACCAACATCGACACCGGTGGCAACGCCCGTACCGACGCCTTCACCAAGATCGCCGCCGGCTCCGGCCTCAGCGACATCGTCGCGATCGAGGAGGGCTGGCTCGGCGCCATCATGGACGTCTCGGACACCTTCGTCGACCTGCGCGACTACGGCATCGAGGACCGCAAGGACGACTGGGTCGACTGGAAGTACGGCCAGGCGACCGACGCCGAGGGCCGCGTCATCGGCTACGGCACAGACATCGGCCCGAGCGGCATCTGCTACAACGGCGCCGCGTTCGAGGCCGCCGGCCTGCCCAGCGACCGCGAGTCGGTCGCCGAGCTGCTCAACGGCGACTGGGAGAACTACTTCCAGGTCGGCGCCGACTACACGGCCAAGACCGGCAAGGCCTGGTACGACCACTCCGGCTTCGTCTGGAACGCCATGGTGAACCAGCTCGACGAGGGCTACTACACCGCCGACGGCGAGCTCAACGTCGAGGGCAACGACGAGCTCCAGGAGCGCTTCGAGCTCCTCGGCGCCGCGACCGAGGGCGGCCAGTCCGCGGCACAGACCGCATGGGACTGGAACGGCGGCAAGTCGTTCGTCGACGGCACCTTCGCCACCTTCGTCTGCCCGGGCTGGATGCTCGGCGTCGTGCAGGGACAGGTGGAGGCCGGCGGCGGCGACGCGTCGACCGGCTGGGACTTCGCCGATGTGTTCCCCGGCGGCGCGGCCAACTGGGGCGGCGCGTTCCTCTCGATCCCGGAGTCGTCGGAGCACAAGGAGGCCGCGGCCGAGCTCGCCGACTGGCTGACGCAGCCCGAGCAGCAGGTGAAGCAGTCCGCCGCCGCGGGCAACTTCCCCTCGACCATCAAGGCGCAGGAGTCCCTCGCCGAGGAGGCCACGCCCAACAAGTTCTTCAACGACGCGCCGACCGGTGCCATCCTCGCCGAACGTGCCAAGGGCGTCGTCGCGCAGTTCAAGGGCGCCGATGACTCGGTGATCCAGGAGAACGTCTTCGGCCCGGCGCTCAGCGCGCTCGACCGCGGCGAGACCGACACGCAGGGCGCCTGGGACCAGGCGATCGGCCTCCTGAACGACCTCGTCGGCTGATCATCTCGCTTCGACAGGCTCAGCGACCCACGGTGGTTGCTCAGCGACCCGAGTGGGTGGCTGAGCCTGTCGAAGCCCGGCTAAGGACACGCCCATGACCCTCACCGCCCCGCCGGCGGAGCCGCAGGCCGCCGCCCCCGCCGCGGCGGACGCTCCGCCGCGACGCTCCTGGCGCACCCGCGTCTCCCGTTTCGACCATCGCGCCTCGCCGTACTTCTACATCTCCCCGTTCTTCCTCCTTTTCGGGCTCATCGGCCTCTTCCCGCTGCTGTACACGGTGTGGGTCGCGGTCCACGAGTGGGACCTGCTGAAGGGCGAGGGGCCGTTCGTCGGCTTCGGCAACTTCGCGGCGATCCTCGGCGACGGCATGTTCTGGAACTCCATCCGGAACACGCTGAGCATCTTCCTGCTCTCCGCCATCCCGCAACTCGCCGTCGCCCTGGTGATCGCGTACCTGCTGGACCGCGGACTGCGGACGCCGACGTTCTGGCGGATGAGCGTCCTCATCCCGTTCGTGGTCACCCCGGTCGCCGTGGCGATCATCTTCTCCAGCATCTTCAACGAGGCGGACGGTCTGGCCAACAACCTCCTCAACCTCGTCGGCATCGCCGATCAGCAGTGGAAGCACGACACGGTCCTGTCGCACATCGCGATCGCCGTGATGGTGAACTTCCGCTGGACCGGCTACAACGCCCTCATCCTCCTCGCCGCGATGCAGGCCGTGCCGCGCGACCTCTACGAATCGGCCGCACTCGACGGTGCCGGGGCGGTGCGGCGGTTCTTCGCCATCACGATCCCCACCATCCGTCCCACGCTGATCTTCGTCATCATCACGGCGACCATCGGCGGCCTGCAGATCTTCGCCGAGCCGCGGCTGTTCGACGTCTCCACCGCGGGCGGCATCGGCGGCAGCGACCGGCAGTTCCAGACCACCGTGCTGTTCCTCTGGGAGCTGGCGTTCTTCCGCCGCAACCTCGGTGAGGCCTCGGCCGTCGCGATCCTGCTCTTCCTGCTGATCGTCGCGATCGGCCTCATCAACTTCCTGATCTCCCGGCGCATCGCCACCGGAGACGCCCCGAAGAACCGCGCGGCCCGACGCCGCATCCGCCCGACCGGGAAGGAGGAGGCGCGATGACCGCCACCCAGGCCCTCAGCGTGCCGGAGCGGATCCGCCGCCGGCGCGGCACCGCGAGCGGGAGCGCCGGTCTCGGCAGCCGCCCCGGCTTCCTCACCTACGGGCTCCTCGCGGCCTTCGTCATCGGCGGCGCCTACCCGCTGTGGTGGTCGTTCGTCGTCGCGAGCGGGACGAACGCGACCCGCGGCGAGACCCTGCCCCTCATCCCCGGCGGCAACTTCCTCGCGAACGCGGCGAAGGTGTTCGACGCGATCCCGTTCTGGCTCGCCCTCGGCAACTCCTTCCTCATCTCGACGATCATCACGATCTCCGTCGTCACGTTCTCGACGCTCGCCGGCTACGCGTTCGCGAAGCTCCGCTTCCGCGGGCGGGACGGCCTCATGGTGTTCGTGATCGCGACCATGGCCATCCCCACGCAGCTCGGCATCATCCCGCTGTTCATGCTGATGCGCGAACTCGGCTGGACGGGGACGATCGGTGCGGTGATCGTGCCGACCCTCGTCACGGCGTTCGGGGTGTTCTTCATGCGGCAGTACCTCGTGGACGTGATCCCGGACGAGCTCATCGAGGCCGCCAGGGTCGACGGCGCGAACCAGTTCCGCACCTTCCTCACCGTCGGGGTGCCCGCGGCGCGGCCGGCCATGGCGATCCTCGGACTGTTCACGTTCATGACCGCCTGGACCGACTACCTCTGGCCCCTGATCGTGCTCTCCCCCCAGAACCCGACGCTGCAGACGGCGCTCAGCCAGCTGCAGTCCGGCTATTACATCGACTACTCGATCGTGCTCACCGGCGCGGTGCTCGCGACCCTTCCGCTCCTCGTGCTCTTCGTGATCGCGGGGCGGCAGCTGGTCAGTGGCATCATGGCGGGCGCGGTGAAAGGATGACCCCTATGACGCGTGCCTTCCCCTCGGACTTCCTCTTCGGCGCGGCGACCGCGGCCTACCAGATCGAGGGCGCCGCCTTCGAGGACGGACGGACGGCCTCCATCTGGGACGCCTTCTGCCGGGTGCCGGGGGCCGTGGTCGGCGGCGACGACGGGGATGTGGCGTGCGACCACTACCACCGGTATCCGCAGGACGTGGCGCTGATGAAGGAGCTCGGCCTCCAGACGTACCGCTTCTCCACCTCGTGGTCGCGCGTGCGCCCCGACGGCGGCGCGGTCAACCAGGCGGGGGTCGACTTCTACAGCCGCCTCGTCGACGAGCTCCTCGCGGCCGACATCCTGCCCTGGCTCACGCTGTACCACTGGGACATGCCCCAGGCCCTGCAGGAGGTCGGCGGCTGGACGAACCGCGACTCCGTCGAGCGCTTCCTGGAGTACGCGGGCACCATGCACGACGCCCTCGGCGACCGCGTGAACGTGTGGACGACCCTGAACGAGCCGTGGTGCTCGTCCTTCCTCTCCTACACCGGGGGCGAGCACGCGCCAGGGCACACGAGCGTCGCCGAGGGGCTGCTGGCCTCGCACCACCTGCTGCTCGCGCACGGTGCGACGGTGCGGGAGCTCCGCGGCCGCGACGCCTCCCTCAACCTCGGCATCACGCTGAACCACACGGTGGCCGACCCCGCCGACCCGCAGAACCCCGCGGATGTCGACGCGGCCCGGCGGCTGGACGGCCAGTTCAACCGGTGGTTCCTCGACCCCATCTACCGCGGTGCCTACCCCGCCGACACCGTGGAGGACATCCGCGCGGTGGACCCCGAGGCCGTGGCGCGGTTCGAGGCCGCGGTGCACGAGGGCGACCTCGACACGATCGCCCAGCGCATCGACACACAGGGCGTGAACTACTACCACGGCGACCTCGTGTCCGGCACGGGGCCCGACGACGCGGCGGTGTCCAGCGGCCCGGAGACGGCGCACGTGACGCGGAGCCCGTATCCCTCGCACGAGGGCATCCACGCGGTCGAGCGCGGACTGCCGCGGACCGCCCAGGGCTGGGAGGTCCAGCCGGAGGGACTCACGCGACTCCTGCAGCGGCTCTGGACTGAGTACGCCGAGCCCGCGGGTGTGGTCCTCTCGGTGACGGAGAACGGCGCGGCCTACGACGACACCGTCCTGGTGGAGGACGGGGAGACGCGGGTGCCCGACGCCGACCGCACCGCGTTCCTGCGCGCGCACCTCGACGCCGTGCTGGACGCCAGGGACAGCGGCGTGGACGTCCGCGGCTACTTCTACTGGTCCCTGTTCGACAACTTCGAGTGGGCCTGGGGCTACGACAAGCGCTTCGGGATCGTCCGCGTGGACTACGACACCCAGGAGCGGACGGTCAAGGACTCCGGCCGCGAGTACGCCCGGATCATCGCCGCCCGGTCCCTCTGACCCGTTCGAATCGCCCGATTGGTCCCATCTGCGGCCGAAATGGGACCAATCGGGCGACTCGAAGCGGGGATTTTCACGGCCTGGCTCCGGGTGGATGAGAATGGGGCGATGGAAGAGAGCAAGCGATGATGTCGCCCCGCGCGACCATCGAGGAGGTCGCAGCGGCCGCCGGCGTGTCCCGGTCGACCGTGTCGCGCGTCGTCAACGGGTCGACCGCGGTCAGCCCGGAAGCGCTCGCCGCCGTGCGCGCCGCGATCGACGAGCTCAACTACGTTCCGAACCGTGCCGCGCGCTCGCTCGCCTCCCGGCAGACGCACGCGATCGCCCTCATCGTCCCCGAGGACACGACCCGCTTCTTCGGCGACCCGTTCTTCGCGGCGATCGTGGCCGGCATCACCGGCGCGCTCCGCAGCTCCGACTACCTCCTGAACCTGCTGATCGCGAGCGACGACCCCGGCGACAAGATGACGAGCTTCGTGCGCAACGGCGGCGTCGACGGCGCGCTCATCGTGTCGCACCACACGAGCGACGCGTTCGTCGACCGGATCGCCGACGCGGTCCCCGTCGTCTACGGCGGCCGTCCGGTGCGCCGGGCCGAAGGCGACTACGTGGTCGACGTCGACAACGTCGCCGGGGCACGGGCGGCCACGCAGCGCCTCGTCGACATCGGACGCACCCGCATCGCCACGATCTCCGGTCCGCTCACGATGCCGTCGTCGACCGACCGCGTGCAGGGGTTCCGCGCCGCGCTCGCCGCCGCGGGGCTGACCCCCTTCGCGGAGGAGGAGGGCGACTACAGCGAGGCGAGCGGAGCCGATGCCGCCCGCCGTCTGCTCGCGGAAGGGCGGCCGGACGCGATCTTCGTCGCCAGCGACCTCATGGCCCGCGGGGCGCTCATGGCCCTCCGCGCCGCCGGGGTGCGGGTGCCGGAGGACATCGCGCTCGTCGGCTTCGACGACTCCTCGGTGGCCCTCAGCACCGACCCGCCCCTGACGACCATGCGCCAGCCCATGTACGCCCAGGGCGAGGCGATGACGCAGGTGCTGCTCTCCCGGCTTGCCGGCGAGGATCCGCCTCGGACGACCATCCTGCCGACCGAGCTCGTCGTCCGCGGCTCCGCCTGAGCCGCACCGACCGCGGACACGGGTGAGGCCCGGTCGCGGAACGACCGGGCCTCGGTGGTGCCGGAACGGGTCCGACGAGGGCGTCAGTTCCCGTAGAGCGAGACGACGCCGCTGCGGTCGACGCTGGTCATCGACAGATCGGCCGAGCTGCCGTTGCACTGCGGGTAGTGCATGATCGACGACGAGTCGTACGGCGTGAGCGGACGCCAGTTGTTGTCCTCGAAGCAGGTGCCCGCCTCCGGGCGGGTGTGCTCGTGGCGGAAGCCGAGGACGTGGCCGAGCTCATGGCCGAGCACGTTGGTCGGGGTCCACGCTCCGGCGCTCCAGATCGAGTCGTCGATGAGGACGTTCTGCTGCCGGGCCGGCGTGCTGGGGAAGAAGGCGCGGGCGATGTACTGCGTCGTGGCCACCGGCTCGACGGAGAAGACGACGGCGTTGTTCCGCGTGGTGCAGTTGGCGTCGGCGCTGCTCACGTAGCGGAAGTCGATCTTCGAGGACGCGGACTCCCAGAGTGCGGCGCCGCCCTCCATCGCTCGGACGACGTCGGCGTGACGGCTGCCGAACTTCGTGCTCACGCAGTAGGTGAGGTTGGCGACCTGGGAGGCGGACCACTTGTCGTCGATGTTGTTGACCGTGTTGACGATGAGGCCGTCGGTGCGGGTCTCCGGGCCGATCAGCCGGTCGTAGAACGCGCGCAGCTCCTTCTTGTTCGAGATCACCTCATCGCCGTTGACGACGTAGGCGCCGTCGATGTCCCGATAGGTCGACGCCGCGAACTCCTGGTACGAGGGCGCGGAGTCGTCGGGGGACGCGGCCGTGGCGGGGATGACCGCGCTGAGGCTGAGCGCGGCCGCCGCGGTGGCGGCGAGCGCGAGTTTTCTGGTGAATCGCATGGAAGATCCTCTTCGATCTGAGCGGTGCCGCGCGCCCGGTGAGCGAGCGGACTCCGGCCGGAACGGTGAGCATCGCTGCCACCGAGGGGCCGAAGCCCGCTCACGCTAACCGCGCGATTTCGACGGGGTCAAGGCGCGACACGGCCCGTCGCCCGCTTTCTGCACTCAGGTCAGGAATCGGCCGCATCCGTCGCCGTCGAAGGTGCCGCCGTGGCTCGGCCGGACGTCGGCACCGGCGGTCGACGCCCGGGCCTGGTCGTCGGTCCCTCGTCGTAGGCCGGAGGTCGAGGATGACCACGGACGCGTCTCCGCCACCCCCTCCATCGGCGGAAGACGCGTCCGTGGCCCGCTGCGGCGAACCCCCGCGCCGCGAGTGCTCGCACCCTCCATAGGTTGAACGAGCATTCAGTGATTAATCTATCCCGAGACGGCCCGTGAGGGAATTCCGCCGGACGACCCGGGAGGTGGACACCGCATGGCGCGATCGGATGCGCAGAACCGTGCGGCGCGGGAGCGCGCACGCGAGAACATCCTCCAGGCGGCGATCGAGGTCTTCAGCGAGCGCGGCGTCGCCGGGGCGGGCATCGCCGAGATCACGCGTCGCGCCGGCGTCGCCCAGGGGTTGGTGAACTACCACTTCGGCGGCAAGGACCAGCTCGTCGCCGCGGTGATCGACCGGTGGTTCGAGACGGTGCTGGGGTTCGCGCAGGTCGAGGGCACGCCCGACGAGATGCTCGCCGCGATCATCGACGGGGCGATCGGCGCGACGGCCTTCGCGATGCCTCTGCAGCGCGCGGTGCTCGCCATGCAGCAGCAGCCGCTGACGCATCGGCTGTTCGCGGAGTCGGAGCAGCGCTATGCGGACGGCGCGACGGCCGCCGAGGATGCCGTGCGCGCGGTGTTCCGTGCCCGAGGCGCCGAGGATCCGGCGCTGGAGGAGGTCATGCTCCGCAGCACCCTGGAGGGGGTGTTCGTGAAGTACTGCGTCTTCGGCGACACGTATCCGCTCGAGGACGCGCGGCGCTGGCTGCACCGCCGGTACGGTCTGCCCGAGCCGACCGCCGCGCTGCCTGGGCTGCCGACGCCGCACGAGGGCGAACCCCGGCCGCGGGCCACGGCGGCGCTGCGGACCGACGCGTCCTGAGCCGCGGACCCGGATCAGTCGAGGTGCATCCGCGCGAACGCGCCGAGCACGACCCGCTCCGACTGCACGAGGTACCGCTCCAACTCGGCGGCCCCGGCCTCGGCGCCCCGGGTCAGGAACGTGTCGAGGACGGCGCGGTTCTTCCGGACGAACGGCTCGTGCAGCGCGCGGGGGTCGTCGATCTTCAGGAACGCGAGGCGCAGCTCCGCCGCGACGTTCCGGTAGGTGCGGGCGAGACGCGGGCTGTCGGCGAGATCGACGAGCGCGACGTGGAACGCCATGTTCGCGCTGCCGACCGCGCGCCAGGCGGACGCGTCGTCGGCCGAGACGCCGGCGACGGCGGCCTCGGCCGCGGCGACCGCGTCGGTCATGCGCTGGACGGCCGGATGCTCGGGCTCGGACTGCCGCAGAGCCGTGCACTCGATGACGCGGCGGGCGCGGTAGATGTCGATGACGTCGGCGATCGTGGGAGAGGCCACGGAGACGCCGCGGTGCGGGATGTGCGCGACGAGCCCCTGTTCCGCGAGCACCCGGAACGCCTCGCGCAGGGTGTTGCGCGACACGTCGAAGCTCTCAGCGAGCGACGACTCCGACAGCCGGGAGCCCGGGGCGACGTCGCCGTCGATGATGCGCTGACGGAGCACGTCGGCGAGCGGGCCCTGCTGGTTCATGCCTTCATCGTAGGCGCGGTCGGTGCGGGAGATCGTGCCGATGATCACACGAAAGCAACCGCGCTGTAGCACGACGGAAACATGATTGTTGAACAATCAGGTTCTGTCCGTTCTACACTGGGGGTCACCCGACACCCACCAACGACGATGGGACCCCCCTATGTCCGAGCAGTCCGCCCCCGCTCTCACCCCCGAGGACGAAGCCCGTGCCGCCCACGCGAAGAAGCGCGCCGGCCGCAGTGCCGTCATCGGCGCCATCTTCCTCATGGCGACGAGCGCCATCGGCCCCGGCTTCATCACCCAGACCGCGACGTTCACCGCCCAGATGGGAGCCGCGTTCGCGTTCGCCATCCTCGTGTCGATCCTCGTCGACATCGCGGTGCAGCTGAACATCTGGCGCATGATCACCTCGTCCGGCAAGCGGGCCGGCGAGCTCGCCAACAGCGCCATCCCCTTCTCCGGCCACGTCATCGCCGTCCTCGTCGTCATCGGCGGGCTCGCGTTCAACATCGGCAACATCGCCGGCGGCGGCCTGGGCCTGAACGCCCTCCTCGGCATCGATCCGAAGCTCGGCGGCGCGCTCACGGCGGCCCTCGCGATCATCATCTTCCTCGTGAAGAAGGCCGGCAAGGTGATGGACGTCGTCCTCATCATCCTCGGCGTCGGCATGATCGTGATGACCCTCGTCGTCGCCCTCATCGCCCAGCCGCCCATCGGCGACGCCCTGCGCCAGACCTTCGTGCCCGACCAGCTCAACTTCGCCACCATCACGACGATCGTCGGCGGCACGGTCGGCGGCTACATCACCTACTCCGGCGCTCACCGCTACCTCGACTCCGGCCACGTGGGCCCGCAGTACGCGAAGCCCGTCATGCGCGCCGCCGCCAACGGCATCCTCGTGACCGGCATCATGCGCTACGTGCTCTTCCTCGCGATCCTCGGCGTGGTGGCCTCCGGCGTGGCGCTCGACCTCTCCTCGCAGGCCGCCAACCCGGCAGGGCAGGCATTCGGTGCGGTGCTCGGCGACGCCGGTCTGCGGATCTTCGGCGCGATCTTCTGGGCCGCCGCGATCAGCTCGGTCATCGGCGCCGCGTACACCTCGGCGACCTTCCTCTCGACCTTCACCGCCAAGCTCCGCGGGGGCTGGCCGCTGCAGCTCGCCACCGTCGCGTTCATCGTCGTGTCGCTGGCGGTCTACCTGGCGATCGGCACGGCCCCGGCCGCGATCCTCGTCTTCGTCGGCGGTTTCAACGGCCTGATCCTCCCCATCGGGCTGACGGTGTTCATGTACATCGGCTGGTTCCGCCGCGACCTGCTCGGCGACCGGAAGTACCCGATGTGGCTGCTCATCGCGGGCACCGTCGTGACCGCCCTCACCTGGTACATGGGCGCCGTCTCGATCGGCCCCATCTTCGCCTTCCTCGGAATCGGAGCGTGACATGGCGACCATCGACCTGAACTCGGACCTCGGCGAGAATGTCCCCGACCGGATCGTCAGCGACGACGCGAGCATGCTCGAGATCGTCACGAGCGCGAACGTGTCGTGCGGGTTCCACGCGGGCAGCCCGGAGGGGATCCGCGAGACCCTGGCCGCGGCCGTCGCCGGCGGCGTCGTGATCGGCGCCCACCCCGGGTACCGCGACTACGAGAACTTCGGGCGCACGAAGGTCGACATCGACTCGGCCACGCTGCAGGCGCACGTGGAGTACCAGCTCGGTGCGCTCCTCGGGCTCACCGCCGCGGTCGGTGGGCGGGTCTCCTACGTCAAGCCGCACGGGGCGCTCTACAACACCATCGCCCGCGACGAGCGGCAGTCGAAGGACGTCGTGGCGGCCATCAAGGCGATCGACCCCTCGCTCGTGCTACTCGGCCTCGCCGGCGGCGTCGTGCTCGACGTCGCCGAACGAGCAGGACTCGCGGTCGCCGCGGAGGCCTTCGCCGATCGCGCCTACCAGCCGGACGGTCAGCTCGTCTCCCGCACCGAGGAGGGGGCCGTGCTGCACGACCCCACCGCGGTGGCCGAGCGGATGGTGCGCCTGGCCGCGGACGGCGTGATCCGGGCGATCGACGGCACCGACGTGGCCGTGTCCGCGCAGTCGATCTGCGTGCACGGCGACAGCCCGGGCTCGGTCGCGATGGCGGCGGAGACGAAGCGCCTGCTGCAGGCGGAGGGCATCACGATCGCCCCGTTCGCCGGAGTCTGACATGGCCGTGCTCGCGACTCCCGCCCAGCTCGCCGACGCCCGGGCCGCCCGTGCGGCGCACCGCGTCGGCCACTCCGCGCCGACCAGCGGCGTCGCCCCGGGGCTGACCCAGGCGAACCTCATCGCGGTGCCCGCGGACTGGGCCTTCGAGACCCTCCTCTACGCGCAGCGCAACCCGAAGCCCTGCCCCGTCCTCGAGGTGATCGAGCAGGGGGAGGTGGAGTCGCGGCTCGCGCCGGGCAGCGACATCCGCACCGACATCGGGCGGTACCGCATCTGGCGGGACGGCGAGCTCGTGGAGGAGGTGTCCGACGCGACGGCGGCGTGGGACGAGCATCCCGACCTCGTCGCCTTCCTCATCGGCTGCAGCTTCACGTTCGAGACGGGGCTCGTCGAGGCCGGGATCCCGATCCGCCATCAGGAGCTCGGGCGCAACGTGCCGATGTACCGCACGGCGGTGGACTGCTCCCCGGCCGGACGGCTGCGCGGCGAGATGGTGGTCTCCATGCGTCCGATCCCCGCGGACCGCGTGGCCGATGCCGTGCAGATCTCCGGGCGCACCCCGGCGGTGCACGGTGCGCCCGTGCACATCGGCGACCCGGCGTCGCTCGGTATCGCCGATGTGATGGCGCCGGACTTCGGGGACGCCCCCGAGATCCGCCCCGGCGAGATCCCCGTGTTCTGGGCGTGCGGCGTGACCCCGCAGGCGGCGATCATGGCGTCGAAGCCGCCGTTCGCCGTCACCCACGCCCCGGGCTACATGTTCATCACCGATGTGCCGGATGCGGAGTACCGGGTCTGATGCGCATCCTCACGGCCTCCGACAGCGCGCTGCTCGTCGAGGCGGACGACCTCGAGCAGGCCATGCGGCTGAATCTCGCATGGAGCGACGTGCCCGGTGTCCTGGAGCGCATCCCCGGTGCCCGCACCGTGCTCGTGCGCTTCGACCCGCACCGCACCTCGGCCGCCGCGCTCGCCGAGGCGCTCGCCGCGACCGAGGTCGACGCTGCGGCGCTGCCCGACGCGGGCGAGGTCACCATCCCGGTCCGCTACGACGGGGAGGATCTGGACGAGGCGGCCGCGCTCCTCGACGTCTCGGCGGAGGAACTGGTGGCCCGTCACCTCGCCGCCGACTGGCGCGTGGCCTTCTCCGGCTTCGCTCCCGGCTTCGGCTATGCCGTGAGCGGCGACCCTCTCTTCGACGTGCCGCGGCGGTCGTCGCCCCGCACCCGGGTGCCCGCCGGTTCCGTCGCCCTCGCCGGGGCGTTCAGCGGCGTGTATCCGCGGGAGAGCCCCGGCGGCTGGCAGCTCATCGGCCGGACCGCCCTGGAGATGTGGGACATCGATCGCGACCCGCCGGCTCTGCTCGCGCCGGGCCGCCGCGTGCGCTTCGTGCGTGCGGAGCGGGAGTCGGTCGCGGCGTCGCCGGCATCGGCCGACGCGACGCGGGTCGCCCGTCGCGGGGACGGTCCGGCGGTCGAGGTCGTGCGACCGTCGCTGCAGCTCCTCGTGCAGGACGCGGGACGCCCCGGTTTCGCGGCGCTGGGCGTCTCGGCCTCCGGCGTCGCCGATCGTGTCGCGATGCACGCGGCGAACCGGGCCGTGGGCAATACGCCGGCGGCGGCTGTGCTGGAGAGCGTCGGCGGGGCCGTGCTGCGCTTCCACGGCGCAGGTGTGGCCGCCGTCACCGGGGCCACGGGTTCGCTCACGCTCACCGACGCCGACGGCATCGAGCGCACGCTCCTCCCCGGCGTGCCGTTCGCGACCGTCGACGGCGACGAGCTCACGCTGGGCCATCCCGAGCGCGGTCTCCGGTCCGTGATCGCCGTCCGCGGCGGCTTCGCTCCGGCTGCGGCGCTCGACAGCCGCGCGACCGACACGCTCGCCGGGCTGGGTCCCGCGCCGTTGGCCGCCGGCGATCTCCTTCCGATCGGGGCTGCCGCCGTGGCCGCCGTGGAGCCGGATCCGGTGCCGCGCGCCCTTCCCGCAGCCGGGGAGCTGGCCACGCTGGAGATCACGCTCGGGCCCCGCGACGACTGGTTCACCGCTGCCGGCCTCGACGCGCTCACCGGGCAGGAGTGGACGGTCACGCCGCGCTCCGACCGCGTGGGCATCCGCCTGCACGGCGACGTGCCCCTGGAACGCGCGGTCGGCGGCGAGCTGCCGAGCGAAGGCGCCGTGACCGGGGCCATCCAGGTGCCGCCGGACGGCCAGCCCGTGCTCTTCCTCCCCGATCATCCGCTCACCGGCGGCTATCCCATCATCGGTGCCCTCACCGACCGCAGCCTCGACCTCGCCGCTCAGCTCCCGCCGGGCGTACGGGTGCGCTTCACCGTCAAGGAGACCTCATGACCTCTGTGCTGATCGCCAACCGCGGCGAGATCGCGGTACGCCTGATCCGCGCGTGCGCCGAAGCCGGCTACACGTCGGTCGCCGTCTACGCCGATCAGGACGCGGATGCCCTTCACGTGCGGCTCGCGGACGAGGCGATCGGCCTCGACGGCGACACCGCGGCGACGACGTACCTGTCCATCGAGGCGCTGATCGACGCGGCTCGCCGCAGCGGCGCCGACGCCGTGCACCCCGGCTACGGCTTCCTGTCCGAGAGTGCTGCCTTCGCGCGGGCCGTCGAAGACGCCGGACTCGTGTGGATCGGGCCGTCGCCGGAGAGCATCGACGCGCTCGGCGACAAGATGACCGCGCGCCGGATCGCGCAGCGCGTCGGCGCCCCGCTCGCCGCGGGCACGGATCAGCCGCTGTCCGGGCCGCAGGAGGCGGTGGCGTTCGCCGAGGAGCACGGTCTGCCCATCGCCATCAAGGCCGCGTTCGGCGGCGGAGGCCGAGGGCTCAAGGTCGTCCGCGAGCTGTCGGAGGTCGCCGACGCGTTCGACGCGGCCACCCGCGAGGCGACCGCCGCGTTCGGCCGCGGGGAGTGCTTCGTGGAGCGCTTCCTGGAGAGTCCGCGGCACATCGAGGTGCAGGTGCTCGGCGACGGGCGCGGCGGCGTGGTCGTCGTGGGCGACCGCGACTGCTCGATGCAGCGCCGCAACCAGAAGCTCATCGAGGAGGCTCCTGCGCCCGGTCTGACGGCGGCGCAGCGGACGGCGTTCCACGACGCGGCACGGGCGATCTGTGCCGAGGTGCAGTACCGCGGCGCCGGCACGGTCGAGTTCCTCCTCGCCGCGGACGGCACGATCTCGTTCCTCGAGGTGAACACCCGGCTGCAGGTGGAGCACCCCGTGACCGAGGAGGTCACCGGGACCGACCTCGTCCGCGAGCAGTTCCGTATCGCGTTCGGCGAGGGGCCGTCGTTCACCGAGACCCCGGCGCCGACCGGGCATGCGTTCGAGTTCCGCATCAACGCCGAAGACCCCGGCCGCGGGTTCCTGCCCAGCCCCGGACGGGTGGACGGCCTGCGCATCCCCGGTGGACCCGGCGTGCGGTGGGACAGCGGCATCGAGGCCGGAGACACCGTGCAGCCCGCGTTCGACTCGATGATCGCGAAGCTCATCGTGCACGCGGACACCCGGGACGCGGCTCTCGTCCGTGCGCGTCGGGCCCTGCGGGAGCTCGCCGTCGAGGGTCCGGCGACCGTGATCCCGTTCGACCTCCGTGCCATCGACGACCCCGCGTTCGCGACCGCGACCTTCGCCGTGCACACCCAGTGGATCGAGACCGTGCTGCTCCCGGTGCTGGAGGCACAGCCGCGCCCCGCGGTCGCCCCGGTCTCCGGGCTGCAGCGGTTCCCGGTGGAGATCGACGGCCGCCGCGTGATGCTCGGTCTGCCCGCGGAGCTGCTGGCGGGCATCGGCCGTTCGGCGGGAGAAGTCACGGCACCCGTGCCCTCGGCGGACCCCTCCGAGCTGCGGGTCCCCGCGCCGGGCACGCTCGTCCGCTGGCTCGTCGACGACGGGGCCACGGTGGCCGAGGGGGACCCGGTGGCCGTGCTCGACGCGATGAAGATGGAGACCACGGTCACCGCGCACCGCGCCGGCACCCTCACCCCGCGCGCCGACGCCGGCGCGACCCTCTCTGCCGACGCCCTCCTCGCCACGATCGCCTGACCCCGCCCGCCCGCCCCGCCCGTGCGGAGTGCAAAAAACCCCTCCCGCACCCCTCCGACGCCCCTTTCCGATCCCGCATGCTCTGACCCCGGCAGCGCCCCCGCGTGAGAGTGCGAATACGGTCCTCCCGCCCGCCGGGCACGCCCGTTTCCGATCCCGCCCCTCCGACCCGGGAATGTCTCCCGTGTGCGAGTGCGATTAAGTCCCTCCCACCCGCCGGGCACGCCCGTTTCTGATCCCGCCCCCTCTGACTAGGAAACGTCTCCCGCGTGCGAGTGCGATGACGTTCCCCCCATGTACCGGGCACGCCCGTTTCTGATCCCGCCCCCTCTGGCCCGCGAAGGTCCTCGCGTGCGAGTGCGGTTACGCCCCTCCCACCCGCCGGGGGCGCCCCTTTTCGACCCCGCACCGTGGGGGCCGGACCCGCGCGCACCGCGCGGGCCGGATGTTCCTGTCTGGAGAGTGCAAAACCGGCCCTCCCGCAGCCCGGCAGGGCCCCATTTCGATCCCGCACGCGACGCGGCCGACCAAGGCCGATCCGGGCCGTGAATGCCTCGGGCTCGCGCACCCGTCCGGCACCCGGTGCGAGTGCGAAAACGGGCCTCCGCGGAGTGCGGGAGGGGCGAAAGCCGTCCCGCACGCTTCAGGGGCCGGGGCGGGACCTACGCGGGGTCGCCGCCGAGAGGGCCGACGGGCTCGAGGGGCTTCGGGTCGTCGGCACCGGTCTTCCGCGCCCGGGCGATGAGGTTGCCCAGGTGGTAAATCAGCAGCGCCGCGACCGTCCCCAGCACGATCCCGCCGAAGGCGAAGTCGCCGAGCTGCATCGTGAACCCGGCGATGCCGATCACGAGGGACACCGCCGCGGTGTACTGGTTGACCGGACGCGAGAAGTCGACCCGGCTGTCCACCCAGATCTTGATCCCGATGATCCCGATGAGGCCGTAGAGCGCCGTCGTCGCCCCGCCGAGCACGCCCGCGGGGATCGAGTTGAACACCTCGCCGACCTTGGGCGAGAACGCCAGGAGGATCGCGAACAGACCCGCCACCCAGTACACGGCGGTGGAGTACACGCGGGTCGCGGCCATGACGCCGATATTCTCGCCGTAGGTCGTGGTGCCCGAGCCGCCGAAGCCGCCGGCGATGGTCGTGGCGACACCGTCGGCGATGAGGGCGCGACCGGTGTGGCGGTTGATCGCGGGGTCTTCCGTCATGGTCGCGACGCCGCGCACGTGACCGACGTTCTCCGCGATGAGCACGAGCACGACGGGCAGGAACATCGCGATGGTCGACCAGGTCCCCGGCTCGACGAAGTCCGGGAACTGGAAGTGCGGGAGGCCGATCCAGGGGGCGTCCGCGATGAGCTCCGCCGGGGTCTTGTCGCCACGGAGCGGGTTGGGCACCTCGAACGAGCCGTTGAACGCGGCCCAGATGAAGCCGACGGCGACGCCGAGGAAGATCGAGATGCGGCCGAGGAAGCCCCGGAAGAGCACCGCGAAGAGGATGATCGCGACGAGGGTGATCGTGGCGGTCACGGGGTCGAGCGCGAAATTGCTCCAGGCGGTGGGGGCGAGGTTGAAGCCGATGAGCGCGACGATGGCGCCGGCGACGACCGGGGGCATCAGGGCATCGACCCAGCGGAGGCCGACGAACTGCACGACGAGTCCGACGACCGCGAGGAGAACGCCCACCGCGACCACGCCCGCGAGGGCCGAGCCGGTGCCGCCTGCCGCGACGGCCGCGGTGATGGGGGCGATGAAGGCGAACGAGGAGCCGAGGTAGCTCGGCAGCTGGTTCTTCGTGATGAGGAGGAAGAGCAGCGTGCCGATGCCGCTGAAGAGCAGCGTGGTCGACACGGGGAAGCCGGTGAGCGTCGGCACGAGGAACGTGGCGCCGAACATGGCGACGACGTGCTGGGCGCCGATGGCGATGGTCGCGGGCCAGGACAGACGTTCCTCGGGGGTGACGACGGCGCCGGGCTCGACGGTGCGGCCGTTTCCGTGCAGCTTCCACAAAGCCATGCGGGCTCCTCAGGGTTCGGGATCGGGGGCGGAGTGCTGGAGCAACACTACCGATTCCTGAGTTTTCCCTGTGCGCCCGGAGGCGGCGGGGAGCGCGGCGTCAGGCTCCGAGGCGGTCGATGAGCTCGCGGTAGCGGGCGGCCGTCCGGGCCACGACCTCCTCGGGTAGCACGGGGGGCTCGCCCTGCTTGTCCCAGTTCGCCGCGAGCCAGTCGCGCACGATCTGCTTGTCGAAGCTTGCCATCCGCTCCGCCGGGGTCGACCCCGTGCGCCAGGCCTCGGCGTCCCAGTACCGGGAGGAGTCGCTCGTGAGGACCTCGTCGGCGAGGCGGAGGGTGCCGTCGGCGTCGGTCCCGAACTCGAACTTCGTGTCGGCGAGGATGAGGCCCTTCTCCTCGGCGATGGCCGCGGCCCGGCGGTAGATCGCGAGCGAGGCGTCGCGGAGCTCGGCCGCCCGGTCCGCCCCGACGAGCTCGACGACCCGGTCGAACGTGATGTTCTCGTCGTGTTCGCCCATCGGCGCCTTGTAGGCCGGGGTGAACAGCGGCTCGGGCAGGCGGTCGCCGTTCTGCAGCCCTTCCGGCAGGGCGATGCCGCACACGGTGCCGTGCTCCTGGTACTCGGCCCAGCCGGAGCCGGTGATGTACCCGCGCACGACGCACTCGATCGGCAGCATCTCGAGCGACTGGGCGAGCATGGCGCGATCGGCCACCTCCTCCGGCAGGTCGCCGTCCGTGAGGTGGTTCGGCACGTCGAGCTGGGCGAACCACCAGCGGCTGAGGCGCGTCAGCAGGGCGCCCTTGTCGGTGATGCCGGGGGAGAGCACGACGTCGAAGGCGCTCACCCGGTCGGACGCGACGACGAGGATGCGGGTGTCGGCCGGGTCCTCCGAGGCATAGAGGTCGCGGACCTTTCCGGAGTAGAGGTGTCGCCACCCGGGGATGGCCTGCGCGTTTCCTGCGGACGGTGTGCTCACCCGCCCATTATCCCGGTGATGCGTGTTCTTCCGCGCCGAGACCCCGCGTTCGCGTCGAGACCCCGGGGTGTGCGCGCCGCGACCCCGGGGTCTCGGCGGGAAACCGGGGTCTCGGCGGAGGAAGGGCGGGTGTATAGTCCATGTGGACTATTCGACGGGGCGACAGAGCAGGGGACAGGGGGGAGAGGCGTGGGGAAGAGTAGGGATGTGGTGGCGGGACTCACGCCGCTCGGAGTGATGGTGCTCGCGCTGCTCCGCGAGAGCGACATGCACCCGTACGAGATGGTCCGCTTGCTCCGCGCGCGTCACGACGACCGGCTCATCACCGTCACCAACGGCACGCTGTACCACACGGTCGCCCGGCTCCAGCGGGCCGGTCTGCTCGACGAGGTCGGCACGGACCGCGAGGGCAACCGACCGGAGCGGACGACCTACACCCTCACCGACACCGGCCGGGAGGCGGTGGTCGCGTGGGTGCGTCGTGCCCTCCCGCGCATCGACCGCGAGACCGAGGCCCGCGTCGCGCTCGCCGAGTCGCACAACCTCGACCGCGACGACGCCGTCGCGCTGCTGCAGGAGCGACGGGAGGCCCTCGTCGCCTCGTACGCGCTGCACCACGACGGCCTCGCCGCCGCCCGCACCAAGGGCGTCCCGCCGCAGGTCCTCGTCGAGATCGAGCGGCAGGAGGCGCTGCTCGATGCCGAGCTCCGCTGGCTCGACACCCTCCTCACCCGCCTCGACGGCGACGAGCTCCGCTGGGGCCCCGACGCCTTCGACGACACCGACCGCTACCGCGCTCAGCGAAAGGCTGCACAGCAATGACCGATTCCCGCCAGACCTCGGGGCCCGAGACGGGGCCCTTCGCCGCCGGTCACGCGCCGAAGAGTCCGTGGCCGGCGCTCTGGGCGCTCGTCATCGGGTTCTTCATGATCCTCGTCGACACCACGATCGTGTCCGTCGCGAACCCGGCGATCAAGGCCGCGCTCGACCCCGACACGAACAACCTCGACAACGTCGTGTGGGTCACCAGCGCCTACCTCCTCGCCTACGCCGTGCCGCTGCTCATCACCGGACGACTCGGCGACCGCTTCGGCCCGAAGAACATCTACCTCATCGGACTCGCGGTCTTCACCCTCGCCTCGCTCTGGTGCGGACTGTCGACGACGCTCGAGGGCCTGATCGCGGCCCGCGCGGTGCAGGGGTTCGGCGCCGCGTTCATGACGCCGCAGACCATGGCCGTCATCACCCGCACCTTCCCGCCGAACCGCCGCGGCGCGGCGATGGGCCTGTGGGGTGCCACGGCCGGCGTCGCCACGCTCGTCGGCCCCCTCGCGGGCGGTCTGCTCGTCGACGGCTTCGGGTGGGAGTGGATCTTCTTCGTCAACCTCCCCGTCGGCGTCGTCGCATTCGTGCTCGCGTGGATCCTCGTGCCGAAGCTGAAGACCCACCCGCACCGGTTCGACCTCGTCGGCGTCGTGCTCAGCGCCGTCGCGCTGTTCCTCATCGTCTTCGGGCTGCAGGAGGGCGAGAAGTACGACTGGGGGACCATCGCGGGACCGATCTCGGTCTGGGGCCTCATCATCGCCGGCGTCGTGGTGCTCGCGCTCTTCATCGTGCAGCAGGCGCGCACCCGCAGCGAGCCCCTCGTGCCCCTCGCCCTCTTCCGCGACCGGAACTTCTCCGGCGCGAACGTGGCGATCGCCGCGGTCGGCTTCACGGTCACGAGCATGTCGCTGCCGATGATGTTCTTCCTGCAGACCGCGCGCGGGCTCACCCCGACCGAGGCCGCGATGCTGCTCATCCCGATGGCCGTGCTGTCGGGCGTGCTCGCCCCGGTCGCCGGGAAGATCCTGGACCGCGTCGACCCGCGCATCATCCTCGTCCCCGGTCTGCTCTGCGTCGCCGGCGCCCTGGTCTGGTACTCGGCCCTGACCACGATGGACACCCCGATCCTGATGTTCCTGCTGCCGTCCGCGCTGATGGGCATCGGCAACGCGGGCATGTGGGGGCCGCTGGCGACCACGGCCACGCGCAAGCTGCCGCCGCGGCAGGCCGGCGCCGGTGCGGGCATCTACAACACCACCCGCACCATCGGCTCGGTCATCGGCTCCGCCTCGATCGCCGCGTTCATGCAGTCGCGGCTGGAGGCGAACCTCCCCGGTCTGGCCGACGCTCCGGCCGGCACCGGGAGCGGCGCGCTGCCGCGGCAGGTCGCCGAGGGCTTCGCGGCAGGCATGTCCCAGACCCTGCTGCTGCCCGCCGGCGTCATCCTCATCGCGCTGGTCGCCTCGCTGTTCCTCCGCGGGCAGGATCGGAAGGACGGGGCCGCCGCCGCGACCCCTCCGGCGTGACCGCGATGACCCCGACACGCCGGTATCCACGCGGGTTCCGGCGCTGTTCGGGGTCGCGCCGAGATTCCGGTGCGCGGGAGGAGCGGGGTTAGGGTGGATGGTCGGCGGCCGCCGGGCCGCCCTACCGAACCCCGAGGAGCACTCGACGTGAGCCGCCATCCATCCTCTCCGCCGAGCCGTCTGCGGCGGTTCGGCCGCACCGCCGGCGCGACCGCTCTCGCCGCGCTCGTCGCCGCCGGAGCGCTGCTCGCCGGAGCCGCGCCCGCCACCGCGGCCGACGACGGCGAGACCTACGTCATCGGCACCGACACGACCTTCGCCCCGTTCGAGTTCACGAACGAGTCCGGCGACCTGGTCGGCATCGACATGGACCTCCTGCGCGCGATCGCGGAGGACCAGGGCTTCGAGGTCGAGATCCGCCAGCTCGGCTTCGACGCCGCGGTGCAGGCGCTGCAGTCGAACCAGGTCGACGCCGTCATGGCCGGGATGTCGATCACCGAGGAGCGTCAGCAGACCTTCGACTTCAGCGACCCGTACTTCACCAGCGGCGTGCAGCTCGGGGTGCTCGAGTCCAGCGACATCGAATCCCTCGACGACCTCGACGGCAAGACCGTCGCGGTGAAGACCGGCACCCAGGGGCAGACCTTCGCCGAGGAGAACGTCGACGAGTACGGCTTCCGGATCACGCCCTACCAGGACACGACCGACATGGTCGATGCGGTCAAGGCCGGACAGGCCGTCGGCTACTTCGAGGACTTCCCCGTGCTCGCCTACGGCATCCAGCAAGGGTCGGGCTTCCGTCTCGTCGGCGAGCCCGCGCTCGGCGGCGAGTACGGCTTCGCGGTGAACAAGGGCGAGAACGCCGAGCTCCTGGAGATGTTCAACGCCGGCCTCGCCAACCTGCAGGACTCCGGCGAGTACGACGAGATCGTGGACACCTACCTCGCGACGGGTGACGACGCGCAGGAGGCGCAGCCCACCGACATCATCTCGGTCGCGGTGAAGTACTGGCCGGCCCTCATGCAGGGTCTGTGGCTCACCATCCTCGCCACGATCGTCGCGGTGATCGCGGCGTTCATCCTCGGGATCATCTTCGGCTTCGGACGCCTGTCGAAGTTCGCGCCGTTCCGCTGGATCGCGACGGCCTACGTCTACGTCTTCCGCGGGACCCCGATCCTGATCCAGGCGTTCTTCGTGTTCTTCGCCATCCCGCAGCTGATCCCCGACCTGAAGTTCGACCCGTTCGTGGCCGGTGCGATCACCCTGTCGCTGAACACCGGTGCGTACATGACGGAGATCATCCGCGGCGGCATCCAGGCCGTCGACCCCGGTCAGGCGGAGGCATCGCGCTCGCTCGGCCTCAGCCACTGGAAGACGATGCGCAAGGTCGTGCTGCCGCAGGCATTCCGGATCATGATCCCGTCGTTCGTGAACCAGGGCATCATCACGCTGAAGGACACATCGCTCATCAGCGTCATCGGTCTCGCCGAGCTGACGTTCGTCTCGCGTCAGATCATCGCCTCGACGTATCTCTCGGCACAGGTGCTGACGATCGTCGCCATCATCTACTTCGTCGTGATCACGCTCCTGACGCTGCTCGCGAACCGCCTGGAGAGGAAGGCCAACGCATGAGCAAGATCGAGGTCAGGGACCTGCACAAGTCGTTCGGCGACAACGAGGTGCTCAAGGGCATCGATCTCACGGTCGAGGACGGAGAGGTCATCGCCGTGATCGGCCCCTCCGGCTCGGGCAAGTCGACGCTGCTGCGCTGCCTCAACAAGCTCGAGGAGCCGACGTCGGGGCACGTGATCATCGACGGGGTCGACCTCACCGACAAGAGCGTGAAGCTGGACGAGGTGCGCCAGCGCATCGGCATGGTGTTCCAGCACTTCAACCTGTTCCCGCACATGACCGTGCTGGAGAACATCACGCTCGCCCCGGTCGAGCTCGGCCGCATGACGAAGGTCGAGGCCCGCGACCGCGCCCGCTCGCTGCTCGTGCGCGTCGGCCTGTCGGAGAAGGCGGACGCGAAGCCCGCGTCGCTCTCCGGCGGTCAGAAGCAGCGCGTGGCCATCGCCCGTGCACTCGCGATGGACCCGGAGATCATGCTGTTCGACGAGGCCACCAGCGCTCTCGACCCGGAGATGGTCGGCGAGGTGCTGCAGGTCATCCGCGACCTCGCCGAGGGTGGCATGACCATGGTGCTCGTGACTCACGAGATGGGCTTCGCGCGCGAGGTGTCCGACCGCACGGTCTTCATGGACGGCGGCGTCGTGGTCGAGGAGGGCACTCCCACCGACCTGTTCGGCGCCCCCAAGAACGAGCGCCTCCAGGACTTCCTGTCCAAGGTCCTCTGACCCCGTTCGAGTCGCGCAAATGGCTGCATCCCCGGTCGGGATGCAGCCATTCGCGCTACTTCAACGGGGACGGTCGCCGAGCAGTGGGTCAGTCAGCGACGCGGGCAGCGATGTCGGTGCGGTGGTGGGACCCCTCGAGGCGGATGCGGCCGAGGGCGTCGTAGGCGCGGTCGCGGGCGGTGCGGAAGTCCGGGGCCACGGCGACCACGTTCAGCACACGGCCACCCGTCGCGATGAGCGAACCCCCCGGGGCGTCGGGGCTCGCGGTCGCGGCGTGCACCAGGCGGACGCCCTCCACGGCGGCGGCCTCGTCCAGACCCTCGATCGGGCGCCCGGTCTGCGGCGCCTCCGGGTACCCCTCGCTCGCCAGGACCACGGTGATCGCGACCTCATCGCGGAACACGGGCTCCGGCTGGTCCTCGAGCGTGCCGGAGGCGGCGGCGAAGAGGAGCTGGGACAGCGGGGTCTCCAGTCGCGGCAGCACCACCTGGGTCTCCGGGTCGCCGAAGCGCGCGTTGAACTCGATCACGCGCACGCCCTGCGGGGTGAGGATGAGCCCGGCGTAGAGGAGGCCGATGAACGGGGTCCCCTCCGCGTCGAGCTGCCGGACGACCGGGAGGGCGACGTCGCGGGTGACCTCTTCCACGAACGCCTGCTCGCTGCCGAACTGCTCCGCGAGCCAGGGCAGCGGCGAGTACGCCCCCATGCCGCCGGTGTTGGGGCCGGCGTCGCCGTCGAGGGCCCGCTTGAAGTCCTGTGCCGGGCTGAGCGCGCGCACGGTGTCGCCGTCGCTGAGGAAGAACAGCGAGACCTCGGGGCCGGACAGGAACTCCTCGACGAGGACGGGACCGGCCGGGAGGTACTGCTCCGCGTGGGCCAGGGCCTCGGCGCGGTCGGAGGTGACGATGACGCCCTTGCCCGCAGCGAGCCCATCGGCCTTGACGACGTAGGGGGCGCCGAGGTCGTCGAACGCGGCCTCGACCTCGGCGACAGTGGCGGCGCGGACCGCGCGGCCCGTCGGCACGCCGGCGGCGTCCATGACGCGCTTGGCGAAGGCTTTGGAGCCCTCGAGCTGCGCGGCGGCCTTGCCCGGCCCGAAGACGGGGATGCCGCGGCCGCGGAGCTCGTCCGCGACGCCCGCCACGAGAGGGGCCTCCGGGCCGATGACGACGAGGCCGACCGCGTGCTCGTTCGCGAAGGCCGTGACCGCGGCGCCGTCGAGCGGGTCGAGGGCGACGGGTGTCGCGTCCTGCGCGATGCCGGCGTTGCCGGGGGCGACGAGGATCTCGTGCGCGGGGGACTCGGCGCGCAGCGCCAGGATGATCGCGTGCTCACGGGCACCGGAACCGAGGACGAGGATCTTCACCCGTCCAGCCTATCGAGGCGCGTGCGCGGGGTTTCGGTGGGTCCCGGTCAGAGCTCGATGGGACGCTCGTCCGCCGTGTCCCAGGGCACGGTCCAGCCGGTGGCGTCGAACAGGGCGTCGAGCACCATGGCGGTGAAGCCCCACACGATCGTGCCGTCGACGTCGAACGCGGGCCCGCGGAACGTGCGCCCGGCACGGGACAGGGTCGAGGTGAAGCGGGTCGCAGGGTCGAGGAGCTGCGCGACGGGGACGCGGAACACCTCGACGGTCTCCGCGTGGTCGACGGCGACGACGCGCGACGGCGACTGCCACCAGGCGAGCACCGGGGTGACGAGGTGGTTGCTCGCGGCGAGGGGGATCACGGGGAGCGTGGCGAGCACCTCGACTCCCGCGGGATCGAGGCCGGTCTCCTCCTCGGCCTCGCGCAGCGCCGTGGCGACCGCGTCGGCATCGGCCGCTTCGGCGCGCCCGCCGGGGAAGGAGACCTGGCCCGGATGCGAGGAGAGGGTCGGGGCGCGACGCTGCAGCAGGACGTCGAGGTCGCGCGCGACGGCCGCATCGACGGTCGGTGCGGGGATGCGATCGAGGACGCCGAAGAGCATGAGCACCGAGGCGTCATGGGCGCGGCCCGGATCCGCGAGCGGAGGGATCGGCACGCTCCAGGAGTGGTCGGCCGCGGCGGCGAGCAGCTCGGCGCGGGCGCCCTGGGGATGCATGCTCATGCCATCGAGCTTATGACCGGGACCGCCGCGGCGGATCTAGGGTGGGGGGATGGCCAGGAAGATCGACATCGTCGAGGGACGCGCGGCGCTCGGTGCCGTGCGCGACGCCGAGGCCGCGGGGACGAAGGCGGCGCGGCCGGAGCTCGCCACCGCGGTGCGCTACCTGCTGCAGCTGCTCGACGAGAAGGCGCCGGGCAACAGCGTCGAGGTGCGCGTCCCGCCGTTCGGAGCCGTGCAGGTGATCCAAGGGCCGCGGCATACCCGTGGGACTCCGCCGAACGTGGTGGAGATGGACGCCGCCACCTGGATCGCGGTCGCCACCGGCACGGAGGCATGGGCGGACGCCGCGACGGCCGGGCGCATCCACGCCTCGGGCACGCGTGCGGATCTCACCGGAGTCCTCCCGCTGCGCCCCTAGCGCCGGGCCACGACGAGCGGTACCCCGGTGTGCGGGTGCGGGAACACATCGACGGGCTGCCCGTAGACCTCCTCGATCCGTGCGGCCGTGAGGACCTCGGCCGGCGTGCCGGTGGCGGAGACCCGACCGCCCGCGAGCAGAGTGACGCGGTCGGCGTGCGCGAGAGCGGCGTTGAGGTCGTGCAGCACGACCGCGACCGCGACCCCGGCCTCCGCCCGGCTCCGGATCACCCGCATGACGTCTTCGTGATGCTTCAGGTCCAGGGCCGCCGTCGGCTCGTCGAGCAGCAGGATCCCGGTGTCCTGGGCGAGCACGCGGGCCAGCGCCACCCGCGCGCGCTCACCGCCGGAGAGCGAGGAGACGGAGCGCTCCCGCAGCGCCCTGACCTCGGTCGTCGCCATCGCCGCCGCCACGGCGCTGCCGTCCTCCTCGGCGGCCGGGCTCCGCGCCCACGGCGTGCGTCCCATCCGCACGACCTGCTCGACCGTGAAGGGGAAGGTGACGGCGTTCTCCTGCAGCAGCACGGCGCGTTGCCGGGCGAGGTCGCGGGGACGGACACCCGCGACCGGACGGCCGTCGAGGAGGACGGTGCCGGACACCGGAGCGAGGTCCCCCGCGAGCACGCCGAACAGGGTGGACTTGCCCGCGCCGTTCGGCCCGACGAGGGCGTGCACCTCGCCGGCGTGGATGGAGATGGCCGCGTCGTCGAGGATGGTGCGTCCGTCCCCGACCCGCACCGTGAGCCCCTGGCCCCGCAGGCGCGGGCTCACGCCCATCCTCCCGACCGCCGCCGCGTCCGCACGAGGAGCCAGAGGAAGAACGGGCCGCCCACGAGGGACGTGATCATGCCGATGGGGAGGTCCGCGAGCGGCACCGCCGTGCGTGCCACGAGGTCGGCGGCCGCGATGAGGAGCGCGCCGCCGAGGGCGGAGGCGATCACGAGCGGGAGGTGTGCGGGGCCGATCAGCATGCGCATCAGGTGGGGCACGACGAGGCCCGCGAACCCGATGATCCCCGCGAAGGCGACCGCGGCGCAGACGAGCAGTGCCACCGTGACGATCACGACCATCCGCAGCAGCTCGACCGGCACGCCCAGATGCCGGGCGGTGCGCTCGCCGAGGGCGAAGAGATCCAGACCCGGCGCCACGATCAGGGCGACGACGATCCCGATCGCAACGAGCGGCGCGACGAGCTGGATGTTCGACCAGAGGGCGCCGTTCAGCGAGCCGAGCTGCCAGAACACGATCTGCTCGCGCGTCGAGGTCGTACCGAGGAACGTGAGGAAGGCCATGCCGGCGCCGGCGATGGCGTTGATCGCGATGCCGGTGAGCAGCAGCGTGACCACTTCGGTGCGACCGCCGGAGCGGCTCAGGAGGTAGACGGAGAAGACGGCCGCGAGACCCCCGAGGAAGGCGAAGGCGGGCGTGGTCCACATGCCGAAGGTGGCCAGGCCGAACGTGATGCTGGCTGCCGCTCCGAGCGCCGCGCCGGAGGAGACGCCGACGACGCCGGCGTCCGCGAGAGGGTTGCCGAAGATGGCCTGCATGAGCACGCCGGAGACCGCGAGCGCGGCGCCGACGAGCAGGCCGAGGACCAGTCGGGGGAGGCGGAGGTTGTAGATCACGCCGTCGTCGGTCGCCGCGGCCGGAGTCCCGGCGGTGTCGATGCCGAGGCCGCGTAGGAGGACGTCCAGGAGCGCGGTCGGCGACAGGTCGTACTGCCCGCTGGTGATCGACGCGACGCCCGTGACGAGAAGGCCGATGACGAGGGCGATGACGACCGTCGCGAAGCGCAGTCCCCGATGCCGGGTCGGCGTCGGGGTGACGACCTCGCCGGTCACGAGGCGGGTTCCGGCGCGTACAGGGCCCGCGCGAGGGCGCTGATCACGTCGGCCGACCGGGGGCCGAAGCTGAGGATCTCGGCGTCCGCCATGTCGATCACGCGGCGATGCGCTCCTGCGGGGGTCTCGGCGATGGCGGGGATGCGTTCGATGAGCCCGTCGACGCCGCCCACCGATTCCAACCCGTCCGTCATCATCACGAGCACGTCGGGCTGCGCGGCGACGAGTGCTTCCGCGGTCATCGGCTTCATGCCCTCCCAGCCGATCTCCTCCGCGACGTCGACACCGCCGACCGCATCGATGAGGGAGTCCGCCCCGGAGTCCTCGCCGAAGATGTAGTACACGTTGGCGCTCCCGCGTACGTACAGGAAGAGCATGCGTGCGCGGTCCGCCGCGGCGGACGGGGTGACGTCGGCGATCTCCACGATGGCGGCGTCGAGCTCGGCGTCGAGGCGGGCGCTGAGCGCCGCGCCGCGCGTCGGGACGCCGAGGGCCGTGGCGATCTCCGTCACGAGCGCGTCGGTGGTGTCGATCCGGCGGTCGCTGGAGATGACGACGACCGCGATGCCCGCATCCCGGAGCTGCTGGCGGACCTCCTTCGGGCCGATCGTGGTGTCGGTGAGCACGACGGTCGGGGCCAGTTCGAGGATGGCCTCCGGGTTGAGCGTGTGCCCGGTCTTGGTGACGACCGGGAGATCCTCGGTGCCGGGGAACTGCGTGGACGCGTCACGTCCGACGACCTGATCGCCGAGCCCGAGCGCGAACACCGTGGCGGCGATCGTGCCGGAGATGTCGATCGGGAGGATGCGATCGACGTCCGTGATCTCGACCTCGCGGCCTTCGCTGTCGGTCACGGTGACCGGGAGCGCCGGGGCGGTGTCGTCATCGACGGGCGCGACCGCGTGACTCGCGAGGCACGCGGTCGAGGGGCCCGTCGCTGCGCGCACGTCGGCGACCAGGTCCAGATCGGCGAGAGGAGTCGAGGCCTGCGGGCAGCCGTCGTCGACAGGGGGTGCTGCCGACCCGGGGCCGGAGTCCGACCCGGCGCACGCGGCCAGTCCGAGGGCCAGCGCGGCGGCGAGAAGCAGGGCAGGAGCGCGTTGCATTAGGCAAGGCTATCCTAAAACTTGACGCCCTCACTGGCACCCCTCTACGCTCGGGATCGGCGGCTTGCTTAGCCAAGCCTAACCAAAGTCCACCCTCGCCCGACTGCCGTGCGGTGCCGCAGGGGCGCGCGATCGATCGCGCCCCGCGCGCCGCGGAGAACCGTGAACGCCACAGCACATACGCCCTCAGCGAGCACACGCCTGCGTGTCCTGCTCGCCGCCCTCGTCTCCTTCGTCCTCGTCGCCGCCGGGGCGATGGTCAGCCCACCGGCCCATGCGGCTGCGGCGACCGTCACCGCGGCGGTGTCATCCGCCGACACCAGCGGCCTCACCGTGCAGGTGCGGGCCGAGGGCCTGCCCGACGTGACGGGCGTCTATGCCGCACTGATCGTGTCGGGCACCGAGAGCGGCATCTCCGCCGGTGGTGGCTACGCCGCGTTCGCGCTGCCCTTCCCGAGCGTGCAGCAGGGGGCCGCGTCCTTCACGCTGCAGGCGCCCGTGGCGTCCCTGGACCGGACGAAGACGTACGAGGTGCTCGTCTGGCAGCAGCACACCGCGCCGACAGCCGCCACGATCTACGGCCGCGGCGACGTCACGGTGACGTCTGCGCAGTGGGACACGGTCTTCGGAACGACGCCCGTCGAGCCGGGTGAGACGGAGCCGGGTGAGACGGAGCCGGGAGAGACGACTCCCGGCGAGACGGAGCCCGGGGAGACCGAGCCCGGGGAGACCGAGCCCGGGGAGACGGAGCCCGGGGAGACGGAGCCCGGGGAGACGGCCCCGGGCGAGACCGAGCCGGCGCCCGCCGAAGCCGCCATCGAGGTGTTCCTCGCCGACGGCACGACGCCCGCTGCGGGCGCTCGCCTCCAGGCCGGCGACGAGATCGTCGTCAAGGGCACCGGATACGACCCGACCGCGAACGTCGGCGGACGCGGCGTCCCGATCCCGTCGAACCTGCCCCAGGGCGCCTATGTGGTCTTCGGCAACTTCGCCGCGACGTGGCAGCCCTCGCAGGGGGCGCCGTCCTCGGCGCGTTCGGTCGGTGCTCAGGCCTGGGCGCTCGCCGAGGATGTGCTGACCCAGGTCCCGACGCAGTACCAGGGTGCGATCCGCGCACAGTGGGTGGACATCTCGCCCGACGGCTCGTTCCAGGTCACGCTCACGCTCAAGGACACCCCGGCGACGCCCGGCTCCTACGGCGTGTACACCTACCCGGCAGGCGGTGTCGTCAACGCCGACCAGGAGCGCAGCGTCGCTCTGGACTACCGCATCGCCTCGGGGCTGACGACCACCGTGACCGCGGCGACGGCCGAGGACGGCCTCACGGTCACGGCCGCGGCGACGAAGCTCGGTGCCGTCTCCGGTGCCTACGCCGCGCTGATCGAGAAGGGTACGGAAGCCGACGTCACCGCCGGAGGCGGCTTCCTCGCGATGCAGTACGTGCGCGGCATCACCGGCGGCGGCTTCAGCGTCGACCTGACCGCGGCGGCGAGTGCTCTGGACCGCTCGAAGACGTACGAGGTGATCGTGTGGCAGCAGCACACGATGCCGACCGCGGACACCATCTACGCGCGCTCCACCGTCACGGTCACCGACGCGCAGTGGAACGCCTTGCTGCCCTCCTCCGGACCGTCGGTCACGACCGTCGTCACCGGCGCCACCGCCGCGGACGGGCTCACGGTGAAGGTCACTGCCGCCGAGCTCGGCGCGGTCACCGGCGCCTACGTGGCGCTCATCGAGGCGGGGACGGAGTCCGAGGTGACCGCCGGCGGCGGCTTCCTCGCCATGCAGTACGTCCGGAACATCGGCTTCGGAGTCTTCGCCGTCGACCTGAACGCGGCGGCGAAGAACCTCGACCGGACGAAGACATACGAGGCGATCGTGTGGCAGCAGCACACGATGCCGACCGCCGACACCATCTACGCGCGCGCAGCGGTCACGATCACCGACGCGCAGTGGCGCGCACTGCTCGGCGAGAAGCCGACCGAGCCGAAGCCCCCGGTCACGCCGAAGCCCCCGGTGACGCCGGCGAAGCCGGCCGCGACCGTCCCCGGCGGGTCGCTGCGCTGGGCCATCTCGTCCTCGTTCACGAACTACATCACCGGCCCGATCGCCCAGGGCGCGATCGCCGTGTCCGGTGGCGCCACCCGGTCCGGCGGCCAGTTCCAGTTCGGGCAGACCGTGGGCGGCGACTTCGACGCGGCTTCCGGACGCGGCAGTGTCGTCTACCGCGGTGCCGTGCGCTTCACCGGCCACCACGGGGTGCTCGACGTCACGGTCGCCGATCCGATGATCCGGATCACCTCGGCGTCCTCCGCCACGCTGTTCGTGACGAGCGGGGGTGCGCAGGTGCCGTTCGCGACCCTCGACCTCTCCCGCGCCGTCCGCACGGCGGCCGGTGGCGCCGTTACCTACACGGCGGCACCCGCCGCCCTCACGGATGCCGGACGCGACCGCGTCCTCTCGGGGTACGGCACCACGCTCAACCCCGTCTCGTTCACGATCGGCTCCGTCGCCGCCGCTCCGTCGGGTACGACGGGAACGGTCGCGGCGGCCGCGGTCGTCCCGAAGGCCACGCTCCCGACGACCGCGCCGACGGCGGCCGGCATCGAGGTCGACGAGGAGAACCTCGCCGCGCTCGCCGCCGGGAAGACGGCCACGGTCTCCGCCTCCGGCTTCCGTGCGAACGAGGAGGGCATCAAGGTGGTCGTGTACTCGACCCCGGTGCTGCTCGGCACGGTGACGGCCGACGCGGCGGGCGTCGCGACGTGGTCGGGTGCCCTCCCGGCCACACTCGCGGACGGCGAGCACACGCTCACCTTCCAGGGCTCGGTCGATCGCGGTCTCGCGTTCACGCTCGCCAGAGCGACCACGGAGATCGGCGTGTGCACGGTCGAGGGGGCGACCCTGCACTGGGGCTACAAGGAGTCGTTCCGCACGTACATCGAGGGCATCGCGCGGGGCGGCTGGACGCTCACCGACGTGGCCTACGAGTACCCCGCCTTCGTGTGGTCGAACGGCACCGGTTCGCTGGACGACGCGGCGGGCTCGGGCCTGGTCACCTACGGCGGCAGCATCACCTTCACGGGCCACGATGGGGCGCTGAACACGACGCTGGCGAATGCGCGGGTCGAGCTCACGGGCGACACCGGCTACCTCGTGTTCGACGTGACCGGAACCACGCAGGCCGGAGAAGCCGTGGCGCAAGAGGGCGTGCGTCTCGCCGAGTTCGCCCTCGCGGACGCCGCCGTCGTCGACGGCGCGCTGACCCTCGATGCGGTTCCCACGACGCTGACCGCGGCCGGTGCCTCCGCGTTCGGCACGTATGAGGCGGGCGAGGAGCTCGACCCGGTGTCCGCCGTGATCCCGGTCGACGGCGCCTGCGGCACTCCCGCCGAGGAGGAGTCCGAGCCGGAGGCCGAGGCGGACGCGGCGGTGACCGCGATCAGCGCGCCGGTCGCCACCGAGGAAGCTCCGGTGTGGCCCTGGATCGTGGGCGGTCTGGTGGTCGTGGCGCTGGCCGCGACGGGCGGGGTGCTGATCGTGCGGCGCACCCGGAGGGGGGAGCCGGCCGAGACGACGACCGAGGTCTGAGTCCGGCGGCTACCGGAACCGCCCTCCCCGGTGATCGGGGAGGGCGGTTCCGTGTGCGGCTGCGTACGCCCGCAGAGGGTGGGACAATGGAGGCATGCCCTCCCACGACACCCACCAGACCGTCGAAGCGACCGTGCGCCGCGTACCGCGGTACGGCGTGCTCATGGGCATCGGGGTCGTGCTGGGCATCATCGCCGCCGGCATCCTGACCATGGTCGGCAGCTTCGAGCAGTCGCAGGCGCTCGACGTCGTCTACCCGCCTGGTCAGGTCTTCGGCTTCCTGCTGCTGTGGACCGTGCCGATCGGGCTGGCGCTGGGTGGCGTCGCCGGTCTCGTTCTCGAGCGGATCGCCCGTCGCCATGACCGCGTCGTGAGGGTCGACCGGGAGACCGTCATCGACGAGGACGACACGACGACCGACCGCGCCTAGGCGAGCTCGGCGATCACCGGACGGATGGCGGAGTCGAACGCCACGACGTCCCGGCGGAGCCCATCGGTCACCGCGACCGTGAGGTCGCCGATCCACCAGATCCCGCGCTGCGACAGCGGCAGCACCTGCACGTTCAGCTCGAACGAGTGCGCGCGGCGTCCGATATCGCGTTCGAACTCCGCGATCGCGCTCGCGTACGCCCGATAGGCGTCTCCGCCCGTGTGGCTCTTCATCGACCCGACGTATCGGTCGTGCGCGGCGTTGGCATACCGGAGCGCAGTGCCGGCATGCGGACGGATCGCGGTCGAGAGCGCTTCGGCGCCGGTCGCCGGGAGGGCCACCAGGGTGTCGAAACCGTCGATCAGCTCGAGCGGGACGCCGGAGTGGTGGGCCCGCGGCTCCACGGTCATGTCCCAGTAGCCCTGCCACTGCGTCTCGACCTCGGGGGAGGCGTCCGGAGCATCGGGCGCGCGCACGGACAGGTCGCGGAGGGACGGCAGATCGAGGGGCGCCCTGATGCCCAGCAGCTGGCGCAGGGCGAGCGCGACGAGCACGGGGACGCTCGCGTCTTCGCGGATGAGCCACTGCGGCTTGTCGGCCATGGCCCCCATCGTAGGCGGGTGCGGCAGCCGTGCGGAGTCCCGGCACGGTAATGCCCACTGCGAGCCGCGTCAACCCTCGCTGTGATCGCCGCACCCGGGGGTAAACCTGCTCACACGTCGGCGGCCGTCGGCGGGAGTCGAGAGGAAGAACGATGTCGCAGAGCAATGCAGAAGGTGCCGCGGGCAGCGGTACGACCGAGTCTCCGGGCGCCGTCCGGACCGCCGCGCATGAGGCCGCGGGTGTCGCCGACACGGCGAAGGGCCAGGCCGCGGACGTCGTCGAGACGGCAAAGGCCGAAGCGGGGGCGGTCGCCCACGAGGCCAAGGATCAGGTGCGCGACCTGTACCACCAGACCAAGACGGAGCTGTCGGAGCAGGCGGCGGTGCAGCAGCGCCGCGTCGCGGACGGACTCCGGTCCGTGGGCGGGGAGCTGGGCACGATGGCGGAGCGTTCCGACGGCGGTGTCGCCGCCGACCTCGTGCGCCAGGCATCGACGCGCATCCAGGGCATCGCGGGCTGGATCGGCGACCGCGACCCCGGGTCGCTGCTCACCGAGGTGAAGTCCTACGCGCGGGCGAAGCCCGGCACGTTCATCGCGGTGGCCGCACTCGCCGGTCTCGTCGCCGGCCGGCTGACCAGGGCGCTCTCCGAGGGCGCCGCGGAGTCCGCCTCGTCCGGCGCGGCATCGGGCTCCGGCTCCCCGTCGGTGGCGGGAGCGGCGGCACCCGCGGTCCCGCCGCGTCCCGTCGTCGCCCCGGCGACCACGCCCGGCGCCGTCCCCGGCAGCGCGGGCGCCGCGGGAGTGGTCGGAGGCGCGGGCACCGCAGAGAACACCACTCTCGGTGAGCCGCCGCTGCCCACCGACGGCACCGTGCCCGGAGCGCCGGACGGCATGAGCGGGATCGACGCCGGCACCGCCCCGTGGGGCGTCACGCCGCGCGGCGAGACGGTCGACGACGGGGACACCCCGCTCTACGACCGCACCGACGCCGCCACCCGCGGATCCGACGAAGAGGGGCGACCATGACCGACGCCACCCCCACGCCCTCGGAGCAGAAGGCCGAGACCACGTCACTCGGCGATCTGCTCAGCGAGGTCACCACCGATCTGTCGACCCTCATGCGGCAGGAGCTGGAGCTCGCCAAGGCCGAGCTCAAGCAGTCCGCCACGCGCGCGGGCCGGGGGGCGGGGATGCTCGGCGGAGCGGGATACGGCGCACTCATGGCCGTGTTCTTCCTGTCGGTCGCCCTCTGGTGGGCCCTCGGGGCCTATGTCACCGGCCTCGGCTGGTCGGCCGTGATCGTCGCCGTCATCTGGGCGGTGATCGCCCTCGTCCTGTTCGTGATGGGACGCAAGCAGTTGAAGAGCATCGAAGGGGCTCCGCGCACCGTGGACAGCCTCAAGCGCATCCCTGATGCGGTGAAGAGGAATGAGGAGAACAAATGAGCGATTCACCCGACGCGATCCGCGCCGACATCGAGCGGACCCGAGCGGAGTTCGGCAGGGATGTCGATGCCCTCGCCGACAAGGTCACCCCCTCGAAGGTCGTGCACCGGCAGACGCAGAAGATGAAGGGCGCCGTGCGCTCGGCGGTCGACCGTGTCATGGGCGCCGCCGACGACGCCGGGGACCGATTGGAGGATGCCTCCTCCTCGGTCGCCGACGCCGGACGGCACACCGTGGCCAAGGCGCAGGGCAACCCGCTGGCGGTGGGGCTCATGGCCTTCGCTGCGGGGCTCGTCGTGGCCGCCGTCATCCCCGCCTCCTCGAAGGAGAAGGAACTGGCCGAAGACATCAAGGAGAAGGCCCAGCCTCTCGTCGATGAGGCGACCGACGTCGCCAAGACCATCGGCCAGGATCTCAAGGAGCCGGCACAGGAGGCCTTCGCCGCCGTCAAGGACGAGGCCGCCGGTGCCGCCGCCCACGTCCGTGACGACGCGACCCACGCGGTCGACGAGGTCAAGAGCAGCGCGCAGGACGCCCGCGACAACGTCGCCGGCGGGAACTGATCCCCGCGCACCCGCCACAGGAAGGGCCCGGTCCGATCCGTCGGACCGGGCCCTTCGCGTGCCGCGGGCCGGGTCAGGTCTCGATGCCGGTGCGTCCCGGTGCGGAGTCTGCGCGGGTCCGGACGCGCCGGCTGAGCAGGACCCCCGCCGCGAGGGCCAGCACCGCCCCGGCGGCGAGTCCGATCAGGCCGCCGGCGTCGCCGCCGGTGGCCGCGAGGCCCCGGGAGGGGGGAGCGGGCGGCGTCGCGGGAGCCGAGGGGGAGGGCGGCTCGACCGTGGTCGGCGGCGTGGTCGGGGACGGCGGGGAGAGCGTGGTCGGGTTACGCAGCTCGACGGTCACGACGGAATCCGCGCTGATCGTGAGCTGTGCGCCTCCGTCGGTCGCGGTCACCCCGTCGCCGGTGAACTGCGGGCTTCCCCACCCGACACCGGGCACGGCCTCCGCGGTGTGCTCGGACAGCGTCACGACCGCGCCCACCGGGATCTGCGCGACGTCGCGCGCGGTGCCGTCCGCGGGCAGCATGAGCGTTCCGGTCACCGCACCGTCCGCGCTGGGGTAGGAGTAGTCGACGGCGAACGTCGCATCGGTCGGGACGAGGGATGCTCCCTCGCCGACGATCCGTTTCGCGACCGAGAACCCGCCGCGCCCGTCCCCTTCGCCGTCGCCGCCCGCCACGCTCGCGGTCACGGTCGCCGTGGTGGTGGTGACGCTCGATCCGGAGACGGTGTTCGCGAACACCTGGCCGTTGTGCGCATCCGCCGGCAGCTCGGTCTGATACGACAGCCGATACAGGCGGTCTGCCTGCGCCGGCGCCGTGAGCTCCACGGTGAACGACGAGCTCGCGGTGCCCGGAGTGAGGACGAAGTCCGACCCGGCCGCGAGCGGGTGGAAGTCCGCCGGGTCGAACAGGCCGCCTGCCCACGCGTCGGTCGCGACCGAGCCGATCGCCACGGTGTCGGGCAGCAGGTTCAGTCCCGGGGTCGCGGTGTCCGTGAGGGGCGGGCGTTCTCCACCGAGCAGTCGTCCGGGGATCCAGATGTACCACTCGATCGTCCCGTCGGTCGTCTGCACGCCCGACTTGGTCGCATCCGTCGGCACCGGCTCCGGGCGCTGGGGGCCCACGCCGCCGCCGGGGATCTCCACGGTGATCGGACCACCGTCCCCGGTGGTGAACGTCACGGTGTCCTCCTCGGTGGTCTCCTCCGCCTTCATCTGGAAGAACAGGGTGCCGTGGACGTTGTCATGCGTGAGGACGTAGTCGCTCAGCGTGCAGGCGATGGCGGTCGCCGCGACGGTGCAGGTGCCGACGGTCGCGCCGGCGGGGTCCCGCAGGGGGAACGTCGCAGCCACCCCGACGAAGCGGGGCGTCGTGGGAAAGGCGAGCGAGAAGGTGTCCCCCGGTTGCGCGCTGTCCGGAACGGCCCAGGTGGCCTCGAGTCGGAGGGTGTCGTACAGGTGGATGTCGCCTGTCGGTTCCACCACCGTCACCGCCGTGATGGCATCCAGCTCCGCCGCCTGCGCCGTCGGCGGCACCGCGAGTCCGACCAGGGCCAGGAGGGCGACGGCGCTGCTCGCCACGCCCCGGCTTCGCCTGCGTCGTCGCTCCGTTCTCTTCTTCTGTATGCGCACAGTCCACCTCTCCTGTTCTTTCCGGGACACCCGGTCGTCGAGCCCGCCCGATTCGCCGACAGACTCTCACATGCGCGGATGATTACGCTACAGATGAGGACGTTTCGATATCGCTCGATCCGCCCCGCGCTCGAAGCGGACCGCGAGCCGACGGGGCGCCCGCGGGCGGTAGGCTGTTCGAGTGGCTGCCTCCCCCACCAACCCCTATTCCGAAGCCGGCGTCGACACCGCGGCGGGTGACCTCGCCGTCGAACTGATGAAGTCGTCCGTGCGCGCGACGCACGGCCCCGAGGTGCTCGGCGGTGTCGGCGGTTTCGCCGGTCTGTTCGACGCCAGCGCCCTGCGCGACTTCCGGCGTCCGCTGCTCGCGACCAGCACCGACGGCGTCGGCACCAAGGTCGCCATCGCGCAGGCCATCGACAAGCACGACACGATCGGCCAGGACCTGGTCGGCATGGTCGTCGACGACATCGTCGTGGTGGGCGCGAAGCCCCTGTTCATGACCGACTACATCGCCTGCGGCAAGGTCGTCCCCCAGCGGATCGCCGACATCGTGCGCGGCATCGCCGAGGCGTGCGCCGCGACGGGCACCGCGCTCGTCGGCGGCGAGACGGCGGAGCACCCCGGTCTCCTCGGCCCGCGCGACTACGACGTCGCCGGCGCGGCGACGGGCGTGGTCGAGGCCGACGCCATCCTCGGCGCGGAGCGCGTGCAGGACGGCGATGCGGTCATCGCGGTCGCCTCCAGCGGCCTGCACTCCAACGGCTACTCGCTCGTGCGCCACATCATCACCCGAGCCGGGATCTCCTACGGCGACAACTCCGCAGACTTCGGGTCGACCTGGGGCGAGGCTCTGCTCGAGCCCACGCGCCTCTACACGCTGCCGCTGCTGCGCCTGATCGAGGCCTCCGGCGGGGTCCACGCGCTGAGCCACGTCACCGGCGGCGGCATCGCGGCGAACCTCGCGCGCGTGCTCCCCCAGGGAAGCTGGGTCGAGGTCGACCGCAGCACCTGGTCGCCGAGCCCGGTGTTCCGCGTGCTGAGCGACATCGCCGGTTCCACGCTGGAATCCGCCGAGGGTACCTGGAACCTCGGCGTCGGATTCCTCGCCGTGGTGGCGGCGGACAGGACGGACGCCGCGATCGCGGCGCTGAACGCCGAGGGCATGCCCTCCTGGCAGGTCGGCACGGTGGGCTTCGGCCCGCGTCCGGCCGGTGAATTCGAACAGGGCGCCAAGGGCGTCGATGGTGGAGCAGTGCGCCTCGTCGGCGCCTACGCGGACGGAGCGAAGTAAGAGCCCATGTGCGGCATCGTCGGAATGGTGGGCTCTGCCCCGGTCAATCAGGACATCTACGACGCCCTCCTGCTGCTGCAGCATCGCGGGCAGGACGCGACGGGTATCGCCACCGCCGAGGCGAACGGCGTCATGCACAACGCCAAGGCCCAGGGGATGGTGCGCGAGGCGTTCCGCACCCGCGACATGCGCGGACTGCTGGGCAACGTCGGTCTCGGCCACGTCCGCTACGCCACCAAGGGCACCGCGTCCAGTGAAGAGGAGATGCAGCCGTTCTACGTGAACGCGCCCTACGGCATCATCCTCATCCACAACGGCAATCTCACGAACACCCGCGAGCTCGCCGCCGACATGGCGCAGCGCGACCGTCGGCACCTGAACTCGTCCAGCGACACCGAGCTGCTGCTCAACGTGCTCGCCGGTGAACTGCAGGCCACGACCTCCACGGTCGACCTCGACCCGGACCGGATCTTCGAGGCCGTCGCCCGTACGCATGACCGCATCGAGGGCGCGTACGCGGTGATCGCCGTCATCGCCAACTACGGCCTGCTCGCTTTCCGCGATCCGTTCGGCATCCGTCCGCTGATCCTGGGCCGCCGCCCGTCCACGGTCCCCGGAGCCGAGGGCAAGGACGAGTGGGTCGTGGCGAGCGAGTCCCTCGTGCTGGAGAACGGCGACTACGAGGTCGTGCGCGAGGTCGAGCCCGGCGAGGCCGTGTTCATCACGAACGAGGGCGAGCTGTTCACGAAGCAGTGCGCCACCGAGACGCACCTCGCGCCCTGCGCCTTCGAGTACGTCTACCTCGCTCGTCCGGACTCCGTCATGAACGGCATCTCGGTGTACGAGTCCCGCCTGCGGATGGGCGACAAGCTCGCCGACACGATCGCGAAGCACGTCCCGATGGACAAGATCGACGTGGTCATGCCGATCCCCGACTCGTCCCGTCCCGCGGCCATGGAGGTCGCCCGCAAGCTCGGCATCGAGTACCGCGAGGGCTTCTACAAGAACCGCTACGTCGGCCGCACCTTCATCATGCCGGGGCAGGCGGTGCGCAAGAAGAGCGTCCGTCAGAAGCTCAACGCCATGTCGACGGAGTTCCAGGGCAAGAACGTGCTGCTGATCGACGACTCCATCGTGCGCGGCACCACCTCGAAGGAGATCATCCAGATGGCCCGGGATGCCGGAGCCGCCTCGGTGACCTTCGCCTCCGCCGCCCCGCCCGTCCGGCACCCGCACGTGTACGGCATCAACATGCCCTCGCGGCACGAGCTCATCGCCCACGGCCGCACGATCCCCGAGATCGCGGAGGAGCTGGGCTGCGACCACCTCGTGTACCAGGAGGTCGACGACCTGAAGGCCGCGATCACCGAGGGTTCCGTACTGGAAGACCTCGACATGAGCTGCTTCGACGGCCGCTACGTCACCGGCACCGTCACCGACGAGTACCTCGCCTGGGTGGAGGGGTCGCAGACCTCTTGATGTCCGGGTCCCTGAGCTCGCCGCAGGGCCGACCCCTCTGGCAGGGGCGCGCCCTCGCGTTGATCGGGATCGTGCTGGTCGCGTTCTCGCTGCGATCGGCCGTCGCCTCGCTCTCTCCTGTCCTCGACCACGTCGCCGAGGACTTCCCGGTGGCCCCGGTGATCGTGGGGCTGATCGGCGCGGCTCCGCCCGTCTGCTTCGCGCTGTTCGGACTGCTGACCCCGCTGTTCGAGCGCCGGTTCGGGCTGGAGCGGATGGCGGTCGTGGCGATCGTGCTGATGGCGGCGGGCATGCTGCTGCGCGGCCTCGCCCCCGACTCCTGGAGTCTGCTCGCGGCGACCGCCGTCGTGTTCGCCGGCGTGGGGTCGGGCAACGTCCTGCTGCCGCCGCTGGTCAAGAAGTACTTCGCCGACCGGCTCGGCGTCATGATGACCGCATACTCCACGACGCTCGCGGTCTCGACCTTCCTCCCGCCGCTGGTCGCCGTCCCCGTCGCCGACTCGCTCGGGTGGCGGATCTCGCTGGGTATGTGGGGCGTGGTGGCCGCCCTCGCGCTCGTGCCCTGGGTCACGCTGCTGGTGCGCTCCCGCGGCGACGACCGCGCGGTGCCGACGGAGCTCCTGGTTCCCGACCCCACCGACGGCGTGGACGATGTGCGCGACGCGGTCGCCGCCTCGACCGGGCCGATCACGACGCAGTCGGCGAGCCCCCGCGTCTTCGGCCGGCTCTGGCGGCTGCCGTTGACGTGGGCGCTCGCGCTCGTGTTCGGCACGTCGTCGACCATGGCCTACGTCGCCTTCGCCTGGCTGCCCACCATCCTCGTCGACCTCGGTGGCGTGACCCCGGCGACCGCCGGCTTCCTGCTCTCGCTGTTCGCTCTCGTCGGGCTGCCCTGCTCCATGCTCGTGCCGGTGCTCGTCGTGCGGTTCCAGGCCACCCGCCCGCTGTTCTTCGTGGCCGTGGTGGCCGGTCTCGTCGGGCTCGCCGGTCTCCTGCTCTTCCCGACCGTCGCGCTGCCGCTGTGGGTGGCGATCTTCGGGCTCACCGCGATCATGTTCCCGCTGAGCCTCGTGCTCCTGAGCATCCGGGCCCGTACGCCGGAGAGCGCGGTCGCCCTCAGCGGCTTCGTGCAGAGCATCGGCTACGCGATCGCGGCGGTGTTCCCGCTCCTCGTCGGCCTTCTCCACGACACCAGCGGAGGGTGGCAGGTGCCGCTTCTCGTGGTGGCAGGGGTGCTGGTCGTCTCGGTGCCCGCGGGCATCATCGCCGGTCGCCGCCGCACGATCGAGGACGAGTGGGAGCGGCGTCACGGCCGCTGGTGACGATGGCCGTCAGCGCGTGACGCGAGGCGGCGCGGTCGAGGAGCGCACGATGAGCTGCGGGTCGGTGGAGGGCATCTCGCCGACCGGGTCGTGGCCCTCGATCTGGGTGATGAGCCGCAGCGCGGCGGCGCGGCCCATGGCCTCGAACGGCTGACGGACGGTGGTCAGGGCGGGGGAGGCGTAGGCGGCGAGGGCGATGTCGTCGACGCTCACGACGGAGATGTCCTCCGGCACGCTGCGCCCCGCCTCATGCAGGGCGCGGATGAGGCCGAACGCCATCTCGTCGCTGCTGACGAAGACCGCGGTCGCCTCGGGGATCGCGGCGATCGTGCGGCCCGCCCGGTACCCGGACTCCGGGGTCCAGTCCGCCGGGATCACGGGCGGCGGGACGATGCCGCGCTCGCGGAGCGTCTGCTCCCAGGCCTCGCTGCGCTGCTGCGTCTCCGTCCAGTAGTCGTCGCCGGAGACATGCCACACGGTCTCGTGGCCGAGGTCGAGGAGATGCTCCACGGCGAGGCGGGCGATCGCGCGCTGGTCGACCGCGAGCGGGGCGTCCTCCTCGAGGGAGGTGCGCTCACTCCGGGTGGCGGGCGTCCGTTCGGTACGCGCCCGCATCGCCGGCGTGTCCAGGGCGATCGGAACACCGAGGATGATGCCCTCCGCGCCCTGCCGCTCCAGGCGATCGAAGGCCTCGAGGAACGCGTCGTCCGAGGCATGGTCGGCCACCGCCGCCGTGGTCACGGTGTAGCCGTTCGCCGCCGCGGCCTGCTGGATGCCGACGCCGAGCGCGGCGGAGGAGTAGCGATCGGTCGAGACCACGATCACGCCGAGCACACGGGTGCGGCCCGAGGCGAGCGACGCGGCGGCGGCGTGCACCCGGTAGCCGAGCTCCTCGACCGCGGCGAGAACCCGTCGTGCGGTCTCCGGGCGGACGTTGTCCTGTCCGGACATCACGCGCGAGACGGTCTGGGTGGAGACGCCGGCGAGGCGGGCGACGTCGACCTGGCTGGGGGCGCGGTCGTCTTTCGGACGGCGAGGGGACATGCCCCAATGGTAGCGATCCATCGGCGGAAAACCAGGGAGCGCGGACATCGGCGATGCGATAATGTGAACGCAAACAATTCAGCTGGGAGTGCAATGTCCGACCTTCTCGCCGCGGCTTCCGACGGCTTCTCCACCGCCGTCGCCGCGCCGACAGACGCCGCCGCCCCCGGCGCCCCCGCCCTGTCCTGGCGCGACGGGGAGATCCTCCGCGACGGTGCGCCGCACCGCATCCTGTCGGGCTCGATCCACTATTTCCGCGTGCACCCGGACCAGTGGGAGGACCGCCTGCGCCGACTCGCCGCGATGGGCGCGAACACGGTCGACACCTATGTCGCCTGGAACTTCCACGAACGGGTCGAAGGGGACATCCGCTTCGACGGCTGGCAGGACGTCGAGCGCTTCGTGCGGCTGGCCGGCGAGGTCGGCCTCGACGTGTTCCTCCGGCCGAGCCCCTATATCTGCGCGGAGTGGTCCAACGGCGGTCTCCCCTTCTGGCTCACCGGGCGGGTCGCGGCGCTGCGGACGAGCGATCCCGCGTTCCTCGCCGCCGTCGATGCCTGGTACGACGCGCTGCTTCCGCGGCTCGCGCCCCTGCAGGCCGCGTACGGCGGGCCGATCGTGGCGATCCAGATCGAGAACGAGTACGGATCGTTCGGCAGCGACGCCGCCTACCTCGCCCACCTGCGTGACGGGCTCCGGCGACGGGGCATGGTGGAGATGCTGACGACGGCCGACGGGATCACTCCGGACATGATCGCGCACGGGAGCGTGCCGGGCGCGATGACGACGTTCACGTTCGGCACCGGGGTGCCGGTGGCGGCCTCCCTGCGTCGGCACGGGGAGGCGCTCATGTGCAGCGAGCTCTGGGGCGGCTGGTTCGACCACTGGGGCGAGCGGCACCATGTGCGGTCGGCGGACAGCATGGGCGGGACGATCCGCGAGCTCCTCGACGAGGGCGGTTCGGTCAGCCTCTACATGGCGCACGGGGGCACCAACTTCGGCCTGTGGAACGGCGCGAACCACGACCTCGTGCTGCAGCCCACGGTGACCAGCTACGACTCCGACGCCCCGATCGGCGAGGACGGCACGCTCGGGAAGAAGTTCCACGCACTTCGCGCACTCTTCGCGCCCTTCCACGCGGACGCGCTGCCGCCGGTCCCCGACCAGCCGCGGCGGCAGTCCGCGGCGTCCGCGCCCCTGGAGCGGCAGGCGGGTCTACTCGACGTGGTCCGGGCGACCCCTGCGGCGGGCGCGCTCTCGCCCGGTCCACTGACCTTCGAGCAGCTCGGGGCGGAGGACGGCCTCGTCGCCTACGAGGCCGACGTGTCGTTCCCCGACGAGGCGACACTGACCATCGACGGCCTACACGATCGTGCGGTCGTCTTCCTCGACGACCGCCGCCTCGGTGTGCTCGAACGGGACGGCGAGACGTCTCTCGCTCTCCCCGTGGACGGCGGCTCCGGTCGGCTGACGCTCGTCGTCGAGAGCCTCGGACGCATCAACTACGGGCCGTACACCGGCGAGGGCAAGGGCATCATGCGCGGGGTGATGATCGGCCGCCGCCTTGTGAACGGCTGGACGCATCGCCTCCTGCCGCAGACGGCACCGGCGGCGGACGCCGTCGCGTCGGGCGGAACGGACGGCCTCGCCGTCGCCGGGTTCGATGTCGCTGAACCGCTGGACGCGTGGCTCGCCTTCCCCGGTGGCGGCAAGGGCATGGTGTGGCTGAACGGATTCCTGCTCGGACGCTACTGGAGCGTGGGTCCGCAGGAGACGCTCTATGCCCCCGCGCCGCTGTGGCGTGCCGGGCGCAACGAGATCGTGGTGCTCGACACCGACGGCATCGGGGCGACGGTGGAGATCCGGGAGGCGCCGTCCTTCGGGGAGACCGAGGAGTTCATCGGCTCCTGAGCCGCACGCGGGCCGCGGGTGGTGACCTTCGGCCAATGTTTGCGCATACTTCACGCTCGACTCTTGTCTTAAGCCGCAGAGTCCCTCTACCGTGATAGCGCAAACATCGGTTCCGATCGATGATCCACCTGCGGCGCATCGGGGCGTCCCTTCCTCCGGTCGTCGCACCGTTCGAGAGGCAAGACGTGTCGACACCTTCCCGACCGCCGCGCACCGCCGTCGCCATCAGCTCCCTGCTGGCGACGGCTCTCGCGCTCGGCGGAGCGCTCCTCCCCGCGACCGCTGCGCAGGCCGCCGATCTCCTCCCCGTCCCGCAGACGGAGTACCGGTTGCACGCGGTGTCCAGCGAATCGGACCCGTATCCGGCGCCGCCCTCGCTCGACGGCACGGCTCTCGGCGCCTTCGACGGCGACTATGCGACGCAGTGGACGTCGCGGTACTCGTCCAACGCGCCCTTCCCGCACTGGATCGCCCTCGACCTGCAGCGGTCCCTCTCGGTGAAGGCGCTGGACTACTCGGTCAAGCGCGGGCAGAGCGTCGCGGCCAAGACCGTCGAGGTCTACGTCACGGACGACGCGGACGCCGCGCGCACCTCGCCGGCCGATGGGGGATGGGGCGCCGCCGTCGCGGCCGCGACGTTGCACGCGCCCACCGCGAACGACGAGAAGCAGCGCATCACGCTGGAGACCGCGAAGGACGGCCGCTACGTCGCGCTCCTCGTCATCGACGCGCAGGGCACCACGGGCGGCGGCGCCGGTGAGATCCAGGTGCTCTCCGACGAGGAGCTCCCGCCGATCGTCACAGAGCCGGAGACGCCGGAGCAGCCGGAGACCGGGGACGCCGTCGAGATCGCCGCGGGCGGCACCACGGCCACCGTCTCCTCCGCGTTCCCGCAGATCCTCGGCTACCGCGTGGGCGATGACCGCATCGGTGGGCAGAAGAGCTCCCCGCGCACCTGGGCGGTCAACGGCACCGCCTATGCGTCGACCACCACCTCCACGGCGACGGCGAGCGGCGTCGACTACGTCTCGACCCTGACCGGCATCGACGTCACGGTGCGCAGCAGCATCCGCGTCGCGGCGAACGGCACGGTCGAGTTCGCCGTCACCGGAGTCGACGGCTCCGCCGCGGTGAACACCCTGGCGCTCCCCGACAACGCGTTCCTCTCCGCGACGGCCGCGGACGGCGCCGTCCTCGATCGCACCGTGATTAGCCCGAACAGCACCACGAACGCCGATGAGCACATCGCGGTGGGAGCGGCGACGGCCACCGGGACGAAGGGCGCGGCCTTCGCATTCCTCGGCGACGGGACCCTCGCCGGCAGCGTGATCACGAACGCGACGACGCAGGCCTCCGGCGGCACCGCCTCGTGGAACACCCGGCTCACGACGCGGGTGACCGCGGCCGACGGCCGGACCGCGGAGATCGGCTCGAACACCTGGCTCATCCACCCCACCACCGCCGTCGACAGCCGGGTGACGACCTACGCCCTGCCGAAGGTCACGGTGCTCCTCACCGCCGACCGCAACGGCGACGAGACCGTGGACTGGCAGGACGCCGCGATCCGCTACCGCGAGGTCGACGCCCCGCGCCTCGGTGCCGACCGGGTCGCCGACCGCGTGGTCAGCCGCATCCCGTTCAACTTCGCCTCGAGCGCCACGAACTACTTCGACCTCGTACTCGACAACACCAAGCGCATCGCGAACCAGACCGACGGCCTCGGGCAGTGGGTGCTCAACAAGGGCTTCGGCAGCGAGGGACACGACTCCGCGAACACCGACTACGGCGGGAACTACAACGAGCGTGCGGGCGGCCTCGCCGACCTCAACCGCCTCGTCGACGAGGGGGCGAAGCTCAACGCCGACATGAGCGTGCACGTCAACGCGACGGAGATCTACCCGCAGGCGGACGCGTTCGACGCGGCGATCCTCGATGGCACCCCGCCCTACAAGCCGGGCTGGAACTGGCTGGACCAGTCGTACTACATCAATCAGCAGACCGACCTCGGCACCGGACGCGTGCTCGACCGCTTCCAGCAGCTGCGGGACGAGGTGCCGGGGCTCAGCGGCGTCTACATCGACGTGTACTACTCCAACGGCTGGGTGGCCGAGGAGCTCGTGGACGAGCTGAACGCCATGGATCTCGAGGTCGCGACCGAGTGGGGCGACAAGTTCGTCGACAGCACGGTCTGGTCGCACTGGCCGAACGACCTCGCCTACGGCGGCAAGGACAACAAGGGCATCAACTCCACCATGGTGCGGTTCATCCAGAACGCGCAGGCGGACGTCTGGAACGACGACGTCCTGCTCGGCCAGCAGCGTCTCGTCGATGCCGAGGGCTGGGTGGGCAACCGCAACTGGGACGGCTTCATCGGCAACATCTGGTCGCAGAGCCTGCCGACGAAGTTCCTGCAGCACTTCGACCTGCAGACGTACGAGGCGGGGGTCGAGGCGACCTTCACCGACGACGTGGCCGCCCGGATCGACGGCGGCACGCGGGTCGTCACGATGGACGGCGCGACCGTCCTGCGGGGCGACTCCTACCTGCTGCCGTGGCAGTCGCTGGAATCGAGCGACGAGTCGGGTTCGCCCGTCGACGCGGACAAGATGTACTTCTTCACGGCCTCCGGCGGCGAGAAGACCTTCGGTCTCACGGACGCCTTCCGCGGGAACACGACCTTCGACGTGTTCGCGCTCGGCGACCAGGGCCGCGAGAAGGTGCGCACCGTCACCGCGGTCGACGGGAAGCTGACGCTGTCCGGTGAGAAGGGGACGGCCTACGTCGTCGTGCCTCAGGGCGGAGCGCAGCGGGCGCCGATCGAGTACCGCGACGCGGGCCTGACCGACCCCGGGTTCAACTCGGGCGCGCTCGACGGCTGGAACCCCCGGGGCGACGTGACCATCGAGCGCACGGACCTCGGTGCGGCGAAGAACGCCTCACGGGGCGACAACGTCGCGGTGTTCGGCTCGTCTCCCTCCGCGATCTCGCAGACCGTCACCGGCCTCACCCCCGGGAAGCGCTACGCGTTCTCCGCGCAGGTGCAGATCGATCCGACGGCCACGCGCGACGTGAGCGTCACGGTCGACACCGGGGGCGGCGTCGTGAGCCGCACCTGGAACCTGTCCCCGACGTACAACTACATGCGCGCCGACTCGAAGGCCGGACAGTACTACCAGCGCGGATCGGTGTCGTTCCTGGCGCCGGCCTCCGGCGAGGTGACCGTCTCGGTCTCGGCGGTCGCCGGCGACGCGGCGGTGCGCATCGACAACGCCAGGGTGATGGCGGATACGACGGCGCCGGCCGCGGCCGGCACGGTGTACTCGAACGACTTCGAGGGCAACCAGCCCGGGTGGGGCCCGTTCGTGAAGGGCGACGCCAACGGCATCGACGACCCGCGCACGAGCATCTCGCGGCGCCACGACCCGTACACGACGAGCGACTGGCGCAATACGGCCAAGCCGTTCGACAGCGGAGCCCTCGCGGGCCTGGCGGTGGACTCCACCCTCACCGGTGAGCACTCGCTGATGTCCCACTCCGAGAACTCCGGCGTCGTCTACCGGACCGACCCCACACTGGTGCCGCTGCAGGCCGGGCACACCTACCGCATCGGGTTCGACTACCAGGCCGGCGCGAGCGGGGCCTACCGCTGGCTGACCGGCACCGACGCCGTGCTCGACGGGGAGATCTCCTCGACGACCCTGCGTCGCACCCCCGTCGTGCAGGCCCTGGAGACCACGGCGTTCCAGGAGGACGTGATCGTGGGGTGCGGCGACTACACGTGGGTCGGTCTGGAGCGGGTCGGCGGCCCGGACGTCGACTTCGTCCTCGACGACTTCACCGTCACCGACCTCGGTCCGACGGAGGGCGGCACGCCGTGCGCCACCGTCTCCGGCGAGGCCGTGACCCTGAGCCCTGGGGCGCAGACGCCGTTCACCACGACCTTCACCAACAGCGAGGACATCCTGGCGGAGAACGTCGGCGTGCAGCTCGACCTCCCGGAGGGCTACACCGTCGAGGTCGCAGACGGGTCGTCGAACCTGTTCGCGAAGGTCGCCCCCGGCGATAGCGTGGCGACGGACTGGCTGCTGACGGCACCGGCGTCGGCCGCGGGTTCTCCGGTGAGCATCGGCATCGCAGCCACCTACCTCGTCGACTGCGACGTGCGGACCGTGCAGACCGCGCAGGAGGCAGCGGTGGCCTCCCGCGCCCGCATCCCGAACGCGCAGATCACCGCGACCGCGAGCTCCGAGGAGACCGCGGGTGAGGACGGCACAGCGGCGAACATGCTCGACGGCAACGCCGGGACGTTCTGGCACAGCCGCTGGAGCAGCGACGCCCCCGGGTATCCGCACGTGCTCACGTTCGACCTCGGTTCCGCGGAGACGGTCGACGGCATCTCCTATCTGCGGCGCGGCGCGAACCAGAACGGTCCCATCAAGGGCTTCCAGGTCGCGGTCTCGACCGACGGGCAGACCTTCACCGACGTGGCGGCGGGTGAGTGGAAGAACGTCGCGGAGTGGCAGGACGTCGACTTCGCCGCGACGACCGCGCGATACGTGCGGGTGACGGCGACCTCGTCGATCTCGGGCACGCCGTTCGCGGCCGTGGCGGAGATGGCGGTGTACGGCACCACCGCCCCGCAGGCCGGGCACGCACCCGAGACGCGACCCGAGGACGACCTCGGGGCCTGCGCTCCGGAGACCGATCCGGCGCTGACGCTCGGCGCGGATTCCGTGCGGGCAGGGGAGACGGTCGAGGCCGTGCTCTCGGGCTTCGCGCCCGACGCCGCCGTCTCGTTCTGGCTGGACGGCGTGCGGCTCGGGGACGCGACGGTCGATGCGCGCGGTGCGCTGATCACCCGCGTGCTCATCCCCGCGGATGCGACGGTCGGGAAGCACCGCTTCCTCGTCAAGGACGCCTCCGGCGCGGAGGCGGCCGGTGCGGACCTCAAGGTCAAGAAGGCGAAGCCGGCGAAGAAAGCCGTCCTCACCCCGTCGGTCGGCACCGCGGTGGCAGGAGACTCCCTCCGCGTGCAGCTCCGCGGCTTCGACCCCGAGGCGGTCGTGCAGCTCTGGCTCCACTCGGAGCCGGTCCGCGTGGGCGAGGTGACGATCGCCGCCGACGGCAGCGCGGTCGCGACCGTCCTCATCCCGGCGGCCACGCCCGCGGGTGCCCATGCGCTCGTCGCGACGGACACCGAGGGCGCCGAGCTCGCTCGTGCGGACCTCGCGGTCACCGCGGCCGCGACCGCCGCGGGTGGGGCGCTGGCCACGACCGGCGCCGAGGGGATGACCTGGCTGGCGGTGGCTGTCGGGGCTCTCGCGCTGAGCGCCCTCGGCGCGGGGCTCTGGCGGCGGCGACGCAGCTGAGTCCCTCTGCACACGAGAGGCCCGGGGCTCGCCCCGGGCCTCTTCTGCACGCGGCGGGGAGTTTGCCGGTTCTCCACGGGCCGCGGTTCCGGGGCCGGAGAGCGTGCCTTCGGTCCCCGATACTCGAGGGGTAGTCATGAAAGGAGCCGTACATGCATACTGTAAGCATGCCGAACGTCCTCATCCGCGACCTCGATCCGGGCGTGCATTCCGTGCTCGCCGCACGCGCGCGCGAGCGAGGACAGTCGCTTCAGCAGTATCTGTCGACGGAGCTCACTCGCCTCGCCTCGCCTCGCGCCCGACGCTTTCGGAGTTCCTGAGCCGACGAGCGCGGCAGCCGGAGATGACCGCGCTCACCCCGGAGAGCATCGTCGCCGCCGTGCACGAGGGGCGCGCCGGGCGGTGATCGTCGTCGACGCCTCGATCGTCGTCGACCTGGTCTGCACCGGAACGTCGACCGGTGTCCTGGGGTCGCGGCTGGAGGACGAGTTTCTGCTTGCCCCGGAGCTGTTGCCGGTGGAGGTGGCCAGCGCTCTGCGGGGGCTCGAACGCGGCGGTGTCCTCGACGCCGCGGCGCTCGAATCCGCGGCCGGCGACCTCGCCCGCCTCCCGGTCGACCTGCATCCGACGCTCCCGCTGGTGCCGCGGATCCTCGCGCTGCGGGCGAACCTCACCGCCTACGACGCCGCGTACGTCGCGCTCGCCGCGGTGTTCGACTGCCCGCTCCTGGCGCACGACCGGAGGCTCGCGCGGGCGGCCTCCGGTCTGTGCGCGGTCGAGGTGCCTAGCCCTTGACGGCGCCGGCGGCGAGACCCGAGCGCCAGTACTTCTGCAGCGTGAAGAACAGCGCGATGAGGGGGATCACGCCGAGCAGCGCCCCGAGCATGACGGCGCCCTTGTCGGGGGAGAAGTAGCTCATCATGCCGTAGAGGCCGAGGGTGACCGGCTTGAGGTCGGGGCTGGAGATCATCATGAGCGGGAGGAGGAAGTTGTTCCACGTGGCCACGAAGATGAACAGGAAGATCGTCACCATCGCGGGGCCCAGCAGCCGCAGCACGATGGTGAAGAAGATCCGGCCCTCACCGGCGCCGTCGATGCGGGCGGCTTCCAGCAGCTCCGTCGGCACCGACGACTGTGCGTAGACCATGCCGAGGAAGACGCCGAACGGCGAGACCGCCGAGGGGATGATGATCGCCCACACCGTGTTCGTGAGGCCGAACGCCTGGAACTCGATGTACAGCGGCACCGTGAGCAGGGCGACGGGCAGCAGGAGCCCCGCCATGATGATGCCGACTGCGAGCTTCTTCCCGGGGAACGCGAACTTGGCGATCGCATAGCCGGCCATCACGGCGAACAGCGTGCCGATGACCCCGGCGCTGAGCGAGTAGAACAGGGAGTTGCCGACCCAGCGCCAGAACAGCCCCTGCGTCCAGCCCATGAGGCTGTCGTAGTTGGCGGCGAGGTTCGGCTCGGCGAACCAGAAGCCGAACGTCGACGTGAGGTCGGTGTTGTTCTTCGTCGAGGCGACCACGAGCCAGAACACCGGCACGAGGAAGTACAGCGTGGCGACGACGAGGGCGATGATGCCGAACGTGCGCGCGGCGGGGCCGGGGGCGATCGACGGGGGAGGGGCGTCCGCCGCCTGCGGCTTCCGGGAGCGCCGCTTCGTCGGCGGAGCCACGGTGACGAGTCGTGTGGTGGTCATGCGTCGCCCTTCCGCCGCTGGAGCAGTGCGTACACGATCGCGAGCACACCCGCGATGCCGGCCATGAGCAGCGAGTACGCCGACGCCGGACCGCTGCCCGACGGCGACAGCTCGCCCATCATCGTGTTGTAGGTGAGCATCATCGGCGTGAAGTCCTTGCCCATCCAGGAGTTCGCAGCCTCCAGGATGACCGGCTCGTTGAACAGCTGGATCGTGCCGATGATCGACAGCAGCACGGCCAGCAGCGCGGCACCGCGCACGAGCGGCACCTTGATGCGGGTCGCGATCTGGAATCCGGACGCGCCGTCCAGGCGGGCGGCCTCGTAGAGGTCGCGGGGGATGGCCTGCAGGGCGCTCAGGAAGATGAGCATGTTGTAGCCCGTGTACGTCCACGTCGTCATGTTCGCCATCGAGAAGAGGATCGTCTGCGGCGACATGAGATCGGTCCCCTCGGGCAGATAGGGCAAGAAGGGCGACACCTCGGGCGTGTAGAGGTAGAGCCACATCATCGCCGCGATGATGCCGGGGACCGCGTAGGGGAGGAAGAAGGCGAGGCGGAACAGGGCGGGGCGGCGCACGATGAACGAGTCCAGCAGCAGCGCCAGGGCGAGGGCCGCGATGATCATCACCGGGATCTGGAACGCCGCGTAGAGCACGACCCGTCCCATGCCGGCCCAGAACGCGCCGTCGGTCGCCGCGGCCGCGAAGTTGTCGAGGCCGACGAACGTGTCGACGAGCTCGCCGCCACCGTACAGGCCGCCGCCGGCGGGTACCTGCGCGAAGAACGACGACCGGACCGACACGATGATCGGGATGAGGAAGACGACGGCGAACAGCAGCGCGAACGGCGCCATGAACAGCCACCCGGTCAGACCCTCCCGTCGGATCCGCGATCGCCTCGTCGACGGGGCGACGGGGCGGCGCGCGGGAGGGAGCGGCGCCGCTGCCCTCGTCTCGGTCACTGTGGCCATGATGTGCCTCTCGCTCTCACGACGACGGCGGAGTGCACGATCGCCCGTGCACTCCGCCGTCGTTCATCCGATGATGCCGTCCGGTCCGGTCATTCCGCGACCGGGAGGCCGAGGTCCTTGAGCGACGCGACGGCCGTGTCCTGCGCCGTCGTGAAGATGTCGGCGACCGAGGCCGTGCCGGCGGCGGCCGCGGCGGCCGTCTCGTTCATGTTCGCCAGGGTCGAGAAGCCGGGGGCGTAGGGGAAGTCGGGGTTGAGGTTCTCGGTGGCGGTGCCGAGCTCGGCGAGCACATCCTGGCCCCCGAACTGCCGCAGCATCTTCTCCGGGGTCTCCACCTCACCCTTCGCGGCGACGACGAGACCCTGCGACGCGAGGTCGTCGACCTGCGTGTTGAACCAGTCGTTGAACTCCATGGCGGCCTCGGGGTTCTCGCAGCCCTTCATGACCGAGACGCCGGAGCCGCCGTCGGGGCCGCTCATCGCCCCGGCGCCGAAGTCCGGGAGCTGGGCGACGCGCCACTGCCCCTCGGCCGGGGTGCCGTCCAGCGAGTCGAGGAGGAAGCCGGCCTCCCAGGCCGCGCCGACGTGGCCGATGAGGCTGCCGTCGTTCAGCGCCGCCGTGAAGCCCTCGCCCCAGCGCTCGGTCGCGAGAGTCTGCTTGCCGTCGAGTAGGCCCTGCCAGAAGGCGGCGACGCGCTCGGAGCCGGCGCCCTCGGCGTCCACCTTCCACTCCTCGCCCTCGGTGGAGAACCAGGTGTCGCCGGCGGCCGCGGCCTGTCCGGAGAGCCAGTTCTGCGCCTCGTCCGGAGTGAAGGCGGTGACGAACTTGCCGGCGGCGGCGGCCGTGGCGGAGGCGGCGGTCAGGTCGTCGAGCGTGGCCGGGGCGTCGAGGCCGAGCGCCTCGAACTCCGCGGTGTTGTAGAAGTAGACGAGGGGCCCGGTGTCCTGCGGGAGGCCCACGATGGCGTCGCCGACCCGCATGCCGCTGAACGCTCCGGCCGAGTAGTGGTCCTCGTACTTCTCGGCCTCCGCGGCGACGTCCTCCAGCAGACCCTTCACATAGAGCTGCGGCACCTCGGAGTATCCGGTCTGCGCGAGGCACGGGCCGTTCCCGGCCTTGATGTCGGTCTCGAGCTTGAGGATCATGTCGCTGGCCTTGCCGTCGAACTTCGTGGCCTTGACCTGGATGTCGGGGTGCTCCTCGTTCCAGCGGTCGACGATCTCCGCGACCGTGGTCATGCCCTCGCCGTCCGGGAGGCGGTGCATGTACTCGATGGTGACGGGCTCACCGCCGGCGTCGCCGCCCCCGGATGCGGCCGGCGCGCAGGCCGCGAGTCCGAACGCCGACACCGCGCCGAGGGCGACGACCGCGGCGACGCGGGGGGTGCGTGAGGTGGGTGCCATGCTGTTCTCCTCTTTGAGGTCATGTTCCTGCGGATCGCCCGAAGCGGGGACGCGGCGAGGGTGCGCCGTCGATCACATGCACATCAAATCAGAAAATGTTTGCGCTCACAAGACGCGGAATCGCGGGACGGGGACGAATTCGGATGCCTCAGAGGGAGCGCTGACATCGATCGGCGGCGTCGGGACGCGGTCGCGCGCTGCGGGACACGGCGGCCCTCCCGCTGAGGGGATCGCCGCCCGGGTACGACGAAACACCCGCACGAGCCGTGCGGGTGTTTCGAACCGAGGGGCTACGCCTTCTCTAGTTCGTCTTCGTCTTCGTCTGCGTACTCGTCGGCCCACTTGTCGACGTAGGCGTCTTCGTCGGAGTCGCTCGAGTGCGCGAGCTCGCGCTCCAGCGCCGAGTAGTTCACCGACGGACTGTACGCCTTGAGTTCGCGGGCGATCTTTGTGTGCTTCGCCTTCTGACGGCCACGGCCCATGCCTGAGACCCCCTCACGAGTTAAGCTGCGGGCAGACAGGCGCCCGAGTCATTCACGACACCGGCTCGAGGCCGGTAAGAGTAGCATTCAGGATAGCACGCGGGGAACAGACCCTGGCCGCGGCCAGGCCGGCGAAGGGAGCGATCTCCATGACCGACAGCACCTCCACTCCGTCCGATGAGGCCACGCAGAACGCCGCTCTGCAGAAGGCCGTGATCGTCGGGATGCAGCTCGACCAGGACCCGCACGTTCTCGATGAGGCCGTCCGCTTCGCCCGGCTGCTGAACGCCCCGCTCGTGGTGGCCCACGTCGACATCACGCGCTTCGTCACCTACGAGGATCCGGACGGCTACGTGCACTCCGCTCCCATCGACATCAACTTCGACGCGGGGGCTGCCGAGTTCGAGGCCGTCGAGGCGGCTGCGGCCACGATGCTCGACGGCAAGGGAGTCACCTGGACCGCTCGGCAGCTCGTCGGCGACCCGGCGCTGGCCATCAAGCAGCTCGCGAACAAGCTCGACGCGCAGCTCATCGTCGTCGGTACCCGCAAGCGCGGTATCGGTGAGTCCATCCGGGAGTTCTTCACCGGCTCGGTCGCCGCGCGCCTCGCCCATCGCCAGCACCGCTCCGTGCTCGTCGTCCCCCTGGGGGAGTCCGTGCCGGACGAGCAGAAGGAGATCTGGCCGGAGTGATCCGCACACGACGAGGCCCCGCCGACGGATGTCGACGGGGCCTCGTGTGGTCATGCCAGCTGCTCAGGAGTCCGGCTGACTCAGCGCCACCGTCACGCTGCGGGCGGCCTGATCCAGCGCGTTCTCGAGGTCGGTGACCACCGACGACGGGAGGACGCCGCCCTTGGCGACATGGGTGCGCAGGTCGGTACGGATGCGGGCGCGGAAGGCGTTCACGACGGCGTCCGCGCGGTACAGCTCCTCGCGGCTGGTCAGCCGTGCATCGTCGCCCGCGGTGCGCGGCCTGTTCTTCGCCGCCGCCCGGTCGTCCTTGGTGGCCGTCGCCAGGTCGGCGCGAAGACTCTTCATCGCCTCCTGCACGCTCTGGCGCACCTCGTTCGCGATGAGGCGGACGGTGTCGGTGATGCCCGCCTCGATGTCGGCGAGGTCGCTCTGGCGCGAGGCCAGCTCGGCGCGTCCGGCCTCGGTGATCGCGTAGATCGTCGTGCGTCCCTCGACGGTCTTGGTGACCAACCCCTCCTCCTCGAGCTTCGCCAGGCGCGGGTAGATGGTGCCGGCGCTCGGCGTGTACGTGCCGCCCGTCCGGTCCGTGAGGGACTGGATGATGCCGTAGCCGTGCTGCGGGGACTCCGCGAGCAGCGACAGCAGGTACAGGCGCAGATCGCCGTGGGAGAAGACCGCGGGGCTCATGCTTCCCACTCCGGATCGTTCTCGATGGTCTGCGGAGCGCGGCGGAGGACCGTGACCCCTCCGGAGACGGAGTTGGCGCGGAGGTCGACGAAGCGTCCCGCGAGCTCCCCGGTGGTGCCGTTGTAGGTGCTCGGTCCGGACGAGCTGCGCTCGACCCCGTCGATGAGCAGGCGGCCGCTGAGCGAGCGGATGACGTAGTTCGCCGCGAGGGACTCGTCGAGCCGCACCGTGGTGCCGCCGGAGACCGAGTTCACGGTGATCGTGTTGACGTCGCCCGCCGCGTCCACCAGTGTCGCGCCGGAGACGATGTCGACCGTGGCCTTGCGGATGGCGCCCGTGACGGCCACGTCGCCGGAGACGCTGTTGGCGCTGAGCGAGCCGGTGAGGTTGCGGATCTGCACGTCGCCGGAGACCGAGTTCACGCTGAGGTCGCCGATGAGGGTGTCGACGATGATGTCGCCGGACACGGTGTTGAGACGGGTGTCGTTGCGGATGCCCGACACGAGGGCGCCGGCGCTCACGACGCCGAGGGTCAGGGCGATGCTGCGCGGGACGGCCACGCTCACCTCGGCGCGCGGACCGCCGGAGCCGAAGTTACGGAACACCTCGAGGAAGTTGTCCCAGCCGAGCTGCGGGTGGTCGATCTCGACCTCGCCGTCGCGGGACTCGATCCGGAGGTCCTTGGTGGTGACGCCGTGCACCTCGATCCGGATTCCGGGTTCGTCGTGGGCGATGACGTCGACCTGTCCGCCGACGAGGCCCACCTTGAGCCGGGTCGCGGAGGCGATGTCGATGACGCGTTCCTCGCCGGGGGCGATGAGCCACTTCTCGGTCATGTCTGCTTCTCCTGTGTCGAGGGATTCACGATATATCGTGTTGCCGTCACGATAACACGATATATCTCGATCCCGTCACCCCTCTTTCCTTCGAATCGCCTGATTGGTCCCATATCGGCCGGAAATCGAGCCAATCAAGCGATTCGAACGGGGTTGACCTTGACGTAACGGCAACTTCTACGGTGGAGGGGAACGACACGGAAGGGTGGGCGGGATGAGCGAGAAGGACTGGTCGATCCAGGAGATCGCGCGACTGGCGGGGACGACGAGCCGGACGCTGCGGCATTACGACGACATCGGGTTGCTGCCTCGGTCGCGCATCGCGCCCAACGGGTACCGGCACTACGACGCAGCGGCGCTCGTGCGGTTGCAGCGGATCCTCCTGCTGCGGGAGCTCGGGCTCGGACTGCCGCAGATCGCGGAGGTGCTGGGCCCTTCGACAAGCTCAGGGACCCAGGGCGGGGGCTCAGGGGCCCAGGGCGGGGGCTCGGCGGCGGAGGTGTCGGCGCTCGAGACGCATCTCGCGCTGCTGCGCGAGGAGCAGACCAGGCTGGCGCGGCAGATCGCGTCGGTCGAATCCACCATCACGGCATTGAGAGGAGGTGAGAACCTCATGGCAGAGAACATGTTCGACGGCTTCGACCACACGCAGTACAAGCAGGAGGTCGAGGACCGCTGGGGGAAGAAGGCCTACGCCGACAGCGACCGCTGGTGGCGCGGGATGAGCGACGCCGAGCGCGCCGAGTGGCAGCAGCGCGTGTCCGACCTCGGACGCGACTGGATCGCCGCGGCGGAGAGCGGGGTCGATCCCGCGTCCGCCGAGGCGCAGGAGCTCGCGCGCCGTCACGTGGCCTGGCTCACGGGCATCCCGGGCACTCCCGCCGCCGCCCTCCGACAGGGACCGGACGCGGATGCCAAGGCCTACGTCATCGGTCTCGGCGAGATGTACGTCGCAGATCCGCGCTTCGGCGCGAACTACGCGACGTCCGCGGGTGGCACCCAGGGCGCGGAGTTCGTCCGCGACGCGCTCCGCATCTATGCGGAAGCCTCCCTCTGATCCGTCGAGCCACCCCCTTGCGTGCGACCCACCCCGTTGCGGTCGTACTCAAGGGGGTGGCTCGCACGCAAGGGGGTGGATCGGGGGAGGAGGGGAGGGCGTAGGGTCGTGCCATGACGGGGCGACGGAAGCGGGGGCACGACGACCGCCCCGCGTCCGGAGCCTTCGCGGCGGCGGCGACGGCATACGCGGCGAACTGCGCCCTCGGACTCGCTGTGGCGGCGAGGCTCATCGACACGCGCCGCTTCCGCTGGGTGCACCACGCCCTCTACATCCTGACCTGCGCGACGGCCGGACTCGCCGTCGTCGCGGGTCTCGCCACCCGCACGCCGCGCACCCGTCGCGCCGCCCTCGCTCTCCTCCCCGCCGCCGTCCCCCTGGCGGCGATCCCCTACGCCGGGACGCACACCCGGCGGCACCCGCTCGTCGCTCTCACGGCGGCGCCCTTCGTCCTCGCGGGCCTCGTGGTCTCGCGCCTCCCCTCCGACCGGAAGTGACCGCATGGAACTGCTCGACGCCATCCGCCGCCGCAAGACCACGAACGGGGCGTTCCTGCCCGACCCGGTCTCCGAGGAGCACCAGCGCATCCTCCTGGAAGCGGCCGGGCGCGCGCCCTCGCAGCTCAACAGCCAGCCCTGGCGCTTCGTGGTGATCGAGAACAGGGACACGATCGACGAGATCGCGCGCATCTCCGGCGAGAGCATGACGGAGGCCATGTCGAACGGGACGTTCTTCGAGCGGTACAAGCCGTACTTCCGCTTCAGTCAGGAGGAGATGGAGGAGAAGCGCAGCGGCATGCTGTTCGACAAGCTCCCCGCGCCGCTTCGGCCCTTCACATCCCAGGTGTTCACGAAGCGCGGACAGACGCTCATGAACACGTTCGGCGTGCCGAAGACGCTGGGCTCGGAGAACCGCAAGCTCGTCGCCGGATCGCCGCTGCTCCTGGGCGTCATGCTCGACCGGAGCGAGTACCGGCCCGGGCAGCTGTCGTCGTTCTACTCCGTGTTCAGCATGGGGGCGGCCATGGAGAACGTCTGGCTGACCACGGTCGAGCTGGGCATGGGCATCCAGTTCATCTCGTTCCCGATGGAGGTGCCGGGGCGCTGGGACGAGATGGTCCGGCTGCTGCGGGTGCCCGACGATCTCGAGCTCATGGCCGTGTACCGGCTCGGCTACCTGCCGCCCGAGCAGCGCCGCCCGGCGATCGACTGGTCCAGCAGCCAGCGCAAGCTCGTGTCGCAGTACGTGTTCCGCGAGGACTGCGACACCCCGCAGCAGGGGTGGGACGCGCCGCCGCCGCGGACCTGAGTCAGGAGCCCCCGACCGTCCGCGGCACCTCCGGGAGATCGTTCAGCGCCGGTCCTTCGATGCGCGTGCCGTCCGCGGCGAACCGCGACGCGTGCAGCGGGCAGTCCCACGTGCACTCGGCGTCGTTCCAGTCGAGGATGCCGCCGAGGTGCGGGCACACCGCGCTGACCGCTCGGGTCACGCCGTCGACCGTGGAGATGGCGACCGGGCGACCGCCGCGGTTCGCCACGACGCCTTCGCCCTCCGCGGGCTGCGGAACCGGGACAGGTGTGGTCTCGGCCTCGACCCAGCCTTTCGTGGCGGCGGCGGCCACCTTCGCGCCCTCGACGGCGCCGCGCGCGAGATCGGCGGGGACGGTGAGCCGGGTGCCGAGGCGCAGCATCCAGGACGGACGCTCGCGGCGCTTCGTCCCGATGATCTCCTCGGTGAGCCGCAGGGCCGCAGCCGGCGCGTTCGACAGCCCCCACTTCGCGTACCCGGTGGCGATGCGGATGCGCCCGAGGCCGCGCGGCAGGGCGCCGACGAAGGGGATGAGGTTGTGCGACTGGTAGTCCTGCGCGGACCAGCGGTCGGTCTCCTCCGCATCCGGGAAGTGCAGGCGGGTCCAGTCCACGAGGTCGTCGATCGCCGCGGTCTCGCCGTCCGAGCGGCCGACCGGATGCCCGTTGCCGCCGACGACGAGCTGCGCGGTGTCGGCGGGGCCGTCGGCGGCGGACACCGGCCGGATGGACCGCGTCGGGCCGTCGGCCGAGATGAACGTCCCCTCCGGCACCCCGCCGGAGACCCGGAACGAGACGCAGTACGACCGCATCCCGGCGACCTTGGAGAAGTACAGGCCCCGGTCGAGGATCGGGGTCCCCGTCGCGAGGACGATGTGCTCGGCGAACATCGGGCCCGCCGTCGTCTCCACCCGCGGCTCCGGGAGGGCGTGCGCGCCGGTCACGCGGACGCCGGTGTGCAGCGTGCCGCCGCCGGCGAGGAACTCCTTCGCGAGCGCGTCGGCGACGGCGACCGGGTCGATCGTGACCTGCGAATCGAGGGCGACCGCGCCCGCGACGGGGAACGGCGTCGACAGCTCGCCCGCGGTGAGCAGCCGGGTCGGGAGCCCCGCCTCCCGTGCGGCGGAGTGCTGGGCTCGGACCGCCTCGAGCCCGTCCGGACCCTGGGCGTAGGTGTGGTCGGTCCGCTCGGTGTAGCTCAGGCCCGCGCTGTCGGCGAAGCCGGTGAGCCACTCCATGCCGGCCCGGTTGGCGTCGACGTACGCCTGGACGAGGGCCGCCGGATGGTGCCTGCGGATGGTGGCGAGCTGCTGCCCCTGGAGGAGCGAGAGCTTGCCCGTGTTGCCGCCCGTCGACAGCTCCGCCACGTCCCCCGCGTCGACGACCACGACGTCGAGCCCGGCGCGGGTCAGGAGCACCGCGGTCGAGAGGCCGGTGAGCCCCGCCCCCACGATCAGCACGTCGTGCTGCGCGCCGGGATCGAAGGGAGTGCCGTGGGGTGCGTCCTGGTCGACCTTCCAGAGGGGCTTCATGCCGACAGTCAACGCCTGTCCCCGCCCCCACCCCAACGCCTTGACATCCGACGGTCGCGCTGTCATGCGGCGACTACAGTGGCGAGCGTGAGTCTCCGTCGTGTCCTGCTCGTCGCGCTCGGCGGCACGCTCGGGACGGCGGCGCGTCTGGGCCTCGGACTCCTCGTGGACGATCCCGGCGGCTTCCCCCTCGCGGTGCTGCTGGCCAACGTGCTGGGCGCCCTGCTCATCGGGGTCGTGGCGGCGCGGCTCCCGGCCTCGGCGGAGCTGCGGCTGCTGCTCGGCACCGGCGTCCTCGGCGGCTTCACGACCTATAGCGCCCTCATGACCGTGACGTTGGCCCTGTGGGGGTCGGCTCCGCTCCTCGCCGCCGCGTATGCCGTGGGCAGTCTCGTCCTCGGTCTTCTCGCGGCGGCGGCAGGGCTCCGGCTGGGACGCCCGCGCCGGGGAGGCGTGTCGTGAGTCCACTGCTGTTCCTCGCGGCCGCGCTCGCCGGGGGCGTCGGCGCCGTCCTGCGGTACCTCGTCGACCTCGGCGTCGCGCGGCTCGCCGGCCGACGGTTCCCGTGGGGGATCCTCGTCGTCAACCTCACCGGCTCCTTCGCGCTGGGCCTCGTGACGACGGCGCTGCCGGAGGCGGCGTTCGTGCTCGGCGCAGGCCTCCTCGGCGGCTACACGACCTTCAGCACCGCGATGCTCGATGCGGTCGCACTGTGGCGGGACGGCGAGCGCGGCGCCGCGGTGTTCGACGCGGTCGGCATGCTCGTGCTCGGTCTCCTCGCCGCGGGACTGGGGCTCGCGCTGGGGGCTGCGCTCTAGATCGACGCTTGCGAAGAGCCGACGTGCCGCGCTACTCTCGCTGCTAATCGTTTAACGCTAAACGGTTAACATCGCGCACCGCCTTCTCGTGCACCCGTCAAAGGAGACCTCGATGCCCCGCACCTCTCGCCGCGCCCTGGGCGCCCTCGCCGCCTCCGCGGCCGCCGTCCTGGCGCTCTCCGCCTGCTCCTCCTCCGCGACCGGGGAGTCGTCGGGCGGCGACATCACCCTCAGCTACGCGATCTGGGACGAGAACCAGAAGCCCGCGATGGAGGACATCGCCGCCGCGTACACCGAGGAGCACCCGAACGTCACGATCGAGATCCAGGTCACGCCGTACAAGGAGTACTTCACCAAGCTCCAGACCGCGGTGACGGGCGGCTCGGCCGCCGACGTGTTCTGGATGAACGGCCCGAACTTCCAGCTCTACGCCTCGAACGGACAGCTCGCCCCGCTCGACGACGTGGACGCGGCCGACTACCCCCAGGGGCTCGTCGACCTCTACACCTACGACGACGCGCTCTACGGCGCCCCCAAGGACTTCGACACCGTCGCGCTCTGGTACAACAAGGCGCTGTTCGACGCCGCGGGGGTGGAGTATCCGAGCGCGGGCTGGACCTGGGACGACTTCCGTTCCGCGGCCGCGAAGCTGACCGACCCGGCGAAGGGCCAGTTCGGCGTCGCCGCGAGCCAGTACGGCCAGGAGAACTTCTACAACTCCATCGCGCAGGCCGGCGGCGAGGTCATCTCCGCGGACGGCACCCAGAGCGGATACGGCTCCCCCGAGGCTCTCGAGGGCATCGAGCTGTGGACCGACCTCATCGCCGACGGCTCCTCGCCCACGGCGCAGCAGATGACGGACACGAACCCGGAGGACTTCTTCCTGTCCGGCAAGGTCGCCATGTTCCAGAACGGCTCCTGGGCCGCCATCGCCTACGCGGACAATGCGGACATCGGCGGCAGCGTCGACGTGGCCCCGCTGCCGGCGGGTCCGGAGGGCAACCAGAGCGTGATCCACGGCGTCGGGAACGTCGCGAACGCCAAGAGCGCGCACGTGGAGGAGGCCAAGGACTTCGCCGCCTTCGCCAGCGGCGAGCAGGCCGCGAAGATCCAGGCCGAGACCGGCACCGTGATCCCCGCGTACAACGGCACGCAGCAGGCCTGGGTCGACGCCCTCCCGCAGTACGACCTGCAGGTCTACATCGACGCGCTCGAGACGGCCGTCCCGTACCCCGTGTCGAAGAACACCTCCGCGTGGACGAGCATCGAGAGCGAGGTGCTGTCCCAGGTGTGGTCCGGAGCGGTCTCCCCGAAGGACGGCCTGCGAGACCTCGCCGCGCAGATGCAGACCGCGCTGGACGCCGAGCAGGAGTGACCGCATGACCGTCCTCGCGCCTCGCGCGGTCGCCCCTGCCGCCGGACGGACCCCGGAGGCCGCGCCCTCCGGGGGCCGTCGGCGGCGCCGCACGCCCGGTGCCTCGCCGTGGTGGGCTCTGGTGTTCCTCGGGCCCACCGCCCTGGGCCTCGCCGTGTTCTACCTGTGGCCGACCGTGCGCACGCTCATCATCTCCTTCACGAAGTCGGGGCCGTTCGGCGGCGCGGAGTGGATCGGGTTCGAGAACTACGTCCGGCTGTTCCAGGATCCGGAGCTCCTCGGCGCCCTCCGCAACACCGCGGTCTACACGGTGATCGCGCTCATCGGCATCCCCCTCGCGGTCGGGATCGCCGCGCTGCTGAACACCACCGGCCTCAAAGGCCGCAGCGCCTACCGCACGCTCTACTTCATCCCCGTCGTCACCATGCCCGCGGCGATCGCGCTCGTGTGGCGCATGATCTACAACGGCGACTACGGCGTGCTGAACGCGGCCCTCGGCGCGGTCGGCATCGAGGGGCGGAGCTGGCTGACCGATCCGAACACCGCGCTGGTCGCGATCGCCGTCGTCGGCATCTGGGCGGGCCTCGGGACCAACATCGTCATCTTCCTCGCCGGGCTCCAGGGCATCCCCGACACGATCATGGAGGCGGCCGACCTCGACGGGGCGGGCCCCGTACGCAAGTTCTTCTCGATCACGATCCCGCTGCTGTCGCCCTCGATCTTCTTCGTCAGCGTCATCAGCGTGATCGGGGCGCTGCAGGTGTTCGACCTCATCTACATGATGCTCGGCCGCAGCAACCCCGCGATGCCGAACACCCGCACCGTCGTCTACCTGTTCTACGAGGCGGGCTTCCTCGACAACGACCGCGGCTACGCCGCCGCCGTCGCCTTCCTCCTGCTGCTGATCATCCTCGTGCTGACGATCGTGCAGTTCCGGCTGCAGAAGAAGTGGGTGCACTATGAGTGACGTCTCCCTCGACACCCGCGCGGTCGTCGGTGCCGCCCCCGCACGATCGCGGAGGGCGGGCACCCCACGGAACCGCGGACTGTGGATCGTCCACGTCGTGCTCATCGTCGGCGCCGCGCTCATGGTGTTCCCGTTCGTCTGGCAGCTGCTGACCTCGTTCAAGACGCTGTCCGACTCGGTGCAGGTGCCGCCGTCGTTCCTCCCGCGCGAGTGGGTGTTCACCAACTTCGCCGAGGTCTTCGACTCGATGCCGTTCGGGCAGATGTTCCTGAACTCCGTGCTCCTCACGGTCGGCCGCACGGTCGGACAGGTCGCCCTGTGCACCATGGCGGGCTACGCGTTCGCGCGCATCGCCTTCCCGGGCCGGAACGCCCTGTTCGTCGTGTTCCTCTCGGTGCTCATGGTGCCCTCGCAGCTCTACCTGCTGCCGCAGTACGAGATCATCCAGGCGCTCGGCTGGCTGAACACGCTGCAGGCGCTCATCGTGCCCGGCATCTTCAGCGCCTTCGGGACCTTCCTGATGCGGCAGTTCTTCCTCTCGATGCCGGCCGAGCTGGAGGAGGCGGCGCGCATCGACGGGGCGAATCCGTGGCAGACCTTCTGGCGGATCATGGTTCCGCTCGCGAAGCCTGGCATCATCGCACTTGTGGTGTTCACTGTGCTGTGGTCCTGGAACGATCTGCTGTGGCCGCTGATCGTGACGACCGATCCGGCGAAGATGCCGCTGTCGGTCGGACTCTCGCAGCTCGTCGGCATCCACGGCACCGATTACCCGGTGCTCATGGCGGGTGCCCTCCTGGCGACCCTGCCCATGCTGGTGACGTTCATGATCCTGCAGCGGCAGTTCATCCAGGGCATCGCGTTCAGCGGGACGAAGGGCTGAGACATGGCACAGCGTGAGCACGCCCCGAGCCGCCGGCCGACCCTGCGGATGGTGGCCGAACGTGCCGGGGTGTCGACCGCGACCGTCTCGTACGTGTTCTCCGGGCGGGCAGGCGCGAGCGGCGCGGGCGTGGCCGAGGCCACCGCGGCGCGGGTGCTCGCGGCGGCGGACGAGCTGAACTACCGGCCGAACACGGCGGCCAGGGCGATCCGCACCGGCCGCAGCGGCATGGTGCAGCTCTCCCTGCACATGCTGAGCGATCCGTGGTCGCTGGCGGTGGCGGACGCCGTGAACGGCGAGGCGAACCGGCACGGGCTCACGACGCTGATCCTCGCCGACGGCGACTGGCACGCGGCGCTCGACCGCGTCGAGAGCGACGTGGCGTACCTCGACGGCGTCGGCCTGGACGAGGAGGACACCCGACGTCTGGGCGACCTCGTCAAGCGCGGCCAGCGACTCGTGGTGTTCTCCGAGCATCTGGAACCGGACGGGTTCGACGTCATCCGCTCGGACGCGATCCCGGGGTGCGAGCTCGCGATGGATCACCTGCTGGAGCGGCACACGGCCATCGGCTGCATCGCCGCGGAGGGAGCCGTCCGTCTCGCGGGAACCCAGGTCACGCGCTACACGCCGTACGTCGAGAAGCTCGCGGCGGCCGGGATCACGCCGGACCCGGCGTGGACCGTGACCTATGCGGAGACCCAGGCCAGCGCCTTCACCGCCGCGATCGAGCTGCTGTCGCAGGAGAACCGCCCGGACGCCGTGTACGCGACGACCGACTTCGCCGCGATCGCCGCGATCAACGCCGCGCACATGCTCGGGCTCCGCGTGCCGCACGACGTCGCGGTGATCGGCGTGGGCAACACGCCGGACGCACGGCTCATCGCGCCCACCCTCACCACCGTCGGCCCCATCGACTTCTACGAGCGTCAGGCGCGGATCATCGTCGAGAGGGCCCTCGAGAGCGACCCCTCGCCCGGGGCTCTGCACGAGTTCCCCTGGACCCTCGTCCCCGGCGGCTCGACCGATCTCGACGCCCCGGCCCCTCGCGGCCGCTGAGTCGCCCCCTTTCTCCCCCCTCTGTCACGAAGGACTTCTGTTGGACCTCCACATCGGCATCATCGGCTTCGGCGCGCGCTCCACCCTCCAGGAGGAGGTGCACCGGCCGGGGCACGGCTCCCGCATCACCGCCGTCTGCGACCTCGCCCCGCGCGCCCGCGAGGACGCCAGGGCGCTCGTCCCCGATGCGCTCATCACCGACTCCCTCGAAGAACTGCTCGCGTCGGGGGTGGACGCGGTCATGGTGCTGACCCCGGACGACACGCACGCCGCCCTGACCATCCGCGCGCTGGAGGCCGGGGTGCCCGTCTTCTGCGAGAAGCCCCTCGCGATCGATCTGGCCGACGCCGACCGCATGCTGGAGACCGCGCGACGCACCGGCACCCGGCTCTACATCGGTCACAACATGCGGCACATGCCCGTGATCACCCTCATGCGCGGGCTCATCCAGGACGGGCGCATCGGGCAGGTGAAGGCCGTGTGGGTGCGGCACTTCGTGGGGCACGGCGGCGACTTCTACTTCAAGGACTGGCACGCCGACCGGAGCCGTACCACCGGACTGCTCCTGCAGAAGGGAGCGCACGACCTCGACATCATCCACTGGCTGGCCGGCGCGTACACCGAGCAGGTGGCGGCGATGGGCGGCCTGAGCGTCTACGGCGACATCACCGACCGGCGGGACCGCACGGGGGAGCGGATGCCCGACTGGTTCAGCATGGACAACTGGCCGCCGACCGCGCTCACGGGACTGCACCCCGTCGTCGACGTCGAGGACATCTCGATGGTGAACCTGAGGCTGGAGGGCGGGATCTTCGCGTCATATCAGCAGTGCCACTTCACCCCGGACTACTGGCGGAACTACACCGTGATCGGCACCGAGGGGCGGATCGAGAACTTCGGCGACGTGGCCGGCAGCGAGGTGAGGTTGTGGAACCGTCGGCATGCCGGGGCGGCCGACGCGGACGAGGTGTTCGTCGTGCCCGAGGTGCCCGACGCCGGACACGACGGTGCCGACGCGCTGCTCGTGGCCGAGTTCCTCCGGTTCGTGCGGCACGGTGGTCTCACGGCGACCTCTCCCGTCGCGGCGCGGGAGGCCGTAGCCGCCGGGATCCTCGCGACCGCGTCCCTCCGGGGCGACGGCTCCGCGATCTCCGTCCCTCCGCTCGACCCCGAGCTCGTCGCCTACTTCGAGCGCGGCCAGACCCCCTCCTCCACCCCCTCCTCCTCCGCCGCCTGACCCACCGGCAGGGGAGTGCAATAGGGCACCCGAACCGCGTCTCCCAGGCACGTTTCTGATCCCGCAGCGCGGCGGGGAAGGAGAAGAGGGGCGGAGCTCTCAGGGAGTTCACACCGGAGCGAATGTACAAACGTACATGTACGGATGTCCAGGGGGTGAGTGATGGCGGAGAGCGCGCGTCGGCGGCGGGATCCCGAAGCGCGCCGCCGGGAGATCGTCACCGCGACCGCCGAGTTGATCGTCGAGGTCGGGGCCGACGCCATCACGCACCGTATGGTCGCCGCCCGCGCCGGAGTGCCGCTCGGGGCGACCACCCAGTACTTCGACACCCTCGACGACCTGCGCAGCGCCGCCTTCCGGGCCCTCGCGGACGAGATCGAATGCCGGCTCGACGGGGTGCGGCAGACCCTCGCCGAACGCGGAGCCGGGGCCGACGTCATCGCCGCGCTCGTCCACGACAGCATCCACGACGGACACGCGGTGCAGGCGGATCGAGCGGTGGTCACGGCGGCCGTCCACGATCCGCGTCTGCGCGAGCTCGCGCGCCACCTGTCCGACCGCCTCGTCGACCTCCTGGAGCCGACCTATGGCGCCGACCGGGCCCGAGCGGCGATGATCTTCATCGACGGCGTCATGTGGAGCACGCAGATCCGCGACGTCGATCTCGAACAGTCCTTCCTCGAATCCGCACTGGCGCGGATCCTCGGAGAACCTCTCTCCCTCCCATCCGCAGCGACCGCCATCCCCTGACACCGAGGACCCCGCCTTGTCGAAACTCGCCATCCTCAGCCTGAAGAACCGCGCCCTCATCGCGCTCGTGACGATCGTCGCCGCGGTGTTCGGCGGGCTCGCGCTGACCAACCTCAAGCAGGAGCTCATCCCGTCGCTCGAGCTGCCGGCGCTCGTGGTCATGACCACGTACCCCGGCGCCTCGCCCGAGGTGGTCGAGAACGACGTCTCGACGCCGATCGAGTCGGCCATCCAGGGGGTTCCCGACCTGGAGTCGACCACCGCGACGAGCACGACCAATGCGTCCATCGTGCAGGCGATGTTCTCGTACGGCACGAACCTCGCGACCGCGGAGCAGAAGATCCAGCAGGCGATCAACCGCATCTCCTCGCAGCTGCCGGAGGACGTCACGCCGCAGGTGCTCTCGGTCTCGATCGACGACTTCCCGGTGATCCAGGTGGCGGTCACCGGCTTCGACGACGCGGACAACGCCCAGGCGCAGCTCGAGAGCGTCGCGATCCCCGACCTCGAGGACGTCGACGGGGTGAACGCGGCCGAGATCGTCGGCGGCGTCGGACAGCGCATCACCATCACCCCCGACCTCGCGAAGCTCGCCGCCGCCGGACAGAGCAGCGAGGCGATCAGCACGGCACTCCAGCAGAACGGCACCCTGTTCCCCGGCGGCGAGATCACCGAGGACGACGAGACCCTCACGGTGCAGACCGGAGCGAAGATCACCTCGGTCGACGAGATCGCCGCCCTGCCGCTCGTCGGCACCGCGGTCACCATCGGCGACGTCGCGACGGTGGAGCAGGTGTCCGACCCGGTGACCTCGATCTCCCGCGTCGACGGCGAGGACGCCCTGTCGATCTCCATCACGAAGCTCCCCGCCGCCAACACGGTCGAGGTGTCGCAGGGGGTCATCGCGGCCCTCGACGAGATCGGGGAGGCGCTTCCGGACGCGGAGTTCACGGTCGTGTTCGACCAGGCGCCGTTCATCGTGCAGTCCATCGACACCCTCGCCACGGAGGGTCTGCTCGGTCTCGTGATGGCCGTGCTCGTGATCCTCGTGTTCCTGATGTCGGTGCGCTCGACCCTGGTCACCGCGATCTCGATCCCGACCTCGGTCCTCATCACCTTCATCGGGCTGCAGGCGTTCGGCTACTCCCTCAACGTGCTGACCCTCGGGGCGCTCACGATCGCGATCGGCCGCGTGGTCGACGACTCGATCGTGGTGATCGAGAACATCAAGCGCCACTACGTGGGCGACGCGGACAAGGGCGATGCGATCCGTCTCGCCGTGCGCGAGGTCGCCGCCGCCATCACCGCCTCGACCATCACGACGGTGGCGGTGTTCCTGCCGATCGTGTTCGTGGGCGACATGGTGGGCGAGCTGTTCCGTCCGTTCGCGATGACCGTCACGATCGCCATGGTCGCGTCGCTCTTCGTGGCTCTGACGATCGTCCCGGTGCTCGCGTACTGGTTCCTCAAGCCCGGCAAGCCGCTCCTCGACGACCAGGGGAACGCGATCGACCCGGAGGACCCGGCCGCCCCGCCGACGCGGCTGCAGCGCGGCTACCGGCCCATCCTCGGCTGGACGCTGAAGCACTCGGGCATCACGGTCGCGCTCGCGGTGGTGGTCCTCGCCGGGACCCTCGCCGCCGCCCCGCTGATGAAGGTGAACTTCCTCAGCGACTCCGGTCAGAACACCATGACCGTGACGCAGGACCTCGGGCCGACCGCGAGCCTGCAGGCGAAGTCCGACGCCGCCGTCCCCGTCGAGGAGGCGCTCCTCGACATCGACGGCATCGAGCACGTGCAGGCCTCCATCGGGTCGAGCGGCTCCGCGCTGCGCGACGCGTTCTCCGGCGGTGCGGGCATCACGTACTCCGTGCTCACCGACGGCGACGCCGACCAGGAGAAGCTGCGCGCCGAGGTGCAGGACGCGATCGAGGGCCTCGGCGACGAGGTCGGCGAGGTCGCCGTCGCGGCGTCCGCCGGCTTCGGCTCCAGCGACATCGAGATCACCGTGTCGGCCGCGAGCGGCGACGACCTCGCCACCGCGACCTCCGCCGTGGTGGACGAGCTCGACGGCCGCGAGGGCATCGGGCAGGTGACCGACAACCTCGCCGAGGCGCTGCCATACATCGCCGTGGTCGTGGATCGCGAGGCCGCCGCCCAGGTCGGGCTGTCCGAGGTCGCCGTCGGATCGATCGTGTCGAACACGATGCGTCCCCAGCAGATCGGCTCGGTCGAGATCGACGACACCGCGCTGACCGTGTACCTCGTCAACCCGGAGCCGCCGACGACCGTCGACGCCCTCCAGCAGCTCGCGATCCCCACCGCGGCGGGCATCGTGCCGCTGGAGGACATCGCGACCGTGGAGCAGCGCAACGGTCCGACCTCGATCACCACCGAGCAGGGACGGCGCACCGCGACCGTCACCGTGCCGCCCGCATCGGACAACCTCGCGGTCGCCACCCAGTCGGTCACCGAGGCGCTCGCCGCCGCGGACCTGCCGGACGGCGCCTCGGCCGAGGTCGGCGGCGTCGCCTCGCAGCAGGCCGACTCGTTCGCGCAGCTCGGCCTGGCGATGCTCGCCGCGATCCTCATCGTGTACGTGGTGATGGTGGCGACGTTCAAGTCGCTGCGTCAGCCGCTGCTGCTGCTGATCTCGGTGCCGTTCGCGGCGACCGGCGCCATCCTGCTGCAGATCATCACGGGCGTACCGCTCGGCGTGGCATCGCTGATCGGCGTGCTGATGCTCATCGGCATCGTGGTGACGAACGCGATCGTGCTCGTCGACCTCGTGAACCAGTACCGGGAGAAGGGACTGTCGACCGCGGAGGCGGTGATGGCGGGAGGGGAGAAGCGTCTGCGCCCGATCCTCATGACCGCGCTCGCCACCATCCTCGCCCTCACCCCGATGGCGCTCGGGATCACCGGGCACGGCGGCTTCATCTCGCAGCCGCTGGCGATCGTGGTGATCGGCGGGCTCGTCTCCTCGACCGTGCTGACGCTCATCGTGCTGCCGACCCTGTACAACCTCGTCGAGGGGGCGCGGGAGCGCCGTCGCGCGCGGAAGGGCGAGCCGCACGACGATGGCGCCCCGGTCCCCGTGCACACGGACGGCACGCCGGTCAGCCGGCGCGAGCTGCGCGAGAACCACGGCGAGTAGTCGCGCGTCCGCAACGCGGAGAAAGGGCCCCGGTCCCGTCGAGGAGACGAGGATCGGGGCCCTTCCGCGTGTGTTCTCCGGACCGGTGGACCGCGGTCAGGCGAAGGAGAGGCCCCACTCCACGGTCCAGGTCTCGCCCGGGGCCAGGCGCCGCAGGCCGCGGCCGCTGTTGAGCGCGTCCGCCGGGGCGGTCATCGGCTCGATCGCGACGGCGAGCGGCGTACCGGGATAGTTCGTGGCCGTGTACACCTGCACGAAGTCGAAGCCCTCGCCCTGCCAGAGCGTGACGGTCCGGCCGTCGGGGGCGGTGAGGGTGTGCCGCACCCGGCCGTCCGGGTCGCGCTCGAGGTCGGTGAACCCGGTGTCGAGCGAGACGTCGCCGACGCGGATGCCCTCGCGCAGCTCGGGATCGGCGGGACGGGTGCCGATCGGGAGCATGCGGTCATCCGTCTCGAAGGCGGTGCGGGCGGGCACCCGGAGGACGAGGTCGTGCGGGTCGACATCGCCGATCGTGGGGAACGGGTGTGTGCCGACCGCGACGGGCGCGGGGGAGTCGGACCAGTTGGTGAGCGTGTGCGTGACCTCGATGCCGTCCGCGGTGAGGACATACGCGACGGACGTCTCGATCAGGTACGGGTAGCCGGTCTGCGGGAAGACGGTCGCCCGCAGCGTCGCGGCGCCCTCCGTCTGCTCGATGGCGTACGCCGTGAAGCGCAGCAGGCCGTGACTGGCGTTGTCCGTCTTCGGCTCGGTGATCGCGAGCTGGCGCACGGTGCCCTCGTCGTCCCAGCGGCCGTCGCGCACCCGGTTGGGCCAGGGGGTCAGCACGACGCCCGAGCACGACGGCGTCGGGATGTCGAGCGGATACGGGGAGATGAGATCGACCTCGCCGATCCGGAGGGCACGGAGAGAGGCGCCGACCTGGGTGATCTGCGCGGTCACGTCGCCGAGACGGAGATGGACCTGGGTGCCGGTGGGAGAGACGGAGTTCACCTCGACATCGTAGTGCCGCAGGCCGCCGGAGTGCGGGGGTCTCCCAGGGATGCCGGGTAGACTGAGACGGTCGGCTTCGGACACCCGCGCAGGGCGCGGACGTTTTTCAGTGTGTGAAGTGTGAGTCCAGGGGCCGATGGAACGCGTCGATCGACGCGAATCAACCATCACAGGAATGGCCCCGGCCGCAGATCGTCCGGACTCCGCTGGATCGGAGTGCTCGCGCGTGCGCGCAGCGCTGTTCTCGTGCGAGAACGCAAGAAGGACACCCGAATGCCCAAGAACAAGAAGCCCCGCGGCGGTCGCGCCGCCGCGAACTTCGAGCCGCGCTACGGCGCCAAGAAGACCTCGTTCCACGACCGCCACCGTCCGGCCGGCGGTCGGGACACGGCTCGCGACGAGCGTCCCGCACGCGACGACCGCGAGGGTCGCGCGACCGGCGGGTACGACCGTCGCCCCGGGAGCCGCAGCCCCGGGCACCGCGGCTACCGCCCGGAGGAGGCCGAGTCCGGTGCTCCGAAGCGCCGCTGGAGCTCCCAGGAGCGCGCCGGTCGCGACGAGGCCCGCAGCATCCGCAACCGTGCGGAGTCCGGGCGTCGCGAGGCCCCGCACCGCCGCGACGACCGCGCCGGTGGCGGCCGGTTCGACGACCGCGCCGAGCGTCCGCGGTACAACGACCGGTCCGGCGCTGGACGGTTCGACGACCGTCCGCGGCGGGACGACCGCGGCGGCTCGCAGCGACAGGGGTTCCGCGACGGCGACCACCGCGACGGCGGACGCCCGCGCTTCGACGACCGCCGGAACGAGCGTCCGCGCTTCGACCGCGACGACCGTCCGCGGCGGGACGACCGCGGCGGCGATCGCACCCGCGGTGGCGACCAGGGGACCGAGCGTTCGTACGACGCCGCCCGTGCGCGCCGCGCGTTCGACCGCGACCGCACGCAGCGCTCCTTCGAGGGCGGGCGCGAGCGGCCGTCGACCGGAGGGGCCTACCGCACCGAGCGGCCGCGTCGGGACGAGCGCCCTCGTCGCGACGAGCGTCCGACCCGGAGCGACTGGAACGCGAAGCCGAAGGCGGCGTTCGAGCAGGCCGACGACGTCGTCCACGAGCGCCTCGAGGCACAGGCCGTGCAGGCCGTCGAGGTCGAGGGCGTCACGTTCGCCGACCTCGGCCTGGGCTCCAACATCACCGAGACCCTGAACAACATGGGCGCCGCGACGCCGTTCCCGATCCAGGCGGCGAGCATTCCCGCCGTCCTCGAGGGGCGCGACGTGCTCGCCCGCGGACGCACGGGCTCCGGCAAGACCATCGCCTTCGGGGCACCGCTCGTCGAGCGGGTGCTGCAGTCGCAGGCGGGCAAGCGTCGTGAGTTCGGACGGGCGCCGCGCGCGATCATCCTCGCCCCGACGCGCGAGCTCGCGCTGCAGATCGACCGGACCATCCAGCCGATCGCCCGCAGCGTCGGCCTCTTCACGACGCAGATCTACGGCGGCGTGCCGCAGGGCCGCCAGGTGGGCGCGCTGAAGAAGGGCGTCGACATCGTCATCGGCACCCCCGGCCGTATCGAGGACCTGATGAACCAGGGCAAGCTCGACCTGTCCGACTGCCGGATCGCGGTGCTCGACGAGGCCGACCACATGTGCGAGCTCGGATTCGTCGAGCCCGTGCAGCGCATCCTCCGCCGCACGGCCGAGGGCAGCCAGAAGCTCCTGTTCTCCGCGACGCTCGACCGCGAGGTCGCGGCGCTGGTGGACGAGTTCCTCGTCGACCCCGCCGTGTTCGAGGTCGCGGGCGAAGACCAGGGCTCCAGCACCATCGAGCACCGGGTGCTCGTCATCGAGCACCGCGACAAGGCGGACATCCTCACGTCGCTCGTCGACCGCGAGGGCAAGACGCTGGTCTTCGCCCGCACGCGCGCCTACGCCGAGATGCTGGCCGACCAGTTCGACGACGCGGGAATCCCGGCCGTCTCGCTGCACGGCGATCTCAACCAGGCCAAGCGCACGCGCAACCTGGAGAAGCTGACCTCGGGTCGGGTGAACGTGCTCGTCGCGACCGACGTCGCCGCGCGCGGCATCCACGTCGACGACATCGACCTCGTGGTCCAGGCCGACGCGCCGGACGAGTACAAGACGTACCTGCACCGCTCCGGTCGCACGGGTCGCGCGGGGCGCTCGGGCCGGGTCGTCACGCTCATCACGCGGCAGCGCCAGCGCCGGATGACCGAGCTGCTCGGTCGCGCCGAGATCGAGGCCCCGTTCGAGCAGGCCCGCCTGGACGACGACGTGATCGAGGAGATCGCGGGACGCGTGCCGTCCGCCGCCGAGCTCACCTCCTGACCCGTTCGGGATCAGAAAGGCCCCGGAGACTTCGGTCTCCGGGGCCTTTTCGCACTCCGCACCGGCCGGGTCAGGGGAGGGTGTGCTCGTGGAGGGACGTCGCGAGGGCGGTGCCGTTGAGGTCGAGGTAGAGGACGCCCTCGGTGACCGTGAGGGTCAGGGTGTTGCGGCGGGCGAGGTGGGGCGTGGCGGTGTCGACGAACCCGGGATCGAAGCTGTAGACCCGGATGTCCTCGGCCCGGTGGATGCGCTTGTCGGCCCACGGCGCCATGACCTTGGCGGGATCGCGGTGCGTGTAGACCACCGTCCGGTCCCCGAGGCGGGTGGCATGATGCAGCCGTGCGGCGTCGGGAGCGCCCACCTCGATCCAGACGGTGACCCGCCCCGTGAGGTCGCGCACGAGCACGGCGGGCTCGTCCGTGTCGGAGACGCTGCCGCCGAACGCGATGCCCTCCGCGAACTCGAGTCCATACGCGAGCACCCGGGTGAGCATGAACGCGTCGGTCTCGGAGGGATGCCGGGCGACGCGGAGCGAGACGTCCTCGTAGACCCCGCGATCGGTGTCGGCCAGCTGCATCTCGAACGTGTGGACTGTCGAACCGATCGCCATGATCCTCGAGCCTACGTGGCGCAGCACCCCTTCCGTGACCGACTCAGAACAGCATCGGCTGGGGAGGAGGGGTCGCGGCAGCGCGGCCGCTCGGGGTGAACATCACCGGCCCGGCCGCCGGGGTCTCCGTCTGCACGTGGCCTTGGCCCGGGCGGAACCCGCGCCGCGGATAGTCGTCTTCGTGCCGGCCGTCGAGTCCGTGCGTCCGGATGAGGGGACGGGCGCGCTTGGCGAGCCACTGCCGATACGGCTTCGGCGCCTCGACGGACGCTCCGGGATAGAGCCCCCGGTACGACGACACGAGGTCGGGACGGTTCTCGCCGAGCCACTGGAAGAACCACGGCTTGACGCCCGGACGCAGGTGCAGGGCTCCGTAGATCACGCTCCGCGCTCCGGCGGCCTTGATGCGACGGAGGGCGTCGTCGATCGCGGCGAGGGAGTCGGTGAGGTGCGGCATGATCGGCATGAGGAACACCGTCACCGGGAAGCCGGCGTCGGCAAGGGCGCGCACCGTGTCGAGGCGGGCCTGCGTGGTCGGAGCGCCGGGCTCGATCGCCTTCTGCAGCGCGTCGTCGTACATCGCGATCGACATCTGCACGTCGACCGGCACGCGCTGCGCCGCCTTCTTCAGCAGCGGGATGTCGCGGCGGATCAGCGTGCCCTTCGTGAGGATCGACATCGGGGTGCCCGACGCCGCGAGCGCCTCGATGATGCCGGGCATGAGGGCGTAGCGCCCCTCGGCCCGCTGGTACGGGTCGGTGTTCGTGCCGAGGGCGACCGTCTCGTGCTGCCAGCTCCCGCGGCGCAGCTCCCGTTCGAGAACCTCGACGACGTTGACCTTGACGACGATCTGGGTGTCGAAGTCGGCGCCGCCGTCGAGGTCGAGGTACTCGTGCGTGCCCCGTGCGAAGCAGTAGGTGCAGGCGTGGGAGCAGCCGCGGTAGGGGTTGATCGTCCAGGCGAAGGGCATGCGCGACGCCCCGGGGACGTGGTTGAGGGCGGACTTCGACAGCACCTCGTGGAACGTCATCCCGGCGAACTCCGGCGTCGTCACCGTGCGGAGGACGCTGGACCGGTTCTCGAGACCGGGCAGCGCCGCCTTGTCGCTGTCCGCGAGCTTCTGTCCCTGCCACCGCATCGTCCTAGTCGAACAAAGAATCGAATCGAAGTCAAGCGAGTATGGCATCAATGTTCGAATGGAAGAATGGGGCCATGCCCTCCTCGCCGTACGCTCAGCATGCGGCGCCGCGCTCCCCGATCTTCAGCCCCGCCCTCCCAGTCGGGCTGGCGGTGACCGCGGTGGGCGTGCTGCTGTCCCTCACCGGGGCGGCCGCGACCCCTGTCGCCTCGGAGGACATGCCGCGGCCGGTCGCGGTGATGCAGGTGCCGACCGTGGAGAACGCGGCGACGCCCGCGGCGGACCCCTGTGCCGACCCCGGGGTGCAGGAGGCGATCGCGGCGGGGGACGACGCCGCCACCATCGCGGGGTTCGGCGGCGGAGCGCGCTTCCGTGAGGCGGTGGTCGCGGGGAACGCGCCGTGCGTCTCGCTCAGCGATCCCGCCCGGATCTGGGTGGTGGTGAACAAGGGGCGTCCGCTCGACCCAGCCGCCTACGAGCCCGCGGGACTGGGCCAGGTGCCCCTGCAGATGACGACGCCGTCGGGCCGCGTGCGCGCGGAGGTCGCCGATGCGGTCGGGCGCATGGCGGAGGCCGCCGCGGCTGCGGGCGTCGGCCGCATCGGCGCGAACAACGGCTACCGGTCTTACGGGCTGCAGGTCGCGACCTACGGGGCCCACGTGCGGGACCAGGGGCAGGCCGACGCGGACGCCGGCTCGGCGCGGCCGGGTCATAGCGAGCATCAGACCGGTCTCGCCCTCGACGTGGTGGCCTGCGATGCCGAATGCGGCGGTCTCGACGGCTTCGGGGCGACGCGGCAGAGCGAGTGGGTGGCCGCGCACGCCTGGGAGTACGGGTTCATCGTGCGCTACGAGCAGGTCGGCACCGCCGTCACCGGGTACGCGCCGGAGCCCTGGCACCTGCGTTACGTCGGAACGGAGCTCGCGGCGGCGTATCACGAGGGCGGCTTCCACACCCTCGAGGAGTTCTTCGGCCTGCCCGCCGCCCCCGACTACGAGCACTGATGGGGGCGTCCGCGGTGGCGCTCGGTGTGCTCTGAGGCTTTCCACAAAGGCGGTACCCAGTCCCACTCGGGATGGGATGCATTCTCACAATCGCCTGTCCTGCCCCGTGTCCCCGCCGTAGACTCGCCGGAGCAACGACGCACGACACGTTCGGGAGGACGGCATGGAACGCGACATCTACGAAGAGGATCACGAGGCATTCCGCGACCTCGTCAAGGATTTCGTCAAGCGCCACGTCACGCACGAGGCGATCGAGAAGTGGGACGCCGCCGGCGAGGTGGACCGCGCCACGATGCGCGCCGCGGGTGAGGCCGGCATCATCGGGCTCTCCGTGCCCGAGGAGTTCGGCGGCGCCGGGATGCTGCAGGACTACCGCTTCCGCGCGATCGTGAACGAAGAGGTCATCGCAGCCGGAGCGGGTTCGCTCGCCGGCGCCTTCGGCATCCAGGACGACCTGGCCGTCCCGTACCTCGTGCACATGGGCACGCAGGAGCAGAAGGAGAAATGGCTGCCCCGCATGGCCACCGGCGAGGTCGTCGGCGCGCTCGCCATGACTGAGCCCGGGGCCGGCTCCGACCTCCGCGGCATCAAGACCACCGCCAAGAAGGTCGATGGCGGCTACCTCGTCAACGGCGCCAAGACGTTCATCTCGTCCGGTGCGACCGCCGACCTCGTCGTGACCTTCGTCAAGACGGGCGAGGGCAACCGGCCCGACGCGTTCAGCCTCGTCCTCATCGAGAAGGGCATGGAGGGGTTCGACAACGGCAAGAAGCTCTCGAAGATGGGCTTCCATGGCCACGACACCGCCGAGCTGTCGTTCAGCGACGTGTTCGTGCCGGAGGAGAACCTCATCGGCGGCGTCGAGGGCAAGGGCTTCATCCAGCTCATGATGAACCTCCCGCTCGAGCGCCTCTCGATCGGCGTGGCCGGAGCCGCCGCCGCACAGGCCGCGCTCGACTGGACCGTCGCCTACACGAAGGACCGCGAGGCCTTCGGGGAGCGCATCATCGACTTCCAGAACAGCCGCTTCACCATCGCCGACATGTCCGCCACGGTCGACGCGCTGTGGGCCTTCATCGACCGCGCGCTCCTGGCGTACAAGGACGGCAGGCTCTCGGCCGAAGAGGCCGCGAAGGTCAAGTTCTGGGCGACGGAGCGCGAGTGGGAGGTGCTCGACGCCGGGGTCCAGCTCCACGGCGGCTACGGCTACATCACGGAGTACCCGATCGCCCGCGCCTTCCTCGACGCCCGTGTGCACCGCATCTACGGCGGCACGAACGAGATCATGCGCGAGATCGTCGGGCGTCAGATCGCCGGCAAGCGCTGACGTCCCGGGCACAACTTCGGACATTCCCGACGACGCGCCGGGGCGGCCTCTTCCGCCCCGGCGTGTCGTGCCCTGGCTCCGAAGTTGTGCCCGCTCAGGGCCGAGCAGGGACCGGTCCGAAGTCGTGCCCGGCCTCAGGCGAGGGGCTCGGCGGCGGCCTCGCGGGCGGCCTTCGAGGCGGGGGAGGCGGCGCCGATCTTCCAGTAGCCGCAGAAGCTGACGGCGTTCTTGTCGACGCTGCGCTCGCCGACGAGCTGCTTGCGGACGCCGGAGGCCAGGGACTGCTCGCCGGCCGCGTACGCGTGGAACGGAGCATCGGGCAGAGCGGTGCGAGCGAGGGCGTCCAGGGCGAGAACCCCGGGCGGGATCTCGTGCGGCCGCACGATCCACACCACGTCGAGCCCCGACGGATGCGCGAACTCCAGGGCGTCCTCCGCGGACGGGACCTCGATGATCGCCGTGCCCGCGGCGTCGGCCGGCAGGGAGGCGCTGATCGACGCGATCGCAGGGAGGGCGGTCTCGTCGCCCACGAGCACCACCCGGTCGGTGCCCCGCTCGGGGTTGAACGTCAGGCCCTCGTCGATGATGAGGACGTGCTCGCCGGGGGCGCAGGTCTCCGCCCATCGGGAGGCCGGCCCGGCGGTGCCGTCGGCCGCCGAGCCGTGCAGCACGAAGTCGACGTCGAGCTCGGCGCCGGTCTCGGGCGTGGCCGGGCGGTACGCGCGCACGGTGTAGTTGCGCATCACGGGGCGCTCGCCGTCGGGGATGCGGAGGAACTTCAGATACCCGAACATCCGGTTCGCCTTGGCGGGCACCCGCTCGAGCCCGGCCTCCCCGCCGATCGGCAGGAACAGCCGGAACCACTGGTCGTAGCCCATCGGACGGAAGCGGTCGATCTCGCCGCCGCCCAGGGTCACCCGCACCCAGTGCGGCGCGAGCCGTTCGGTGCGGAGCACGGTGAGGTGCAGGAGCTCGGCCGTCTCCGGCTTGACCATCTTGCTGAATGCCATGCGGGCGCCTTTCAGGGGAGCTGCCAGGGGAAGAAGACGACGAAGATCGCGGCCGACACGGCGAGCATCGCCACGGTGAAGACGGTGTCCCTCGTGCGGAACGGCACGAGGTGCCGCTCGGTCCGCGTCGGATGCGCACCGAACGCCCGGGAGTCCATCGCGAGGGCGACGCGCTCCGCATGCCGGATGGCACCCGCGAGCAGCGGGACGATGTACCCCCAGCCGCGGGCGATCCGTGCGAAGGGGCCGCGGCCGCCGTGGTAACCGCGCACCCGGTGCGCGGCACGGATGACGGCGAGCTCGTGCCCGAACCGGGGCACGAAGCGAAAGGCGGCCAGGGCCGTGTACCCGATGCGGTACGGCACGCGCAGCTGCTGCACGCTCGCACGCACGAGATCGGAGCCGCTGGTGGTGAGGCCGCCGACGAGCGCGAGCGCGACGATCGATCCGAGCCGGAGCGCCGTAGCGAACCCGATGAGGAGGGCACCGCCGTAGAGGGTCCAGTCGCCGATCGTCACGACGGGGGCGGTGTCGGCGACCAGGGCCGCGTCGACCCACAGTGAGAAGCCGACGCCGATCGCGAGCATGCCCGCGGGAAGACCGAGCAGGAGCAGCGCGAGGAGGCGCCCCGTCACCCGCGCTCCGATGAGGATGAGGGCGTAGGCGAGCACGAGGAAGGCGGCGGGGGTGGCCAGGTCCCGCACGAAGACGAGGAGCAGCATGGCGGGGGCGAACCCGGCGACCTTCGCCAGCGGGTTGAGGCCGTAGAGGAACTGCCGCCGCGACGTGGCTGTGAGCGGCGCGTACGGATCGAGCGTGGTCATCGTCATGGCGACACCTCCCACCCGGCCGCGGTGAGCACACGCTGCAACGCGGGGACGCGCAGGCCGGCGGAGGGGAGGATCGCGGGATCGGCGAACAGTGCCGCCGTCGGACCGGCGGCCCGCACCCGCCCGTCGGCGAGGACGACCGTGTCGGTGGCGTGCTCGGCGACGAGCTGCAGGTCGTGCGTGACGATGACCACGGTCGTGCCGTCCGCCCGCAGGCTCTCCAGCAAATGCAGGAGCTCGGCGGCTCGGGCCCGGTCCTGCCCGAACGTGGGCTCGTCGAGGGCGAGGACGGGGGGACGGGTGATGAGGGCGGTGCCCACGGAGAGCCGTCGCTTCTCGCCGCCGGAGAGGAGGAACGGATGCACGTCGGCCTTGTGCGTCAGCCCGAACCGCTCCAGCATCTCCGCCACCCGCGTGCGGACCTCGTCGTCCGGCACCTGGCGCAGCCGGAGCCCGTGGGCGAGCTCGTCGAACACGGTGGCGGCGATGAACTGGTGCTCCGGGTTCTGGAACACGAAGCCGATGCGCGCCGCGAGCTCCCGAGGGGAGGCCGTCCCTGGGTCGATGCCGTCGACGGAGACCCGACCTCTCGGCGGCGGCACGACCCCGGCGAGAGCCTGGATCAGCGTCGTCTTGCCCGCCCCGTTCGCCCCGACGATCGCGGTGAGGCTCCCGGCGGCGATGTCGAGGTCGACCCCGTGCAGGATCTCGGTGCGGCGCCGTGTGACCGTGAGGCCGCGGGCCCGGATGATGGGCTCCCGGTCGGCGGGGCGAGGGTCGCCGACCGGCACCGAGGACGCGGCGCCGGGGCCGGGAGGCAGTGCGGCGGCCAGCGCCTCGGGCGTCAGCGGCAGCGGGTCGAGGACGATCCCTCGGTCGCGGAGGCGGAGCGCGGCGAGCGTCGCGGCGGGCAGCCAGACCCCCATCGCCACGAGCTCGTCGGCGTGCGCGCGGATGGTCTCGGCCGCCGGACCGTCGAAGACGACCCGGCCCTCGCGGTCGAGCACGATGGTGCGCGTGACGAAACGCATCGCGGCGTCGAGGTTGTGCTCGACGAGGAGGATGGCCCGGTCTCCGGCGGCCACGACCTCGGTCAGCGCCGCGTACACGTCGTCGATCCCCTGGGGGTCGAGGTTCGCGGTCGGCTCGTCCAGCACGATGAGAGGCGAGCCCATCGCGAGGGCGCAGGCGATGGCGAGACGCTGCCGCCCGCCGCCGGACAGGTGGTCGGGGTTGTCGTCGCGACGCTCCCACAGGCCGACGCGCCGCAACGCCTCCTCCACGCGGGCGCGCACGGTCTCCACCGGGAGCAGGAGGTTCTCCGGACCGAAGGCCACCTCGTCGTACACCGTCCCTGTGACGATCTGCGCGTCCGGATCCTGGAAGACCATGGCGACGTGCGTGCTGAGCGTCGCGGTGTGCGCGGTGGTGGTGCCGATGCCGCCGGCCTCGACGGTGCCGGTCATCGTCGCGGGGAGCGCGTGCGGGATGAGCCCGTTGAGGGCGAGCGTGAGCGTCGACTTCCCGGAACCGGACGGGCCGAGCAGCAGCACGACCTCGCCGGGATCGATGTCGAAGGTCACGTCACGGGGCGACGGGTGCGCGGCGTCCGCGTGGGTGAGGGTCAGCTCGCGCACGCGGAGGAGGGGTGCGGATGGGCGCACGGCACGTCCCTGGTTCGACGGAGGGTGTGCCTCTAACTTAGCTGAGCCTTACCTGTGCTGCCAGCGGGGCCCGTGCGCGATCAGCGGCGCGCGACCCCGGCGGTGCGCAGCGCCGAACCGATGGCGAGGCCGATCGCCGTCCAGGCCACCGGGCCGAGCACGGAGATCGCCAGGTACAGCAGCTGAGCCCACAGCGGCATGACCGCGAGGTTCGCCGCGAAGAACACCGCCACCGCCACGACGACGCCGATCACGACCGCCGAGACGAAGAACCGCCAGGCGCCCCAGGAGCGATAGCGGGTGAGGGCGGCGACACCCTCCTGGATGAGGCCGAAGAGCAGCGCGGTGCCGATGAACCGCAGCGACCACGCCGGGTTGAAGGCGCTCGCGATGAGGGCGGCGAACACGTGTGTGATGAGCGCCACGAACGGCAGCCGCAGCACCTCCTGCGCGATGATGCCCGGCAGCACGTGCGAGCCCAGCACGAGGCCGTAGAGGAACAGCAGCGGGCTGGCCAGGAGGAGGGGAGTGACCCATCCGGCGATGCCGCCGAGGATGCCCGTGGCGACACCGATCGCCGCGCAGATCAGCAGCACTCTGGTCGACAGGACGGAGTTTCGGGCCACGTCTCCAGCCTACTGGCGACATTCGGAGAGTCGGCCGCCGTCCATCCTGACCGATCGGCACGATCGGGTGCGACCATCGTTCAGTTCTCGATCCGGCGCCGAACGGCGGGGCTATCGTGAGCCGCGGTGCGGCGACGACGCGGCATCGGGATCATCGGATCATCAGGAGCGAGATATGGGTCGAACACCCCTTCGGATCGCAGCAGCCACCACCCTGGCGACGCTGTTCATCGCATCGACGGCAACCGCAGGCCACGCAGCGACCGGGGAGGTGACGCACCCCGTTCCGGTCGCGGGGACCCCCGGGCACTACATCGTGATCATGAAGGCCGATCCCCTCGCCAGCTACGAAGGCGACGTCAAGGGCCTCAAGGCGACGAAGCCCGACGAGGGCGAGCAGCTCGAGACGCAGTCGCAGGACGCGCAGCGCTACGTCAAGCACCTCGAGTCCGAGCAGAGCAGCCTCATCAACGACGTCGGCGTCACCCCGGACACGACCTACCAGGTGGTGCTCAACGGTTTCAGCGCCGACCTCTCGGGTGAGCAGGTGGACCAGCTCCGCGCCTCGAAGGACGTCCTCGGGGTGTATCCGGACGAGATCCGTCACCCCGACGCGCAGACCTCGACCGACTACCTCGGCCTCGGCGACGACCGCAAGGGCCGCGGTGGGGTGTGGCAGCAGACCGGAGGCGTGAAGAAGGCGGGCGAGGGCGTCGTGGTCGGCGTGATCGACACCGGCATCGCGCCCGAGCACCCCTCGTTCGAGGGCAAGAAGCTCAAGCAGCAGAAGAAGCAGAACAGTCGGCACAAGGGCACGGACCCGTACACCGACGGCACCTACGTCTACTTCGACAAGTCCGACGGCGGACAGTTCCGCGGCGCGATGGTCGATGGTCAGGACTGGGACGAGCGCGACTACTCGACGAAGCTCATCGGCGGGCAGTACTTCTTCGCGGGAGCCCAGGCGGCCGGGTTCGACTTCCAGTACGACTACCTCTCCCCGCGCGACGGCGACGGTCACGGCTCGCACACGGCGAGCACCGCCGCCGGCAACTTCGGAGTGGACGCCGAGGTCGAGGGTGTCGACTTCGGAACGGTCTCCGGTGTCGCGCCCGGGGCGAAGGTCGCGGCCTACAAGGCCTGCTACGTCGGCCCGGACACGACCGTGACGACGGATGACATCTGTGCTCTGAGCGACCTCGTGGCCGCGATCGATCAGGCCGTGGCGGACGGTGTCGACGTGATCAACTACTCGATCGGCGGCGGCGCCGCGAGCACCGTGATGGCTCCCGAAGACCTCGCGTTCCTCAACGCCGCAGCCGCCGGTGTCTTCGTCGCGACCAGCGCCGGCAACGACGGCCCCGATCCGGTCACCGCCGACCACGCCTCGCCGTGGTACACGACGGTCGCCGCCTCCACCATCCCGACGTGGGAGGGCACCGTGCAGTTCGACGGCTTCGAGCAGGCCGGGGCCTCGGTGACCGTCCCGTTCGGCGACAGCGTCTCGGGACCCTCCATCGCCGCCGTGGATGCCGCGGCGCCCGGTGCGGTGGATGCGCAGCTGTGCCTGCCGGGCACCCTCGACCCGGCGAAGGTCTCGGGACACATCGTGGTCTGCGACCGCGGCGGCAACGCCCGCGCGGAGAAGTCCCAGGTCGTGAAGGACGCCGGCGGCATCGGCATGGTCCTGGTGAACGTGCCCGGCGGTGCGGACTCCCTCGACAACGACTTCCATGCGGTGCCGACCGTGCACCTGAACGCCGTGCACCGCGCGGCCGTGCTCGCCTACGTGCAGGGCGGTGTCGATCGGCCGATCACCCTCGTCGGGGAGAACACCACCGGCGTGACCACGCCGACTCCGCAGATCGCGGGCTTCTCGAGCCGAGGACCGGTCCTCGCCGACGGCACCGACGTCCTCAAGCCGGACATCGCCGCTCCGGGAGTGGCGATCCTCGCCGCCACGCACAACGCCCCGGGTGAGGACCCGACCTTTGGCATCCTCTCCGGGACCTCGATGGCCTCCCCGCACATCGCGGGCCTCGGTGCGCTGTACCTCGGCGAGCACCCGCGGGCGACCCCGGGCGAGATCCGTTCGGCCCTGATGACGACCGCCTCCGACACCGTGCTGCCCGACGGCTCGAAGAACACGAACCCGTTCGAGCAGGGTGCCGGGCAGGTCGATGCGACGCGGTTCCTGAACCCCGGTCTGCTCTACCTCAACGGCTTCAAGGACTGGGCGGCGTTCCTCGACGGGAAGGGGCTGTCGGACTTCCCCGGCATCGACCCCATCGACGGCAGCGATCTGAACCAGGCATCGATCTCGATCGGGTCCCTGGCCAGCGCACAGACCGTCACCCGCTCGGTCACCTCGACCGAGAAGGGCGTGTTCACGGCGAAGGCCTCCGTCCCCGGCGTGAACGTCACCGTCACGCCGTCCCAGCTCTCCTTCGACAAGCCGGGGCAGACGAAGACCTTCACGGTCACGTTCGACAGCACCACCGCGCCGGTCGAGCAGTGGGCCACGGGTTCGCTCATCTGGACGAGCAAGAAGAACACGGTGCGCTCGCCGATCGCGGTCTTCCCGGTCACGGCGGATGCTCCGGCCGAGGTCACCGGCAGCGGCGTCGACGGCAGCACGACCGTCGACATCACCCCCGGCCTCGACGGCGATCTGGCGCTGGGCGTCTCGGGTCTCACGCCGTTCCAGCTCCTCAGCGACCCGGACAACCCCGTCGAGGGGCACTCGGGCAACGAGAACTCGGGCGACGCGAACAAGGACGTGTCCTGGATCGTCGACGTGCCGGAGGGCGCCACGCTCTCGCGCTTCGACCTCGACTCGTCCGACGACGAGGGCAGTGACCTCGACCTCACCGTCTACCGGGTCGTGGGCCCCGACGACCTGCGGTACTACGAGCGCTGGCAGTCGGCGACGGGCTCGGCCGACGAGCAGGTGACGATCCCCGCACCGACCGCGGGCACCTACCTCGTCGTCGCCAACGTGTACGCGACCACCGGGCCGATGACGTGGGACATGACCCACGCCTCGGTGCTGCCGGACGGGGAGGGCTCGTTCACCGCGACGCCGAACCCGATCGCCGCGGTCCGCGGGGAGAAGACGAGCTACGAGCTGAGCTGGACCGGTCTGACCGCCGGCACCCGCTACCTCGGACTCGTCCAGTACGGCGACTCGGCCGTGCGCACCGTGGTGACGGTCACGACGCCCGCGGATGCCGCGCCGACGCCGACTCCCGCGCCGAAGCCGTCGCCGACTCCCGAGCCGACGCCGACCCCGGATCCGACCCCGACGCCGGAGCCGACTCCGGAGCCGACCGCGCCTCCGGAGACCGACGCCCCCGGGTGATCCGGGAACGGTTGCACGACCCGGTCACGGCCGCACGAGGGAATCCCTCGTGCGGCCGTGCCGTCGTCTCCGGGTCGTGCAGACGTGCTGGGGCGCAGATCGTCCGGCCCTCCGTTCGTCGCATGACCCCCGCCGCTCGTCGCAGCGTCCTCGGATCCGGGCATGACGGCGGGGCGCACTCCCTAGCGTGGGGAGACGCAATGATGCGCCCCCAGAGGAGAACCCCATGACCGCACCTTCGTCGCGCCGCCGCGACGGCGCCGGGCTCGTCGACGACGACCCCGTCATCGAGACCGACCCGAACCTCCCACCCGTCGCCCTCTCCGCGGAGCACGAGGCGAAGAGCCGCCGCTGGACCCTGCCGAAGATCCTGCTGTGGACGGCCATCGCCCTCCTCGGCGGCGTCGCCTGGGTGATGCTCGCCATCGTGCGCGGCGAGACCGTGAACGCGATCTGGTTCGTGTTCGCCGCCGTGTGCACCTACCTGATCGGCTACCGCTTCTACTCCAAGGTCATCGAGAGGTACATCACCCGCCCCGACGACCGCCGGGCCACGCCCGCCGAGGTGAAGCAGGACGGCAAGGACTACGTCCCCACCGACCGCCGGGTGCTCTACGGTCACCACTTCGCCGCCATCGCCGGCGCCGGACCGCTCGTCGGCCCCGTGCTCGCGGCGCAGATGGGGTACCTCCCCGGCACCATCTGGATCATCGTGGGCGTCGTGCTCGCGGGAGCCGTGCAGGACTACACGGTCCTCTTCTTCTCGATGCGGCGCGGCGGCCGGACCATCGGCCAGATGGCGCGGCAGGAGCTCGGCAAGATCGGCGGCACGGCGGCGATCATCGCCTCGCTGCTCATCATGCTCATCATCGTCGCGATCCTCGCGCTCGTCGTCGTGAACGCCCTCGGCGAGAGCCCGTGGGGCGTCTTCTCCGTCGCGATGACCATCCCGATCGCCCTCTTCATGGGCGTGTACCTGCGCTATCTGCGCCCGGGCAAGGTGACCGAGGTCTCGATCATCGGCTTCGTGCTGCTCATGGCCGCCATCATCGGCGGCGGCTGGGTCGCCGGCACCGAGTGGGGCCAGGCGATCTTCCACCTCGACCGCACCACGATCGCGTGGGGCATCATCATCTACGGCTTCATCGCCGCGGTGCTGCCGGTCTGGCTGCTGCTCGCGCCCCGCGACTACCTCTCCACGTTCATGAAGATCGGCGTCATCGTGATGCTCGCCGGCGCGATCGTCCTCGTGCGTCCGGAGATCTCGGTCCCCGCGGTCAGCATCTTCGGCGAGAACGGCATGGGCCCGGTGTTCGCCGGTCCGCTCTTCCCCTTCCTCTTCGTGACGATCGCGTGCGGCGCGTTGTCCGGATTCCACGCGCTGATCGCGTCGGGCACGACCCCGAAGCTCGTCGAGAAGGAGCGGCAGACCCGGTTCATCGGCTACGGCGGCATGCTCATGGAGTCGTTCGTCGCGATCATGGCCCTCGTCGCCGCGATCTCGATCGACCAGGGCATCTACTTCGCCATGAACGCCCCGGCCGCCGCGACCGGGGGCACCGTGGAAGGAGCGGTCGCCTTCGTGAACTCGCTCGGGCTGACCGGGGTGAACCTCACGCCCGACATGCTCACCGGCACGGCGGCGGCGGTCGGCGAGGAGTCGATCGTCTCGCGCACGGGTGGCGCTCCCACGCTCGCGCTCGGCCTCGCGCACATCATGCAGCAGGCCCTCGGCGGACAGGCGCTCATGGCGTTCTGGTACCACTTCGCGATCATGTTCGAGGCCCTGTTCATCCTCACGGCGGTGGACGCCGGAACCCGGGTCGCCCGCTTCATGCTGCAGGACTCGATCGGCGCCTGGTTCCCGAAGTTCCGCGACGTCTCCTGGCGTCCCGGGGTGTGGATCTGCACCGCGATCATGGTGGCCGGCTGGGGAGCGATCCTCATCCTCGGCGTCACCGACCCGCTCGGCGGCATCAACACGTTCTTCCCGCTGTTCGGCATCGCGAACCAGCTCCTCGCGGCGATCGCGCTCGCCGTGGTGCTGGCCATCGTCGCCAAGCGCGGTCGCAGCTATTTCCGGTGGCTGTGGATCATCGCGCTGCCGCTCGCGTTCACCGCGGTCGTCACCATCACGGCCTCGCTCTACAAGATCTTCTCGCCGGTGCCGGCGATCGGATACTGGGCGAACCACTTCCGCTACCTGGAGGCGCTGAACTCCGGTGACACCACGCTCGGCGCGCCGGAGGTGCTGCAGGCCGTCATCCGCAACACCGCGGTGCAGGGCACACTGTCGATCATCTTCGTGGTGCTCGCGATCATCGTCATCGTCATGGCCGTCATCGCGACCGTGAAGGCGATCCGCAACGGCGGCGGCGAGAACACCGAGGACCCGCCCGTGCCGTCCCGCCGCTTCGCCCCGGCCGGGTTCCTCCCCGACGCGGAGGAGCGCGAGCTGGAGAAGCAGTGGGAGCCGATCCTCGCCGAAGAGCGCGCGGCGGCACGGCACTGAGATGACCTCCACGGTGGATCGGACGGATGCCGCGACCTCCCCGCTGCGGGCGCTGTGGAGCGCCCTCGGCCGGGTCGGCCGCGGCATCCGCTGGTACATGACGACGCTGATGGGCGACACCGCGTACGCCACGTACGTCGCCCATCACCGTCGGCATCATCCGGACGAGGAGCCGCTGACGGAGCGGCAGTTCTGGCGTCAGCGGATGGACGACCAGGACCGCAATCCCGGTGCCCGCTGCTGCTGACCCTTCGACAGGCTCGGGGCCCTTCGACAGGCTCAGGGACCCAAGGTGGGTCGCTGAGCCCGTCGAAGCGCGGGTCGCTGAGCCTGCCTGCGCGTCCCTAGGCTGAGCGCATGAACGACGTCGTCCTCGCCGCGATCCTCGGCGCGCTCGGCGGCATCGCCCTCACGGCGCTGCTGCTGCTCGCCCGGCGGTTCGCCCGCGGCTCGGCCGACCTCGGCAGCGAGGCGGAACAGGGGGCGCTGCGGGCACTGCACCAGGCGAGTCTCGCCGCCCCGCACCTCCGCGGCGGATTGACCGGGCCGGATGCCGTCAAGGCCGCCCGGCACCTGCGGGCCCTGCTGGGCAGCGCCGCGGTGGCCATCGTCGGCGAGGACGACACGGTTACCCTCGACGGCGCCGCCGACGGGCTCGAATCCGCCGCCCTGCGCATCGCCGCCCAGGTGCGCGCGTCCGGGCGGCGGCAGGTGTTCCCCGCGCCCTCGCGGACGGACGACCTGGAGGCGGTCGGCGCGCCCATCCTCGTCGACGGGGTGCCGGTCGGGGTGGTCGTCGCCTTCGCGTCCCCGGTGCGGGCCGCGCTCGTGCGGGCGGCGGAGGAGGTCGCCGACTGGTGCGCGGCGCAGGTCGAGCTCGGCGGACTCGAGGCCTCCCGCACCCAGCTCGCCGAGGCGGAGCTCCGGGCTCTGCGTGCCCAGATCTCCCCGCACTTCATCTACAACGCCCTCACCGCGATCGCCTCGTTCATCACGACCGACCCGGACCGGGCCCGGGACCTCGTGCTCGAGTTCGCCGACTTCACCCGCTACTCCTTCCGCCGGCACGGGGAGTTCACCACGCTCGCGGAGGAGCTGGGCAGCATCCACTCCTACCTCGAACTGGAGCGCGCGCGGTTCGGCGATCGCCTGCGGGTGACGCTGCAGATCGCGCCGGAGACGCTCGCGACGGTCATCCCCTTCCTCTCCGTGCAGCCGCTCGTGGAGAACGCCGTGCGGCATGGCCTGGAGCCGGGAGAGGGCGGGGGCGAGATCCGCATCACCTCCCGCGACGACGGCACGCACACCGAGATCCTCGTCGAGGACGACGGCGTGGGCATGGACCCGGACGGCCTGCGCGCGCTGCTCACGGCGCGCGAGGAGGGTGGTCACGTGGGCCTGCGGAACGTCGACAGCCGCCTCCGCCAGGTCTACGGCAGCGGGGGCGGTCTGGTCGTCGAGACCAACGCCGGCGCGGGTACCCTGGTGCGCATGCGAGTCCCGAAATCGCAGCCCCTCCACGACCTGGACGACGACTGAGGAGCGGCATGATCGACGTCCTCGTCGCCGACGACGAGCAGCCGGCCCTCGACGAGCTCGTGCACCTGCTGCGTGCCGACCCGCGCATCGGCGAGATCCTCACCGCGGCAAACGGCGCCGATGCGCTGCGTCAGCTCTCCGCGCGTGCGGTGCGGATCGCCTTCCTCGACATCCACATGCCGGGCCTGCTCGGCACCGAGCTCGCCCGCGCGCTCCTCGGTCTCGCGGAGCCGCCCGCGGTCGTTTTCGTCACCGCCGACGAGGCCCGAGCGGTCGAGGCGTTCGAGCTGCGCGCGGCGGACTACCTCCTCAAGCCCGTACGGCGGGAACGCCTGCGCAGCGCCGTGGACCGGGTGATCGAGCAGGATGTTGCACCGCGCGGCGAGGACGAGGTGCTGCCCGTGACCGTGGGCGCGTCCGTGCGGTTCGTGCGGCGCAGCGACGTGCGCTGGGTGCAGGCACAGGGCGACTACGCGCGGCTGCACACGGAGGACGACGGGCCCGGCCACCTCGTTCGCATCCCGCTCTCCGAGCTCGAATCCCGGTGGGCGCCGGCGGGATTCCTCCGCATCCACCGTTCCACGCTCGTCCGGATCGCCGCGGTGACCGAGGCGCGGCTGTCGGGTGGGGAACCCGTCGTCGTCGTCGGCACGGCCGTGCTGCCGGTGAGCAGAAGGCTCGTCGCGGCGGTGCGGGAGGCGCTCGTGCGGGGGGAGGGAACCGGATGACCGAGGCGCCGAAGCGGGTGCGGGTCACCGCGGACACCCCGCCGCGCCGCTCCGCCGCCGCCACGCGGGGGATCGCGCTGCCCGGCGCACCGGTCGCGGAGGCCGATGCCGTCTACGCCCGTGCCCTGATGCGCAGCCAGCTCCGGCTCGCGCTGGGCACCGTCGCCGGCTTCGTGGTGGTCGTCGTCGCCCTGGCGCTCGGGATCGCGCTCATCCCCGAGGTCGACGCCGTCGTCCTCGGCGGGCTGCCGCTGTCGTGGCTGCTCCAGGCCTTCGCGTTCTACCCGGTGATCCTCGTGTTCGCGGTGCTGTATGTGCGCACGGCGGTCCGCAACGAGCGGCGGTACCGCGCCCTGCGGGACCGCGAGTGAACGCCGTGCTCGACCTCGTCGGGGTCGCCCTGGTCGTGATCGCCACCCTCCTCATCGGCGTGTACGGGCTGCGCGTGTCGCGCACGACGAGCGACTTCTTCGTGGCGTCGCGGACGGTGCGCCCGGTCTGGAACGCCTCGGCCATCAGCGGCGAGTACCTCTCCGCGGGCACCTTCCTCGGCCTCTCCGGGCTCGTGCTGCTGGACGGCGCCCGCGGCTTCTGGTTCCCCATCGGGTACGCCGCGGGGTACCTGCTCGTGCTCGTGTTCGTGGCCGCGCCCCTGCGCCGGAGCGGGGCGTACACGATCCCCGACTTCGTCGAGGCCCGGCTCGACTCGACCGCCGCGCGCCGTGTCACCAGCCTCGCGGTCCTCATCATCGGCTGGCTCTACATCGTGCCGCAGCTGCACGGCGCGGGCATCACTCTCGTCGTGGTCGCCGGGCTGCCGGAGTGGGTCGGGGCCGTGACGATCGCGGTGCTCGTGGCGGCGGCGGTCGCCGCGGGCGGCATGCGCGCGATCACCTTCGTGCAGGCCTTCCAGTACTGGCTCAAGCTCACGGCGCTCCTCGTGCCGGTGGTGTGCATCGCGTTCGCCCTGAGCGGCGGGCCGCACGACTTCGATCCCGCGCTCGTCTTCCCCGCCGAGGCCGGGCCGTCCGGTTTCGACGCCTACGAGACCGCGTCGCTGCTGCTCGCCCTGCTCCTCGGCACGATGGGGCTGCCGCACGTCCTGGTGCGGTTCTACACGAGCCCGACCGGAGCCTCCGCGCGGCGGACCACCGTGATCGTCATCGCCATGGTGAGCGCGTTCTACGCCGTGTCGAGCGCGATGGGGCTCCTGGCGCGGATCGCCGCCCCCGACCTCGCGCAGCCGGGGATCGCCGACACCGTGGTGCTGCAGCTCCCGTCGCGGGTGTTCCCCGGACCGGCCGGCGAGCTGCTGACGGCCCTCATCGTCGCCGGGGCCTTCGCCGCGTTCCTGGCGACCTCGGCCGGACTCGTGGTCTCGCTCGCGGGGGTCATCAGCCAGGACGTCTTCTCCGGCTCCGTGCGCTCCTTCCGGCTGTCCGCGGTGCTGTGCGCGCTCGTGCCGCTGGGGGTCGCGCTGCTCACGGTTCCCGCGGGGCTCGTGTCGAGCGTGGGGGTGGTGTTCGTCGTGGCGGCGTCGACGCTCTCGCCCGTGGTGCTGCTGGGCGTGTGGTGGCGGGGCCTCACCGCGCGCGGGGCGGTCGCGGGCATGGTGTGCGGCGGCGTCGCGACCGGGCTCGCCCTGCTCGTGCACGCCGCGGTGGATGGGGTCGGCGTCGCGGCACCGTACCTCGCGCAGCCCGCCGCCTGGACGATCCCGCTGGCGACCGGGGTCACGGTCGCCGTGTCGCTGCTCGACCCTCGCGGACCCTCGCCCCGCACGGACCGCTTCCTCGCCCGCGTGCACACCCCCGACCGCGCCTGAGTCTGCTTCTGCCCCCGTCCTGCTTCCGGTCCTGCTTCCTGGAACAGGCGGTCGCGCCGGTTCAGGCAGGTGAAAGCCCATCGAGCCTGAGCCGGCGCGAGTGCCTGAAGAGCGGGAAGGGTGTGGTCGGGCCAGGGGGCTCCAGTGGGACGGCAGGCACTAGCGCGAGAACAGGCAGGGAGCACCAGGAGCGCCTGAATCGGCGGGAGTGCCTGTGCGGGAGGGGCTGTGCGGGAGTGGGGTCAGAGGGTGCGGCTGCGCGGCATCAGGCGCACCGGGGGGAGCGGCGGCGCGGGGATGCGCTGATCGTGCCCCTCGACGACGCCGAACCGGGGGGATGCGGCCTCCCAGTCCTCGCGGGCGGCGGCGATCTCGTCGTGGGAGCGCCCGGCGAAGTTCCACCACATGACGATCTCGTCCTCGAACGGCTCACCCCCGAGGAGGAACAGCAAGCCGCCCTCACTGCTGGTCACCTCGACGCCGTCGCGGGAATCGCCGAGGTAGAGCATGTCGTTGCGGGTCATCGCGTGTTCCGGGACGGCGGCGTCGCCCTCGACGAGGAGCAGCGCGTGCTCCCACTCCGGCCGCAGCGGCAGGCGCACCGTGGTTCCGGCCGGCACGACGATCTCCGCCCCGACGATCGGCGTGTGCACGGTCGCCGGCGAGCGCACGCCCGAGAACTCGCCGAGCACGACCGTGGCCGTGGCGTCCGATCCGGTCGAGGCCGGAAGGGTCGTCGTCGGCAGGTCGGTGTGCCGCTCGAAGCCGCCGTCCCCGTGGCGCGCGGACTCCGGGAGCACGACCCAGAACTGCAGCGCATCGAGCGGAACGGGCTCGTCGCCGATGGAGTACTCCGAGTGCGAGATGCCGTTGCCCGCCGTCATGAGGTTGAGCTGTCCGCGCCGGAGGTCGGCATCGCTGCCCAGCGAATCGCGGTGCCGGATCTCGCCGACCAGCGGCCAGGTCACCGTCTGCAGACCGATGTGCGGATGCGGCTCGACGCGCATCCGGGTCTCGGCCGGGCCGAACCTGTCGAGGAAGCACCACGCGCCGATGGTGGGGAGGTTGCGATGCGGCAGCACCCGCAGCACCTCCATGCCGCGCACACCGCCGAGCGGCACCGCCCGGGGTTCGAGGACGAGGCGGCGCTGCCCGATCATTCCGCCCTGCCCGTGGGGTCCTCGTCCGCGCCGGTCGACTCCTTCTGCACCGGGGCGTCCGCCGTCGAGCCCGGGCGCTGCGGCCAGCGGATCTCGGCGCCGGGCACCTCGTGCGTCTGGAGGTACTTCGCGATGTACGGGCAGAGCGGCACGATCGAGTCGCCCGTCGACGCCACGTCGGTCAGTGCCGCCGCGGCGAGCTTCCCGGCCAGGCCCTGGCCCTGGAAAGCCGGGTCGATCTCCGTGTGCAGGAAGCGGATCGCGCCGGGGCGGGTGTCGAACTCGGCGAACCCGGCCAGCACGTCATCGGAACGGATCTCGTAGCGGGAGGCCTCGTCGTTGCGGGTCACGGTGATGTCGGTCATCGGATGCTCCTTCCGGCGTCTGGAACCAACCTACGCCCGGGATCGAGGGTGCGGGCCTGTGGACGTCGCCGTGCCGCTGTCCGTCGGGGTGATTACGCTGGAGGGATGCCGCAGACTCCCCGCGATCCGTACGACGGATGGATCCCCGAGCCGGACGCGGCATCCGACCAGCCCTGGGACGACCGGTGGGAGCCGACCGAGCCGCCGGAGCCGATGGACTGGGAGCCGCAGGGCGCGGGCTTCGAGCCGCCCCTCGACTGGGGTCCGGGTCCGACGACCGCGGTGACCACCGCGCCGGCCGTCCGCCGCGCCACGCCCAGCCGGTATGCGACGGCCCGTGAGGCACTGCACACCGTCTTCGGCTACGACGACTTCCGCGGCGACCAGGCAGCCATCGTCGAGCAGGTCATCGGCGGTGGCGACGCCGTCGTCCTGATGCCCACCGGCGGCGGCAAGAGCATCACGTACCAGGTGCCCGCGCTCGTGCGCGAAGGCACCGGACTCGTCATCAGCCCGCTCATCGCGCTCATGCACGACCAGGTCGACGCGCTGCGCGCCAACGGTGTGAAGGCCGCGTACCTCAACTCCACCCAGTCGATCGAGGAGCGCCGCGAGGTCGAGCGCGCCTATGTCGCCGGAGAGCTCGACCTCATCTACGTCGCCCCGGAGCGGCTGTCGAGCGCGCAGACCACCTCCCTCCTGCAGCGCGGCACGCTCAGTGTCATCGCCATCGACGAGGCCCACTGCGTGTCGCAGTGGGGTCACGACTTCCGGCCCGACTACCTCGCGCTCGGCGACCTGGGCGAGCGGTTCCCCGGCGTCCCGCGCATGGCCCTGACCGCCACCGCGACGCGGGCCACGCACAAGGAGCTCACCGAGCGCCTGCACCTCGACGCGGCGAAGCACTTCGTGGCGAGCTTCGATCGGCCCAACATCCAGTACCGCATCGTCCCGAAGGTCGATCCCCGCAAGCAGCTCGTGCAGTTCATCCGGTCGCAGCCGGAGGGGGCGGCGGGCATCGTCTATGCGCTCAGCCGCAAGTCCGTCGAGCAGACGGCGACCTATCTCGCCGCGCAGGGTCTCGACGCGCTGCCGTACCACGCCGGTCTGCCCGCCGAGGTGCGGGCGGCGAACCAGTCGCGCTTCCTCCGTGAAGACGGCGTGGTGATGGTGGCGACCATCGCGTTCGGCATGGGCATCGACAAGCCCGACGTGCGCTTCGTCGCCCACATCGATCTGCCGAAGTCGGTCGAGGGGTACTACCAGGAGACGGGCCGCGCCGGCCGCGACGGCGAGCCGTCCGTGGCGTGGATGGCGTACGGGCTCGGCGATGTGGTGCAGCAGCGCCGTCTGATCGATCAGAGTCCTGGTGACCGCACGTTCAAGATGCGGATGGGGCAGCACCTCGATGCGATGCTCGCGCTGTGCGAGACGGTGGAGTGCCGCCGGCAGAACCTCCTCGGGTACTTCGGCCAGGACTCGCAGCCCTGCGGCAACTGCGACACGTGCCTCGACGACACGGCGACCTTCGACGGGCTCGTCCCCGCACAGAAGCTGCTGTCCACGATCGTGCGGCTCAAGCGGGAGCGGAATCAGGCCTTCGGTGCCGGCCACCTCATCGACATCCTCCGCGGAGCCTCGACCGAGCGCATCCGCCAGCAGCGGCACGACGCCCTCGCGACCTACGGCATCGGCGCCGACCTCTCCGACCAGGACTGGCGCAGCGTGGTGCGCCAGCTCCTCGCCCGGGGCATCCTCGTCGCGCAGGGCGACTACGGCACGCTCGCACCCGGAGAGGCCGCGGCCGGGGTGCTGCGCGGCGAGACCGCGGTACCGCTCCGGAAAGACACGATCGGACGCCCGTCGTCGCCGTCCCGCGCCCGGAAGGCGAGTGCCGCCGACGCCCTCGACGCCGGAAACCGGGAGCTGTTCGAGGCGCTGCGGGCCTGGCGCGCCGAGACCGCCAGGGAACAGGGCGTCCCGGCGTACATCGTCTTCGGCGACGCCACGCTCCGTGCGCTGGCGGAGCATCGGCCGACCTCGCACGCCGACCTCGACGGCATCACCGGCATCGGTGCGAAGAAGCGCGAGGCCTACGGCGACGGCGTTCTCGCCGTCATCGCCGCCTCCTGACTCCAACCCACCCCCTTCCGCGCGAGCCACCCCTTTGCGGACGCACGCAACGGGCCGGGATGCACGGAACGGGGTGGGTCGACGGAGCCCCGAACGGGGAACCTGTCGCGAGCCGACAAGGACGGGCGCGGACGGGGCGGCCAGTCGTTGGAGGATGCGGACAGGGGACTTCGTGCGGTTTTGTCGCACACCTACCATGAGAGGCATCCACTTTCGTCTCTCCGAGAGGAACGCTCATGGTCGACGCCGCCGTCCGCCCTTCGACGACACCTGACCCGCGCGAGAGCGCGACCGCCCCGCGGATCGATGTCGCCCGCCTGAACGACGCCCTCATGGGCACCTGGGGCGACGTGCGCCGCCAGGCCCGCGAGATGATCAAGGACTCCGCGTTCTGGCGGAAGGACGAGCTCGGCAAGGACGACCACCGGGAGCGCGTGCTGAGCCAGCTCCACCTCCTCGTCGACAACAAGGCCGTGCACCGGGCGTTCCCCAAGCGCTTCGGCGGCGAGGAGAACAACGGTGGCAACATCGCCGGATTCGAGGAGCTCGTGGCCGCCGACCCGAGCCTGCAAATCAAGTCGGGTGTGCAGTGGGGGCTCTTCGGCTCCGCGATCCTGCAGCTCGGCACGAAGGAGCACCACGACAGGTGGCTCCCCGGTGTCATGGACCTGTCGATCCCCGGCGCGTTCGCGATGACCGAGATCGGGCACGGCTCCGACGTCGCCGCGGTCGGCACCACCGCCACCTACGACCCGGAGACGGAGGAGTTCGTCATCCACACGCCGTTCCGGGGAGCTGTGAAGGAGTACCTCGGCAACGCGGCGCTGCACGGCATCGCGGCGACGGTCTTCGCCCAGCTCATCACGAACGGCGTCAACCACGGCGTGCACTGCTTCTACGTGCCCCTGCGCGGCGAGGACGGCGTGGATCTGCCGGGCATCGGTCGCGAGGACGACGGTCTCAAGGGCGGACTGAACGGCATCGACAACGGCCGCCTCTCCTTCGACCAGGTGCGCATCCCGCGCACGAACCTGCTGAACCGCTACGGCGACGTCGCCCCGGACGGCACCTACTCCAGCGCGATCGACAGCCCCGGCCGCCGCTTCTTCACGATGCTCGGCACCCTCGTGCAGGGACGCGTCTCGCTCGACGGCGCCGCTTCCTGGGCCTCCGCGCTCGGCCTGCACATCGCGATCACCTACGCCACCCAGCGCCGGCAGTTCGACGGGGCGGACGGGCAGGAGGTCGTGCTGATGGACTACGGCAAGCACCAGCGCCGTCTGCTCCCGCGCCTGGCCACCACGTACGCGCAGATCTTCGCGCACGACGAGTTCCTGCAGAAGTTCGACGGCGTCTTCTCCGGCCGCACCGACACCCCGGACGACCGGGAGGACCTGGAGACGCTCGCGGCCGCGCTCAAGCCGCTGTCGACCTGGCACGCGCTCGACACCCTGCAGGAGGCCCGCGAGGCGTGCGGCGGCGCCGGCTTCATGTTCGAGAATCGGCTCGTCGGACTCCGCGCCGACCTCGACATCTACGTCACGTTCGAGGGCGACAACAACGTCCTGCTCCAGCTCGTCGGCAAGCGGCTGCTGACCGACTACGCGAAGCAGTTCCAGGGCAAGGACGCCGCGGCGCTCGCGCGCTACGCCGTCGGCATGACGGCCGGCAAGCTGTTCCACGGCGCGGGCCTCCGTCAGCTCGGTCAGGCGGTGACCGACTTCGGCCAGGTCGCCCGGTCGGTGGAGCGCGGACTGCGCGAGGAGCAGCAGCACGACCTCCTCGCGGGGCGTGTGCAGCAGATGGTCGCCGACATCGCGACCCGGCTGCGTGCCGCCGGCAAGGACAAGGTGCTCGGGGCGCGGCTGTTCAACGAGAATCAGGCCGAGCTCATCGAGGCGGCCAGGGCGCACGGCGAGCTGCTGCAGTGGGAGGCCTTCACCGACGCCGTCCACGCGATGGACGACGCCGAGACGAAGAAGGTCATGACCTGGCTCCGCGACCTCTTCGGTCTGCAGCTCATCGAGAAGCACCTCGCCTGGCACCTCATCCACGGGCGGCTCTCCACCCAGCGGGCGGCGGCGGTGTCGAGCTACATCGATCGGCTGTGCGCGCGGCTGCGTCCGTACGCCCTCGACCTCGTGGACGCGTTCGGCTACGAGCCCGAGCACGTGCGGGCTCCCATCGCGAGCGGTGCGGAGAAGCAGCGGCAGGATGAGGCCCGCGCGTACTACGCCGACCTCGAGGCCACCGGTCAGGCTCCCGTCCTGGAGAAGACCCTCAAGCGGCAGAAGCGCTGAGCCGTCGGCCCGGGCTGTGTAGACGGCCCGGGCCCTCCGGACAGCGGATTCATCGACGCCGGCGGATAGTCTCGGCGAGTACCGACCCGAGGAGCATCATGTCGACCGTCACCGCCTACGCCGCCCCCGCCGAAGCCGCCCCGCTCGAGAAGACCGTCATCGAGCGCCGGGAGCTGGGCCCGCACGACATCCTCATCGACATCGCCTTCGCCGGCATCTGCCATTCCGACATCCACACCGTCCGCGGAGACTGGGGTCCGCAGCAGTACCCGCTCGCCCCGGGACACGAGATCACCGGAACGGTCTCCGCGGTGGGGTCCGAGGTCACGAAGCACGCCCTCGGCGACCGCGTCGGTGTCGGCTGCCTGGTGAACTCGTGCCGGGAGTGCGTGTACTGCCTCCGCGGCGACGAGCAGTTCTGCACGCAGGGCGCCGTCGGTACCTACGGAGCGGTCGACCGCGACGGCACGATCACCCAGGGCGGCTACTCCGAGCAGGTCGTCGTCACCGAGGACTTCGTGCTGCGGATCCCGGACGCCCTGCCTCTCGACGCGGCGGCTCCGCTGCTGTGCGCGGGCATCACCACGTACTCGCCGCTGCGGCATTGGAAGGTCGGCCCCGGCACGCGCGTCGCGGTGGTCGGACTCGGCGGCCTCGGTCACATGGGCGTGCAGATCGCGCATGCCCTCGGCGCGGAGGTGACCGTGCTGTCGCAGACGCTCGCGAAGCAGGACGACGGCCTCCGCCTCGGCGCCGACCGCTACTTCGAGACGGGCGACCGCGACACCTTCCGCGACCTGCGGGGCTCCTTCGACGTGATCCTCAACACCGTGAGCGCCGTCATCGACCTCCGCTCCTACCTCGGGCTGCTCGACGTGGACGGCACCATCGTGTGCGTCGGTGCTCCCGCGGAGGCCCTCGCCCTGAACGCCGGGTCGCTGATCGCCGGACGACGCTCCATCGCCGGCTCGAACATCGGCGGCATCCGGGAGACCCAGGAGATGCTCGACTTCTGCGCGGAGCACGGCATCACGGCGCAGATCGAGGTCATCCCTGCGTCGGCCATCAACGAGGCGTACGAGCGCGTCCTCGCGTCCGACGTCCGCTACCGCTTCGTCATCGACGCCGCCACCTTCGCCGACTGACCCCGCCCCGCCCCGGTCCGTCCCCGCCTCACCCGGTGCCGGATCAAAAGCGCGCCCCCTTCACCCTCGCGAGGCGCGATATCCATCCCGCGACCGTCGAGTCCCTGGGCTAGGACCGAAAAGGCTCCAGATGAGGGCCGCGCAGGTGCAGTTCTGATCCCGCGCTGCTCCCGGGAGCGCTCCGCGCGGAGGACGAGGTGTGAGAGCGGAACGGACGCGCCAGGTCACGGCAATCTGATGCGGGACGGGTATGGCGCCGGAGGAACCCGGGAGAGGCGCGTTTCTGATCGCGCGCCGGAGAACCTCGGTCCGCACTGGAGAAGGGACGGGAAGGTGCCGCGGACCCGCATCGAAGGGCCTATTTTGATCTCGCTTCGGAGGCCCGCGGGTGCGGGATGGGAAAGGTGCCGCTGGGCCGTTTCGGAAGGACCTTGTCGAGCCTGCGTCGGTGGTGCGGAGCGGGACGGAAAAGGTGCCGGAGGGTCGTTTCGGGGGAACCTTGTCGATCCCCCGTCGGAGGTGGGCGTCGGGGCGGGATGGAAAACGGGCCTGGGGAGGCTAGGCGAGGGGCGGAAGTGAACTCGGACGGGGGACGCGGGATGAGGGACGGGGGACGGGGGTGTCGGTGGGGGTGGATACGGTGAGGGGATGACCTCCCTCCTCCTGGGGCCCGACTCCCGCGCGCGCTGCGCCTGGGTCGGCGACGACGCAGAATATCGCCGGTACCACGACGAGGAGTGGGGGACGCCGCTGCACGGGGACCGCGCGCTGTTCGAGAAGATGGCGCTCGAGGGGTTCCAGGCGGGGCTGTCCTGGATCACGATCCTGCGCAAGCGCCCGCGGTTCCGCGAGGTGTTCGCGGGGTTCGTGCCGGAGGCCGTGGCGGCATTCGACGACGCGGACGTGGAACGCCTCATGGGCGACCCAGGCATCATCCGCAACCGCGCCAAGATCCTCGCGACGATCGGCAACGCCCGGATCGTGGAGTCGATGGCGGACGGAGAGCTCGATGCCCTGATGTGGTCCTTCGCCCCGCCGGCGACCGGAGCACGGCCTCGCGAGTTCGCCGACGTCCCCGCGGTCACGCCGGAGTCGAGCGCGCTGAGCAAGGAACTGCGACGCCGGGGTTTCCGCTTCGTCGGGCCGACGACGATGTACGCCCTCATGCAGTCCGCGGGCATGGTGGACGACCACATCGAGGGGTGCTGGAAGGCCTGACGCCTCGACGGAGAAGAGCGCGGGGCCACACGCCCTCGCCCGATATACTCGGCACATCGGGGGATCCCCCGGCGCACGACGCCGGGTGGCTGCAGGCGCGCGGTCTCCCATCAGACCGTGAGGAGCAGGAGTGGCAACGCGCATGGCAGCGACACCGCCGACGCTGGCGGGGTACAGCTACGTGCGTCCGCTCGGGTCCGGCGGTTTCGCCGACGTGTTCCTCTATGAACAGGACATGCCGCGCCGCGTCGTCGCCGTCAAGGTCCTGCTCGCGGATGCCGTGAACCCCGAGGTGCTGCAGACCTTCAACGTGGAAGCCGACATCTCCGCGCGGCTGAGCGCCCACCCCTCGATCGTCACCATCTACCAGGCGTCCATCTCGGCGGACGGGCGGCCGTACTTCGCGATGGAGTACTGCCCCGACACGATGAGCGCGCGCTACAAGAAGGCCCCCCTCCCGCTCGCGGAGGTGCTCGACATCGGCGTGCGCATGGCCGGCGCTCTGGAGACCGTGCACCGGGCCGGTCTGCTGCACCGCGACATCAAGCCGTCGAACGTGCTCATCAACTCGCTCGGCGCGCCCGTGCTGGCCGACTTCGGCATCGCCGCCGCCGTCATCGAGGAGGGCGAGGGCGAGACCATCGCGATGTCCGTGCCCTGGAGCTCCCCCGAGGTGCTGCAGGAGCGCGTGTCCGGATCCATCCCCAGCGAGGTCTGGAGCCTCGGCGCGACGCTCTACACGCTGCTCGCCGGCCGCAGTCCGTTCGAACGCGCCGACCGCGGTTCGAACTCGCGCGATCAGCTCACGGACCGGATCATCAAGGCGCGCTACACCGCGGTGCCCGTCCCCGGCATCCCGCCGATCATCGACGACATCTTCGCGAGCGCCATGCACCGTGACCCCGCGAAGCGGCCGGCGAGCATGGCGGAGTTCGCGGAGAAGCTGCGCTGGGCGCAGTATGAGCTCGGCATCTCGCCGACGGCCTTCGAGGCGGCGTCGTCGGAGTGGGCGGCGGCCGCGCCGGTGAGCTTCTCGGACACCTCCGTCCGCGGACCGGTCATCACGACGGTCGCACCGGACTCCCGTCGGGCCGCCCGCGCCGCTCAGGCCCAGGCCGCCCCGCGTGACCGCGACGACATCCCCGCGGGCCCCCGCGGCCGCAACCGTTCGCCGCTGGTCGTCGGCATCGTCGGAGCGGTGATCGGGGCCGCCGTGATCGCGGGCCTCGGGACCGCCGCACTGTTCCTCACCGGGGTCCTCTGATGGCAGCGGGGAACCGTGCCAGGGCGGAGGCCGCGCGCCCGTCTCGCGGGCGGCTGATCGCGCTGGTCTCCGGGATCCTCGCGCTCGTGGTCGTCGTGGCGCTCGCGGTGACGGCCCAGGGATATCAGTCCCAGGAGGTGCCGCGACTCGAGCCCTCGGTCTGGGTCATGCGCGACAGCGGGCAGTACGCCCGCGTCAACACCGAGCTCGCCGAGATCGACACGGTCCGCGACGTCGACGACCCCGAGGCGGTCTGGCAGAGCGGCTCCAGCACCGTGCTGTTCGCGCAGGGGAACCGGCAGCGGTGGGACGTCGATCCGGCGAGCCCGGCCGATCTGCTCTCCGACAGCTCGGAGGAGGGGACGCCGCTCGCTTCGCAGCCCACGCCCGCCGGGACCAGGGATGTCCTTTCCGCCGGGCCCTATGTGGCCTACCGCACCGACACCGGGCAGGTGTCGGTGTCGACCCTCGCGGCCGGAGCGGGCACGGCCCTCGTCGACCCCTTCGCCGAGGTCGAGGTCGAGGAGGGAGAGGACCCGCCCACTTACACCGCGGATGCGATCGGGCTGTCGCCGGATGGCCTGCTCGTCCTCTACTCGGCGGACGAGGGGGCCGTGCGCCGCTTCGACATCGACGAGCACCGGTTCCTCGGGGACGAGTCCCCCGTGGCCGATGCGCCGGAGGCGGGCGAGGGGCTGGCGATCGCGGTCGTCGGTGAGCGCTGGGCGATGCTGCAGCCGAACTCGGGCACGCTGTGGCTCTCCGGGCGCGATGCGGCGGTCACCCTCGACGTCACCGAGGACGCACGCCTGCAGCGCGGTGCCGCCGAGGGCGACGCGGTGCTCGTCGCCGACTCGGACGGCCTCGTCTCCGTGGACCTCGCGTCGGGGGAGGCCGACCGGGTGGCCGAGGCCTCCGGCGTCCCGGCCGCACCGGTCACGGTCCGCGGGGAGACGTACGCGGCGTGGCTCGACAGCGGCGGTGGAACCCTCTGGAGCGCGGGGGAGACCACCCCGCTGCAGGTTCCGGACGAGACGCTCGACGCGGCCGCCATCGACCCGGTCTTCCAGGGCAACGGCGATCGCGCGGTGCTGGTCGAGAAGGGCACCGGCCTCATCTGGACCGCGCCGGAGGGCGTGCTGATCCCGCTCGAGCAGTGGAAGATCGAAGACGACACGGAGCAGCAGGAGGGCACGATCGTCGTCGAGGACGTGGCGGAGCAGCTCCCGCCGGTCGCCGTCGACGACGCGTTCGGCGTGCGGGCCGGGGAGCAGGTCACCCTCCCCGTGCTCTTCAACGATCACGATCCGAACAAGAAGGACGTCCTCACGATCGACCCGGACTCGGTCGCCTCCGGGCTGAGCGACCCTGACTTCGGGGATCTGTCGCTCGTGGCGAACGGTCAGTCCCTGGTCGTGAACGTGAAGGCAGGCTCCGGGCAGACGAGCTTCACCTATGCCGTGACGGACGGCGCCGCCGTGTCGCCCCCGGCGACCGTGACGCTGACGGTGGTCGATCCCGGGGTCAACTCCGCCCCGGTGTGGTGCGGTGTCGACGCCTGCACTCAGGAATGGCCGACACCGCAGATCCTCGCCGGCGGGAGCACGATCGTCTCGGCGCTCTCCGGATGGGTCGACCCCGAGGGCGATGCGTTCGTCCTGAGCGACGCGTACGAGACGGACTCCTCGTCCCCGGTGATGGTGGCCCCGATGGCCGACGGCCGGGTCGCGATCCGGCACACCGACCCCAATGCCGCGGACGCCGTGATCTCGGTCACGGTCGTCGTGCAGGACGTGCACGGGGCGACGGCGGAGAAGACCATCGAGGTCCAGGTCAGCGGCAGTCCGGCGCTGCAGGCGTCGGCCGTCGCGGTGACCGCGCGCGTGGGCGAGCGGCAATCCCTGCGCATCTCCGACCACCTGTCCGGAGGGTCGGGCTCGTACCGCCTCGTCGACGCCGTGCAGACCGCCGCGACGGCGCAGGGCTTCGAGGTCACCCCGAACGCGGCCTCCGGCACCGTCGATCTGACCGCCGCCGAGCCGGGGCAGTACGTGGTCACCTACACCGCGCAGGACGTCACGACCCAGGCCGAGCAGTCCGCGGTCATCCGGATCACCGCTGTCGACGGCTCCGCGGCGCTCGCGATGGCGCCGCTGACGGCGTTCGTCCGCGAGGGCGAGGACACGACCGTCGATGTCCTCGGCGCGGTGCAGAACATCAGCGGACGGGTGCTGCTGCTGTCCGACGCCGTGAGCTCGACGCCGCAGCTCAACGTGCGCGTGGTCGGCAACGAGAGCCTGCGGGTCAACGGCACGACCGAGGACGGCGAGCCCGGCCTGATCGGCAAGGCCACCGTCACGGTGGCGGACGGCGCGGGCGGGGCCGTGCAGGGCACCGTCAGCGTGTTCCTCACTCCGCCGTCCACGGTCACCCGGCCGATCGTCTTCCCGGATGCGGTGACGGTGCGAGCCGGTTCGCTCACGCGCATCGAAGTGGCGGCCAACGATGTGGCACCGCGCGGGGAACCGCTCCTCGTGCTCCCGGAGGTGACCGGATCCGGCGAGCCGGACGAGCTCGTGTTCGCCGACCGCAACGCGCTGCGCTATCTGGCGCCGAAGACTCCCGGCACGTACCGCCTGACGTACTCCGTCTCCCTCGAACGGAATCCGTCGCTGTCGGACGACGGCGTCGTGACGGTCACGGTCGTGCCGCCGGGCACGAACCGGGCCCCCACGCCGACGCCGCTTACCGGCCGCGTCCTCAGCGGCCAGACGGTCTCCATCCCGGTGCCGACGACCGGGATGGACGGCGACGGCGACCGCGTGGTGCTGTCCGGCGTCGAGCAGCCGAAGAAGGGCGGCGGCACGGCCACCATCTCGGCGAACGGTGAGGCGATCGTGTACCGCGCGCCGGCCGGAGGCGTCGCCGGCGGCCAGGTCTCGTTCCGCTACAGCGTCCGGGATCCGCAGGGCGAGGAGGGGAGCGCGGCCGTGCGCATCGGCGTCCTCGATGCGGACGTGGACGACGCCGCCCCCGTGACCTTCAGCGACTACGTCCGCGTCGAGGCGGGATCCCGTACGCCGGTCGTGCTGGACCCGCGCTCGAACGATCTCGACCCGGCGCAGAGCGAGCTCGAGATCACCGAGCTCGTGCCGAACGCGCCGCCCGTCAAGGGGAACCCGCTGTACGACCGGCTCAACGCGCTGATCGACTCCGACACCTCGCTGGAGGACGGCCGGGTCGTGCTGCGTGCCGGCGAGACCGCCGGCACCAACTCGTACTTCTACACGGTGAAGTCGTCGCGCACGGGGAGCACGGCGCAGGGCCTCATCGTCGTGACCGTCACCGACGGCACGGTCGCCGATCAGCCGGTCATCGCGGACACCGTGCTCACCGCGCGCGACCGCGACGATCTCGCCGACCGCGGCATCGATGTCGTGACCGACCGGGTCCGCTGGCCCTCCGGCGACGTCGGCTCGCTGCGGCTGCGCCTGTGGGGAGAGCAGCCCGGCTATTCGGTGCAGGGGAACCGCATCGTGGGCACCGCGCCGAAGGAAGGCGCCCTGGTGCCCTTCCAGCTCACCGGAACGGCAGCGAACGGACGCGATGTCGTCGCCTACGGCTTCCTGCGCATCCCGGCGTTCGACGACATGCAGGTGCAGCTCGTCCCCGGTGCGACGCCGGTCGTCGTGGACGAGGACGCGGCCGTCTCCTTCGCCGTGCAGGACTACGCCGACCTCCCGTCGTCCGATGCGATCGAGATCGGCACCGGGTCGTTCACCGCCCAGCGGGCTGCCGCAGAATGCACCGCCGACGGCCCGCGGGAAGCGGAGTACCGGGCCGGCCGCGAGGCGCCGTGGTCGGACACCTGCCTGATCCCGGTGCGCCTGGAGGGGCAGAAGCGGTGGTCGTACCTCGACGTGCCCATCAGCGTCCGCCCGTCCGAGCCGCAGCTGCTGCTCTCCTCCATCTCGCACACGATCGCCCCCGGAGCGACGGAGAGCGTCGACCTCTACGCCAACATGGCCGCGTGGGAAGGGGGCCGGGAGGGCAACGCCTCCTCCCTCGAGTACCGCATCGTCTACTCCGGTTCGGCGTTCCTCGTCACGCAGAGCGGCGGGAAGCTGACGATCGAGGCGCGCGCCGATGCGCGACCGGGCAACACCGAGAACGTCAGCGTCACCGTGCCGCAGTACGGACAGCCGTCGGCGTCCGTGCGCCTCGTCGTCGGCGCGGCCCCGCCGGACGCCCCGCGGGGAGCGACCTTCACCAAGCAGTGCGTCGTCACGAGCGCCAACTGCTCGATCGACGTGGTCGACGTCGCCGGTGAGTACGATCCCTTCGCCGGGAAGCCGGGATCCGGGCTGCGCCTGATGTCGCTCGGGGCGGGTGCGCGCTGCGACGTCGCCTCGGTCTCGACGGCGGGCGCCAAGACCATCACGGCGAGCTGGCCCGGCGGCGGGCAGGCGCCCGGCGGACAGTGCGTGATCCCGTTCGTCGTGTCGGATGCGCAGGGGCGCACCGGCACCGGCACGCTGACTCTCGACCTCCAGGGGTTCCCGCAGGCCCCCGCGAGCGTCACGACGGTCGGCTTCACCCGCACGACCGTCGCGCTGGAGGTGCCGCTCGGCGAGGCGGGACGCGCGCATCCCGCGGTCTCCGGTGTGACGATACTCCAGGACGGCGCCCCGGCGAATGCGTCCTGCAGCCCGGCCGGCGCCGTCTACCGCTGCACGGTCAACGGGCTGACGAACGGCACCCCGCACACGTTCACCGCCGCGGCCGTCAACGCCGTCGGCACCTCGGCCCCGACGTCGCCGCACACGAGCTGGGCCTACGCCGCTCCTGTCGTCTCGAACGCGACGGCCACGCCGGAGTACCGACCGGGGGTCTCCGACCGGGGACGCGGGGCGGTCCGGGTGTCGATCGACGCCGCCGACGACGCCGTCTCGTTCCGGATCGAGGAGACGGGCGAGGTCATCAACCGCACGGGGGCGACCACCACGGCCGAGATCGCGCTGTCCCCGGGAGCGCAGACGCTGACGATCGTCCCGATCAGCCAGTTCCAGCCGCCGACCGGCGGCGGCAACGAGGGCGGCGGGTTCCGCACCTCGGTGACGGTCGCCGGCTCGGTGTACTTCGACCCCGCGGCGACCCAGGCGACGGTCGTCTCGAACACGGCCGTGAACGTCTCCGGCATCGCCGCGCAGGCCAACGGCAGCGCCAAGGGCGTCCAGGTCGTGTACGTGGCGTGGCGGTCGGGCAACGTCAGCTGCACCGCACGCGGCGACGGCACGCTCGCGGTGTCCGGCGGCGAGGTGCAGTCCGAGTCCCCGTCCCTCCAGGGGCTGCGGCCGTACCAGCTGTACTCCGTCAAGGCCTGCGCCTCGAACGGCTACGGGGTGGCGGAGTCGTCCACCGCGACGGTCTTCACGTTCACGTTCGTCGACGGCCCCGGCGGCGACACGACCTACACGGTCGCGAAGGACCCCCGGCGCGACGGGAACCGCTACGAGTACGGGCTGGCCTCGGCCCCGCGCATCGAGGTGGAGAACGGCTTCGTGCCCAAGTACTACATGTACGGATCGTGGCGCGATGACTTCGCGCTCACACCGGACTCGTCACCGGGCCAGGTGCTCGCCCGCGCCTGCCATGCCAGCCAGAGCAACTCCTGCTCCGGCGAGGTCACCATCACCGCGACGACCGCACCGACCGTGGTCAACGCCGTGTTCCAACCCTGCATGCCCGTCGTCGAGGGCGACGTCGTGACGGTGTCCGCCGCCGCACGCGGCTCGTACATCCTCGAGGCGACGCCCCTGGTCGACACTCCCGGCACCTTCGACGTGACCATCACGTGGACCGGAGCCTTCGCCACCCTGACCCCCATCACGCATCGCGTCACGGGCCTGTGCCCCTGACCGCCGAGCACACCGACACGAATACTCTTTCCCTATGCCAGCCACCGCAGCAGCCCCCGTCACCATCGCTCCCGAGCAGGCCTCCTGGTTCGCCGAGACGTTCTCGATCCTGACCGGCAACATCGAGCAGGCGATCCTCGGCAAGCGCCACGTGGTCGAACTCGTGCTCGCCACCGCCGTCAGCGGAGGCCACGTCCTCCTGGAGGACTATCCGGGAACCGGCAAGACAGCGCTCGCCCGCGCCGTCGCCCAGACGGTCAACGGGACCAGCAGCCGCATCCAGTTCACGCCCGACCTCCTTCCGGGAGATGTGACCGGCATCACGGTCTACGACCAGAAGGAGGGCACGTTCGAGTTCCACGCGGGGCCCGTCTTCGCGAACATCGTGCTCGCCGACGAGATCAACCGGGCGAGCCCGAAGACCCAGTCCGCGCTGCTCGAGGTCATGGAGGAGGGCACGGTCACGGTCGACGGCGTCACCCGGTCCGTCGGCTCCCCGTTCCTCGTGATGGCGACGCAGAACCCCATCGAGCAGGGCGGCACCTACCGGCTGCCGGAGGCCCAGCTCGACCGCTTCATGATCAAGACCTCGATCGGCTACCCCGACGAGGCGGCGACGATGCGCATCCTGCAGGGCGCCGGCCGGCCGAAGACGGTGCTCGACGGCATCGTCGACACCGACACGATCCTGACGATGGCGGAGATGTCGCGTGGGGTCTACGTGAACCCGCTGGTGTCGGACTACATCATGCGCATCGTCGACGCCACGCGGCGCGCGTCCGAGGTCCGTCTCGGGGCCAGTGTGCGCGGGGCCCTGGCGCTGTCGCGCCTGGTGATGACGTGGGCGGCCAAGAACGGGCGCACGTTCGTGACGCCCGACGACGTGCGCGAACTCGCCGTCGTCGCCCTCGCGCACCGTCTCGTGCTCGAACCGGAGGCCGAGTTCGACGGGGTGACGGCCGTGGCCGTCGTCGGACAGATCCTCCTCGACGTCGAGCCTCCGCGCGAGAACGGCACTGCGTGACCTTCAGCACCGAATCCCGCCTGACGCGGACGACCGCCGGCACGAGCACGTCGACGCGGACGTCCACCGTCACGCGTTACGACCGCACGCGCCGCGGTCCCGTGCGCGGTGCGGTCTTCGGCGCGCGTCGGGTGGTCCGCTCCGTGGGGCGCGCGACGAGGGCCACGGTCGGCTGGGTCCGTGAGACGGTCACCACGGCGGGGATGCTCGTCGCCGTGGCCGTGGTGCTCGGCGTGCTCGCCGGGCTGCTGTTCGGCTGGGTGGAGGCCTGGGCGGTCGCCACGATCGCGCTCGTGCTGCTGGTGGCCTGCGTGCCGTTCATCCTCGGCGCGCATGACTACCGGATCGATCTCGTGCTCGACCGCGACCGCGTCGTCGCCGGTGCCGAGATCGGTGCGACGCTCGACGTCCGCAACAACGGCGAGCGCCTCTCGCTCCCCGGCGTCGTGGACGTGCCGGTGGGGGAGGGCCTCGTCGAGGCGCACGTGCCGCTGCTCCGACCGGGCGCGCACCACCGTGAGGAGCTGACGATCGCCGCGCACCGCCGCGGCGTCATCGACGTCGGCCCCATGACCATCACCCGCGGCGACCCCATCGGGATCCTCCGCCGAGAACTCCGCTGGCCGGACGTGCAGCGCATCCATGTGCACCCGGTGACCGTGCGGCTCCCCAGCACCAGCGCGGGCCTGATCCGCGACCTCGAGGGCACGCCGAGCACCACCCTGGTGGACGCCGACCTCTCCTTCCACGCCGTGCGGGAGTACGTCGTCGGCGACTCGCCGCGCCACATCCACTGGAAGTCGACGGCGAAGACGGGCACCCTCATGGTGCGGCAGTACGAGGAGTCCCGGCACGCGCGCATCGCCGTCATCCTCGACCTCGACCCCGAGTCCTACGCGAGCGACGACGAGTTCGAGAACACGGTCAGCGCCGCCGCGTCCCTGGCGCTGCAGGGCGTGCGGGACGGCAGGGACGTGCTCTTCTCGGTGAGCAACGAGATCCCGGAACACGGTCGCGCGGAGGTGCTGTCGATCCGCACTCTGCCCACGGTCACCCCCAAGGCGCTCCTCGACGCGACCTCCACGATCGATCAGGCGGCACGGGTGATGCGGCTCGAAGCCGTCGCGGCCCTCACGGCGCAGTCGTACCCCGACCTCTCGATCGGGTTCCTGCTGACCGGCTCCCTCCTGCCGCTCGAGCGTCTGCGGCACGCGGCGGTGAAGCTCCCGGCGGCCGTGGAGGCCGTGGCGGTGCGCAGCGAGCTCGGTGCGCAGCCGACGATGCGGACGGCCAGGGAGCTCGCGGTGATGACCCTCGGGGCGCTCGGCGACCTCCCGCAGATGCTCGCCCGCGGAGCCCTGCGATGAACGCGGCCGGCCCGAAGCGCGGGCGGCCGCGTCGCGGAAGCCTCCCCTCGGCCCTGACCCTCTGGTCGCTGGGATACGTGCTCGTCGGCGTGCTCCTCGCCACAGCGGCCGCCTGGCCGGTCTACGAGTCGTCCCGGGCCCTCGCCGTGGGGATCGTCGGCGGCCTCCTCGGCATGGCCGTCGCCGTCGTCGCGCGCATCCTGCGCTGGGGAACGCCGCTCGCCGCGCTTGCCGCAGCCGGCGTGTACCTGCTGGTGTCGGTGCCACTGGCCATCCCCTCCGCGCTCACCTCTGTTCCCGCATTCCTCGGCGGCGTGCGGGACGCGGTGCTCGGGGTCGTGCTGGGCTGGAAGCAGATGCTCACCCTGAACCCGCCGCTGGGCGAGTACCAGGCAGTCCTCATCCCCTTCCTCGTCGTGATGCTGTTCGGCTCGTTCGTCGCCACGCTCCTCGTCTGGAGCGGGGGCAGGCGGGCGGTGGCCGCCGTCCCCGTGGTCGTGGCGATGAGCGTCTTCGGCATCGCCTTCGGCGTGAGCGGCACGTCCTCCCCGGTCTCGGTGGCCGGAGTCGAGCTCCCCGCGCCCCGGGAATGGCTGATCGGCGTCGCCGTCTTCGTGGTGTCCCTCGTCTGGCTCGTCGGACGCACGCGGCTGCAGCGCGCCGCCGCCCTGCGCAGCGTGGCGGCGGCGAACATCTCCCGCCGTGCGACCCCCGCCTGGCTCACCGTGCGCCGGCACCTCCTCTCCGCGGGGTTGGCCGTGATCGCCCTGGCCGCGGGCTTCGCGATCGCTCCCGCGGCGGCCGGCTGGTCGGACCGCTCCGTCCTCCGCGACGAGATCGAGCCCATGGTGGTGGTGCAGGAGCAGCCGAGCCCGCTCAGCTCGTATCGATCCTGGTTCGCCGGCGGCATGCTGGACACGCCGGTCGTGCAGCTGGAGGGCGATCCCGGTGCCGTGGATCGCCTCCGTCTGGTCACCCTCGACGCCTACGACGGCGAGGACTTCCACATCGACGCCGACGACCGCTTCAGCCGCCTGCCCCGTTCGGCCCTCCCCGGCCCCGGCCGGGTGACGATGGAGATCACGATCGGCGAGGGCTACCGGGGGATCTGGGTTCCGTCGCCGGCCGGCCTCGCCGAGGCTCCCGCCTTCTCCGGGGAGCGGGCGGACGCGCTCGCCGACGGCTTCCACGTGAACGCCGACGGCGACACCGCGATCACCGTCGCCGACGCGCCGGGCGGCGGGGAGGGGTTGGTGCCCGGGGATCGCTACGCCGTGCTCATCGATGCGCCGGGCAAGCCCGGTGACCTCACAGCGCTCCAGGGCGGACGCTCGACCCTCGACACCGATCGGTACCCGGCGCTCGTCGAATGGGCCGAGATGCAGGAGCAGCCGCGGACCGGCGCCGGCTACCTCGAGGTGATCGATCGCCTGCGGTCCCGCGGCTATCTCAGCCACGCGCTGCTGGAGGACGAAGCGGCCGCCGGTTGGATCGCCGCTCTGCAGCAGTCCGAGGGGTATGCCTTCGCGCCCAGCTATGCCGGGCACTCCGCCGCCCGCATCGAAGAGCTCTTCACGGCGCTGACCGAGCAGGAGCGGCGGGCGGGCGCCGACGCGAAGCCGGAGATGCTCGTGTCGGCGGTCGGCGACGACGAGCAGTTCTCCGTGGCCGCGGCTCTCCTCGCGCAGCACTGGGGGCTGGAGTCCCGGGTGGTGATGGGCGCGCGCCTCGCCGGCGCGGACGAGGTCCCGGGGATCCCCGCCTGCGGCGACGTGTGCACCGGCGCGAACATGAGCGCGTGGGTCGAGGTTCGCACCTCAGGGGGAGAGTGGATCCCCGTCGACACCACGCCCCAGTACGCCATGCTGCCGAGCACCCTCACCGAGGGCGAGCAGCTGCCGGAGCATCCCACGGTCCCCGAGCAGCCGCGGTCCGAGGCGTTGGACCCGCCGCAGGCGCAGAGCGACGCGAACAACGACGCGCCGCCGCTCGAGGAGCCGGCGTCGGAGGTCCTCGCCGTCCTGCTGCCGATCCTCCGGGGTGTCGGCCTCGGCCTCCTCGCCCTGCTGCTGCTCGCCCTGCCCTTCCTCGTGCTCCTCGTCGCGAAGAGCAGGCGCGCACACGCGCGCCGCACGGCCCCGGATCCCGAAGTCCGTCTGGCCGGCGCCTGGGAGGAGCTCGCCGACGTCTACGCCGATCACGACGTGCCCATGGCCGGGCAGGGCACCCGGACCCAGCGCGCGCAGTCGAGCGGTCGCGCGGCCGCGCAACGGCTCGCCGCCCTCGTGGACCGTGCCGTGTTCGCCGAGCACCCGCCGACTCCCGAGGACGCGACGGCCGCGTGGGCCCTCGTGGACGCGGAGCGGGCGGAGCTCGCCAAGACGGGGACACGGTGGCAGCGCCTGCGTGCCCGCATCCGGCCGACCTCGTTCGTGGCCAGGACGCGGTCGCTGCGCCTCCCCGGCTTCGGTGCACGACCCATGCTCGGTACGCTCGGATGGACCGGTTCACTGGATGACCGGAAGAAGGGGGACTCATGACCGCGCCCGCGGACTCCGGTCTGGCCACGATGCTCGTCATCATCGTCGGACTCGGCCTGCTCGTCGGCCTGGCCGTCTACGTCTGGTACGCCCTCGCGCTCTCGCGCCTGTTCCCCCGGATCGACGGGGAGGGGTGGAAGGGCTGGGTGCCCGTCCTGAACGAGGCCGAGATCCTCGCACGCGGGGGAGTGCCCGCCTGGTCGGTGGTGTTCTACTTCATCCCGATCGTCCAGCTCTACGGGATCTACCTCAAGGTCGTCGCGACCCACCGGATCAACCGGCGCTTCGGACGGGGCGCCGGCATGACGGTGCTCGCCATCCTGCTGCCGCCGGTCTGGGCGACCGTCCTCGCCTGGGGCCCCGCCCCCTATCCCGAGGGCGACCGTCTCGCGGCGCTCCAGCCCGGGCCGCGCCGCAGCGCTCCGCCCGCGACGGCCCCTGCGCGTGATGCCTCGGGGTACACGATCCCCTCCCTCGCCCCGGCCGGGACCGGATCTCCGGAGACGCCGTCCCTGATCTTCCCCGACTACGCCGCGCCGCCCGCCGTGGTTCCCGCCCCCAGCGCGCCGCCCGCCGAGCCGGCGGCCCCGCGGTCGTTCGCTCCGCCTGGCGCGTCCCCGGCATCCCCGCCGGCACCGTCCGTGGCATCCTCGCCGTCGGCTCCGCCGTCCCCGACCTTCGCACCCCCGGCACCGCCTGCTCCCTCTCCCGCGGCCGCGGTCCCCCCGGCGCCGCCGACCCCGCCCGCGGCGCCCGTCTCGCCCCCGGCACCCGTTCTCCCGCCCGCCGCCCCGGCGCCGCAGCCGGAGCCGCCCCTCGCAGCGCAGCCGCCGACGGGGATCATGGCCGCGATGGGCGACGTGCCTCCGCCGGCCCCGCAGCCTGCGCCGGCACCAGCCGCCCCGGCGGCGGAGGAGGCCCTGGCCCCCGCGCCGACGACGGGGGCGAATCGTGTCGTGCGCCCGGTGCCGCCGTCGTTCCGCGACGCTGGTCAGGCCGAGGCCCCGCCGATGCCGACGATCCGCCCCGTCCCGTCTCCGGCCGATGCCCCCGCGGCAGCGCAGAGCGCGCCCGTACCGGCCCCGGCTGCGCCAGAGGGCCTCATCCCCGATGTCGACAAGACCGTGGTGACGCCGCGTCCCACCGACGACGACCTCGACGCCACGGTGGTCGTCGCCCGCAAGCGCGGGGTGCGGCGCGTCCTCGTGCTGGACGACGGTCGTCGGTTCTCGCTGTCGGGCGCGAGCGTCGTGATCGGCCGGAACCCCACCGGGGAGCCGGGCGAGCAGCGGCTGGCCATCCCGGACACCACCCGCACGCTGTCGAAGACCCACGCCCGCCTGGTGGTGCAGGAGGACGAGTGGCGCCTGACCGACCTGCACGCCACCAACGGCGTCGTGGTCGTCGCCGACGACGGCTCGGAGACGCTCCTGGACGCCGGGGAGAGCGTGGTGGGCACCGGCCGGTTCATCCTGGGCGAAGTGGGCATGCACGTCGTCGCGGAGCGCGATTCGTGACCGTGGAATCCGTCGTCCTCCGGGTCGCCGCGCTGACCGACACCGGGCTCACGCGGACGGCCAACGAGGACGCGGTGCTCGACGCACGTCCGGTCTTCCTGGTCGCCGACGGCATGGGTGGGCACGACGCCGGTGATCGCGCCAGTGCGGCGGTCGTCGCCGCCTTCGAGACGCTGCGCGGGCGGACGGTCGACGTCGGCGACATCAGTGACGCGCTGAGTCGAGCCGCGGCCGTCGTCGAGGACATCGCCGCCGCGCACACCCGCGGCGCGGGCAGCACCGTGACGGGCGTGGCCCTCGTGGATCACGAGGGTGCGCCGCACTGGCTCGTCTTCAACGTGGGGGACTCCCGGGTCTACCGGCACCACGGTACCGAGCTGGCGCAGCTCACGATCGACCACTCCCTCGGACAGGAGCTCGTCGATGCCGGGGAGCTCCGCCCCGAAGACCTGGCCTCGTTCTCGCGCCGCAACGTCATCACGCGCGCGGTCGGGGCTCCGGACAGCACCGCGGACAGTTGGCTGCTCCCCGTCGTCGACGGCGAGCGGCTCCTGCTGTGTTCCGACGGACTCACCGGCGAGGTGAGCGATGAAGCCATCCGCGCGACGTTGACCATGAACGGCCGCCCGGAGACCGCGGCGGCGGCCCTCGTCCGCCGCGCGCTGCAGGGCGGAGGACGAGACAACATCTCGGTCCTGGTGATCGATGTCGTCTCCGGCGGCGCACGCACGCGTCCCGACGACGCCACGGGCGGACGGGCCGCCGTGTCCGCGGTCACCGATTCGATGCTCGAGGGCACGACGGTCCCGGTGCGAGCGCGATGAGCGACGACGAGGCCGAGGAGACCGTCATCCTGACACGGCGCGACCGCCGGCGGGCCGAAGCGGCGGACCCGGTGCCCCCGGCGGCCGATGACACATCGTCCGCCGTCGATGAGGCCACCATCGTGGTGGATCGCGCGAAGACGGCTTCGGCTCCCGACCGGATCGACGATGCCGCGGAGGATGCGCCCGAAGGCGCCGTCGCCGATGAGCCGGTCGATGCCGGGTCCGAGGACGCCGTGGGCGAGGCCATCGATGACGCGACCGTGGTCGTCGATCGCTCCGGGCCTCCGGCGGCCGACGCCCCCGAGGACGCCACCGTGGCGGTCGCGCGTGCTGCTCGACGCCTGCGGCGGAAGAAGGGTGCCTCCGCAGAGGGAGACGGCATCGCACCCCCGGCTGCCGCGCCGCGGTTCCGCGTCGATTCCTTCGCCGCCCCGGATGGCGCACCGGCTCCTGCGATCTACAAGCCCCGGCCGGCACCGCGCACTCCCGTCGCTCCGCCCGTCGTCGTCGGGGCGGCCGCTCCCACGCGCGTGGCGGAGCCCGGGCTGCCGTCCGTCGCCAAGCAGGCGCAGCGGTGGAGCATCATCACCCTTGCTGCGACCGTCGGGGCGAGCGTCGTGTCGGTCGTCGGGCTCGTCGCGCTCGGCTTCGTCGTCTTCGGCTGAGGATCTCCACGCCGGCCGGGAGGCTCTGTATGGTGGACGAGGAAACGCCTTGAGGGGGGATAGTCGATGAGCGACGATGCGGAACGGTTCTTCGAGTTGCGCGACGAGGTGGACAGTCAGGCGAAGATGTTCGCCGATGCGTCCGCGCGGGCTGTACCCGCCTCCTTCACCGATGAGGCAGGCCTGGTGACGGCGCAGATCGACGAAGACGGAGTGCTCTCCGTCGAGATCGCCGACCGCTGGCGTGACGGCATCGAACCGTCGGCTCTCGGCGACCGCATCGTCGCCGCCTTCCAAGGCTTGAGCGCCGCCAGGGTCGAGGCGTGGGCGGCCAACATCGGCGACGCGGCCGAACAGGATCATCGCCCCTCGCCGATCCCCTCGACGCACGACTCGGTGGCGGCGAAGCTGCAGGAGGCGCTCCTCGCGGAGCCGGAGACCACGCCCGCGGTGGAGAGGGCTCTCGAGAACATGCTCGCCTTCCTCGACGACGTCTCCGCCAACATCGACGCGACTTTCGCGGGCGCTCTCAGCCGGGGACGACAGACCGAGGAGGTCGCACCGCTCTCCCGGCACCTCACCGTGGAGCTGTCCGCGGGCGGGCACCTCGTCGCGGTCTCGCTCTCACCGAACTGGGCCGAGCGGTCTTCCGGCGCCCAGATCTCGCGCGAGCTGAACGACACACTCCGCGAGGCTTTCGAGAAGACCCGGGCGACCCGGGACGCGGGGGCGCTCGATGGCAGCCCGCTCGAGAAGTACGGCCGTTTCGTCGATGATCCGGACGCTTTCGTGGCGTTCGTCAGTGGGAAGGAATGAGATGGATCCGGAGATCGCGCTCAGTTTCGAAGCGCTGACGAAAGACGCCACGCTGTGGGACGAGGCGTCCGCAACCCTGCAGTCCAGCGCTGGGGAGATCGCGGGGATCGAGGTGAACCGCGGCGCTTTCTCGTTCGCGGCGATCGACCTGGCCGACCTCTATGCGGAGCTGCATTCCCGCGTGCAGCAACTGCTCACCGACGGTGCGACAAGGACGAGCGAGGGCGCGGATGCGCTGCGCGCCGTCCGCGATCAGTTCGAGCGCTACGAAGACATCACCCAGTCCGAGCTCTATCGGATCTGGCAACCGGCAGTCTGACCGAAGGCGAGACGACAACGATGAACCCCGTCATTGACCGAGTGCTCGAACTGCTGGAGAAGGTCAAGCAGAAGCTCGACGAGATCGTGCGCCTGATCAACGCGGCGCTCCGCACCATCCCCGCGTACCTGAGCTGGGTCGCCGACCGGGTCAAGGACGCGTGGGACACCACGCTGACCAAGATCCAGGAGATGTGGGATTGGCTGGCGGACAAGCTGAGCTATCTTGGCAACCCCTTCGTGCTCAACGGCGCGGCCGACGGCTGGAAGCGGGTAGGTGGTCAGGTGTCGCGGATCAATGACACGATCGTCGACGCGAACCTGTCGGTGGACGACCGGTGGACAGGGCGCGCCGCGGACCAGTACCAGCAGTCGCTCGAGCCGCAGCGCCGGGCCAACACATCGATCATGTCCGACTACGCGGAGAACATCGGCAACGCCATGAGCGGGCTGGCGGTGGCGATCGCCGCCTTCTGGGGTGCCATCGCCGTCGCCATCCTCACGCTCCTCGGCGCTCTTGCCGGCGCGGCCGTGGCGACGGGAACCATCATCGGCTTGCCGGCGGCTCCGGTGCTCGTCGGTCTCGGCATCGCGACCTTCCTCGTCGCTGCCGGTGCCGGCGTCACCATCCTGTACGTGTCGGCGGGGCAGGCGCGTTCGACCATGACGTCGACGTCGGCCGGCATCACCACCTGGCCGTCGATCGCGACCGCCTGATGAGCGGGGCAGTCCGGACGGCGCGCCCGCGTGTGCCCGCCATCGTCTCCGTTGTCGTCGGCGCGTTCGCGACAATCGCTGCGCTCCTGGCACTCGCCAACGCCTCGGCGGAAGGGGCTCTGCTCGGCGGTGGCCTGGTCGCAGCCGTGGTGGCCGTCCTCAGCTTCCTGCTCGCCGGATACGGCTTCCAGCTCGGACGATCGGCTGCCGCGAAGCTGCCCGCGGCGGGACCGTTGACCCTTCTCGCCCTCCTCACGGCCGTCGTCGGCGTGATCGGGAGCATGGGAGTCTTCGTGCTCAGCGCGGCGAGCGGAAGCCAGAACGGGATGGCTGTGGCGGTCATCGTCCTGGTGCTCTCGTTCATCGAGACGATCGTCGGCTTCCGACTGGTGCGGGTGTCTCGCCAGGAGTAGGTTGCCCCTGCTGCCGTTGGCGGGAGATGTCATGGTCACCGGTGCGGCCCTCGTGGGCGCCGTCGTCCGGGCGCGGCAGGCGGCAGCCTCCGGGCGATGATCCGGCTCAGCGCCGGCGTTCTCCGAGCGGGCGTTGCGAAACGAGGTCTCCCTCGAGGGGACGTGCCTTCCAATTGAGCAGGAGCAACGTCTCGAGTGCGGCCGAGAGCAGGACGGCGTAGAGGACGAGTCCGAGCCATCCCTCGGCACCCGCGGCGGTCAGCGCCGAGAACACCATGGCGAAGACGACGAGCAGACCGGCGAGAGCGAGGAGCCGATCGGTGGCTGCGCTCCGCTCCGTCTGCCCGCCGCGTCGAGCGAGACCGAACGATCGTACGGCGGCCACGGCGAAGCCATGGGGGTCATCTTCTGTCTCCGGTTCTCACGCCTCGGGCTCGGGGCGGTCGAGGAGGCCGCCCTGTCGTTCGACCTCGACCGCCGCGTCGGCGGGGGTCTCCCGGCGTCGCCGGAGGACGATGAGGATGCCGAGGACTCCGAGCAGGCTCGCGCCGGCGATCGCGGCGATGAACGCCACCTCGCGGGTGAGGACGAACGGCGGCACGCCGTGGTCGGGCTCGACGCTCACCGCCGGGGGCCGCACGGCGCTCTCGGCCGTGTCGAAGAAGGGGCTGACGGGTCCGCGGGTGGTGGGGTCGGGGAGGAGCTGAATAGCGGCGGAGGGCCGGATGAAGCCCCAGCCGTTCACGTCATCGCGGTTGTCGGCATCCGCACGGAGCGCCGTGGCCGTCAGCCGATACGCCCACCCCGCCGGGGGATCGTCCGGGTGCGCCTCGGCGACCAGAGCCGCCGCCGCGCTCACATAGCCCGTCGCGTAGCTCGATGCCGGGGCATCGGAGGCGAACAGGCAGTCCCCGCCGCCCGTCGCCGCGGTGAGCACGTTCGCGCCGGGGGCCGTGACTCCGACCTGCGGACCGTGGATCGAGCTGTCGGTCGCGAGCCCCGTCGCGTCGGCCGCGCTGACGCCGAGCGCCTGTTCGTAGGCGGCGGGATACCGGGCTCCGTCCTCCGCCTCCGGGTCGGAGGCCCTGTTGCCGGCACTGGCGACGACGAGCGCCCCGACGGCGGCCGCGTGCTCCACCGCCCCGCGCAGCGCAGGCGAGTCCGTCTCCTGCGACGACGAGACGTTGATGATGTCCGCGCCGTTGTCCGCCGCCCAGTTGATGCCGTCGGCGAGGCGCTGGGCGCTCGGTCCCCACCCCTTGTCGATGTCCTGCGGCGAGTCGCTGCGGAACGCGCGCACGGACAGCAGGCGCGCATCGGGGGCGAGCCCCACCACGCCGGAGCCGGAGACGGGCTGCGCCGCGATCTGCCCGGCGATGGCGGTGCCGTGCCCGGTCAGATCGCTCAGGCCATCAGCGCGTTCCCCGTCGCCGACGAGGTTCACGCCGCCGACGACGACGCCGGCGAGGTGCGGGTTGCCGGCGTCGATCCCGGAGTCGACGACCGCCACGACGACGCCCTTCCCGGTGGCGAGACGGTTCGCATCCTCCGCCCCGAGGGCCGCGAGTGGCGACGGCGCCTCGGGAGCGAACACCACGGTGCCGGGCTCGCAGGCGCCGGTCGCCATCGACACGATCGTCGTGGGAGCGGTCGGCGCGGCCACCGCGGCGGCCGGCGCCCCCCATACGGCAGCACCCACCACGAGGGTGGCGAGAGCGGCGCGGCGGCGCATCACTCGTCCTCGGAGCCGGGCGACTCTCTCGCGGCCTCTGTGGTCAGCGCCGGCCCGGCGGCGAAGAAGTCGATCCACGCGCTCGGCACCCGCCCGACGTCGCCGGGGGTATAACCGAGCTGGGCGAGCGGTCCGCTGGCGGCGTCCTCCGCCGACTCGTCCGGCACGGCGCCCGGGATGGCGTACGCGGTACCGGACTCGTCGACGAGCACGGCCATGCCCACCGCCTCGTCCGACGGGCCGCTCGTCTGCACGAGGGCCCCGCCGCCGACGGTGACGGCGACACGGTCGCGGTCCTCCGGCAGCTCGGTGCTCGTGGACCCGAGGACGGTGCGGGCGTCGCCGCCCAGGACCGCGCACGGGGTCTCGCCGGAGGCGAGCGGCGTCAGCGGAAGCATGGGCCAGTCGTCGCCACCGGCGTTCGGAACGGTGGGAACGTCGGCCACCTCCGCCGGGGACACCTCTTCCTCGTCCGCGCCGGCCTCCTGCGCGCTGCCGAGCAGGTAGAGCTGGTACGCGAGCGGGCTGAGGCGCGCGAGCTCTCCGGTCGCGAGGGCCACGTAGCGCTCGTCCGCGGGGCTGCCCTGCACGTGCACGATCGTGCCCGCCGTCAGATCGGTCCCCGGCACCCGGGCGCCGACGGCGTTCAGACGGATCGGCTCGAGGTCGGCGCCGCTCTCGAAGAGGTTGAGCCAGCGTCCGTCGACCTCGATGACGTCGCTGGTGCCGAGGCCGACCGCGCGCAGCACCGCGTTGGCGTCGTCGGCGGGGACGGCGTACCGGAGGCCGTCCGCGATCACGAAGAGCTCGTCGCCGCGTTGCACGACCGCGCCGGTGCCCGTCGACGGCTCCGCGATCGGCGCCCCTGACAGCGAGACGGCGGTCCCGGCAGAGTCGTCGATGCACGCGGTCCATGCCGTGTTGATGAGGGCGCTCGGGGTGGGCAGGTCGTCAGGGGCACCGAGGATGCCGATCGAACCGCCGACCGGGATGCCGTCGAGGGCGGCCTGATCCGTGCGCACGACCTTGAACTCGCCGGCGGGGATGAGCAGGCGGGCGCTGGCGGTGTTGATGACGGGGTACAGCGTCCCCTCGACCGAGACGTAGCGGGCGCCCGTGTCGGTGGCGACGATGAGGCGGTTGTTCTGCCAGTCGCCGGGGAGGCCCGGCTGCATGATGCCCCAGAACACGCCGACGAGGATCACGCCGACGGTGAGGGCGATGCCCGCGATGACGGCGCGCAGCGGCTTGGCCGGTTCGAGCTCCTTGCCGCCGGGGGCGCCGCCGGTGAAGGCGGAGAGGAGCCGTCGCCGGCTGAAGCCCTGGGCCTCGATCAGGTCCTTCTTGGTCGCCATCGGTCAGACGAGCCCCGCCGTGATGACCCCGAGCGGGAGCAGGAGGGCGAGCGCGACGACCTCGACCGTGTCGCCGAGCCGCGTGAGGCGGAGGCGGGCCTTCGGCGTGAGCAGCGTGAGTCCGATGAGCACCACGGTGGCGACCACGAGGATGAGCAGCATCCAGGTGCGCACGTCGGGGAGGGCGAGCGCGACGGTCACACCGGTCGCGGCGAGGCCGATCGCCCCGATCGCCATCAGCACGAGCACCCCGAGGCGGGCGTGCATCTGCCGCGACTGGAACATCATGCCGACGAAGGCGAGCACGCAGAGCACGGCGCCCGTGACGCCGCTGGCGGCGACGAGCGGGGTCGCGATGAGGGCGGCGAGGCCGAGCGCGGCACGGAGCGCGATGAGCGTGCGGGTGCCGGCGGCGGCGCGACGCTTCACCTCCTCGGCGTCGATGGGCTGCGGCGCGGAGAACATGTCGGCGTCGCTCTGCGGCGAGATCACCCGGATGCGGGTGGAGCTCAGAGCCAGCCAGGGGATGCCGTTCGCGAGCAGCGCCGTGGTCGCGAGCATCAGCGCGTACGAGGCGAGCGGGTCGCCGAAGACCGCGGCCGCCGTGGCCGTGATCCCGATCGAGGCACCGAGGGCGATGGGCACGAGGTGGATCTCGGGCTTGTCCTGGGTGACGGCCAGGCTGAGGCCCCCGACGACGACGAGTCCGAGCCCGAGAGCCGCGAGCGGCCAGCCCCAGATGCTCTGCGCGGGGACCGCGAGGTAGCCCGCGAGCCCGCCGTACGCTGCGGCGGTGAGTCCGAGCGCATGACCGGCCTCGGGCTGCCGCAGCCGCATCAGCACGGCGGCGGCCACGCTGAGCACGACCGCGCCCGATCCCGCGATGATCGCCGGGAGCAGAGACGTCGGCGGCGTCGCGACGAGGAGCACGGCGCAGAGGGCGAGGAAGGTGAGGCTGACGAAGAGGGCGGTGCGGGAGCTGTCCGCGGGGGTCCAGGAGTTGTGCTGCTCCGCGGTCGCGTCGATCACGGCTTCCACGACGTCGTCGTAGATGCGCGGCTCGCGCATGAGCCCGCCGCGCACCAGGGTCAGCAGCTCGCCGTCGTGCACGCCCTGGGCGGCGGCGCCGCGAGCGGGGTCGAGGGGCGTGCCGTCCGCCCGCTGCAGCGCGTACCCGCCGTGCGTGAGGGTCGGGTCCAGCACGCCGAGACTGCGGGCGAAGCCGGGGATGATCTCGACCAGGGGGACCTGCGATGGCACCCCCACGTCGAGCCTGCGGTCGTCGCTGACCACGGAGATCCGCAGCACGGTTCCTGCCACGGTGCCGCTCTGGCTCATATCGGTGGTGTCCCCCCACGTGTGTGATGCTCTCCCGCCGCAGGCATTGCGGGGGTCCGGCCCGGACTCACTCTAGTTGACAGGCCAGATACTATCTGTTGCGCACGCGCGGGCTGCGGCTGAGGCGGATCGGGCCTGCGTCAGGCCATTCATCGATCGAACGTAGAAATTTCGATACGGATCTGTCCAGGCCGTTGGAAATGGGCACCGACCTGCTTTAGCCTATGTGCGGAAACAGATTGTCGGGGGTTGTTCCGAAGTCGTCCCGTATCGGGAAGGCGCTCCCCCGCGTGTGTCCTCATGGGGACCGGAGGGAGTGAGTAATGGCTGATGTCATCTCCGCAGAAGAGGGGGCTCTGCGTCGCGGAGCCCAGGCCGTGCGGGAGACGAAGTCCGGGATCGATCAGCAGACCAAGAAGGTCCGCGGTGAGATCGAGCAGCTGCGCGGGTTCTGGACGGGTGCGGCCGCCGCATCGTTCACCACGCTGATGTCGCGGTGGGACGAGCAGGCTCGTCAGCTCAACGAGGTCCTCGTGACGCTCGAGGATGCCCTCGCCGGCACCGAGCGCGACCAGGCCGCGACCGAAGAATCCCACCAGCAGACCATCGCGGGCCTCGGCTCGATGATGGGCGCCTGAGCGCAGTCCGCAGAGATTTCAAGGAGAACATGATGCAGTCGATGTCCGTTCGCCCGGAGCAGGTCAACGCTCTCGCGGCGCAGATCCGCAGCGGGTCGCAGGGTATTCGTTCCGAGCTGGACCGCCTCGAGTCCGAGGTCAGCAAGCTGCGTGCGGCGTGGGATGGTGCCGCGCAGCAGGCCTACGACCAGGCGCAGGCCAAGTGGAACCGCTCGCTGAGCGAGATGCAGCAGCTGCTCACGCAGATCGCCGGGAAGACCGAGGAGATCTCGGGTCAGTACGTGCAGACCGACAAGTCGGCTGCGGGGCGCTTCGGCGCGTGAACCCGGGGCGCGGGTCTGGCGCGGAGATGCGTCGGGCCCGCGCCGTCTGCTGTGCTTTCCGGTGAGCCACCGGACGGCACAGCAGGCGTGACGGGATCGCCGGAGGAAAGAAGAGGGGGCGTCGATGACCATCGGAATCGACTTCGATCAGATCATGGCCGAGCTCAAGCGGCTGGCCCGTGAAGCAGCGGCTTTTCCTGCCGCGAACGAAGTCGCCGTGTCCGAGGGTGGCACGTCGAAGGCGACGGATGAGCTGCGGAACGCGGTGGCCTACGCGGCCGGTCGTCTGAGCGTGGCCACGCAGAATGCTGTGGACTCCTTGAACGAGACGCAGGAGACGATCCGTCAGGCCGTCATGATGATCGCGGAGCAGGACGCAGCCATCGCTGATGACTCGAAGCTGATCCTGTCGCTCCTCGACTCTGCCGTCGCGCAGAGCGACTCGGACACGAGCGCGGAGGCCGACTACTGATGCGACGCGGTGTGCTATCCGGCGCATCCACTGCGGTCGCGTCGATCGTCGCGCTGGCGCTTCTCCTCCCTGCGTCCGCTCACGCAGCGACGCTGGAGTCGGGTCTGTGGTGGTTCGATCGCGGAAAGGTGCAGGCAGCGCACGATGCGGGCTTCGACGGGACGGGTGTCACCGTCGCGGTCATCGACGGTCAGATCAATCCCGACATCGTCGGTCTCCGCGGCGCGGATCTCGAGGTGAAGGACTCCTACTGTCGCGACGCCAAGGGAGACCCGGTGCCGGCGACGTCGACCGATTATGTGGCGGCGTCGCATGCGACGCACGTCGTCTCGATGATCGCAGGGACCGGAGATGCGCCGGCAGGCGGCCTTCCCGTCACCGGGGCCGCGCCTGGTGCGAAGGTCCTCTACTACCCGGCGATCGTCACCGACGGGGTGTTCGATACCGCGATGGGGGAGAAGTTCGACGAGCAGTGTCTGCTCGAAGACGGCAGCACGGTCATGGCTGATGGGACGACCGGGGTGTCGCGTGCGATCGAGGATGCGGTCGAGGATGGCGCCGACATCATCTCCATCTCCCTCGAGGGCTTCGATCTGACCGACGCCCTCGCCAAGGCGGAGGCCGCCGGCGTGATCGTGGTGGCGGCTCTTCCGAACAACTCCGGGGTGGCCTCGCAGCCTGCGTCGGGCAACGGCGTCGTTGCAGTGCAGTCGTTCGGTGCCGATGGGAAGATCCAGAGCTCCACCACCATCGAGGGCGTGGGCGAGCCTTCGCCGAATCAGAGCGACGACGTGATCGTCGCTGCGCCGGGGATGGGTCTGCTCGGGCAGGGCAGCGAGAACTCCTGGGACGAGCAGGTCCTCCTCACCGGCACGTCGTATGCGACGCCGATCGCGGCGGGCTTCCTCGCCGTGGTGAAACAGAAGTACCCGGATGCCACCTCGGGTCAGCTGCTGCAGAGCCTCATCCGCAACACGGGCACCAAGGGCGAGCACGAGCCGGAGTGGAACGACAGCGTCGGCTATGGAGCGGTCTCGCTGACGGGGATGCTCGCTGTCGATCCGACGGCGTACCCGGATGTCAACCCGATCTTCGATGCAGAAGACCCGAACGCCCAGCCGTCGGCGGCCGACGTCCGCGCTGCAGCTGCTGCTGCGACGCCGGCGCCGACCGCCGACAGCGACGAGCCTGGCGAGACTTCGTCCACGCAGGACGCATTGGTGCCGCTGCTGGTCGGGGGCGGCATCCTGGTCGCTGTCCTTCTCGTGGGCGGCATCATTCTCGCGGTCGTGCTCACACGATCTTCACGACGACGGAACAACGAGCAAGGGGGAGCCCATGGCCGGTAAGCAGGCTGGTGGCGGTTACGAAGCGGAACTCAATCGCATCCGAGCTGTTGAGGACTGGCGCATCCCGAAGGCTCCTGCGCTTCAGAACGCGCTGCGCTCGTTGGACAGTGCGCTTGCTGCTGTGCTCGCATCGTCTGCCTGGGAGGGGAGCGCTGCTGAGAGCGCCAGGACGTCGCTGAACACCCTGCGTGCACGGTTCCGCAACGTGGAAGCGCACGTCTCACACATCACGCGGGTCATCGACACGGCGAACTCGATCCGCCGGGAGACCGCAGCGGCAGAACTCCCGAGCGCGCAGGTCGATTCCTTCTGGGCGAACGCCGCGCGCGTCGGCTCGGTGGTCGTCCACCCTGTGTTGGGGCCGCTGGCCGCCGACACCGCACTCGATGCCATCGGGAACTTCCTCGGCAACAAGCGGGAAGAAGAGGCCCGCAAGATCGTCGAGCGGGTCGAGGCGTCGCTCCAGGAGCCGGCCAAGGAACTCCGCGAGTCCTCCGCGCGGGTGGCGTCGCTCGACATGGACGTCACCGTGCCCGGCGGCACGGATGACCAGCCCGGCGGATCCGATCCCGGTGTGACGGCTCCACGGATCTCGTATCCGAGCGGCATCGGCGGCCCGTCCGGCTCCGCACCGGGCGTCGGAGGTGTGCCTCCTTCCGGCGCCGGTGTCGGCGAGTATCATCCCCCGGTCCCGACGAACCCTTCGGTGCCCTCGGTCCCCACCGGGCCGGGCGGCGGAGGATGGGTTCCAGAAGGTCCCGGCGATCGCCCGGGCGATGTGGGTATCGATGATCCCTCAATCGACTCTCCCGGCGGTGGCCTGCTTCCGGGCGGGCCCGGTGGCGGTCTTCCCGGCGGTTCCGGTGGTCCCGGCGGCTCCGGCTCGCTTCCCGGCGGTGCCCTTCCGGGCGGGGTCTTCCCCGGCGGTGGCGGGGGCCTCGGAGGGATCGTGGGCGGTGGCGCCGGTGCGGCGGCGATCGCGGCGAGCTCGAAGATCGCCGGCTTCGGCAGCATGGGCGGACTCGGCGGTGCGGGCCTGGGCCCGGGTGCCGGTGCCGGACTCAAGGCCGGTGGCGGTCTGCTCGGTAACTCCGCCGTCGGTGGTGTTGGCGGCGTCGGTGGTGCAGGCGGCCCTGGCGGTATGGCCGGTACTGGCGGCGTCGGCGGGGCGGGTGCCGCGGGCACCGGGTCTTCCGGCGCGGCAGGAGCCGGTGGCCGACCGGGCATGGGCATGATGGGCGGCGCCGGTGGCGCCGACGAGGAGGAGAAGGCGAAGCGTTCGGGCCTCGGTGGTCCTATCGCGCCGAAGCTGGAGGACGACGAGGAAGCTGGTCCCCGCGCCAAGGGAGCGCGCGCCGGATCCCGCGACGAACCCACCGACTGAATGACGCCGCTCCGGTTCGAGAAGGCGCGGTACGAGGGTCGACGCGGGGGCATCGTGAACCCCGGGAACGCCGGAGGCGGTGCCCCGCGGCGAGAGTCGCGCGCAGTGGATAAGGTGCAGGTGTGTCAGTCGAGATCGTAGAGCGGCGTCGGATCGTCCTCCAGAGCGAAGACCGCCGCATCGACCTCTCCCTGCCGCTCGACGAGACGCTGGAGGACGCTCTCACCCTGAGCGGGATCCCCGACGCGGACCGGTTCGTCACGATCGGCCCCGGAGGATACGAGATCCCCGGCGACACCGAGTGCGAAGACCTCGTCGACGGCGGCCTCTACGCGCTCATCGACCGTACGGCTCTGGCTCCGCCGGTGCGCCCGGCAGAGAAGGCGACGGGCCCGACGCGCGCCGACCACGGCGCACGGTGGTGGCTGCTGGCCGTGAGCGGGATGCTGCTCGTCGCGGTCTTCGCCCAGGGCGCCGTCGATCCCCTGATCCGGCTGCTCGTCGCCCTCCTCGTCGCCGCCGGTGCGGTCGGTGGCGCCGTCGCGTGGGCGCGACGGGACTCCGCGGCGGGAGTGCGCGGCATCCTCGGGGTGCTCGCGCCGGTGTTGCTGTCGTTCGCGGCCGGCGCTCTCCTCATCCCGGCCGGGCTGGAGGACGCGTCGCACCTGTCGACCGCCACCGGGTTCCTCGCGGCCGGCATCACCACCGCGATCATCGCCGTCACGGCCCGGGCTCGGCCGATGCGCGCCGCCGCCGGCACGGCGACGGTGCTGCTCGTGGGCCTGGCCGCCGTCTGGGGCCTCGCCCTGCTGCTGCGGTGGGGGGAGGCGGAGGCCGCCGCCCTCTCGCTCGGCCTCGTGCCGCTGGGCCTGCGTGCCCTCCCGAGCAGCCTCGTCAACCTGCCCGAGGGCTACTTCATCGACTACAAGCACTTCATGACCAGCCGGTGGACCGTGCGCGGAGCCATCCCCGACTCGGTCGGGCTGCTGCGTCCGGAGCGCATCACCGCGGTCGTCGACGATTCCTCCGCGCGACTCATCGCGGGCACCGCCGTGCTGAGCATCGTGGCCGCGGTGATGGCTCCGGTCGCGTTCCTCCGGCCCTGGCCCGACGACGCGTTCGTGGTCTCCGGCGGGATCGCCCTGCTCTGCTGCCTCGCGCTCGCCCTGCTGCTCACGCCGCGGCACACCACCTCCCGCCTCCTCCGATGGTTCCCCCGCGCCGCGGCCGCCGTGGTCTGCCTCGTCGCCGGCATCCAGGTCGCGGCGGCCCTCGGGAGCGGCTTCCACCTGCTCGGAGCGGCCCTGCTGTTCCTCGTCGGGTTGGCGGCGGTCGCCGTCGTCATCCCGGTGTCCAAGGGCGCGAAGTCGCTGGTCTGGTCGCGGGTCGGAGACGCGTTCGAATGGCTCGCCGTCGCGCTCGCTCTGCCGTCGGCCCTGCTGTACGCGAATGCGCTCTCCCTGGTTCGTGGAATGATGGCCGGATGAGCGGGAACGGCCCATCACAGTCCTGGCCGAGCGGGGGTCCGATCCCGCCGATGGCGCCCGGCGGAGACCGTCCGGGGGAGATCCCTGCGCTGCCGCCCGCCCTGATCGCGGCGCCCCCCGGTGTCGACGGCACGCCGCTGCGCCAGACGCCCGCGCCGCCCACGCCGATCGCCTCGTCGCGGCGCACCGTCCCTCGGCCGGCCGAGGGACTCGGCCCCGCCTTCCGCGGAGCCCCCGCCGGCACCGTTCAGCGGATCGCGGCCTTCACCCTCGACGCGGCTGCCGTGTTCCTCGCCTCCGCCGTCGTCCTCGTGCTGACGCAGAGCGTGCTGCTCGCCGCCCTCACGGTCTTCGAGCTCGCCCTGTTCCTCTGGGTGCTGGAAGCGCGGACCGGCCTCACCCTCGGCAACGCCGTGCTGCGCCTGCGCAGCGCGCGAGCCGACCGGCCGTGGTCGCCGGGGATCGGGCGCCAGTTCGTCCGCGGCATCATCACCGGTGCCGGCTTCCTCGTGGCTGTCGGCAGCTGGGTGGTGGTCGCCTCCAGCGCCTGGGATCGCGGCGGCAGACGGCAGTCCTGGGCCGACCGCGTCGCCGGCACCGTCGTGGTCGCCGTTCCCGCCAAGGCGGCCGTCGAGGCTCCGCCGGCTCCCGCCGCGGTGGAGGCCGCTCCGCTCGCTCCGCCGCAGGTCGTGCCGCTGGTGGCGTCGCCGTCCGTCGTCGACGAGGACTCCCAGCCCACCGACGCCCGCGCCGCCTCCCGCCGCACCGAGACCCCGGAACCGGCGGCCCCCGGATCGGATCGGCCGCTCTTCACCGTCGCCCCCGCCCCGGCGCCGCAGACGGGCGCCGAGGCTCCCGCGCCGGAGACCGGGGCGCTCCTGCTCATCTTCGACACGGGCCAGCGGGTGCAGCTCGCCCTCCCCGTGGCCGCGAACCTCGGGCGCGGCCCCGTCGCCAGCGCGCACGACGACCGCCTCATCGTCGTCACCGACCCCGACGCGTCCGTCTCGAAGACCCATCTGCGCATCGAGCACTCCCGCGGCCGCACCTGGGTGACCGACTTCGGTTCCACGAACGGCTCCGACGTCCGCAGCGACGACGGCCAGACGACCGAGCTCGTCGCTGGCGAGCGCGTGCTCCTCGACGATGCCGACCGTGTCCGCATGGGCAACCGCAGCTTCACCATCAGCCTCCTGCTAGGTACAGACAGCAGCGCCGGAGAGAGAGCATGACAGGACCCCGTCTCGCCCCGCCCCGTGTCCCCTCCGGGAGGCTCCCGGTCCAGGCCCCGCCGGAGCTGCAGCCGAACGACGGCGGCATCGGGATCCTCGGGTCGCTGCTGCCCATGCTCGGCAGCGTCGGCGCGATCGTCATGGTCACCATGTCGAACCAGTCCGTCACGGGTCTGCTCACCGGCGGCATGTTCCTGCTGTCCTCGCTCGGCTTCGTCGCCGTCAACGGCTGGCGGCAGCGCTCCCAGCGGCAGGCGGCCACGCTCGGTGCCCGCCGCGAGTACCTGGCGTACCTGACCGAGCTGCGGCAGACCGTCCGGGTCGCCGCCCGCCAGCAGCGCCGTTCCGCGAACTGGCACCTGCCGGCGCCGTCGACCCTGCCGTACCTCGCGGAGGAGCGCACCCGCGTCTGGGAGCGCGGCGTGAACGACCCCGACTTCCTGTCGGTCCGCGTGGGCGTCACCGATCAGCCGCTGTGCGTCACGCTCGAAGCCCCGGAGCTCCCGCCGCTGGCGCAGCTCGACCCCGTCGCCGCCTCGGCCGCGCACCGCTTCATGCTGACGCACGAGGTCCAGAAGAACCTCCCGCTCGGCGTCACCCTCCGCGACTACGCCCGCATCGAGATCACCGGCGACGAGGACGAGACCCGGGCGCTGGCCAGGGCCATGCTGCTGCACGCGGCCACCATGCACGACCCCGACGTGCTGCAGATCGTCATCGCCGCGGACACCGGCGTGCTCCCGCAGTGGGAGTGGGCGAAGTGGCTGCCGCACACGCACTCGCGCACCGTGCGGGACGGCCTCGGCGCCGCCCGGATGATCGGCTCGCAGCTGTCCGAGCTCGAGGACATGCTGCCGCCCGAGGTGCGCGAGCGCTCGCGCTTCGCCCGCGACGGCTCCGGACCGAAGACGCCGCACATCGTCATCGTCACGGACGGCGCCACGACGTCGTTCAACGACGCCCTCGTCACCGGCGACGGCGTCCAGGGTGTGACCGTGATCGACCTGCCCGCCCGGTGGGGCGACCTCGACGACCCGAACGCCCTGCGCATCGCGTTCGAGACCGGCGGTGCGAGCACACGCGCCGAGCTCGTCAGCCTGCAGGTGCCCGCACGCCCGTTCGAGGCCGACGCGATCACCATCGTCGAGGCCGAGGCGACCGCTCGTCGGCTCATCGCCCTGTACTCGGGCGGCACGGCGATCGCGAGCAAGAAGAGCGCGACCGGCCAGGCCGAGCTCGTCGAGCTCCTCGGTCTTCCCGATGTGCGCGACCTCGACCTCGACGCCGCCTGGGCACCGCGCCTGGAGCGCGACCGGCTCCGCGTGCCGATCGGCCAGACCGAGGACGGCAGCCCGCTCATCCTCGACATCAAGGAATCGGCGCAGCAGGGTATGGGCCCGCACGGCCTCATCATCGGTGCCACCGGCTCGGGGAAGTCGGAGGTGCTCCGCACGCTCGTGCTCGCGCTCGCGATGACCCACTCGCCGGAGCAGCTCAACTTCGTGCTCGTCGACTTCAAGGGTGGCGCGACGTTCGCCGGCATGGCCGACATGCCGCACGTCTCGGCCATCATCACGAACCTCGGTGAGGAGATCTCCCTCGTCGACCGCATGCAGGACGCGCTCCAGGGCGAGATGGTGCGCCGACAGGAGCTGCTGCGGGCCACCGGTCCGTTCGCCAACGTGGCCGACTACGAGAAGGCGCGTCGCGGCGGCCGCACCGACCTGGCGCCGCTGCCGGCCCTGCTCATCGTCGCCGACGAGTTCTCCGAGCTCCTGTCGGCCAAGCCGGAGTTCGTCGACACCTTCGTCAACATCGGCCGGCTCGGCCGCTCGCTGCAGGTGCACCTGCTGCTGTCCTCCCAGCGGCTGGAGGAGGGCAAGCTGCGCGGCCTCGACACGCACCTCTCCTACCGCATCGGTCTTCGGACGTTCTCGGCGGCCGAGTCCCGTACGGTCCTCGGCGTGCCGGACGCCTATCACCTGCCCACGCAGCCGGGCGCCGGCATCCTGAAGTCCGACACCGAGACGATGACGCAGTTCCGCGCCGCGTACGTGTCCGGACCACCGCCGCGTCGTCGTCGTCGGGCCTCGTCCGGCTCCGGCCAGAGCACGGGTTCGACCGCGGTCGAGCTGTTCACCGCCGCGCCGGTGTGGCGGGCGGAGGCGCCGGTGGACGAGCCGGAGGTCGTGGTCGACGCCGAGCCGGAGGAGAAGCGCAACACCTTCGAGATCGCGGTCGAGTCCATGAAGGGACGCGGCCCCGCGGCGCATCAGGTGTGGCTGCCGCCGCTGGTGACACCGGCCACCCTCGACCAGCTCTTCGGCGACCTCGTCGAGGACCCGTCGCTCGGTCTCGTCTCCCCGCGCTGGCGGAAGGCGGGAGCGCTCACGGTCCCGCTCGGCATCGTCGACGTGCCGCTGGAGCAGCGCCGCGAGAACCTCGCGGTCTCCCTCGGCGGTGCAGCCGGCCACATGGCCATCGTCGGCGCGCCCCTGAGCGGTAAGAGCACGCTCGCGCGGACGACGGTCGCCGCCCTGGCGCTCACGCACACGCCGCAGGAGGTGCAGTTCTTCGTCATCGACTTCGGCGGCGGCAGCTTCACCAGCATGCAGGACTTCACGCACATCAGCGGCGTTGCGACCCGGTCCGAGCCGGACGTCGTCCGCCGCACGGTGGCTGAGGTCACCAGCCTGCTGAACGCCCGCGAGGTGTACTTCCGGCAGCACGGCATCGACTCGATCGACGCCTACCGGCAGCGCCGCGGGCAGGGACTGGCCGACGACGGCTACGGCGATATCTTCCTCATCGTCGACGGATGGGGCACGCTCCGCGCCGAGTTCGAGATGCTCGAGCCGCAGATCCAGGCGATCGCCGCCCGCGGTCTCACCTACGGCGTCCACGTCGTGATCACGGCGGCGCGCTGGATGGAGATCCGGGCCAACATCAAGGACCTCATCGGCACACGCATCGAGCTGCGTCTGGGCGACCCGACGGACTCCGAGGTCAACCGCAAGGCGGCGGAGAACGTCACGGCCATCCCCGGCCGCGGCCTCAACGACCGCGGTCTGCAGATGCTCACGGCGCTGCCGCGTGTCGACGGCGTGGACGACGCATCGAGCCTGCCCGACGGGATCGACGACCTCGTGGCGCGCGTCGCGGCGGCGTGGCACGGACCGGCCGGACCCAAGCTGCGCCTGCTGCCCTCGCGCATCAGCCATGCCGATCTGCGCGCCGTCGCGGCCGCGCAGTCGCCGGACGGCGGGGAGCCCCGCGAACTCCTGCTGGGTATCGACGAGGCGAACCTCGCCCCGTTCTCGATCGACCCCGTCGCCGAGCCGCTGCTGTATCTGTACGGCGACGCGGACTCCGGCAAGTCGTCGATGCTCCGCGGCGTTGTGCACGAGATCACGCGTCTGTACGGCCCGACCGAGGCGAAGATCTTCGTCGTCGACTACCGTCGTGCCCTGCTCGGCGAGATCCCGCAGGAATACCTCGGCGCCTACCTCACGTCGCATGAGATGACCGAGGGCGGGATGAACGAGCTCGCGCAGTTCTTCCGGAGCCGCATCCCCGGACCCGACGTCACGCCCGACCAGCTCCGCAGCCGGTCGTGGTGGAAGGGGGCGGAGGGTTTCGTCCTCATCGACGACTACGACCTCGTGGCGACCTCGCAGGGCAATCCGGTCGCGGTCCTCGCGCCGCTGCTCGCGCAGGCGGCCGACCTCGGCCTCCACGTGATCCTCACCCGCCGCACCGGCGGGGCGAGCCGCGCCGCGTACGATCCGATCATCCAGCGCATGACCGACCTGGGTGCGACCGGCATCCTGCTCTCGGGCAGCCCCGAGGAGGGCCAGCTCATCGGCAAGGTGAAGGCCGTTCCCGCGATTCCGGGCCGTGCGCAGATCGTCAGCCGCGATCGGGGCCTCGTCTCCGCGCAGCTGCTGTGGGTGCCGCCGAGCTACGAGTGACAACCGAGGAGAGACCGAGATGACCTTCGAACCGATGCCGGCCGCAACGCCGATGGTCCCACCCGTGCTGTACCTGCCCCTGAGCGTGACGTCGACGCCCGAGGAGCAGCTCGTCGAGATCCGGGAGCTGAAGGACGGGCGGCGTGCACTGCTCGCCTACACCGCCCTCGACCGGCTGCTGGAGCTCGCCGGCGAGCGGCAGCCTTGGGTGCTGGTGCGCACCGAGGACCTCGGTCAGATCAAGGAGGCGCAGCCCTACGACGTCGTGATCTTCGACCTCGACGTGCCCGCGTCCTACCGCCGGAACGGAGCCATCGCATGAGCCGCATCGCGATGGACCCGGAGGTGATGGCCGTCCATGCGGACATGCACGAGGAGGCGGTCGAGCTCATCGAGACGAAGCTCTCCGGCATTCCGACGGCCGTCGACGGCGGGCTCGCCTCCGATACGGTCGCCGCGATCATGCAGCGGGTGGGGGAGGGCGTCGACGCCCTGTACCGGATCAACGGCACCCTCGGAGAGATCGTCCGCGCCATCGCCGACGACGCGGAGACGAACGAGCAGGACGTGATCGACCAGCTCGACCCGGTCGCGGCCATCGTCGAGGACCTCTGATGACGATCGACACGACCACGTACGGCGACGCCGACCAGGTGCAGGCGGCCGCGGACTGGCTCGACCCCGACCTGAAGGACGCCGCAGACGTCTCCTCCAACGTCACGACCTTCATCCCGACCGGCGTGCGCGGGCACTGGTACGGCGAGTCGGCGGACGACTACGTCACGATCCTCTCGCGCACGACCGACGCCGCGAAGGAGATCAAGGACCTCGCCCGTGACGCCGCCGAGAAGCTCCGGTCGTACGCCGGGCAGCTGCGGCGCATGAAGGAGGACTTCGCGACGCACCGCGACAATGCGCGGGCGGCGGGGCTCCCGGTCAACGGGATGATCATCGGCCGGCCGGTGTCCCTGATCCCGGTATGCCCCACCTCGCGCGACGACCCCTACTGGGACGAGTGGCAGGAGCACCTCGACCGCATCGAGCTGTACAACGAGATCGCCGCCGACGTCGGCTCCTGGTGGGGCGAGCTCGAGGTCTGGATCAGCGAGAACCTCGACGGCTTCCTCGGGACCATGCCGAGCCAGTCCACGGCGGACAAGATCCTGTCCGGTCTGCGGGAGGCGAGCGGCGAGGTCCCGAAGATCTACCTCGAGGGCCAGGGCCTGGCGTGGGCGGAGACGGCGGCCGAGCTCACCTCCCACGCGGAGGATCTGCGTCTCGGAGCATCGGACTTCGTTCGCGAGCTGCGCTCCGGCAACCCTGCCGTCAAGGCCGCTGCCGAGGCCGCCAACCCCACCGGCATGCGGTGGGCGGCTGACGAGGCCGAGGATCTGGCCCGCGGACTCTCTCGCGCGAGTCGGGCGGTGCCGTTCATCGGCTGGGGCGTCGACGCCTGGAACCTCGGCTCGGCGATGTCGTCGGGCGATGACCCGTCGTCCACCGCGGTGGAGATCATCGGCGGTGCGGCGGGTGGCGCGGCTGCGGCTGCCGGGGTCGCCGCGCTCGCGGCGGCCGGTGTCGTCACGCTCCCGGTCTGGGGCACGGCGGTGGTCGTCGGCGGGGCCGCGGTGGCGGTCGGTGCCGGTGCGGTGTGGGCGTACGAGAACTGGGTGCCGCAGGACGTCCGGGAGTCGATCGACGCCGGCATGGCGGATGCATGGGACGCCACGACGGACTTCGCGGAGGACGCCTGGGAGAACACGACCGACTTCGTGGGCGACGCGGGGCACAACATCGGCAAGGCGTGGAAGGGACTGTTCGGGTGACAGGGCAGCAGCAGTCGACGTCTCCGGAGACGATCTGGGTACCCGGTCATCCGGGGTGGCAGGGGCAGCAGCGGGCGACCACGGCACTCACCGTGTTCGGCGTCGTGTTCGCCATCGTGGTCCTGCTGTTCAGCCTGATCCTGTTCGCCGATCCGGCTCCGGCGATGAAGGCTTTGGGCATCGGTGTGCTCGCGGCCGTCGCCGTGGGCGTCTGGCTGATGGTGGCGCACGCCCGCGTCTCCCGGGTCCGAGTCGTCCGGCCGGTCGTCGACGGTCCGGCGATCGCGTTCGGCGGGGCCGCGGGGATCGTCTGGCCGCTGCGCGCCCTCGCGCCCGTGGGGGCCCTGCTCCTCGCGGCGTGGGCATGGAGCATCTTCACGGTGCCCGCAGACCGACTGCCGCTCCTCACCCTGCTCCTCCTCCCGGTGGTCGCGCTGATCATGACGATCGCCGGCATCCGGTCGTGGTTCCGGGCTCCCTCCGCCCATCGCCTGACGCTGCGCCCCGACGGGCTGCAGCTCCGAATCCCGCGCAACAACGTGGCCGTGGCATGGGAGGAGGTCGTCGGCGCCGGCCTGGAAGGCAACCGTGTGGTGCTGCGGACGGCGACCGCGCAGCCGTCCTCGTGGGCGGCGGCCGACCTCGCGAGCGACCCTGTGCTCCTGGCCGAGCTCGTCACCTTCTACGCGAACCGTCCCGACGTCCGTGCCGAGATCGGTGCGGGCACGCTCGCCCGCCTGCGGTCCGGGGAGTTCTAGCGGCGCCTCTCAGCGGGCGCCGGCGGCGTCGGCGAGATGACGCGCCTCGTGGCCGAGGACCTTCACGATGATCCCGTGGCGCCGGAGTTCAGCGACGGTGCGCGCGCCCTCTTCGGCGTCGAGCCCCAGGGCCCGGATGTTCGCCACCACGACCACGTCTCCGGTCCGGAGCGTCGAGATGAGTCGCGCGAGGCGGTCGTTCCAGCTCTCCAGGATGTCCGGCGCCGGGTGACGGAAGCCCTCGATGGGCACGCCGAAGCGGGTGAGGTCGGCGCGCTGCTCGACGACCGACGGCATGCCCTCGCGGGCGACGACGAGGCCGACCAGGCGGGAGCCCGCGGGACGCGCGGTCCAGAAGTTGCGGTTCTGCTGCAGCTCCGTGAAGCACTTCGGGCACTTCGCTGCGTCGTGCGGGAGGTGGAGCGGGCTCGTCAGCGCATCGTCGAGAGACGGCGTCGTTCCCGCCGGGTCAATCGTGTCGCTCATCCCGCACCTCCGCCCTCTATTCTGCCCTGCCCAGGTGTCCCGCGGCGACCGGATCAGAGCAGTCCGAGGGCTCGGACCGCGTCCCGCTCCTCCACGAGCTCCGCGACCGAGGCGTCGATGCGCGCGCGGGCCCGGTCGTCGATCTCCAGACCCTCCACGATGCGCCACTCGCCGTCGACGGACTGCACGGGGAACGAGGAGACGAGGCCCTCTGGGACACCGTACTCCCCGCGCGAGACGACGGCGGCGGAGGTCCAGTCCTCGGTCCCGCGGACCCAGTCGCGCACATGGTCGATCGTCGCGCTCGCGGCGGAGGCGACGGAGGACGACCCGCGGACCTCGATGATCTCCGCGCCGCGCTTGGCGACCCGGGGGATGAACGTCTGGTCCAGCCACGCCGGGACGTCGCCGACGATCCGCTCCAGGGCATCCTGCACGGGCTTCCCACCGACGGTCGCATGCGACACGTCGGGGAACTGCGTGGCCGAGTGATTGCCCCAGATGGGCACCCGCCGCACCGTGTGCACGGGGGCGCCGAGCGTCTGGGCGAGCTGGGCCCGTGCGCGGTTCTCGTCCAGCCGTGTGAGGGCGGTGAAGCGGTCGGCGGGCACGCCGTCGGCCGCCGCGGAGGCGATCAGGGCGTTCGTGTTGGCGGGGTTGCCCACCACGGTCACGCGGACGCCGGGGGCGGCGTTCGCGGCGATGGCGGCGCCCTGCGGCCCGAAGATGCCGCCGTTCGCGGCCAGCAGGTCGCCGCGCTCCATCCCGGGACCGCGGGGGCGGGCGCCCACGAGCAGGGCGAGGTCGCAGCCGTCGAAGCCGACCGCGGCGTCGTCGGTCACCTCCACGTGCTCGAGCAGGTCGAATGCGCCGTCCTGAAGCTCCAGCGCCGCGCCCTCTGCCGCGCCGAGTCCCTGCGGGATCTCCAGCAGCCGCAGCCGCACCTTCTCATCCGGACCGAGCATGTCCCCGGCGGCGATGCGGAAGAGGAGCGCGTAGCCGATCTGTCCGCCCGCGCCGGTGATGGTGATCGTGGTGGCCATGTCACGAGCCTACGTCCGTCGCGGTGTCGGCGCGCGGAGTACCCTCGACGCATGACGTTCAATCCCGACGCCGACCTCTCCCGCAACACCACGCGTCGCCGCGGACGCACGGCGGCGATCGCGGGCGGCTCCGGCGTCGGCGTGCTCGCCCTCCTCGCCCTCATCGCCGGCCCCCTGCTGGGCATCGACCTGAGCGGACTCGTCGGGGGCGCGCCCGGGGGCGGGAGCGAGCCCGCCGGTGGTTCGGCCATCGAGAACTGCGACAGCGGCGCCGACGCGAACGCGAACGTCGACTGCCGCATGGCGGGGGCGCAGGTCGCGCTCGACGCCTTCTGGGACGACAACGTGGAGGGGTATCAGGCTCCGCAGCTCATCGTCGTCGACGGAGCGACCTCCACGCAGTGCGGCACCGCTTCCAACGCGGTCGGCCCGTTCTACTGCCCGCCGGAGGAGACCGTCTACATCGACCCCACGTTCTTCCAGCTCATGCAGCAGCAGTTCGGGGCCTCGGCCGGGAACCTCGCGCAGCTCTACATCGTCGGGCACGAGTGGGGTCACCACATCCAGAACCTCCTCGGGGCGATGGAGCGGTACCCGAACAACGGGACGGGTCCCGGCAGCAACGGCGTGCGCATGGAGCTGCAGGCCGACTGTTATGCCGGCGGCTGGCTCGGCCGCGCGACCGAGCAGACCGACGCCGACGGCGATCCGTACCTCGAGAAGCCGACGGAGGAGCAGATCCGCGACGCCCTGAACGCGGCGTCGACCGTCGGCGACGATCACATCCAGGAGCAGTCCGGGCAGGTGAACCCGGAGACCTGGACCCACGGCTCCAGCGAGCAGCGTCAGCGCTGGTTCGCGGAGGGATACCAGAACGGGCTCGATGCGTGCGGGCAGGTGTTCACCCTCCCCGCCGATCAGCTCGACCCGTAGGCCCGGTGGTCCCGCCGTTGTCAGATAACGTGGACTCGGCAGGACCGCACGACCGGTTGGGGGACCGAACATGACGAACACCGAGGGGCTCTATCCGCCCATCGAGCCGCACGAGACCGGAGTGCTGCTCGTCGGCGACGGGCATCGCGTGGCCTGGGAGATCAGCGGCAACCCCGAGGGTAAACCCGTCGTGTTCCTCCATGGCGGCCCCGGCAGCGGCACCTCGCCGTGGCAGCGCCAGTTCTTCGACCCCGACGTCTACCGGATCGTCCTTCTCGATCAGCGCGGATGCGGTCGGAGCACGCCGTCCGCCGCGGAGCCGGAGGCCGATCTCCGGCACATCACCACCGCGCACCTCATCGCCGACCTCGAACTGCTGCGCAAGAACCTCGGCATCGAGACGTGGCAGGTGTTCGGCGGGTCCTGGGGCAGCGCCCTCGCGCTCGCCTACGCCCAGGCCCACCCCGACGTGGTCTCCGAGCTGATTCTGCGCGGGATCTTCACGCTCCGTCGCGCCGAGCTCGAGTGGTTCTACGAGGGCGGGGCGGCGGCGCTGTTCCCCGACCTGTGGGAGGACTTCATCGCGCCGATCCCGGTCCTGGAGCGCTCCCGGATGATCGAGGCGTACCACCGCCGGCTGTTCGACCCGGACCCGGCGGTCCATGAACCGGCGGCCCTCGCATGGGCGGCGTGGGAGGCGGCGACCGTCACGCTGCGCCCCGACCCGGAGCAGATCGCGGCGATGGCCGATCCCCGCCGGGCCGTCGCTTTCGCACGCATCGAGAACCACTTCTTCGTGCACCGCGGCTGGTGGGCCGAGGGGCAGCTGCTCGCGGGGATCGACGCCATCCGGCACATCCCGACCGTGATCGTGCAGGGCCGCCACGACGTGGTCACGCCGATGATGACGGCGTGGGACCTGCACCGTGCCTGGCCGGAAGCCGACTTCCAGGTGATCGATGACGCGGGGCACTCCGCCGCCGAACCCGGCATCCGCGCGGCTCTCCGCGCCGCGACCGATCGGTTCCGCCCCGAGGGCTGACGCGTTCCGCTCAGGCGCGGAGCGCGCGCAGCAGTGTCTTCACGAGGCCGAGGGCGCCGCCGTCCGCACGATGGCGGGTGAGGCCCTCGCTCACGGCGGCACCGGTGCGGGAGGAGGCGAACCACGGCGGCTTGGGGAGGATGGTCATCCGCCCTCCGCCGTTCGCGACGGGGAGCGAGCGCGGGAACGGCCGGAAGGGGCCGCGCAGCACGGAGCGCTCCACCCGATCCAGGAGCAGGGCGTTGTGGACGACGCCGATGCCGCTGCCGACGTCATCGATCGTGCCGCCGGGGAATGCGCCCCAGGTGAGCGTCGGCGTGATGAACCCGAAGGCGGTCCAGCCGTTGATCGCGATCGAGCCGTAGTGCAAGGCGGTGAGAGCGCGCTCGAACCCGCTGCCGAGCGCCTTCTCGGTCGCCGGGTCGATGAGCAGGTTCGCGCCGAGCGTGCCCTGCAGCTTCTCGTTCGCGTGGGCGACCGCGGCGTCGAGGAACTCCTGGCCCGTGCCGGGCAGGCTCACCACGCCCAGGACCGGCGCGAAGTACTCCGTGTTCTCCAGGGCTGAGGGGTCGTCGTCGGCATCGATCTCGACGAGGAGCCGGTCGCCGAGCACGAGGGCGTCCGGATAGTCGTCCGCGGCGGACTGCATGCGGGAGGGGGCGCCGGGGTACCAGATGGGGCGCTCCGGAGCGGTGGCGTAGGCGCGGCGCAGTTCGGCGCGGAAGTCGTCTGCCTGGTCCCAGTCCGCGGAGAGGATGACGACCTGCCCCGCGATGCAGTTGTGGCCGCTGTTCTGCAGGCGCATGGTCGCGATGTGCTCGGCCTGGTACGCGAGGTCGGCGGCCGTCCACTTCCCCGGCACGACGATGATGGGGGAGACCCCGCCGAGTTCCGCGGTGATGGGCTTCTTCAGCAGCGGCCGGTTCTCGCGACGGCGGCGCTTGGTCGCGGCCGCCCCCTCGCCGGTCGACGGTCCCCAGACGATGGTGTCGAAGGTCGCCGCCGAGCCGGTGATGTGCACGTGGGCGATACCGGGATGCTGGGTGAGATAGGCGCCGGCGGCCGGGCCCCCGCGCACGATCCGCAGCAGTCCCGGCTCGATGAGCGGGGCGAGCGCGCGCTTGTAGACGGGGACCAGCGCATCCTGCGTGGGGTTCACCTTCAGCAGGGCGGTGCGGTTGTGGGCGAGCAGCTCGTACAGCACGTCCAGCACGGGGATGGAGGTCACGTTCCCGGCGCCGAGCACGAGTCCGACGCCCCCGGACACCGTCGGCGTGCGCTGTGCCAGACCGGCGGTCGCGCGGGCGGTGTTCGGCGTGGTCCCCGGTTCGAGCCAGACCTCGCCGGTGAAGCCGGACAGCAGGAACCGGTCGATGCCGGTGAGGGGGAAGGCATGTACGCGCGCACGGCCGCCGGGTGCGCGGTCGACCCGGATGCCGTCGAGCGGATTCGCGCCGTTCGCGATCCGGGTGAGCGTGGCGATCGAGGCGTCGAGTGCTCCGAGCACGCTGTACGGGCCGCTCAGCCACTCCTCGCCGCGGAGCGGATGCCGCGCGTCCAGGCCCTTGGAGGCGGCGGCGATCGTCGCCCAGTCCTCCGCGGTCGCGGCGACGCTCGTGCGGACCTGCCGGAGCAGCGTCGCGCGCTGCGCCACGGTGAGCGCGGTCCACACCGACGTCCCGGTCTGCAGGTCGGCGACGGCGGCGTCGAGCCGTTCCTTCTCGCCCTCGCCGAGGGCGGGGGTGGCGGGCGCGGTCGTGGGCGCAGAAGTCATCGGCGTCTCCTTCGAACGGGCTTTCAGCTTAGGCGTCCGCGCGGAGATCCGCCGAGTGCGAGGACGATCAGATGATCGAGAGCTCGCGCAGCTTCGACTCCACGTCGGCGTTCGACGGCTCGACGTGGTGCGAGGCGTCGGGGTAGACCACGACGGGGATGTTCGTGCGGCCCGAGATGTCCTTCGCGATGTCCGCGGCGGCGGGGTCGGCGACCAGGTCGACATACGTGTACGCGACGCCGAGCTCGTCGAGCTGCTTCTTCGTGCGGATGCAGTCGCGGCACCAGTCGGCGCCGAACATCGTGATGGTGTCGGAGGCGGGGTTGGTCATGCCTCCAGCCTACGTCCGCGAGGGACGGGTGGCTCCGAAGAAGCTCGTGAGGGCGGCGGCGAGGGCCGCCGGCGCCTCCTCCGCCATGTGATGCCCGCTGTCGATGCCGTGGCCGCGCACATCGTCGGCCCAGTCCCGCCAGATGCGGAGGGGGTCGCCGTAGAGCTCTTCGAGATCGTCGCGTCGGGACCACAGCACGAGCGTCGGCATCCGGAGCCGTCGCCCGGCGGCGCGATCCGCCTCCTCGTGCGCGCGGTCGATCGTGAGGCCGGCGCGGTAGTCCTCGAGCATCGCCCGGACGACCGACGGCTGGCGCACCGCGCGCAGGAACTCGGCATGGTTGGCCGCGCCCATCGTCGCCGGGTCGGCCTTGGGGGCGTACCAGGCCTCGGGGTCCGCGCCGATGACGCGCTCCGGGATGTCCGGCTGGGCGAAGAAGAACCAGTGCCACCAGTGCGCGGCGAAGGTCGCGTCGCAGCGACGGAGGTGCTCCGAGATCGGCAGGCAGTCCAGCAGGGCGACCTGTTCGACGGCCTCCGGGTGATCGAGGGCGAGTCGGAGCGCGACGTAGCTGCCGCGGTCATGCCCGACCAGGCGGAAGCGCTCATGGCCGAGTCGCTCGGCGACGGTGCGGATGTCTCGGGCGACGGCGCGTTTGGAATGGGCGGAATGATCGGCGGTGGGCGCCGGGCCGCGGGAGCGTCCGTAGCCCCGCAGATCGGGGCAGATCACCGTGAAGCCGCGGTCGACGAGAAGCGGGGCCACCCGATGCCAGGTCGCCGAGGTGCGGGGGTGGCCGTGCAGCAGCACCATGGGCGGCCCCGAGCCGCCGTGGCGCACGAGGATGTCCGCCTCGGCGGTCGGGATCCGCGTGGTCGTGAAGCCGGGGAACAGTGCCTCGTCGGAGCTGCTCATCGACCGGGGTCCGCTTCGTCCGGCAGCTTCTCGACCGGGACGATCACCACGTCCTGCACCTTCCAGTCCAGGTCGGCGATCCCCTCGGACGCGGCGGTCAGGTCGGCCGTACGGACGCCACGATGATGCGGCACCACGAACGCCTCGATGTGGAACACCTGGCCCTGATCCCGCATGCGCACGGCAGCCTGATCCACCCAGGGGCGGCTGCGCAGGTACGAGACGACATCGCGGGCCAGCGGGTGCGGCTCCGCGCTGTCGAAGGTGCGGGCCCGCTGGTCCATGAGGTCGACGATCGCGGTCTTCGTGTTGCGGAAGCCGTCCCAGATGATGCCGAGCGAGATGAAGAGCGCCGCGGCACCGTCGAGCCACCAGACGCCGGCGCCCACGCCCAGCACGCCGACGATGGAGGCGACCGTCGTCTGCCAGTCCGCCTTCGCCATGTCGGCGTCGGCGTAGAGCAGCTTGTTGTGCAGGACGGGGGCGAGCTTGGCCTTGGCCGGACCGTAGAAGAACACCGGCCCGACGATCACGACGGCCATGACGGCGACCATCAGCCAGCCGAGCCAGATCGTCTGTCCGAACACCTGCACGGTGCCGATGGTCGGATGCTCCCCGCGGATGAGGCCCGCGACGGCCTCGACGGCGAGGTTCACACCGACCGCGAGGAGCGCGACACCGGCGACGAGGTGGCCGACGCCCATCGCCCGGTGGAGGCCATAGGGGTGCTTCCGGGTGGGGCGTCGCCGCACGAACAGGAGCGCGAGGAGGAAGGCGAACTGCGGGATGAGCGACAGCATGTCCTCGATCCACGCCGTGCGCATCGCCTGCGACTCGCCCACGACGAGGGCGATCACGGTGATCGTGATCGAGGTGTAGACGATCGTGAAGATCTCCCAGCGCACGGCCTTGCGCGTGGCCTGCTGCTGTTCGTCGGGGAGCTCGGTGCGCCCGAACTGCTTCGTCCCGGTCATCGATCGACCTCCTCGTCGAGAGAGGTCTCGAGGGCCGAGAGGAAGGCGTTCTCGCCGAGGGGCACCAGCATGACGAGCTCCCGATCGCCCGCGCCCTCGATACCCGGATAGCCGCGGGTCACGCCCGCCTTGTCGATCCACGGGGTGCCCGGCGTCAGTCCGCCGGCCACGAGGTCGAGGTCGCCCGTCTCTAACATGCCCACCAGGCTCTCCTCGGTAGCGACAGTCAACGTGACGTACGCGTCGATGCTCGCGGCGAATGCGTCGMCGAGATCCAAG
>NZ_NCTV01000018.1:0-2690 GCF_002114135.1 Microbacterium sp. LEMMJ01
GTCCTCGCCGGACGCCGGGTGGCTGCGCCGATGCGGCGCGCGCTCTTGGCCCAGGCCTCGAACTCGAGATCGATCTCGAGTTGCTTTCCGTCGATCGCGAAGGTCGCGGGATCGAGCCGCTCGCCAGGTCGCGCACACCACCGCGAAGGGCGGCGTCATCGCGATGACGAAGTCGCTCGCTGCGGAGGGCGCCCGCTACGGCGTCCGCGCGAACTCGATCTCGCCTGGCTTCGTCAGCACCCCGGCGACGGACAAGGCGGTGGATGCGGAGGGCAAGGCCTGGCAGGTCGGCAACGCGCTCATTCAACGCCCCGGCACGGGCGAGGACATCGCGTACATGCCGCTCTACCTGGCCTCCGACGAGTCCTCTTGGGTGACCGGACAGAACTACAGCGTCGACGGCGGCGCGACCGCCGGGTGGCGGAACGACAGCGAGACGGACCGACTGGCCGCGAAGAACGGCTGACACGCGGGTCGCGGCGCGACCGGTGACGGACGTGAGGCACGGTGTCAGCTGACACCGTGCCTCCCGTCCGTCGTGGCCACCTCGTCTAAATCGCGAGGTACCCGCCGTCGACGGCGAACTGCGCGCCGGTCGCGAAGGCGGCCGCGTCGGAACCGAGCCACGCGACCATCTCGGCGATGTCGTGCGGCGTGCCGAGTCGGCCGATCGGGTGCTTCGTCAGCAGCGCGTCCTTGAAGCCGGGGTAGGTCTCCTCCAGCGCGTCTATCATTGGCGTCTGGATCACCCCGGGCAGCACTGCGTTCACGCGGATGCCTTTGTCGGAGTACTCCACCGCGGCGGCTCGGGTGAGGCCGATGACGCCGTGCTTCGACGTGACGTAGGCGGACTGGTGGGCGATGGCGACCTGCCCGAGGGACGAGGCGGTGTTGATGATGGATCCGCCGCCCTGCGCCAGCATCTGCGGGATCTCGGCCTGCACGCCGGTTCAATATTCCGCACAGAGGAAGTTGGCCCCACGGCGTTACTGCAGTCAATCGTTCTGTTGCGCAAGCCCCCGCAGGTAAGCACGTGCGTCGTCGAGGCTGACGACATCGCCGTACTTCGCGTCGATGTCAAAGAGGCTGGCCAGGTGCGGAAGGGCTGCCCGGTCGCCGACTGCCTCTTCGACGACGATGGTGTGGAAGCCGTAGGAGCAGGCGTCAACCGCCGAGGCGCGCACGCACCCACTGGTGGTGCAGCCGACGATGATGATGGTGTCGACACCCCGTGAGATCAAGCGTGCGGCGAGATCAGTTCCGAAGAAGCAGGATGCGTACTTCTTCACCAGGGTCATCTCGTGGGGCAGCTGGCCCAGCCTGCTGTCGACCTCCACCCATTCGCTGCCCTCCACCAACAGGTGGTTGGACGGGATCTTCTTGATCCAGAGCCCCGCCTCCTGCAATTCGGTGTCGTACGCGACCGTCGAGAAGAAGATGGGGATCTCGAGTTCACGGGCGGGGACGAGTAAGGCATTGGTGGCGGCCAGCTGTGACTCCAGTTCGCCTGACAGGGGCGAACGGCTGTCCGTGAATCCGGTGATCAAGTCGACGATCAGCAGCGCCGGCTTCTCGCCGTAGCCGATCCGGCCGCCCAATCCCTTGGCCTTGAACTCGTCGCGCAGCCGTGCGTACTCATCGATCAGCTCCGTATTCGTCACGAATCGGCTCTCCTGTTCCCCGTCGACTGATAGTGCGCCGCGATGGCATCGCTCGTCGTCACCCAGACACCATCGTGAGACGTGATGTGCTCGAGGGCCCGATCAAGGTAGCGGTGGCGGAACGGCTGGCCGACGATGAACGGGTGCAACGGCAGCGACATGACGCGACCCGAGTGCTCGGAGTCTGAATAGAGCTGATCGAACTGGTCGATCACCGCTTCCAGGAACTGCGGGCCGGTATAGCTCTTACTCACGAACATCGTCACATCGTTGAGTTCTATCGTGTAGGGAACGCTGAACATCCCGTCGACGTTCAGCGGATACGGCTGATCGTCGTTCGTCCAGTCCAGGACGTAGTCATACCCCAGCTCCCGAAGGATCCGGCTGCAGCATCGCGGTACCGCCGAAGATGCTCGTGGAGGGCTTGTCGATCTGATAGTGCTCGATGTTCAGCCCGACATAGAACGCCACTCGGGCCCCATTCGGCCACGAAATCGTCGGTCGCTCCGTGATCGGGCTGTAATCGAAGCGGAAAGTGTCAAGGCGGGTGAGACAGATTCCGTCAGGCGGTCTGTATGAGGGCCTCCTGTGAGGGCTGGTTGATCCAGGCGGCCTCGGGCAGCTTGGGCGCCTGGGGTCGGCGGTGGCCGAAGCGCTCGGGACGGGCGGCGTAGGCCGCGTCCAGGGTGGCCTGGCGCTGGGCGCGGACCTGCCCGGCGGTGCCGAAGTGGACGCTGGCGGGGGTGTGCAGCCCGATCCCGCAGTGGCGGTGCTCGTGGTTGTAGTAGGCGAAGAACTGCTCGGCGAACGCGCCGGCGTCGGCCAGGGACCCGAAGCGCTCGGGGAAGACCGGGGCGTACTTCAGCGTCTTGAACGCCGCCTCGCTGTAAGGGTTGTCGTTCGACACGTGCGGGCGGGAGTGCGACCTGGCCACCCCGAGGTCGACGAGCAGCTGAGCGACCGGTTTGGAGGTCATCGAGGTCCCGCGGTCGGCGTGGATCGCCTCCGGCACGCCATGGAGGCCCATGG
>NZ_NCTV01000019.1:0-1176 GCF_002114135.1 Microbacterium sp. LEMMJ01
GTCGTGGAGACGGCCGATGAACGTTGGGCACCGTCGGGTGCTCGTGTAGAAGCGCGCAACCTCTCTCTCTTCGTCGCGATCGGCCACGTTCGCCCCTTTACGCGACCAGCCGGTAGACCGTGTCGCCGGCCGCGGTGGTGGTCTCGTTGAGCACCAGGGCGTCCGCCGGAGCTGCGATCTGATGGATCGTGACTCCGATGGCGTCGACGGTCTCGGTCTGGATGAGGCCCATGACCCACTCGCCACCGCCGGCGGCGAGGAACATGGCCAGGCCGCACGCGATGCCGGTGATGATGGTCGTCGCCATGGCGAACCGCACCTTGGCGGCGACGACGAAGAAGATCACTGCTGCTGCGAGAAACACGACCGCCCGGAAAGCAGTCGTCGCATCAGCGGTGATCCCGTTGATCCAATCGAACATGGTTGGTGTTCCTTCCTTAGTTGCCGTTACCGGACGGTGTCGGCGTGGGGGTTGTCGATCCCTTGTCGGAGACCGCTTGCGGTGCAAGATCAATGGCGCTGACCTCCCAGCGGGAGGCACGCGCGGTGAGGGTGAGCGTGTACGTCGAGGTCACTTGCTGGTCCAGCGGGCTCAGCAGTGAGACGGTCGCGAGCACCTTGAGGGTGTCGCCATCGCTCGGGGACTCCGTAGGCGTCAGGTCTGACCGCATCTCCTCGACGTTGACCATCACGTAGGGGGCGGGCGAGATCGCCACGAAAGATGTGTCCGGGGCGCTGTATCGGGACAGGTCACCCGAGCCGGCAAGGTACGCGCCGAGGAACGCCGACACTGTCTCCGCGGACGGGTCAGAGGATCCGATGGTCTGCTTGTAGACCAGCGACGTTGTCTCGCCCTGGACGGGAGCGGAGATCTGGGCCGGGAGACCGACTGCCCTCACCGTGTCCCCGTTGACCGCGATCGCCACCTGGAAGTAGCGGCGCGGCCAGCTCGTCGTGCTGGTGTCGTCGGAGTCCGTCACCGACAGCTCCTTGATGTTCGCCGCGACGACGACGTTGACGAAGTCCGAGCCGTCGACGGGCGTGATGGAGACCACGGACAGGTCGCGGTACTCCCAGGCCGTGACCGACAGCTGCCGCAGCGCCGACAGGTCGAAGTCGGTAGCCAGGTCGCCCGGGGCGTACTTCGTCGCGCTCAGCCACGAGGAGACGAAGCCC
>NZ_NCTV01000002.1:0-5821 GCF_002114135.1 Microbacterium sp. LEMMJ01
TCGCAGTACGCCGGCTACGTGAACCCCGAAGAGTTCCTCCGCCTGTATGGCATCGAGATCTGTCCCACAGACGGCACTTGCCGACGCCTCTGACCCCCCTGGAAAACCGAGTCAACTCGCGGCATGTAACCCTCCTGACGGCCTGGAAACCGGCCTGTAGGCTGGGGGCAGCCCCGGCCCGAAACGGGGCCGAAGCCTCTCCCACCCAGACGGTGACTCGTGCCCTCAACAGATGTCAACGCCGCTGGTGACACCGACCGACCCGCCGGGTCAGTGTCGGCCACCGGCTACCGCTCGATCGCATACTTCCTGCCGGTCGCGCTGCATGCACGGCTCAAGGCTGCGTGGTGGTCGACGAGGGATGAGCCGGAGGGTGCGCCCGCGCTGGCCGGTCTCGTCGAGGTCGCCATCGGCCGCGAGACCAACCGCCTCGAGCAGCTCTACAACGCCGGCTCCCCTTTCCCTCCTGCCCCCGACCGTGCCCAGGGTGTGAACCCAAGAGGAGCCGCGGGATACCGCCATCAGACCTACTACCTGCCGGTCGCGCTGCACGCGCGCCTCAAGGCTGCGTGGTGGTCGACGAGGGATGAGCCGGAGGGTGCGCCCGCGCTGGCCGGTCTCGTCGAGGTCGCCTTCATGCGGGAAGCCGACCGCCTTGAGCAGCTCTACAACGAGGGTGCCCCGTTCCCGCCGGCGCCGGCCAAGGCGCGAGGGATCAGCCGCGCTGCAGCACAACGACAGGGCGAATGGCTGCGAGGCGAGTGGGAGCGCCGGCGACAGGCGCAGACCCCGCCGACCGACTCCAACGACTGACCCGACTCCGCGCCACGGCGACGTGTTGCACCGGGTGTGCGGTGCAGTATGCCGCCGATGTGCGGCGCAGTATTGCGCCATAATGTCGGATCTCGCTTGACTTGTCGGATCTCGGATGGGCTGACCGGGACTTCTCTCATTCGCGGTGCAGTCCCGGCAGAGCGGTCTGTCTCACACGAGTTGTCACGAATCCGACCCTGCTGCTCCCGCCTCGAAGCAGCACTACGCGGCGCGCCGAGCATCGGACAACTGGAGTGAGAATCCGACAAGTGGAGTGAGACGACTCGACAGGTCCGTGAGAATCGGACAACTGGAGTGAGACACGACACATAACTGCGCGGGTGTGCCTGCTGGAAATATTTCCCAGGGGGAGGGGTTCAAGCTCGATTCGACAACCGTGCCTGCGGCAGAACGCCGATCGGGCTTGATCCTATCACCCGTGTCAAGCGCGGGTGTGGCGGAGGTATTGCGCTGGTCTGCGCCGCGATGTGGCGCAATAACCCTTTCCAGCCGCCGTGGCGATCTCCTCGAGCACACTCTTGCACAGGGGACATCACGAGTGCGTCAGACGCGGGGAGAATCCGCGATGTCCGCGAAGGAGCAGATCTCCGGCCTATACCTCGCAAGAGGGTCGTGAAGTACTCGGCCCACTCAGGAGGCTCGAATGGCAACGACAACTCGTGTGGCATCTCGTCCGCCGGCGCGCCCACCTGCACCGGCGACGGTGGCTCTGGGTGTTCTTCCTCGGCGTCAGCTGACCGGGATCATCCCGGCGCTGCTGTGCATCGCACTGGCGACCGCCGCCACCGGGTTGAACGCGGTGCGCCCGTTCACCGATCTGATCCCGCTGGTGTGGGTCGTGGCCGTGTTGCTCGCCGCCGGCGCGGTCGCATCCGGCGTGCGGACCTTCCAACGGGAAGGGCGGATGGACCCGGCGATCGAGGCGGTCCTTCCGATGCTCGGTGCGGCACAGCCAACCCGTGCTCTCGTCGTGCCGGTGAAGTGGACTCGTGGATGGGTGGGCCTCCCGGAGCGCATCAAGATCCGGTACGCCTCGCACGTCGATGACACCGACCCCCGCTTCGTCGACCAGATCCTCGCAGGCCTTGCACGCAGGCTTGGTGCCGAGTACCGGGTACGCAAGCACAACTCGAGGCGGTGCGTGCTCGTCGTCGAGCTCGCACCCGTGAGTGATCCGGTCTCCCGTGAGCAGCAGCGCGCGATCGAGGTCGTCAAGCTGGTCATCGACCCGACCGCGAGCGTCTCGGTGAAGAGTGCCGATGACGGCTCGGTCTCGAAGATCGACGTCAAGCACAACGTGGGACCGAAGATGGCGATCGCGGCGCGGCGCTCCCAGGTCGAGAAGGTGGTCTCCTCGATGCTCCCTGGCCGGTGGCGTGCGCACTGGGATCTCGAGGGCGACAAGATCACGTTCGAGGTCCGACCGACGATGCCCGACATGGTCCTGCACGAAGTGGAGCCCGCGGCCGCACTCACCCACGCCGCCTACAAGGCGTTCAAGATCCCGATCGGTCCTGACGAAGACGGTCAGATCCAGTCGTGGCATCCGGCGGTCTCCCCGCATTGCCTCGTCATCGGTGGAACCGGATCGGGAAAGACCAGCTTCCAGCACACGGTGCTCACCCATCTCGCGCACGCTCACTGGCGGGTGTGGGTACTCGATGGGAAGCGGATCGAGTTCGCCGGATTCCGGGACTGGCCCAACGTCGAGCTCGTCGGCGCGCGGGTGGAGCACCAGGTGCGGATGCTGCACGCTGCGCACGAGCTCATGGAGGAGCGGTACTCGCAGCTCGAGAACGGCACGGCCCGGCTCGAGGACTTCGACCCCCTCGCGTTGATCATCGACGAGTACGCGACGTTCAAGGCGCGCGTGCAGCGCTGGTACAAGACGGTGAAGCCGAAGGGTGCGCCGGCGCAGGCCCCCGTTCTCGATCTGCTCTCCGATCTCGCGCGACTGGCACGGTCGGCGAAGATCCACATCCTGCTCGGTCTGCAGCGCCCCGACGTCGAGTTCCTCGGCGGTGAGATGCGAGACAACTTCGGCGCCCGCGTCAGCTTCGGTCGTCTCTCCCCGCAGGGCGCCAACATGATGTGGGACAGCTTCGCGGTCGGTGTCGCGATCCCTCGCAACAAGCGTGGCCGCGGTGTCACTCTGAACGCCGAATCTCAGCCCGTCGAGATTCAGGCGTTCTACACCCCCGACCCCGCCAAGCTCGACTCCACCGACAAGGCGGACTGGGATCACCTGGCGGCGCTGCGTCCCGACGCTGCCGACTACGAGCGGATGATGGTGCGCGACCCGGAAGCGGAGCTCACCGACGACGGCGAGGGGGAGGAGCTCGAGCCCGACTACTTCCAGTGGTCCTCGGCCGAGATTGTCGCTTGGGATGCATCGGTACCGTCGACGACCAAGCACGACGCGCTTCGACCCTCCAATGTCACCCCACTGGACTCTCGTGAACGGGTCCGGTTCGTGCCCGAAGTCGACGACGATGCACCGGACGTCGACGCGGCCGCTGACGGCGACGGATACGGCGAATCCCTCGAGGGCCCCGCGGTGGAGCTCGAGGTCGGAGATCTCCTGCTCGTCGACGCGACTCTGGGGCTGTGGGGAGTGGTCGAAGGAGTGGAGCCCGACGTCGTCGACGACGAGTACCTCGCGATCGAATACCGCGACCTCGACAGCGGTGAGGACGGGCTGCTGACGCTCTTCGACAACTCGGTGATCAGCTACCGCCGACCCGAAGCAGCCTGATCGTCGTGGCCGTCATGATGCTGCGGGCCTACCGGCCCCGAGAGAAGGGATGAATCGCGTGTCGAACCAGAGCGTGTCGGAAGACGACTGGATCTCGCTGCTGCTGATCGCCGTGCTCGTCCTGGCCAGTGGCGCAGTGTCGCTGGGGATGTTCCTCGATCCGCTGCGCGCGTGGATGTTGAAGTACCACTTGCTCGAGCAGGGTGAAACCGTGGCGATCCCCGTCGTCGACGGCGTCGGCCTCGGCTGGGGACAGATCCTCGTCATCCTCGCGATCCTGATCGGTGCGATCGCGCTCATCGTGTGGCTCAAGCGCCGCGCGGCTGCCCGTGTCTGAGCTGCCCGCCATGCTCAGCAAACGAGACCCAGGAAGGAGGAGAGATCACCCATGACAACCACACTGACGAACGGCGACAAGACGATCACGCTGTTCACCAAGAAATCATGCGTACAGTGCGTCGCGACACACCGCGCGCTCGATGCTAAGGGAATCGAGTACGACGTCGTCGACCTCAGCGAAGACGCCGCAGCGCTCGAACAGGTCAAGTCGCTCGGCTACCTGCAGGCACCGGTCGTCATCACGGATGAGGATCACTGGTCGGGCTTCCGTCCCGACAAGATCGACGAGCTCGCGCAACGGCTCGCGTGATTGACGACAGAGGCCCCACCGGCAGCTCTTCGCCGGTGGGGCCTCTGCTCTGCTCATCGGAGCGGGACATCATCTGTGCGGCATGTGCGCCGCTGCCCACCGCTGCAGCAGCTGCTCCCGCAGAGGCCCGTTCCGCTCGAGCATCATCCGAACCCCTGCCGGCGCCGCGCCTGCCGGCGCACCGGCCTCGAGGGTGCGCAGCCCGAGATGCTCGCATGCCCAGTCGGCGAGCTCGTCGAGCTCCACAGTGACGGTGGCGGTGACGTCGACGCGCTGCTGCCATTGGACCTTGTAGGCGGGCATCGGACGCTCAATCTGGGTTGCTGAAGAAGTCGATCACGAGCGCGATGGTGATGGGGACGAGGATCACCGCCGCGGCGGTGACGATGATGCGATCGAGGATCGGCGCGGCGAGGATCCCGAGCCACCCAGAGAGGACCGCGGCTGCGATGTACAGCAGCGCGATTACGAGACGGCGGAGCCAACGAGTCGTGGGCTCCGGGATCGTGCGGGGGCGGGCGGCGATGGTCATGAGATCGCTCCGCTCTGGCCGGCACGGTGCTCGCGGATGTGCGTGTAAGGGACTGTGCCGCGGTGGCCGTAGGCGTCGACGATGGTGGCGCTCTTCGGGTTGGTGCGGGTTACGGTGCACCAGGCGCCGAAGTACTTGATCTGGTCGCCGACGCTGATGGTGTCCTTGCTGTGGTCGGTGGCCGCGCCGGTCGCGACCTGCTCGGCGCGGACCTCCTGCCAGTAGGTGAGCTGATCGTCGGTCGCGGCCAGCTCCCTCTCGAGCCGTTCGGCGTAGGCGCCGGTGGCTGCAGCCGTGACCTCGACATACCCGCCAGGAAGGGTGCGGCTTGACCCGTCGAGACGTCGACGGATGCCGGCGCGATCTGCGCGGAGCTTCTCGATCCGGTTCGCCACGGTGATCGGCGCATACCGTGCATCGGTCGCCGCGGCCGCGACGTCGGCACGCACCTGGGCGCGCCGTGCCGCCGCGTCGGCGTCGATGGAGCGGCGGATCGCCGCGTCCGCCTTGCCGATCGCTCGGCGGTGGCCGGCCTCCGAGTGGTGTCCGACCTTGATGGGCTCGCCACCTTCGGGGAGGCGTCGCAGCGCGCGGGCCGCGCGCTCTGCCTCTTCGGTGGCGTCCTGGTGTCGTCGATCTGCGCGCACCGCCAGGGCGGCAGCGCGATCGTTCCTGCGGTCGACCAGGTCAGCCTCGACGACGGCCGCGGCCCGGCGTTCATAGTCGATCGAGATCTCGACGACGAACCCGGCAGCGGTGAGCTGCTCGGCGGTGCGGTTGATGATCGCGATCTTCGGTTCGCGGTCGCGGGAGTGGGGGATGTACCAAGATCCGAGCGCCCGGCTCCACCGCCAGCCGTTGGCCTTGAGAGTATCGGCCGTGCCGTCGCCCCGGCTGGTCCCTTCGATGAGGGTGCCTTCCGCGGCCGCGTGGATGATCGTGAGCATCATGGCCGGCTCCCTTCCCGCGCGGCCGCGTCGTGCGTGAGAGGGTGGCGGAATCCGATCTCCCGTTCCCAGACCTCGGCGGCGCGATGCAGGCCCTCATACTC
>NZ_NCTV01000020.1:0-1249 GCF_002114135.1 Microbacterium sp. LEMMJ01
GCTCGTCGTAGAGCGCGGCGATGTCGTCGTGGACACGGATGTCCACGTAGGCGCCTTCGAGTGCCTTGTTGACCTTCCAGCGCGGGTAGCCGAGTCGGCGTGCGATCTCGTGGTGGTTCCATCCGATCGCGGCCAGAGCCTGGAGGCGCCGGCGGGTGCCGCGGCCGTTGACTCGGCCCTGCGCGGCGAGAGTGCTGCTGTCGGGGGTGACTGCGAGGAGTTTGCGGGCGGTGGCGCCGGTGACGAACCGTGCCGTCTCGCTGTTGAGCAGGCGACGGACCGTGGCGCCGCCGACGCCGGCGCTGATGGCGATCCGTTCGGGGATCATCCCGGTGTCGACCAGTGCCTGCAGGTGCTGCCGGATCGGCTCGATGGGTTGGTGCGCGTCCTGGTATCGCCCGTAGGCCAGGAGACGGTAGCGGTCGCGGCGGCGGCGCGCGTTGCCGTCCATGCAGGCGCGGCACCCGCAGAGGTGGACGACGTAGCAGGTGGAGGTCAGCCCGTGCTTGTGGTCCGGCGGGCAGGTGTGGGTCCGCATCTTCTCCTCCTCACAGATGGTTATATTCCCGAATATAACCCGTTCCCGAGGGTTTGGAACCCCCTCACTGCTAAGGGGTGGCCCCAGAGGCTCGAAGTCGACAATCTGAACGAGCTACAACGTTTGTTGCGGTTTCTCGCTACACTGTGCGCATGGCAGGATCAACTTTCGCTCGTCTGGGCGAGCTCGCGTCACAGCGTTGGGGCCTGGTGACCACCGCCCAGGCGCTCGAGGCTGGCGTGGCGCGCCCGACCCTGACGCGCCTCGCCAACAGCGGCGCGCTCATCCGCGTCGCGCGCGGCGTCTACCGCCTCGCCGGCGCGCCAGAGCACGAGCAGGAGGCGATCCTCGCGACCTGGCTCGCCCTCGGCGGCGCCGACCGTCCCCGCACAGACACCGGCGTCCCGCCCGTCGTCGCCGCAGGCCAGACGGCCGCGCAGCTGCATGGCATCGGCGACTGGTTCCCCGGGCCACTCGAGTTCGTCGTTCCCACCCGCCGCGGTACCCGCCTGGACGGGGTGCGGCTCCGCACCCGCGAGCTCGCGCCCACCGAGGTGGTCTCCGTCGACGGGATGCCGACCATGAGCGTCGAGCGCACGATCGCCGACCTGATCGAGCAGTGGGTCGACCGCTCCCTCGTCGCCGATGCGCTCGCCGACGCCGCGGACGCGGGAAAGCTGCTCTCCCCCGCCCGCCTGAACGAGTATCTGG
>NZ_NCTV01000021.1:0-270946 GCF_002114135.1 Microbacterium sp. LEMMJ01
CCTCCGCCCGCCCCCTCTCGCGCCGCGGGATCAAAACAGCACCCCCGCCCTCCGTCCGCGGCCCCTTTCCGATCCCGCCCGCCCCGCCGCTTCCCGCCCGGGATCGAAAACGCACCCGGCCGCCCATCCCACGGGACCTTTCTGATCCCGTTCCGATGCGGGCGACCCCGCCCTCGGTTCGACGAGATCCGCTGCGGAGCTTGGGGGGCGATGCCCGCCGGGCGGGGCTGGACCAGAATGCCGGGGCCTGTCGCGGGACCGTTCGGCCTGATGCGGGACGGCAAACGCTCCGGGTGGGGCTCGGTGCCGCGCGTTCCTGATCCCGCACGACAGCGGGGGACGGTCGCGAGGCCGACGGGGGGAGCGGGACGGAAAACGCCCCGGACGCGGGGCGCTCGCGCACGTTTTCGATCCCGCACGACTGCGGGGGACGGCAGCGGGACCGTGGCGGGACGGGAAGTGGGCCGGATGCGTGGAAACGGGGCACGAAATTGATCCCGCACCGCCGAGGGAAGGGCGGGGTCAGGCGGCGGGGAGGGCGTCGGCGCAGGAGAAGCGGGCGCGGTAGGCGGTGGGAGTCACACCCAGCACGCGGGCGAAGTTCTGCCGGAGGACGGCCGCGGAACCGAAGCCGCAGTCCGTCGCGATGTGTTCGAGCGGGAGGTCGGTGCGCTCGAGGAGACGCTGGGCCTGGATGATCCGCTGCCGGCCGAGCCACGCGGCAGGGGTCGCCCCGTACTCGGCCTTGAAGCGGCGCGCGAAGGTCCGCGGCGACATCAGCGCCCGGGCCGCGAGCTGGTCGACCGTCAGGTCTTCGCGGAGGTTCTCCATCGCCCAGTCGGCCACCACGGCGAGCGAATCCGTGGGCGCAACCGGGATGGGGCGATCGATGAACTGCGCCTGACCCCCGTCCCGTTGCGGCGGCACCACCATCCGACGCGCGATCCGGTTGGTGATCTCCGCCCCGAGCTCCTGTCGCAGCAGGTGCAGGCAGGCGTCGATGCCGGCAGCGGTGCCCGCACTCGTGATGATGCGGCCGTCCTGGACGAAGAGCACGTCCGGATCGATGTCGACGGCGGGGTACATGTCGGCCATCGTGTGGGCGTACATCCAGTGCGTCGTCGCCCGCCGTCCGTCCAGGACCCCGGCCGCGGCGAGGATGAACGAGCCGCTGCAGACGCTCATGACCCACGCTCCGCGCGCCACGGCCTCGCGGGCCAGGTCGACGAGGAGCGGGTCGATGTCACCCCAGACCTCGCGCGGCACCGGGCAGAACACGACGAGGTCGGCCTCCGCGGCGAAGGACAGATCGTGCTCCACATTGATGGAGAAGCCGATCTTGGAGCGCACGACCCCGGGCCGCGGGGCGACGATGCGGAAGTCGAAGTTCGGCACCCCGTCGGCCGACCGGTCGAGGCCGAACGCCTCGCAGGCGACCCCGAACTCGAACGGCGCGAAGCCGTCCTGCACCACGCACGCGACGGTCTTCATCACATCTCCCGGAATGGCAGTTTTCCTACGCACAGTGCCCGATCCGCCACTCGTGGCAGCATCACACCGAGCGTAGCTTTTCTGCCATGCTAGTCCTCATCCTCCTCCTCGCCCTCGCCATCTGGGCGCTCGTCGCCACGTTCGTCGAACTGCGTCGGGACGGCTACCGTCGCACCGCCACCGACTGGAGCCGCGTCGCCGGACAGGACGCCCTGTCGCAGGCCGACCCCGGACACGTCTATCGCTGACCTCCCGACCGTCCGCGAGGAGGGCTACGCTCGGGGGCATGAGCGACCCGCAGCAGCCCGCCCCCTCGCGCGACGGCGCCGGCGACCCGGCCGCCCCGCCCCCTCCGTCGCTCCCGGCGGAGCCGCAGTACCCCGGCGCCCAGGCCCCCGCCCCGGGGGCACCGTACGCACCCGCTCCCGGCGGCGGCCACGTGTTCCCGACCGCGCCCCCGCAGGCCTTCCCCACGGCGAGCCCGCAGCCGTCACCGACCGCACCCGGATTCGTCCCCGGATTCGCCGGCATCCCGCCCTACGGCACCCCGGCCCCGCGCGCATCCGGCGACGGCCTCGGCCGCGCCGCGTTCACCGTCGCGCTCGTGACCCTGGTGATCGATCTGTTCCTGATCCTGGCGCGGCCCTTCGTCTACATGTCGGACCGGACCTACAGCATGATCGGCCTGATCGAGGGGGCGTCGGGCATCCTCACCTTCCTCGGCTACGGGGCGGCGCTCGTGCTCGGCCTCATCGCGGCACGCCGACCCGGGCCGCGGCTGCTCGCCGGGATCGCCGTCGGCATCTCCGGAGCCGGCCTGCTGACGATGGTGCTGAGCTGGCTCTCGTCGAACTTCTACGGGTTCCTCTGACCGCTCAGGATCGCGGGAGCACCCGCTCGTAGACCTCGATCATGGCGGCCGTCCGCGACGACTGCCGGAAGGCGTCCGCCACGGCGGGCACCGGCTGGGGCGCGGTCCCGTCCGCGATGTCCGCGGCCGCCTGCCGCAGCGTCGCGGCGAGGGCCTCGATCCGTTGCGCCTCGACGGTTCGCCCGCGGGCGGCCGGGTCCGTCGTCGGCACCGCCCAGAGCCCGCCCTGGAGCTCCGCGGCGATGTCGGGGTCGCACACGACGGAGGGCGTGCCGAGGGTCGCCGCCTCGAACGGCGTCATGCCCTGGGTCTCGAACCCGATGGACGTCTGCACGAGCGCATCGGCGGCGGTGATCCGCTCGAGCGTCTGCGCATACGAGAGCCGGCCGGCGAACCGTACGTCCGCACGCCCCGCGACGATGCGTTCGGCCGCCGCGCGCTGTCCGCCGCCGCCGATCACCTCGAGCTCGGCGTCGATGCCTGCGTCGACCCAGGCCTGGAGGAACGGGAGCAGGCGCTTCTCCGGACTCATCCGTCCGAGCCAGACGAAGCGCGGGCGCCCCGGCGTCCGTTCGGCGGGTGCCGCTGCGAGGGTCTGCGCACGGACGTCATCGTCGATGCCGTTCCACACGACATCGACCGTCCGCGCCACGCCGTTCTGCTCCAGGCGTCGCGCGAAGTGCCCGGACGGGGCCGTGACGGCGGCGGCGGCCGCCGCGAGACCTCGGAGGTACGACCACCCGTCGCTGCCACCGACCGGCACACCGATGCCGCGGAGGGCGGTGCGGCGCCACAGGTTGAGCACGGCGAGCACGGGGCGGTGCAACGGGGTGACCGCGGCCAGCCCCACGTCGACGCGGTTGTGCATCGTGTGCACGACCGGGATCCCGTGGCGGGCGGCGAAGCGGTGCCCAATGAAGGCGCCCCAGAAATCGGCCTGCACATGCACGAGATCGACGGGCGGACGGTGCGCCATCGCCCGGTCGAGGACCCGGTCGGTCGCCCGCCCCGGCCAGGTCATCGCGTACTCCCGGTCGAGGGTGATCGGCAGCGACGGGAGGTCGACGTTCCCCTCCGACGGTGCGGCGTCGTCACGCCGTGCGTGCATACGGGGCGCGACGACCGTCACGGTGTGCCCGGCGCGCTCCAGGAACGTCCGCTGCAGCCGCATCGACACCTGCGCCCCGCCGAGGGAGTCGAGGTGCTGATCGGCGAAGAAGACGACGTGCATCCGCGTCACTCGGGCAGCGGCTCGTCGCGGTACAGCGCCTCGAAGGTGTCGAGCGTGCGGTTGATGTCGTGGATGGCCACGCCGTCGAGGGACGCCTTCTGCATCCGCTCGTACTCGCCGGGGGAGGCCGTCAGCACGGCGGTGAGCTTCGCGGCGAGGTCGTCGACGTCTCCCGGCGTGAAGAGGTGCCCGTTCTCGCCGTCGTGCACGAGGTGCGGCAGGGCGACGGCATCTGCGGCGACGATCGGCAGTGCCGATGCCATGGCCTCCATCGTCGCGATGGACTGCAGCTCGGCGATCGACGCGATGACGAAGAGGCTCGCGCGGGACAGCAGCGCCCGCAGCTCCTCGTCGGTGGTCCGGCCGTGGAAGGTGACCCGGTCCGACAGCCCGAGCTGCGCCGTCAGGTGCTCGAGCTGCTTGCGCTGGTCTCCGCCTCCGACGATGTCGAACGTCGTGTTCAGTGCCGGGTCGAGCTTCGTCATGGCCTTGAGGATGACCTCGACCTGCTTCTCCGCCGTCAGCCGGCCCACGAACACGAGCCGGTTCTCCTCGCGCGGGGCGATGACCGGGGTGTACTGGGAGCGGTCGATGCCGCAGCTCACCGGGATGACGCCGCGCACCTCGACCGTCTTCTCCAGGAAGTCGGCGGCCCGACGCGTGGGCGTGGTGATCGCCCGCGTCAGGTCGAAGGTGCGCTTCGCGTCGGCCCAGGCGAACTTGAGCACCAGGTCGTCGACGAACTTCGGCATGGTCGTGTGGTCGAGGATGTTCTCGGCCATGACGTGGTTCGTCGCGATGACCGGGATGCCGCGCTGCTTCGCGATGCGCGCGAGTCCACGCCCGATCACGATGTGGGACTGGATGTGCACGACGTCGGGCTGCACGGCGTCGAGCACCTTCCGGGCGTAGTGCTTGGAGCGCCACGGCCACACGAAGCGCAGCCAGTCGTGCGGGGCCCAGCGCACGGAGGGCAGGCGGTGGAGCGTCATCGGCTCCCCCTCGATGACCTCGGTGCGGGGCGCGGTGCGACGGTAGGCCTGGTTGGGGGCGACGACGTGCACCTCGTGCCCGCGCTGCACGAGTCCGGCGGCGAGACGCTCGGCGAACCGGGCGGCGCCGTTGATGTCGGGGGCGAACGTGTCGCACCCGAGGAGGATCTTCAACGGACGGGGCTGTACGGCGGTGGCGTCGCGCGACGCATCGATCGGATCGTCGGAGGAGGTCACAGAGATGCCTAACGGGGTGGCGGCCAAGGAGAAGCCCTGGTCGGGCGGTGGCAACTCTACCCGAGGGCCCTGTCCCCGACGCCGAGCCATACCGGCATCCTTCAGCCTCGGCCGATACCGTGAAGCCATGCGACTGCACGCCGACGCCGACCCCCAGCTGTGGATCCCCGTGACGGACTCGCTCGGGTGGAGGGGACGCCGGCACCGCAAGGCCGCGATCCGGATGCTGCTCGGTCAGGTGAACGCCGCGGTCGGCGCGACGGAGCGCCCCGGTTCGCGGTTCGGAGCCTGGGCGATGAGCCAGGCCGCGCCGATGCTCATGAAGAAGGCCGACGGCCGGGTCCTCGCGTGGACGTGGAAGGCGGAGCCCGACCTCGTCGTGGCGATGGCGACCGTGCAGGCGCTGACCCCCGACATCCGGATCGCCCGCGCGTCGATGCCGATGGAGTACGACGACACGACCTCTTTCCCGACCCGGCTCGGCGTCGGCGAGAAGCTCGTGGTCCCGACCCCGCCCTCACCTTCGGCGCCACCTTTCGCGACCTACACCTGGGACACCGGTACACATCTGGTGACCCTGACCGCCGTCTGCAGCGACCGCGAACGCTTCGGCACGCTCATCGGCGCGCTCGACGAGCTGGCCCGCAGCCTCCGTATCGCCGACGACCTCACCGGCGGTAGGTCGCCCGACGTCCTCCGCCTCCCGCCCGCCTGAGAGCGATCCCGCCCGGCGGGATGAGAAACGCGCCTCCCGAAGGGCGGGGAGGCGCGTTTCTGATCCGGCGCGGAGAGCCCGGCGCGAGGAGGCCGGGGGCTCAGCGCGCGATGCGGAGCGTGCGCACCTCGAAGGGGCGGAGCTGGAGCCCGCCGCCGAGACGGGGCGCCTCGATCTCGTCCTCGATGAGGCTCACCTCGCGCACCTCGCGGTGCTCGAAGCCGACGGAGAGCTCGCCGACCGCCCGGCGCCCGAGCGCCTCGTACACACGCACGATGACATCGCCGGAGCCGTCGTCGGCGAGCTTCACGGCCGAGACGACGATCCCCTCGCCCGACACCTCCACCAGCGGCTCGACCTCGCGCGCCCCGCGGATCACCGTGGGCATGCTGTTGAGGCGGATGCCCTCGGCGGTCGCGATCGCGGCGTCGGCACCGATCACGAAGCCGACCTCGATCTCATGGAGCCCGTGGTCCGTATCCGGGTCGGGGAACCGCGGCGCCCGCAGCAGGGAGAGCCGCACGGTCGTGGTGACCCCGTCCTCGCCGACCTCGCGCGTCGTGTCGTACCCGTAGATCGAGTCGTTCACGAGGGCCGCACCGAAGTCCTGCTCGCGCACCAGCACGAAGCGGTGCATCGAGGTCTCGAACTTCGCCGCCTCCCAGCTCGTGTTCGTGTGGGTGACGCGCGCCTGGTAGCCGAACTGCGTCTCGGCTTCAGTGTGCGACGCCTGGATGTCGAGCGGGAAGGCGAGCTTGAGCAGCTTCTCGGTCTCGTGCCAGTCGACCTCGTTGCGCAGCAGCACCGTGCGCGAGCCGGGCGCGAGAAGGATCGTCTGCGTGATGGTCGACTCGGAGAACGGACGCACGACGACGATCTGCGCGACACCGTTCACGAGTGATGCCTCGATGGACGAGACCGCGGTGAGGTCGTCGACGCTGTTGCGGTAGTAGCGGTCGATGTCCCACGCGTCCCACATGTTCGGGAAGTCCTGGTGCAGCTGGAACAGGTTCACGGCCTTGCCGGGCGCGACCGTCTCCCGCCCTGTGGCCTTGTCGACGGCCGAGACGATCAGCCCCTCGGCCGAGACCAGCACGGACACGAGTTCGTTCTCCAGGCGCCATCCCGGGTGGGTCGCTGAGCCTGCCGAAGCGTCCTCGACGAGCGAGACCGGCCCTTCGACGGGTTCAGGGACCCACGAGGCGCCCAGTGCGCGCCCCCGACCCACCGAGGTCGGCTCGAACCGCAGCTCGCGGTCGCCCTCCCCGGCGAGCGACCGGCGCGCGGCGTCGGCGATGTCGCGCGCATCCGACAGCACGTCGGACAGCACGGCGACGGCCTCCCGGTGCACCCACGCGATCGAGGTGCCGGGCAGGATGTCGTGGAACTCGTGCAGCAGCACGGCCTGCCAGAGCCGGTCGAGCTCGGCCTGCGGGTACGCGGCGCCGGTGCGCACGGCGTCGGTCGCCGCCCACAGCTCGGCCTCCACCAGCGCGTGCTCGGCCCACCGGTGCAGCGCCTTCGTGGCGTGCTGGCTCGTGAGCGTGCCGCGGTGCAGTTCGAGGTAGAGCTCGCCGACCCACACGGCGGGGTTCGGCAGCTCGGCCTTGGCGGCGTCGAAGAACACGTCCGGGTGCTCCCACACCACCTGCGCGCTGCCCTCGAGGTCGCGCAGCCGCTCGGCCTTGCCCGTCATCTCGCGCGTCGTGCCGCCGCCGCCGTCACCCCAGCCGACCGGGGCGATCGACCGTGAGCTGAGGCGGTTCTCCTTGAACTGCCGCGAGGCCTTCGCGACCTCCATGCCGCTCAGCTGCGAGTTGTAGGTGTCCATCGACGGGAAGTGCGTGAATACCTGCGAGCCGTCGATGCCCTCCCAGAGGAAGGAGTGGTGCGGGAAGACGTTCTGCTGGTTCCAGGAGATCTTCTGCGTGAAGAACCACTCGAACCCGGCACGGCGCATGATCTGCGGCAGGGCCGGCGAGTAGCCGAAGCTGTCCGGCAGCCACACGCCCTTCGACCGGAGGCCGAACTCCCGCTCGAAGAACCGCTGCCCGTGCGAGAACTGCCGCACGAGCGACTCCCCCGTCGGCATCACGGTGTCGGACTCCACCCACATGCCGCCGAGGGGCAGGAAGCGTCCGGCGGCGACGGCGGCCTTGACCCGCTCCCACACCTCGGGACGGTGCTCCTTGATCCAGGCGTACTGCTGCGCGCTCGACATGCCGTACTGGAAGTCGGGCTGCTCCTCGATGAGCGTGGTCATGGACGAGGTGGTGCGCGCGACCTTGCGGATCGTCTCGCGCACCGGCCACAGCCAGGCGGAGTCGATGTGCGCGTGGCCGACGGCCGAGATCCGGTGCGCACTCGCCTCGGCCGGAGCGGCGAGCACGTCCGCGAGCCGTGCCCGCGCGTCGCCGGCGGTCTCCACGATGTGCTGCAGGTCCAGCACGTCGAGCGCGTCGTCCAGGGCCTGCAGGATGCGCATGCGGCGCGGCGACGTGGCAGGGAGCTCCGCCTGCAGCTCGAACAGCACCTCGAGGTCGAGCGACAGGTCGAACACCTCGGGCTCGAACACCGCGAGGTCGAGGCGCCGCAGCCGGTACAGCGGCTCCTTCGAGGAGGTGAGGATGTCGCCCTCCTGGGTCGGCAGGAAGGGGTGGTAGTCGAGGAGCACAGGGTTGGACGCGCCCTCCAGGTAGAGCTCGACGGGCTCATCGCCCGCCGCCGTCTCCACGATCGGCACCCACTGGTTCCGCGGGTTGATGCTCTTGATCGGCGTGCCGTCCGGCCGGTAGGCGAGGGCCTCGCACTGGAACCCCGTCATGTTCACGTCGAAGCCCAGGTCGATCAGCGCCTCGACCCGGCGCCCGGCCCACTCCGCGGGCACCCGACCGGTGAGCTTGAACCACGTGGTCCCCCAGGCCGGGCCCCACAGCTCGCCGACCGCGGCCGGGGCGAACGAGAGCGCCAGGCCGTCCGCCGGGGCGATGGGCTCTCCGGGGAGCTGATGCGCCTCGACCGTGAGGGGAACCGCGGCCGAGTGGATCGCGGGGCGGATGCGCTCGTCGAGGACCCGCTTGACGCGGCCGACGGTGAGCGAGGTGTCGTCATGCATGATGGGGTTCTCCGGGCTCGACGGTGAGGGATGGGGTTCGATGCGCGTCGCTACTAAAACGATCTAGCACGGGAGTCTACGGCACGTTCTCCGCTGCTTTCGAGAGGCTAAACCGATCAAGTAGGGTGATGCCTATGACCCCGGGGAAACGCGTGACCATCGCGGATATCGCGCGCATGGCCGGCGTCTCCCCCGGCGCCGTCTCGTTCGCCCTCAACGGTCGCCCCGGCGTGAGCGAGGAGACGCGGCAGCGCATCCTCTCGATCATCGAGGAGCACCACTGGCAGCCGAGTTCCGCCGCCCGCGCCCTCGTCGGCGCCCGGGCCAACGCGGTCGGATTCGCCCTCGCCCGCCCGGCGCGCTCCCTCGGCTCCGAGGCCTTCTTCACCGACCTCATCGCCGGCATCGAGTCCCGGCTCTCCGAGAGCAAGGTCGGGTTGCAGCTCCGCCTCGTCGCCGACATCGACGAGGAGATGGAGGTGCATCGGCAGTGGCGCTCGTCGAATCAGGTCGACGGCATCATCCTCATCGACCCGCGCGACGACGACCCGCGCGGCGCGCGCATCACGGCCCTGGACGCCCGCGCCGTCATGATCGGCTCGAAGCCCTCCCCGGACGGCGCGGTGCCCAGCGTGTGGATCGGCGACGACACCGTCGCGGAGACCCTGTTCTCCTACCTCGCCGCCCTCGGTCACACGCGCATCGCCTACGTCGCCGGTCCGGCCGAACTGGAGCACACCCGCCTGCGCGCCGAGGTGCTGGAGCGGATGGCGGCGGACGGCATCGCCGGCGAGGTCATCACGACGGACTTCTCCCCCGCCCGCGCCTCCGCCGTGACGCGCGCGCTGCTCTCCGGCCGGCAGCGCCCGACCGCGATCGTCTACGACAACGACGTGATGGCCGTCGCCGGCCTCCGCGTGGCGCAGGAGATGGGCCGGGCGGTTCCCCGCGACGTCTCCCTCGCGTCGTTCGACGACTCCGTCATCGCAGGACTCATCAATCCGTCGATCACCGCGATGACCCGCGACACGTTCGAGCTCGGCGAGCAGGCGGCCACGCTCCTGCTGCAGCAGATCGAGGCCGGCACCACGCTGCCGAGCGTCCAGGGCCCGACCCCGGTGCTCACCGCTCGCGAGAGCACCGCGCCACCACCCCGCTGAGACCCCGCCTCCCCGCCGACACCCCCGGCTCTCGACGCACGCACCCCGGGGCCTCGACGACAACCCGGGGTCTCGGCGACTCAGACGACGGTGTTGACGGAGGCGTAGCGCGTCACGGCGGACGGGGCGGGGTGGATGAGACGGCGGATGCCGCGTGCCTCCAGCGCCGCGGGGTCCTGTGCGGTGCGGGAGGTCACCAGGGCGGGGTCCTCACCCGCGGCGCAGGCGTCGACCCAGGCCTGGAAGACCGCACCGCCGGGGCTCAGCGCCGCCCGGCTCACCGGCACCTCCTGCTCGTCGACGTCCACGACGATCGCCGTGGGGCGGTCCGGAGCCACGGTGCGGGTGCGCAGCTCGGGGATGAGCTCCGCGAACCGGCGACCGAGGGGCTTCGCCGCACCCTCCTGGTCGATCAGCCCGAGGGAGTACTCCAGCTCCGGGAAGTCGGCGAGCTCCCGGCTCACGTCGTGCGAGCACCACCAGGTCACACCCCAGAGGTTCTCGGTGCGGAGAGCCGAGCGCACGGTGGCCTCGAGGAATCCGGGCATCTCGCTCTCGTCGAGACAGTTCGAGGGGGCACCCACCTCCTGCAGCCAGATGGGCCGGGCGGGATCCGTCGCGAACGCGCGGGAGAGCTCGATGAGGTACTCGGCATGACGGTCCGCCGCGACGGAGCGCCCGCCGTAGCGCTGCGCCGTGCCGTTGAAGATCCAGGAGTGGATGGTCGTCATCGCGCCGAGCCGGGAGGCATGCGCCGGCGTGAACCCGTGATCGTCCATGTACCAGACCGCGTCGTACTCGCTGTGCACGTGCGGCAGCCCGGGAGCACCGCGGTCCGCTGCGGCGAGCAGGGCCTCGATCCACCCGCCGGCCTCATCCGTCGTGACCGGCCACGGCGAGGGGTGGGTGTGCGCGGAGAACTGGTTCGTCTCGTTGCCGAGCGTGAGCCCGAGGAAGTTCGGGGCGTCCCGCAGCGCGCCGGCCAGCCGCTCCACGAGCTGCGCCTGGCCGTCCAGGGCGCTCGGATCGGTGAACATGTTCCGGTCGTGCCAGGTGTACAGCCAGGACGGGACGAAGTCGAAGCTCGACAGATGCCCCTGGATGACATCGACGCTCGCGTCCAGCCCGAACTCGGCGGCGATGTCGACCATGGCGCGCACGTCGTCGATCGCCTTCGCCCGGATCAGGGTGCGGTTCGGCTGCAGGACGGTCCAGAGCGGGAACACACGCACGTGGTCGAGGCCGAGCGCGGCGAGGGCCGCGAAGTCGCGGCGCACGTCGTCCGGGGTGAAGTCGAGCCAGGAGTGCATCCAGTCCGTCGACGGCGTGTAGTTCGCCCCGAAGCGGAGTGGGGCGTCGAGAGCGCCGCGCTGCGTCATGTGTGCACCTTTCGGACCGTGCCCTCCCGCGAGGACATGTCGCACCACTATAACGCTTGAGCATCAGCCTCGATAGGGATGTCTTGACACCGACCGGATCCGATGGTTTCATCTGCTAAAGCGCTGTAGTCCCTCCGTCGGACCGCGCCGATTCGCCCGCCTCGAGGAAGAAGCACGATGAAAGTTCCCGCACGCATTGTCGCTCTGGCAACCTTCACGATCGGCGCCCTGGCGCTCGTGAGCTGCACCGGAGGCGGCGCCGCCTCGGATGGTGCCGGCCCCATCGACACCTCCGGCGAGCTCAGCGGAACCATCCAGTTCCAGACCTGGTCGCTGAAGAACGAGAAGTTCACCCCGTACTTCGAAGACCTCATCGCCGCGTTCGAGGAGGAGCACCCGGACGTGACCGTCGAGTGGCTCGACCAGCCCGGCGACGGCTACCAGGAGAAGATCCTGAGCCAGGCGAACGCCGACACGCTGCCCGACGTGCTCAACCTGCCGCCGGACATCGCCTACCCCCTCGTCGCGGCGGGGAAGCTCGTCGACCTCGACACCGCGGATCCGGACCTGAAGGGGACGTACAACGCCGGCGCCTGGGACGCGTACAGCCAGTACCCCGGCGTCGAGGGCACCTATGGCCTGCCCTGGTACCTCTCCAGCGACGCGTCCTGGTGGAACCTCGCCCAGCTCGCCCCGTACGGCGTCACCGAGGAGAACCTCCCGACGACGGTCGACGAACTGCTCACGCTCGCGAAGGACGTCGCCACGGAGTCCGGCGGCAAGGTCCAGCTCCTCTCCTCGATCCCGGCGCTCGACACCTTCACCGCCGCCGGCATGGAGGTCATCAACGACGAGGGCGAGTTCGACTTCAACACCGATGAGGCCGCCGCGATCATCGAGCAGTACGCCGACGCCTACGCGGCGGGCGCGATGCCCGCCGAGGCACTGACCGGCGACTACGGCGGGAACGCGGAGGCGTACATCCAGGAGAAGGTCGCCTTCACGACCGGCGGCACCGGCTTCACGACCGATCTGCAGAAGGACGCCCCGGCACTGCTGGAGAACACCGTCGCCACCCCGCGCCTCGGTGTCGCCCCGCTCTACGTGCAGGGCCTCAACGTCTCCGCCGACTCCGACAACAAGGAAGCCGCACTCGCGTTCGCCGAGTTCGCGACGGACGAGGAGAACCAGGTCGCGTTCTCCTCCCTCGCGGTCGGCACCGCCCCCGGCACGGCCGACGGCGGCGACCAGGTGGTCGAGAACATCGCCTCCTCCGTCACGGACGAGAAGCAGCTCGCCGCGATCGACACCGTGTTCGGCGCGATGAAGGACGCCAAGGCGCTGCCGTTCCAGTGGACCTCGGACATGGCCACCTACATGACCCAGCAGATCGCCCTGGCCGTGAACGGCGAGGCCGACGCCAAGACGCAGCTCGACAAGATCGTCGAGTACGCCAACGCGAACCGCGTGGACCAGTGAGCATGCGCGCGGACACCGGCACCCGGCAGCGGAGGTCGACGATGAGATCCCACAAGTGGTTCACCCCGTGGCTGCTCCTCGCCCCCGCCGTGATCTGGGTGCTGGTGTTCGCGCTCTGGCCGTTCCTGAACACCGTCGTGCTCAGCTTCACGGACGCCCGCCCCCTGCGGACCCCGGAGTTCGTCGGCGGCGCGAACTACGAGCGCATGTTCGGCGACGAGATGTTCTGGAACGCGCTGACCACCTGCCTCATCTACGTGGTCGTGTGCGTGCCGCTGCTCACGATCCTCCCGCTGCTCCTCGCCCTCCTCGTGCAGAAGAAGCTCCCCGGCATCTCGTTCTTCCGCACCACGTTCTACTTCCCCGTCATCGCCTCGGTCGTCGTGGTCGCCCTCATCTGGACCTGGCTGTTCGACAGCCGCGGCATCATCAACCAGACCCTGGAGTTCCTCGGCCTCATCGACCAGCCGATGGCCTTCCTCGTCGACCGCTGGCTGCTGCTCGGCTGCGCGATCCTGCTGACCGTGTGGAAGGGACTCGGGTACTACATGGTGGTGTACCTCGCCGCCCTGGGGAACGTGGGCAAGGAGCTGCACGAGGCCGCGATGCTCGACGGGGCGAGCTCCTTCCGCCGCTTCCTCTCCGTCACGATCCCGTCGGTGCGCGGGGCGATGCTCCTCATCGCCGTCCTCATCGCGGTGTCCGCCATGCGCGTGTTCGCCGAGCTCGACGTGCTCTCCAAGAGCACGGGCGGCCCGGGCGGCTACGACATGTCGCTCGTGATGCTCATCCGGCAGGTGGGCTCGGGCCTGAACGGCAACATCGGCTACGCGTCCGCGATCAGCGTGGCGCTGTTCCTCCTCACGCTCGTGCCGCTCGCGGCGATCGCGTTCATGAACCGCGAGAAGAAGGCGAAGGTCTCCGCATGACGACTCTGACGACGCCCCCGGTGGAGAGCACTCCGCCCGCGGAGGAGGCACCGCGGCCCGGCCGCGAGCGCATCTTCCGCCGCCGCGGCTCCGGCGACTTCAGCAAGCCCACGCTCGGCGGACTCATCGGCCGGTACGCGCTGCTGCTGTTCGTCCTGTTCCTCGTCATCGGCCCCTTCGTCTGGCAGCTCTCCACCTCGTTCAAGGGACCGCAGGAGAACATCTACTCCTTCCCGCCCGAGCTCATCCCCCGCGATCCGACGCTGCAGAACTACACGAGGGTAGCCGACATCGTCCCCGTCTACCTCTACGCCTGGCACTCGCTGCTCGTCTCGCTCGGCACCGTGCTCAGCAACGTGATCCTGGCCACGTTCGCCGGCTACGCCCTGGGCTGCATGCGCTTCCGCGGGAAGTGGATCGTCATGGGCATCCTGCTGTCCACGCTGCTGTTCCCCGGCGAGGTCACGGTCACCAGCAACTTCCTCACCATCCGCGCGCTCGGGCTCGCCGACACCCTGTGGGGCGTGTTCCTGCCCGGAGCGATCAGCGCCATGAACGTGCTGCTCGTCGCCACCGCGTGCCGCATGATCCCGAAGGACGTGCTGGACGCGGCCACCGTCGACGGTGCGACCACGTGGCAGCGCATCCGGCACATCGTGTGGCCGAACATCCGCGGCATGGTCTCGGTCGTGGCGATCTTCGCCTTCATCGGCGCGTGGGACGACTACCTCTGGCCGCTCATCGTGCTCTCCGACCCGGCGAAGTACACCCTGACCGTCGGCATGGCCTACCTCAACAGCAGCTTCTCGGTCGATCCGCGACTCATCGCCGCCGGCACCATGATCGCGCTCGTGCCCATCGTCATCATGTTCTCGTTCACGCAGCGCTTCTTCTTCAAGGGCGTGCAGGAGGGTGCGTTGAAGGGGTGAACGCGCCGCAGCTCCGCCCGGCCTCCGGTCCCGCGGATCCTCCGTCGTCGCGCCCGCACGCCGGAGTGCTCCCCGGAGTCGTCTTCGCGTACACGTTCGACCCCTCCCACGGCGCGCAGCGGATCGATGTCCCCGGCCTCGACGGCATCGCCCTCACCCCGGACACCGTGCTGCACTGGGCGTTCTACGCCGACGGCCCCGCCGCGACCCTCGCCCCCTGGGCCGCGCTCGCGGTCGCCGTCGACGTGCGGAGCGCCGACGGCAGCCGGCTGAGCGACATCGCCGCCGTCCGCGACCGCTACGACTTCCCGCTCACGGCCGAGGGGCAGTTCGCCGCCCGGTGGAGCATGCCCGAGCAGTGGAACGCCGACAGCGTCGCCCTCGCGCCCCTCGCCGTCGGGAGGGGCACGGGCACGGTCGAGCTCGTCTTCGGTACCGCCGATCTCGCGACCGCGCCGGATGTGCCCGCCGAGGTCAGCGGCTTCGTCCAGGTCCGCGTCGAGGAGCGCCCTGGCCCCGGCGATCTCCCGCCCGTCGAGCGGGTCGACACCCGGCGCGGCTCCCACTCCGGCCCCCGCTTCTCCCGCGGGAACACGATCCCGGCGGTCGCCGTGCCGCACGGCTTCACCTTCGTCACGCCCGCGACCGACGCGGCGGATCCGCGCTGGCCCTATCGCCCGTTCGTGCATGACGATCCCCCGGGGCGGCGTCTCGAAGCCCTGCAGTTCTCGCACCAGCCCAGCCCGTGGATCGGCGACCGCTCGGTGCTCCAGCTCATGCCGTTCCGGGGCACGCCGACGTCGGACAGGGCCGCCCGGCGTCGCTGGATCGTCCCCGAGAGCGAGCGGGCCCGACCGCACGAGTACGCCGCGGACCTCGGCGACGGGCTGCAGGTCGAGATGACCGCGAACTCGCATGCCGCCGCGTTCCGCGTGCGGTGCGACGACCCGCACGCCGCGGTGGGGTTCGTGATCGATCAGCTCACGGACGACGGCCGACTCACCTTCACCGACGCCGGCTTCGAGGGCTGGATCCCCGAGGGGTCCGAGGACTGGGGGAACGCGCCGCGCTGCTACTTCGCCGGCACCGTGCACAGCGCCTCGGACGTCGCTTGCGGCGCCCTGGACGACGACGGACGCGCCCGGGTCGCGGGCTTCGTCCGCGCCGGGGGCGCCGTCGAGGTGCGGGTCGGGGTCTCGTTCCTCTCCGTCGCGCAGGCTCGGCACAGCCTCGCCCTCGAGGCCCCTCCCACCGTTCCCTTCGACGAGCTCCGCGCCCGTGCCGCCGCTGCGTGGAACCGCCTGCTCGGGCGCGTGACGATTCCCCCGCTCCCCGATGCCGAGCGTCCGTTCCGCGGCCTGGCCGACGAGGAGCAGCGCGCCCGGATCGCCGCCGCACTCCACCGGATGCACCTGTATCCGAACACGGCGGCGGAGAACGCGGGCACCGCGGACACGCCGGAATGGCGGTTCGCCGACGTGTTCGCGCCCCGGACCGCCTTCGGAGAGACCACCACGGGAGCGCCGGTCGCGGAGGGCGAACTCGTCGTCAACAACGGCTACTGGGACACGTACCGCACCGAGTGGCCCGCGCTCGCGCTCCTCGACCCCGCGCTGGCCGGACGCCTGCTGGACGGGCAGCTCACCCAGTATCGCCGCGGCGGCTGGATGGCCCGCTGGAGCGCCCCCGGGTACGTCGACAGCATGGTCGGCACCTCGAGCGACCAGATCTTCGCCGACGCCGCGCGTTGGGACGTGCCCTTCGACCGGGAGACGGCATTCGAGAGCGGGTGGCGCCACGCGTGCGAGCCGGGACCCGACCCGCGACGGGGTCGCAAGGGCATCGGCCGCGGGCGCTTCCTCGGCTTCATCCCGTCCGACGTGCCGGAGGGGATGAGCTGGAGCATCGAGAACGCCGTGAGCGACGCCGCCCTCGGCCGGTTCGCCGCCCGACTCGCGGCATCGGCGGCCGCGGCGGACCAGGCCGCGCGCTATCGGGCCTTCGCGCGGTACTTCGCGAATCGCTCCCGCGCGGCGCGCGTGCTCTTCGACCCGGCGTCCGGATTCTTCCGCGGTCGCGCGGCGGACGGCTCGTTCGCGCCGGATTTCGATCCTCGGGTCTGGGGTGGGGACAACGTCGAGACGAACGCGTGGGGCATGTCGGTCGGCACGGTGCACGACGGGCCGGGACTCGCGGCGCTGCACGGCGGGCGGACCGGACTCGGCCGACACCTCGACGCCCTCTTCGCGGCGCCGGAGACCGCCGACGAACGCTTCGGCGGCGCGTACGGCACGGTCATCCACGAGCAGCGCGAAGCCCGCGCTCAGCGGTCGGGCATGTGCGCCCTGTCGAATCAGCCGGCCCACCACATCCCCGTCATGTACGCCTTCAGCGACCGGCCGTGGCACAGCGCGGGCCTCGTGCAGGGCCTCGCGCGCCGTCTCTTCGCCGGTGCGCACATCGGCCAGGGATTCCCCGGCGACGAGGACAACGGGGAGATGAGCGCCTGGTGGCTCTGGGCCGCGCTCGGCCTGTATCCCCTGGAGCTCGCGGCGGGGTCTCTGCGCATCGGGTCGCCGCTCTCGGACGACATCCGGGTCGCGCGCGGAGACGGCTCGTCGCTGCGCATCCGCTCGCGACGGAGCTCCCCCGAAGCCCACGTGGTGGAGGAGGCACGCCTGGACGGACGCCCGCTGCCCACCGCCGACCTCCCGATCGACGCACTCCAGGGAGATGCGGTGCTCGAGCTCGTGTTCGGCACGGACCCGGCGCGCGCGCTGGAGAGCGGGGAGGACGCGCTCGACGCGGAGCCGTGGCACCGCGACCTCACGGGCGGAGAGGGAGAGGCCGTCGCCTCCGCGGATGTCCGCGAGGCGCGGCGCCTGTTCGACGACGGCGACCCGCGGGGTGACGAGGGCGTCCGGCTGTCGGAAGGCTCGTGGGTGGGCTGGCGATTCCCCTCACCCCGCGGCCTCACCGACATCACCCTCACGAGCCGCGAGCCCGTCGCGGCCGGTGTGCTGCGCGGGGAGGTGGAGGGGGCCGACGGTCGCTGGCACCCGCTCACCACGACGCACCTCGAAGACCTGGCGCCCGATCGCACGACGCCGTTCGCTCTGGAGACGCGGGTCGTGACCTCGGCCGTCCGCATCCGCGCGGAGGCCGAGGTCACGCTCCGTCAGATCGAGCTCTTCGATCTGGACTGACTCACCGCGCCGCTGCGCGGTAGACGGTCGCCTCGCCCTTCAGCGCCTCGGTGATGCCGGAGAGGTAGGCCGACTGGTTCGTCGCGGTGAGGTTGTACGCGACATAGACGCCGTACCCGTCAGCCACCGTGCGCTGAGCGAAGTCGGCGGCCGTCGTGGCACTCGTGTTCGCGAGGTCGATGGCCGCGGCGCCGAGCCGGCCACGGTCGTCCAGGCCCGGCACGGCGGGAGCGTCGTAGGTCGGGTAGTACGGGTTCCAGGCGTGATCGAGCACGCTGCCGGCGTCGAAGAGGCCGAAGTCCGTGGTCGTGTAGGACGGGCCGATCGCATACAGGGTGATGAGCTTGTCCGGCCCGAGCCGGTCGCGCAACGCAGAGGCCAGCCAGCCGAAGGACTGCGGGTTCGGCTGCGGGGTGCCGTTCGCCCCGTAGTTGCTCCACTCGTCGTCGAAGTCGATGCCGTCGAGGCCGTAGGCGGTCACGGTGTCGGCGAGCTGCGCGGCGAAAGCGTCGGCATCCGCATACGACGTGAAGTTCGCGAAGCCGGCCCCCTGGTGGTTTCCGAGCACCGACAGCAGCACCTTGGTGCCCTGGGCCTGCAAAGGGCGGATCTGGTTCTGCGCATCCTGCAGCGTCTCAGTGACCCGGTCGTTGAGGTGGAGGACCGCCTGCTCCCCGTCGTAGTTGATGTTCGCGGCGAAGATCATGGCCAGATCGACCGCTGGGCGGCCCGACTCGGCGAGCGTGTAGTCCGCGACGTTCGCTAAATCGTTCGAGTTGACCTCGACGTAGACGGCGAGCTTCGGGTCGGCAGCGGCGGCATCGGCGACCGCCGCGGTCGAGGCGGCGAGGGCGGCGGCTCCGGCGGCGGCGAACGCCGCTGCTGCCGCGATACCTCTTCTCAGGCGGGACGATCGTGCGGGTGAGGAACTCATGACGGGATCTTCTCCTTCGGCGTCGTTGTCGAGATCGGGTCGCGACGTCGCGACTCGCGGCCGACTATATCGCTTAAGCACAGGTGTCGGAAGGGGATGCTGGCGGTGCGCACCGATTCCGACGATGCTGGACGCATGCGCGCCCTCCGACTCCTCTGGCGGTATCCGGTCATCACGCTCACGGTCCTGGTCTTCGCCGTGGTCGGGGCGCTCCACGCCGCAGGCGAAGAGACCATCGGCCGATGGGTCGCGACGATCTTCGTGGCTGCGGTGGTCGTGTGGACGCTCATCGGCATGGTCCGCGACGTGCTCCGCGGCCACGTCGGACTCGACATCCTCGCGGTCGTCGCCATGGTGGCGACACTCGCGGTGGGCGAGTACATCGCGGCGCTCATCATCGTCCTCATGCTCTCCGGGGGCGAGGCTCTGGAGGACTTCGCGGGCCGCCGAGCGAAGCGCGACCTCTCCGCACTGCTCGACCGCTCACCGCGCAGCGCTCATGTGCTGACACACCCCGAGGATGCGGACTCGGACGCGGCGAGGGAGGTGCCGGTCGACGATGTGGCCGTGGGCGACGTGCTTCTCGTCCGCCCGGCGGAGATCATCCCCGTGGACGGTGAACTGCTCACGGACAGCGCGTCGTTCGACGAATCCTCGCTCACGGGCGAGAGCCTGCCCGTGACGCGCGGCGCGGGCGACGAGGTGCTGTCTGGAGCGATCAACGGCAGCCGGGCCATCCGCCTCCGTGCCCTCCGCACCGGCGCCGACAGCCAGTACCAGCAGATCGTCGCCCTGGTCGCCCAGGCCGAGTCCTCCCACGCGCCCATCGTGCGCCTCGCCGACCGGTTCGCGATCCCGTTCACCGCCGTCGCGCTCGTGCTCGCGGGGACGGCCTGGACGCTCTCCGGCGACGCCACGCGGTTCGCCGAAGTCCTCGTGCTGGCGACGCCCTGTCCGCTGCTGATCGCCGCTCCCGTCGCCTTCCTCGGCGGACTCTCCCGGGCGGCGAAGTCGGGCGTCATCATGAAGAGCGGTGCGGTGATCGAGCAGATCGCGCGCGTGCGCTCCGCGGCGTTCGACAAGACCGGGACGCTCACCCAGGGGAGGCCGGAGCTCGTCGACGTGCGTCCGGCACAGGGCTTCGATGCGGATGAGATCCTGCGACTCGCCGCCTCGGCCGAGCAGTACTCCTCGCACGTGCTCGCCGACGGCATCCGTCGCGCCGCCGCCGCCCGAGGCCTGGCGCTGCACGGGGCGACGGAGGCGAGCGAGACCGCGACGAACGGGGTGTCCGCGACGATCGGCGGCCGCGCGGTGGTCGTCGGCAAGCCGGCGTATGTGGCGTCCCTCGCCCCGGACACCGTACGGGCGGAGCTCGCGCCGGGACAGGCTGCCGCCTATGTCGCCGTGGACGGACGGTTCGCGGGGGTCCTGGTCCTCGCCGATGCCGCCCGCCCGGAGGCGCCGGCCGTGATCTCGTGGCTGCGGACGCACGAGGTCGACCGGCTCGCGATGCTGACCGGGGATGTGGAGACCACCGCGGCGTCGATCGGACGGCAGGTCGGGATCGACGAGATCCACGCCGAACTCCTGCCGCCCGAGAAGGTGCGTCTGGCCGCCGAGATGCAACCACGGCCCGTGCTGATGGTCGGCGACGGTGTGAACGACGCCCCGGTGCTGGCAGCGGCCGACATCGGCATCGCGATGGGTGCGAAGGGAGCGACGGCCGCCGGGGACGCCGCCGACGTCGTCATCCTCGTGGATTCGCTCGCCAAGGTCGTCGACGCCGTCGCGATCGGACGACACACCCTCCGCGTCGCCCTCACCGCGATCTGGATCGGGATCGGGCTGAGCGTGGGGCTGATGGTCGTCGCGATGACCGGCGTCATCCCCGCGGTCGTCGGCGCGCTGGTGCAGGAGCTCGTCGACCTCGCGACGATCCTCTACGCCCTGCGCGCGCTGAGCGGCCCGCCGAGCGATCTCCGCCCCTCCGCCGTGCCGCTGCGGAATACCGTGACAGCCTGAGACCCCGGACTCAGACTGGAGGCATGACCGTGGACGACCCGCAAGTATGGACACTGATCGACTCTCCGCACGGATCGACGGCCTCGACGCCCGGCTCGGACGCATCGAGACGAAGGTCGACGATCTCGACAGGGAGCTCACGAACCTCGCGACGCGGTTCTGGCGCTCGCAGTGACCGACCCGCGGCCTCAGATCGCCACGTCGCCGACGAGGTTGACCTTGATGCCCATGCCGTCGAACATCGCGGCCTTCGCGATCAGCGCCTTGTCCGCGGTCTCGGCGTCGGGCGCGTAGACGAGCTGCGCGTGGTTCGCCTTGTGCCGCGCCATGAACTGGTCGCGCGAGATGCCGTGCAGCACCACATGGGCGATCGGCCACTCCGGGTTCGTGGCGTCCTTCCGGCGCTGCGTCTCCTCCGCCGGCAGCTCGACGACCGACGCCCGGAAGATGTCCGCCTGCAGGACGCCCTCGGCGATGAACACCCGGGAGAGCACGACCTCGCCGGGCTTCGAGACGCCGTTGATCGTGGCGCCGCCCGCGGGGAAGAACACGTGACCCTGGCGCCACCCCTCCGCGTTCTGCCAGCCGCCGAGGTGGGAGGCCGGCACCGAGCCGGAGATCTCGTACACCCACACGAACTGCCCGTCGTAGTCCTCGCCCCAACGGACGTCGTGGAGAGTGTTGTCGGGGACGAGCCCCATCGCCCGCCAGACGCGGTCGGTCACGAGCGCATCGACGGCGACGCCCTCGTCGGCCTCGTTGAAATGCGGGAACGCGCGCCCCTCGTGCAGCACGCGGGAGCCGTCGCGCGAGGTCACCGGCGGGCGCTCGGTGGAGTTCAGGATGCCCTCCGCCAGGTCCGACGCCGGAACGAGATCCTTCAAGCCCTGCTGGTACTGGATGCCGACCGCGTCGAGGCCGAAGTCGTCGGCGATGCGGAGGGCGGCGATGTACATCTTCAGCTGCCACTGCACCTGCTCGCGGGTGAGCTCGGTCGCGGCGTCCTCGCCGTAGCGGAAGGTCATGCCGCGCTCGATCAGCCAGTCGTAGGCGGCGTCGGCCTCCTCCTCGGTGACGTTCAGCATCTCCGCGTAGAGTGCCGACTGCGACAGGCGCTCCTTGTAGATGCCGGTCTGGTTGAGGAGCTCGTCGTCGAAGATGGCGTTGTACATGCCCATGCAGCCCTCGTCGAAGACGCCGATGATGGCCTTCTCGGCGCGCAGCTCCGCGGCGAGCGCCTCGCCGAGCTGCTTCTCCGGGCTGTCCGGCAGTGCGGGGAGCGGACGCACGTGGGAGGCATCGTGGGTGATGGCGCCGGTCTCCGTCCACTCCCGGATGCCGTCGCGGAACCAGTCGTCGGTGAAGTCGACCGACCAGATCGTCGCGTACGGCTTGTCCATCTTCGTCAGGCCCGCGTTGAGGCCGAGGAGGCCGACGAGGCCGGGCCAGTCGCCCGCGAAGTTCGCCACCGTGAGGATCGGGCCCTCGTGCGTGCGGAGGCCCGCGAGCACGTGGTGCGAGTACTGCCAGACGGCCTCGGCGACGATGAGCGGCGCGTCGACGGGGATGTTCTTGAACACCTCGAGACCCATGCGCTGGCTGGAGATGAAGCCGTGACCGGTCTCCGGGTCGACCTCGTTGGCGCGGACGACCGTCCAGCCGAGGTCGTTCAGCACGCCGGTGACCCCGGCCTCGAGCTCGACCTGGGTGGGCCAGCCGGCCGTGTTGGCCGACTCGCGCAGGTCGCCGGAGGCGATCAGGTACGCGGTCTTCGGCGCAGCGGTGGGACGGGATGCCGGGGTGGGCAGGGTGTAGGCGGTCATGAGTTCTCCGGGGTCGAGGGGGTGGGGGATCCGTCGCGCTGGGCGGCGGCGAGTTCATGGACGACGTCCTTCGAGCCGTCGTACAGGCGCACGTAGCGGTCGAAGAGGGCGTCCGCGAAAGGACGCAGCGCCTCGTCCGGGCGGACGGTGTCGGCGATGGGGTTCCAGTCGGTGATCGCGGGCGCGGCCCCGTCGGCGGCCGTGGCGGTCGCCGCGAGGAAGGCGGCCCCGTAGCTCGCGCCGATCGTCGTCTGCGGCACCTCCTGCACGAGCCCGGTGATGTCCGAGACGATCTGCAGCCACAGCCGTCCCTGCGTGCCGCCGCCGACCGCCACGATGCGGCGGATGTCGGCGCCGGCGGCTCGCATGGTCTCGACGTTGTGGCGCACGCCCAGCGCGGTGGCCTCGAGGGCCGCGCGATAGAGGTCTCCTCGGGTGTGCCGGAGAGTGAGCCCGGCGATGACGCCGCGGGCGTCGGGATCCTGGATCGGGGTGCGCTCACCGGCGAAGTACGGCAGCATCAGCAGGCCGTTCGCGCCGGAACCCGACTCCTCCGCCTCGGCGAGCAGCGCCGGGTAGTCGGCGCCGGAGAGGTCCTTCAGCCACGCGGTGAGCGCTCCGGATGTGGACAACCCGCCGGCGAGGTTGCGCGTGCCCGCGAAGGCGCCGGCCGTCGTCCACATCGAGGGCGTGCGGAGCGTCTGCTCCCCGGTCGCGACGAGGAACATCGTCGTGCCGTACATCAGCATGAGGTCGCCGACCTCATGGGCGCCGACGCTCACCGCCTCGGTCCAGGCGTCGATCGTGCCGGTGATGACCGGGGTCCCCTCGGGCAGGCCGGTCAGGTCCGCTGCAGCGGCGGTCACGGTGCCCGCGATCTCCGCGGCCCAGCGCAGCGGCGGCTGCTCGATCGTCCCGGCGAACCGCTGCCACCAGGGGTCGTGCCACTGCTCGCGCTCGATGTCGTACAGCGGCGAGACCTGGCTGGCCGACTGGTGGTCGAGGACGTAGGCGCCGGTGAGCTTGCGGGCCAGCCAGGAGGCGGGCATGTAGAGCCGCCGCGCGCGCTGCCAGGACTCCGGCTCCTCCTCGGTGACCCAGGCGATCTTCGGCCCACCGGCCTGCGAGGTGAGCGTCGAGCCGCCCACGCGGGTGATCTCCTCGACGCCGAGCTCCGCCGTCATGCGCTCGATCTGCACCGTGGAACGGGTGTCCACACCGTAGAGGATCGCGGGGCGCACGGGCTCGTCGTCCTCGTCGGCGAGCAGGACGCACGGGCCCATGCCGCTCACGCCGACGCCCACGACCTCCGCGTCGGGGACCGCGGCGAGAAGGTCGGTGGCCAGTTCGACGAACTCGTCCCACCAGATCCGGCCGTCCATCTCGACCCATCCGGACTGCGGACGGGAGACATCGTGCGCGCGGGTCGCCGTCGCGAGGATCGTGCCGGCGGGGTCCACGAGGACGCCCTTGCTGCTGGACGTGCCGATGTCCACCCCGAGGGTGCAGCGCATGGTCTCTCCTTCGATCCCGACGGGCCGTGCAGGCCTGGACCCAGGCTACGCGAAATCGATTTCAAGGCGCAAGCAGCTGCCTGCTTCTGCACCACGAGGACCGATATCGAGAGTCTCCACAATCTTCGCCTCCGGCCGGAAAAACGCCGGTTCAGCACCGGAATACCGTGACAGCCTGACCCCTCCGATCGAGACTGGAGGCATGCCCTTGAACGACCCGCAGGTATGGACGCTGATCGGCATCTTCGTGACGACGATGCTCGGTGGTATGACCCTCATGACGACGCAGTTCGGTCGCGTGCTCCGTGCGGAGATCGGCGGACTGCGTGGGGAGATGACCGGCGAGATCGGCACCCTCCGCACCGAGATGACCACGGAGATCTCCGGCCTCCGCACCGACATGACCACCGAGATCGCTACCCTCCGCACCGACATGACCACCGAGATCGGCACCCTCCGCACCGAGATGACCACCGAGACCACACGACTACGCAATGAGATCGGCGCCCTCCGCACCGAGATGACCACCGAGATCGGCACCCTCCGCACCGACATGACCACCGAGATCGGCACCCTCCGCACCGAGATGACCACCGAGACCACACGACTACGCAATGAGATCGGCGCCCTCCGCACCGACATGACCACCGAGATCGGCGCCCTCCGCACCGAGATGACCACCGAGATCTCCGGCCTCCGTGCCGAGATGACGACCGAGATCGGCACCCTCCGCATCGACACGACCACCGAGACCGCGGGCCTCCGCACCGATATGACGAACGAGGTCAGCGGACTCCACGGGGCGTTGGCGGCGCTGCACGCAGTGATGATGCGCGAGGTCGGAGGGCTGCGCGCGGCGATGGGTGCGCTGCACGGGGCGATGATCGGGCTGCGTGGCGAGATGATCGGCCTCCGTGGCGAGATGACCGCGCGGCTCGACGGCCTCGATCACCGCCTCGATCGATTGGAGGTGAAGGTCGACGATCTCGACAAGGAGATGACGAACCTCGCGGCGCGATTCTGGCGCTCCCAGTAGCGACGCCCCGTTCAGGCGCGCGCGGCCGCGCGCTGCACCTCGCCGGAGAGGACGATCGTCCGGGCCGGTTGCTCGTCGCCCTTGATCCGATCCAACAGCATCCGCGCCGCCGTCACGCCCATGAGGCGCGCGGGGAGCCTCACGACGGTGACGGCGGACGGCGACAGCGTCGTGAAGGGCAGCGACCCGATCACCGCGACGCCGAGCTGCGGCGGGGTGAGTCCGCGCTCCGTGAGGACCTGGATCGCGCCGACACCGATGAGGTTGTTCCCGGCGACCACCGCGTCCGGCGGCTCCGGCAGCGCGAGGAGCTCCTCCATGGCCGCGCGCCCGCCATCGACGCGGAACGTGGCGAAGCGCTGGAGCGAGGAGAGGTCATGATCGGAATCCGTCGCCGAGAGCGCTTCCCGCCAGCCTTCCGCACGCTCCGCCGCAGTGTCGATGTGCGCGGGGCCACCGATGTACGCGATGCGCCGATACCCGGCGTCGAGCAGGCTCTGCGTCGCTGCGGCGCCCGCCTCCCGGTTGGCCATGACCACACCGTCGATGTCGGCGTCTGTACGACGGTCCACCGCGACGACCGGCCGTCCCGTCGCCCGCACCGGCCCCAGATCCGAGCGCTCGTCCGCCGTCGCGATGATGACGCCCGACATGTTCTCGGCGATCGCGATCCGGAGGTACGTCGCCTCCTTCTCGGCCTGGGCGTCGGAGTTGCACAGCACGACGGAATACCCCGCTTCGGACGCCGCATCCTCCACGCCGCGCGCCATCTCGGTGAAGTACGGGTTCTCGATGTCCGGGATCACCAGGGCGATGACTTCGGAGCTCTGGGTCCGCAGCGTACGCGCCGTCCGGTTCGGGGTGAAGCGCAGTTCCTCGGCCGCCGCCCGCACCGCCGCCGCCTTCTCCTCCGACACGCTCGTGCCGTTGAAGACGCGCGAGACCGTGGCCGGGGAGACGCCGGCCCGCCGCGCGACGTCGTAGATCGTGGCCATGGGCACCCACTGTAACCGGTTTCAGCCTCAGCCCTCCGCGAGGAATCGATCGAGAGTCGTTCCGAGAGCATCAAGCCGGGTCCGAGCCGCCTCCGAGAGCGGTCGGAACGGACGACGGCAGTCCCCCAGCGCTCCCGCACCTCCCGCGCTGCGACCGGAGAGGTACTTCGCCGCGGGGAAGACGTCGATCGCGACGAGCTCGGCGATGACATGGTTGATCCGGCTCTGCACCCGCTGCGCTCCGACCAGGTCGCCGGCGTCGAGGAGGCGCCGCGCCGCCTGGAAGAGCTCGACCTGGAGCCCCACGGTCGTGCCGATCGTCCCGCGGGCACCCGCGGCGAGCGCGGGCACGAACACCTCGTCGAACCCGTTGATGTAGGCCTTGTCGGGGAACGCCGCCTTCATGCGCTCGAGGGCGTACATGTTGTGCGCGGTCTGCTTGAGACCGATCACGCGATCGTCGCCCAGGAGTTCTCCGGCCGTCTCGAGCGTGAACTCGGTCCCCGTGAACTGCGGGATGTTGTAGACGATGAGCGGGAGGTCCACGGCGTCCAGCACCGCGCGGTAGTGGTCGAGGACGGCCTCGATGCCGAAGGAGTAGTAGATCGGCGGGATCATCGAGAGGGCGGATGCGCCGGCGCGCTGCGCCCGCCGTCCGAGTTCGATCGCCTCCCGCGTCGACAGCGCGCCGACGTGGGCGACGACGGGGATGCGCCCCTCGGCGGCGCACACGGCGGTCTCCACCACCGCGGTCCGTTCATCCGCGGAGAGGAGGAGACCTTCCCCCGACGACCCGCAGCAGTAGATCCCCTCGACGCCGCGGGAGACGTAGTCCTCCACGAGCGTCGAGAGCAGTCCGGTATCCACCGCCCCGTCCGCGTCGTAGGGGGTGGCGATCGCGGCCATCAGCACCCCGAGGTCAGCCGCCGTGGTCACCATGCGGTCCACCCCCCGTCCACGACGAGGTTCGCTCCGGTCATGTAGCGCGAGGCATCGGAGAGCAGGAAGACCGCGGCCCCGTTGAAGTCGGTCGCCTCCGCCATCCGCCCGATCGGGATGCGCGCGGTGTAGTTCTGCCGGAAGGTCGCGTCCTGCGTGTCCCGACCGACGCCGGAGGGGGTGAGGGTGTTGACCCTGATGCCCTGTCGGCCCCAGTACGTCGCGCAGTACCGGGTGAGGTTGTACAGCCCCGACTTCGCCGCCGAGTAGGCCACCGGCTTCACGAACGGCACCCCGGTCTGCTCCTCCTTGTAGGCGTAGATGTCCTGCACCGGCGACACCATCCCGTAGATCGAGCCGACGTTGATGATCGAGCCCGGCGTGCCGGCCGCGCGCATCCGGGCGCCGGCGGCCTGCGTGACGAGGAAGGTGCCGACGAGGTTCACGTCGACCACCTCCCGGAACACCTCGAGGGGGAAGTCCTCGAACGGCCCGGAGACCTCGGGCGGCGCGCTCGGCTGGGTGTCCAGACCGGCGTTGTTGATCACGCCGTCCGGCGCCGCACCCCACGCCTCGACGATCGCGTCGAGGCCGGCCTCGACGCTGTCCTTCGAGACGATGTCCACGGAGACGCCGAGCAGGCGCGGGCTGTCGGCGATCTCGGGGAACGTCTCCTGCAGGCGTGCGGCGTCGACCGTGCGCGATGCCACGGCCACCCGGGCACCGCGTCCGTGGAGCTCCCGGACGAAGGCCGATCCGATCTGGCCGAGGCCGCCGGTGACCAGGATGATGCGGTCGGTGAGGTCGAAGATGTCCGTCATGTCGTTCGTCTCCCTCAGCTCACCGCGTGCCGCGCGAGGTTCTCACGGTCGTACTCCAGGCCGTTCCCCGGCGCTCCGGTCGGGACGAAGAACCCGTTCTGCGGCCGCTGCGGCACGATGACGCCGAGGTCGCTGAGCGTGCCCCCGTCCGTCATCTCGCCGAACAGGGCGTTGGGCACCGCGCAGAGCACGTTCGCCGTGAGCTCCATCACGAAGTGCGGCGTCATCGGGGCGTTGTACGCCCGGCCCAGGGCGGCGATGTCCATATAGGGCGTGATGCCGCCCACGCGACCGACGTCGGCCTGGATGAAGTCGCACGCGTCGGCGAGGAGGTACTGGTTGAACTGCTGGAGCGTGTAGACGTTCTCGCCCAGCCCGATCGGGATCGGCGAGCGGGCCCGGAGGCGGGCGTGCGAGGCGACGTCGTCCACGCGCAGCGGCTCCTCCACCCAGTAGAGGTTGAGGTCGCGGAACCGGGTGACCGCCCGGACCGCCTCCCCGTACGTCCATCCCTGGTTGGCGTCGACCATGAGCGGATACTCGCCGACCGCCTCGCGGATCTTGGTGAGCCGGTAGACGTCCTCCTCGAGGTCCGGCTTGCCGACCTTGACCTTCCCGGCGGCGTACCCGTCGGCCTTCCATTCCTTGACCTGCTCGACGACCTCCTCGGCGGACAGGTTGAGGTTGATGCCGCTGCCGTACAGTGCGACCCGGTCGCGCACCTGGCCGAGGAGCTTCGCGAGCGGCTGCTCGTAGTGCAGCCCCAGCAGGTCCCACAGCGCCACGTCGATCGCGGCGAGGGCGAGGGTGGTGGTCCCGCCGGGGCCGTTGTCGCGCAGGTGCTGCCAGGAGTGCTGCCAGACGGCCCGGGGATTGACCTCGCGGCCGATGAGCGTGGGGATGAGCTCGCGCAGCGCCGCCATCATCATCTGGCCGCCGACACCGGAGGTGTGGCTGAAGCCGGTGCCGACCAGCCCGGTGTCGGTGGTGATGTCGGCGAGGATGATCTCGATGTGGGTCACCCGATGGATCTGGTCTCCCCACGGCCCCTTGGGGAGGGGGATGCGGGAGAGCTGGAGGTCGATCGATTCGATTTTCATGCGTGGTCCTTCCGAGACGACGAGGAGGGGACGGGAGCTTCAGCCCTTGACGGCACCGGCGGCGAGACCGGCGACGAGGCGCTTCTGCACGAGGAGGAAGCCGACGACGACGGGGAGCACCGAGAGCACACCGCCCGCGGTGAGGAGGTCCCACCGGATCTGGTACTCGCCGATGAACAGGTGCAGCCCGACCGGCAGGGTGCGCGTCGCCGTCTGCGAGGTGAAGGTGAGGGCGTAGAGGAACTCGTTCCAGGTGAGGATGAACGCGTAGGTTCCCGCCGCCACCATCCCCGGCCGCAGCAGGGGCAGCAGGAGGATGCGGACGATCTGCGCGGACGAAGCCCCGTCGATCTGACCGGCCTCCTCGATCTCCCGGGGGATGGAGTCCGCGAACCCCTTGAGCAGCCAGGTGGCGAACGGCGTGGCGAACGCGGCGTGCACGAGTGCGAGACCGAGCGTCGTGTCCATCAGCCCCATCCCGCGCAGCTGCCCCTGCAGCGAGATCACGAGCAGCACGGCGGGGAACATCTGCGCGAGCAGCAGCCCGATCATGACGGCTCCGCGGCCGCGGAAGTCGAACCGCGACATCGCGATCGCGGCGCCGGTGGAGACGACGAGCGTGACCGGGACGGCGATCGCGGCGACGGTGAGGCTGTTCCGCAGATAGGTCAGGAACGGCGTCGTCGACAGCAGCTCGGCGTAGGACGCGGTCGTGAACTCGGAGGGGATGAGGTTCGCTCCGGCACCGGCGAGCTCGTCCCGGGGCGTGAGCGACGTCAGCAACATGACGATGTAGGGACCGAGCACCATCGCGAGCACGCCGAGGAGGGCGATCGCGAAGCCGGTCCGTCCCGCGAGACGGCCGAAGCGGACGGGAGCGGTCGTCGCACTCATCGCGTGGTGTCCTTCCGGGTGAGGCGCACGTAGAGCGCGATGAAGACGGCGAGGAACAGGGCCTGGATGACGGCGTACGCCGCGCCGGCGCCGAAGTCGCTGGCCTTGTAGGTCGTCAGATAGGACTCCAGCGCCAGGGTCGTCGAGGAGGTGCCCGGACCGCCGCCGGTGAGGATGAAGATGAGGTCGACGTAGTTCGAGGTCCAGATCAGGCGCAGGAGCGTCGTGATGAGGATCGTCGGGAGGATGGCGGGCAGCACGACGTGGCGGAACACGCCGACCGGGCCGCACCCGTCGATCTGCGCCGATTCCTTGAGCTCGCCGGACACGCTCTGCAGTGCCGCGAGGATCATGATGGCGAAGAGCGGGATCCCCTGCCAGACGTCGATCATCACGAGCGTCGGCAGCGCGGTGCTGTTCTGCGAGAGGAACTCGATCGGTGCGTCGATGATCCCCGCGTTCAGCAGCCACTGGTTGAGGACGCCGTTGTTGGGATCGAGGATCCACTTCCACATCAGCGCGACCAGGACGCTGGGGGTCGCCCACGGGATCATGATGAGCCCGCGGTACACGCCCCGCAGGGGGAAGCGGTTGTTCAGCATGAGCGCAAGCGACAGCCCGCCGATCAGCTGGAGCGCGACAGCACCGAAGGTCCAGAACGCCGTGCGGCCCAGCGTGGGGACGAACTCCGCGGTACCGATGACGCTGGCGAAGTTCTGGAACCCGACGAACTCGAGCACGCCGGTGAAGACGCTCACGTCGTTGAACGAGAACCAGATCGAGCGGACGAGCGGGTACCCGGCGAAGACCGCGACGAGCACGATCGCCGGCGCGAGCAGGACGAGGGGGGCGACCGAGCCGCGGCGCGCACGTCGCCGGGGCCGGGTCACCGGCCGGCGCGGGGCCGGCCGGCCGGTGACGACCGCTTCCGTGAGGGTAGAGCTTGCCATGTCGGTCCTCAGCGCAGCACGTCGGACATCTTCGTCAGCACGTCCTGGCTGCTGATCTCGCCCTGGAACGCCTGCTGGATGAGCGGGTTCCACTCCTTCGCGGCGAGCTCGGCCACCCCCTCCAGCGCCGGCCACGTCTTGGCGGTGGGGATCGCGTCGACGGCGACCGCGAGCTGCGGGTCGGACGAGTACGCCTCGGTGTCGATGACCGACTCGAGCACCGGCAGCTGACCCTGCGGCGAGGCGGAGATCTTCTCCATCTGCGCCTCCTCGCTCAGCCAGGAGATCCACTCCCAGGCGGCGTCCTTCTTGTCGGAGCCCTCGAGGATGACGTTGCCGCTCATACTGCCGAGCGTCGCGCCGGGCTCGCCGTCGGCCGTCGGGATCGGGACGACGCCGAGCTTGTCGCCGAAGACCCCCTGCAGCTCCTTCAGGGAACCCGGGTGGTGGATCATCATGCCGGTGAGGCCCTCGACGAAGTTCGTCTTGACGTCGGCGAAGGCGGCCGTGATCGATCCGGGGGGCGCCGCCTGCAGGTCGGTGACGATGCGGAGGTAGTCCTCGTTCACCGCGACGCCCTTCGCGTCGTCCAGGACGACCTCGCCGGAGTCGTCGACGACCGACGCCCCGCCGGCGTACATCCACGCGAGCCACTGGTCCTGTCCGCCCGCACCGCCGCGGACGTCGATGCCGTACCTGCCGTCACCGGTGAGGGCGGCCGCCGCGTCGAGGAGGTCCTGCTGGGTGCGCGGAGCCTCGAGCCCGAGCTCCTCGAAGTAGTCCGTGCGGTAGTAGAGGTAGAGCGTCGTGTACTGGTGGGGCAGCATGTACACCGCGTCCTCGCCGGGGAGCTGACCCGTCGCCCAGAGCGAGTCGACGACGTCGTCCGAGGCGTCCCAGCCGTCGACGTACGAGGTGAGGTCGGCGATGGCGCCCTGCGGCGCGAACTGCCCGAGCCACCAGTCCTTGCTGCGGGCGGCGTCCGGACCGGTGCCGTTCATCGCGGAGGACACGAGCTGGTTCTGGTACTGGTCCAGCGGGATCGTCTCCAGCACGACCTTCACGTCGTCCTGTGCGCCGTTGAACTCGTCCGCGAGCTCTGTCCAGGTGGGATCGGTCGCGTCGTCCTGCCAGAGCCAGTAGGTGATCTCGACAGGGCCGTCCCCTTCCCCGGACGGGGCGCTGCCGGCACAGCCGGTGGCGAGGGCGACGACGCCGAGGGCGGCCAGGGCGGGGAGGATTCGGGTGGATCTCATGATGCGTACTCCTTCGTCGATCAGATGAGGGTCATGCGAAATCGATTTCAAGACGGGTGCGACAGAATGCGCCGCTGCGGGGAGGGTCAGACCGGCAGCGGGGCCGTGGTGCCGAAGTCGATGTCCGGATAGCGGTTGCGGACACCATAGAAGTGGGCGTCCAGCTCGTGGACGGCCCGGCGGGTGTCGCCGGCCTCGATCGCATCGATGATGCGACCGTGCATCGCGGCGATGGCGGGATCCTCCTCGACGGGCTCCTCGCGCCGCGCGGCGGCGAAGACGACCCAGAAGGACTGCAGGAACTGATCCACGAACGCATTGCCCATCGGCGCGAGCAGCCCGCGGTGGAACTGCTGGTCGAGCTCGGCGAAGCTCTCGTTGCGCAGGGCGCGCTCCACCATCTCCTCCGAGAGCAGCCGCAGACGGGCCAGGTCGCTCGGCTGCAGGCGCGGGATGACCAGAGGGAGCAGAGACGTCTCCAGCGCGTGACGCACTTCCAGGAGCTCGCGGGTGGCAGCCTCCGGGTCGTCGACGAAGCCGATCCAGCGGGTGGCGAGATCGGCGGCGCGGAATCCTCGCCAGACCCGGCGCGCCCCTTGCCGGGACACCACGATGCCGAACGCCTCGAGGACGCTGAGGGCCTCGCGGATACGCTGCCGTCCCACCTCCAGCACGGCGCCGAGCTCGGCCTCGGTGGGCAGCGGGTCGCCGATCTCCAGCCCGGAGCGCTGCAGGTGCTGAGCCAGACGTCGCGCGAGCGCGTCCGACAAGTCGGACCCGGTGACCTCGATCTTGTCTGACATGTTCCGTTCGCTCCTTCGCGACATCGGCGGAATTCCCGCTCTTGAGCCTAGACAGTCCGTGCACCTGTCGTCAAGTGGCCATCCAGTTGCTCTCACTTGTCAGACAAGCAAGCGAGCGGATACGCAGAGATGCCGCGACCCGAAGGCCGCGGCATCCCGTCCGTGCGTGTCCCGGATTCGCGTCAGCGGTGCGCGGCGACAACCTGCGCGACGGACGCCCGCTCGTCGGCGGAGGGCTCGGCGATGGCCATACGGCAGTGCGTGTCCACGACGTCGAGCACGCGGTACGCCTCCTTCATGCGCGCCATGTCGCCGCCGATGAGCGCGACGACGTCGTCCACGGCGGCCTGTGCCGCGGCGATGGCATCGGCATCGCCGGAGCGTCCGGCGTCGGCGAGGGCGCGGAACGGCTTCGGCGTCACGGACGAGACACCAGAGACGACGCCCTGCGCGCCCGCTTCGACGGCTGCGATGAGGTCACGGTCGGCGCCGGTGTACAACTCGAAGTCGGCCGGCACCACCGCGCGGTACGCCGCGATGTCGTCGAGCGAGAGCTCGCTCACCTTGGCCCCGACCACGTTCGGCAGGGCGGCGATGCGCACGAGCAGCTCCGGCGAGACGGGGTTCCCGCTGCGCGCGGGATAGATGTAGACGTAGAGGCGCCCCTCCCCCACGGCTGCCGAGACGGCGCGGTAGTAGTCGAGGATCGCGTCGTCCGTGGCACGCAGGTAGTAGGGGGTGAGGGCCGCGAACTCCGTGGCCCCCAGCTCCTTCGCGATGCCGACCAGGCGCACGGCCTCGAAGGTGCTCGGCTGTCCGACGTGCACGATGACGCGCATCCGGTCGGCCAGCTCCTCCAGCGCGGCACCCACGAGCGCCCGGAACTCGCCCGCGTCCACGGCGGGGAACTCGCCCGTGGTGCCGAGGACGAAGGCGCCCTCGTTCCCCGAGTCGGCCACGAACCGGAAGATCGCACGCGACCCGTCGAGGTCGAGGGCCCCGTCGCGGTGGAACGCGGTCGGGACGGCGGTCAGGATGTCGTAGCGGGTCACTTCTCGGTCTCCTCGGGGGTCGTGCTCTTGCGGTTCTTGCGGTCGGCGCGTCCCCGGCGCGCACCGGCGTCGACGTTGCGGACGGTGGAGGTGAGCAGGTCGGGCTGCGCCGCGAGCTCGTCGTGTGCCTTCTCGATCTGCACGATGCTGTCGGTGTGGAGGATCGAGTCCTCCACCGAGGCCCGCTCTGCCCGGGGCGTGCGGGCGGCGCGGATCGCGGGCATCACGATCGACAGCACCGCGAGCGCGAGCAGGACGAGGGCGATCGGGCTGACGACCTCGAAGAACGGCCGCGTCGGCAGGATCGCCAGCGTGCGGGCGAGGTTCTCCTCGGCGAGCGGACCGAGCAGGAGACCGAGCACCACGGGTCCTGCCGGGACCTGCATGCGCTTGAGCAGCACGCCGACCACACCGAAGACGAGCATCGTGACGACCGTCGACAGGCTGTTCGAGGTGGCGTACGTGCCGATGATGCAGAAGATGAGGATGCCGCTCCACAGATACGGCTGCGGCACGTCGAGCAGCTTGACCATGCCCTTCATCCGCACGAGGCTCAGCGCGAGCGACAGGAGGGTCGCGACGAGCATGATCCCGACGATCGAGACGACGAGGTCGGGGCGGTTGGTGAACAGCGTGGGCCCGGGGGTGATGCCCCAGATGATCATCGAGCCGATCATCACCGCCATCACGGAGTCCCCGGGGATGCCGAGTGCCATCGTGGTGGTCAGCGAGCCGCCGAGCGTGGCGCTGGAGGCGGTGTCGGACGCGGCGACGCCCTCGATCGATCCCTTGCCGAACATCTCCGGGTGCTTCGACGCCTTGCGCGCCCGCTCCCAGCCGATGAGCCCGGCGATGTCGCCGCCGGCCGCCGGGATGAGGCCGACACCGAGGCCGACCGCGCCGCCGACCGCGGTGGCCCGTCCGCTCTGCTTCAGCTCCGCGCGGTTCGGCCACCACCGCCCGAGGCTCGAGATCGGTCGGACGTGCGACTTCCGGTGCGTGAGGAGCTGGTCGAACAGCTCGGCGATGCCGAAGAGGCCGATGATGACGGCGATGAAGTTCACGCCCTCGACGAGTTCCAGCACACCGAACGTGAAGCGCTGGTCGGCCGTGGCGGCGTACGTTCCGACACTGCCGAGCATGAGTCCGAAGAGGCCCGCGAGGATGCCCTTGAGCATCGACTTGGACGAGATGCCGATCATGATCGCGATGCCGAAGACGACGAGCGCGAACAGCTCGGGCGACTTGAAGTAGTCCCGGGCGAAGCTGGCGATCGGCACGGCGGCGACGGAGAAGAGCACGAGCGAGGCGAGGATGCCGACGGCCGACACGATCGCGGAGATCGTCAGCGCGAGACCGGCTCTGCCCTGTTTCGCCATCGGATAGCCGTCGAGGGTGGTGGCGATGGAGGCGGGAGTCCCCGGGGTGTTGATGAGGATGGACGGCACCCGGTCGCCGAAGTTCGCCGCGACGTAGATCGTCAGCAGCACCGCGAGGCCCTGCACGGGTTCGAGGGTCATGGTGAAGCCGGCCGCGAGCGCGACGGCCATGGTCGCGGTGATGCCCGGGAAGGCGCCGACCATGAAGCCGAGGACGAGGCCGACCGCCATGTACAGCAGGATCGAGATGTCGAGGAGCGAGTTCAGCCCCTCCAGGAGCGCGTTCACAGGGGGATCCTCAGGAGCATGCCGAAGACGACGTAGACGAACGCCGTGACGGCGGCGGAGTAGATGACGAGGCTCAGCCAGCGGCGGTGGCCGTAGAGGAGCATCAGTGCGGCCATGAGCAGGGCGCAGGCGATCGGGAAGACCTCGATCCGGTAGCCGAAGAGGATGACCGAGCCGAGGGACCAGAGTGCGATGAAGGCACCGGCGATCGCGATCGTCGCGACCACCCGGAGGACGCCGCCCGGCTGGATGCGCTCGAGGTCCTCCCGCGTGGGTGCCGGTCGCGTGATCGCCACGGCGAGCAGGGCGATCGCGATCACGACGCCGGTCACGCCGATGACGAGCGGCCAGAAGCGCGCGTCGATCTGTCCGGGGGCGGCCTCGCGGCGCAGCGGGATCTGCGTGGCGAGGAAGAGGTAGCCGGCGGTGATCGCGAGGGCGACGGCGGCGAACGCGATCTCGAGGGGTCGCGAGGCGGTCGCCCCCTCGTAGCCGCCCGGCGCGGCCGACTCGGCCGCGGTGTCGGGGCTGGTCATGGTGCTCCTTCGTCGGAGGACGCGGCGGGGTCGGCGCGTGCCGACCCCACCGGAGGTGTTCAGCCCAGGAGTTCCTGGAACAGGGCGAACTGGTCGTCGACGAACCCGGTCCACTCCGCGGAGTCGCGGTAGACCACGAGGTTGCCGGCGCCCGCCTGGAACTTCTGGTAGCTCTCGGACTCCACGGCCTCCTTGACGGCGGCCTCGAGGGCGTCGTGCACGTCGTCGGGCAGGCCGGCCGGTGCGTAGATGCCGCCCCAGCCGCCGAAGACGACCTCTTCGCCGATGGCCTCCTCGACCGTCTCGACGTCCTCCGCGTCCGGGTGACGCTCGTCGTTCATGACCGCGAGGATTCGGACGGCCTCGCCCTGCGCGAGGGCCTCGCCGAGTCCGGAGACGGCGGCGACGGTCTCACCGGACGCGGCGGCCGCGACCGCCGTGGCGCCACCGTCATAGGGGACGGGGGTGAAGTCGGCGTCCGTGGCCTTGCCGAGACCGAGGGTGGCGGCCTCCCAGATCGAGCCGGCGCCGGAGTTCGCGACCGTGACCGCGCCGGACTTCGCCTGGGTCACGAGGTCGTCGAGGGTCTCGATGCCGCTGTTGGCACCCACCGTGATGACGCCGGGGGCGAGCATGATCTGTCCGAGCAGGTCGAAGTCGTCGGGCAGCACGTCGGCGCTCTGGGTCGTGTTGAGCATCGCGATCTCGACCGGGGCGAACCCGATGACGTAGCCGTCCGGATCCTGCGAGCCGACGTACTCCATCGCGAGCGCTCCCGCGGCTCCGGGCATGTTCTCCGGGATCACGCTGACGCCGAGGATCTTCTCGAGTTCGGTGGCGAGCGCGCGGGACGACAGGTCGGAGCCGCCGCCGGGGTTGGCCTGGATGATCAGCCGGATGTCGTCCTCGGGATAGGTCGAGGCGGCCCCCTCGCTCTCGTCGACCTTCGTGCAGGCCGACAGCACCAGAGCGGTGGCGGCGAGGGCGGCGAAGGCAGCGGCCGCCCGAGTGATGCGCATGCGGGGCATCTTTGCTCCTCTACGTGGGTCGACCGTGTTGTCGACACCGCGAGGCTACCAGTGTTGACTGTTAACAGTCAACACTGGTAGTGCTCGCCCCTCCGGACTAGCCGGCCGTGGCGTTCTCGTACGCGCGCATCGCCGCCTCCTGCGCCTCCTTCAGCGCGTCCTCCGGCGACTTGTCCCCGAGCAGCGCCGCCGTGATGGCGTTGTTGAGCTCGTTCTGGATCTCCTGGCCCGCCGGGGAGGAGCCGAACGACTGCCCGTAGTCCACCACGTCGTAGTAGGTGGAGATGACCTGGTCGAAGCCGGCGTTGCCGCTGTCGGTGACGAAGGTCTCGCGGATGGACTGGTCGGCGGACGGCGACCCGGTGAACAGCCCGGTGTTGATCCCGCCGTCGGTCTTCAGGGTCTCGGCACGCGCCTCGCCCGCCGCATTCCACGCGTCGTCGGAGGTGAGGTTCACCATCCACGCGCACGCCGCCGCGGGGTTCTCCGCGCCGGCCGGGATCACGAACGCGGTGCCGGAGGCGACCGAGAACGGCTCCCCGTCGGCGTTCCGGAACGGCACGGCCTCGAGGTCGATCTGGTCGGCGTACGGGCTCAGCACGTTCGGGTACCACTGCGCGTTCACCTGCGCCCCGACCTGCTGGGCGACGAACTGGTTCTGGTCGCCGAAGGCGTCGAACGAGTCGCTGAAGCTCTTGACGGCCGCGAAGCCGCCCTGCGCGTCGGTGATCTGCTTGAGCATCTCGATGCCGGCCACGTTGCTGGGGTCGTCCAGGGTGGGCGCCCCCTTGTCATCGTTGAGCTGGCCGCCCATGCCGAGGATCCACAGCCCGGCCTGACCGGTCGCGACCGGGTCGAAACCGAGCCGCGTGGGCACACCGCCGGACTCTTGGTACATCTTCTCGATCGCGCTGAGCAGCACGTCGGGCTTCGAGGTGTCGATCTCGTCCGCCGTCACCCCCGCCTCGTCGAGCACGGCCTTGTTCAGCAGGATCGCCGGCGGCTGGTAGAACTGCGGCACCGCCCACACCGCGTCGTCGTAGGTGACGTCGTCGACGACGAAGGGATACCAGTGGTCGCGCGGCGAGACGTCCTGCGCCGCGAAGCACTCGTCGAGCGGCATGATGAGGTCCTGCGCGGCATACGTGGTCACGTACCGGCGATCCATCTGCACCACGTCGGGCACGTCACCGCTCGCGATGCGGGTGGTGAACTTCTGCGCGTCGAAGGCCGTCGCGTCGAGGTCGACCTCGACGTCCTTCAGCTGCTCGGCGGCGTAGTCCATGCGCGAGGTGCCGACGTCGTCGGCGTTCTCGAAGCCCCACGCCTTCAGCGTGCCGCTCGGCTCCGCCCCGAAGTCGGCGTCGGCCGCCTGGTCGTCTCCCCCTCCCCCGCCGCACCCGGCGAGGACGAGGACGGATGCCGCGGCGACCGCGGTGATTCCCAGCATGCGTGTGCGCATGACTGCTCCTTTCGATCTGTGGTTCGTCATCCCTTGCGCCCCTGGGTCGCGACGCCCTCGATGAAGGCGCGCTGCCCGAAGGCGAAGAGGATGAGCATCGGGAGGGTCACCAGGAGGGAGGCGACCATGACGTACTGGTAGTCGCCGTGACCGCCCGCGGTGGGGCTGTACTTGGTCATGGCGTACGCGATGCCGAGCGGCGCGGTGAACTCGTCCACCGATCCGGCGTTGAGGTAGATGAGGGCGGCCTGCAGGTTGTTCCAACTGGCCTGGAACTCGAACAGGAACACGATGACGAACGACGGGATCGACAGCGGCATCGCGATCCGCCAAAACAGTCCCCAGGCGCTGGCCCCGTCGAGCCGCGCCGCCTCGAACAGCTCCCGCGGCAGGCCGAGGAAGAACTGACGCTGCAGGAAGATGTAGAAGGCCGAGCCGAAGAGGTTCATGCCCCACAGCGGCACCCAGGTGCCGAGGAGTCCGGTCTCCTTCCAGATGAGGTAGATCGGGATCATCGTCACCGCGCCGGGGAGCATCATCGTCGCGAGCACGAGGCCGAACAGCAGGCCGCGCCCCGGGAAGCGGAAGTAAGCGAACCCGAACGCCACGATCGAGCTGGAGATCGCGACGGCACCGGCGGCGAGCAGCGCGATGGCGATGCTGTTGCCCATCCAGTTCAGCAACGGGAGCTGATTCCACACCTCGACGTAGTTCTCCGGCACGAACGTCTTCGGGATGAGGGCGTTGTCGAACACCTCTCCCCGCGGCTTGAAGCTCGCCGCGATGAGCCACGCGAAGGGGTACAGGAACAGCAGCGCGAACAACACGAGGATGACGTTCAGCACGATCCGGGCGACGAGGCTCTTCGGCTGCCGCAGGCGCCGTCGCCAGCGCGAACGGGTGGCGACGGTGGTCGTGAACGTGCCTGGGGCCTTCTCGGGCTCCGCCTCGACGGGGACCTGACGCAGGGTCTGGGACATCAGCGGTCTCCCTCGTAGTAGACGAAGCGGTTGCCGACCTTCACCTGGATGAGCGTGATGATCATGATGATGACGAAGAGCAGCCACGCCATCGCCGCCGCGAAGCCGAAGTTGAACTGCCGGAACGCCTGCTGGAACAGGTAGATCGCGTAGAAGAGGGAGGCCTCCGGTGACGAATTGCTCTGATCCCGCCAGAACAGCAGGTACGCCTGGTCGAAGATCTGGAACGCGGCGATCGACAGCACGATGACGTTGAAGAACATCGCCCCCGAGATCATCGGGAGGGTGATCGAGAAGAACTTCCTGATCGGTCCTGCCCCGTCGAGCGAGGCCACCTCGTACAGCTCGACGGGCACGTTCTTCAGCGCCGCGAGGAAGATCACCATGGTCCCCGCGACGGTCCACAGCGTCATGATCACGATGCTCGGCTTGACCCACGCGGGGTCGACGAGCCACTGCGGCCCCTGGATGCCGAACACCCGGAGGAATTGGTTGATCGCCCCGGAGTTGCCGTTCAGGAGGAGGAAGAACACCGCCGCGGTCGCGACGGCCGGCGTCATCTTCGGCAGGTAGTAGAGCACGCGGAAGGCACCCGCACCCCGCCCGACGCGGTTGAGCAGCAGGGCGAGGATCAGCGCGAACACGATCTCCAGCGGCACCGCCATCACCACGTAGAACAGCGTGTTCGCGAGCGAGACGCCCACCCGCGGGTCCTCGAAGAGGTTGGCGTAGTTGTCGATGCCGACCGGGCGGGCGCTGTTCGTGGCGAGGTTATAGCTGCTGAACGAGATGTACAGGCTGTAGACCATCGCGCCGGCCGTGAAGATGAGGAATCCGATGAGCCAGGGCGAGATGAAGAGATAGCCGGCGAGGGCCTCCCGGCGGTTGTACCGGTCCCGCTGGCGGGTCTTGAGCGGCATCCACCTGCCTCCTTTCCGAGGACGTGCAGACACGGCGCTCCCGTCCTGGCGCGATGCTAGATCCGGAGAAGCGGTTCTCCGCGGGGCTTGCGCAGAACCGTTTCCTGTGGTTCGCCTGAATGCCGCGTTGACGCCCTGGTGCCCCTGCTGCGGTTCCTCCCTAGGATGAGGGGAATAAACACGGAGGAGGGCCGGGGGAATGTTCGACGAGCGACGGCGACAGGCAGCGCTCGAGGAACTGGGGATCCTTGACACACCACCCGATGAGCGGGTGGATCGGGTGGCACGACTGGCGAAGGAGATGTTCGGCGTGCCGATGGTCAGCGTCTCGCTGATCGACCGCGACCGGCAGTGGCGCAAATCGCAGATCGGCCTCGGGGGGAACGAGGCACCGCGCCAGGACTCGTTCTGCGACTACACCGTGTCGCAGGACCGGACGGTGGTGGTGGAGGACGCGAGCACGACCGACCTCTTCGCCGAGAACCCGTTCGTGACCGGCGATCCGCACCTCCGCTTCTATGCGGCCCATCCGCTGCACGCGCCGGGCGGCGAGCCGGTCGGGACGCTGTGCGTGCTCGACACGGAGCCGCACACCTTCACCGACGCCCAGCAGGACCTCCTGCGCGACCTCGCGTTCTGGGTGCAGACGGAGCTGGCACAGGACGCCGACGTCGACCACGCCGCCGTGGTGCAGCGGGCTCTGCGCCCGCGAGTGCACCCGGAGATCGACGGGTACACGATCGCCGCCGGCGCCGCCCCACGGGGAACGCTCGCCGGGGACTACTACGACTTCTCACGCCACGGGGAGGCCCTGCGCGTGACCCTCGCCGACGCGATGGGCAAGGGCACGGGTCCGGCGCTGGTCGCGGCCACGGTGCGCGCCTCCCTGCGGACGGCGCCGGAGCGCTCGCTGTCCGACGCCGTCATCGAGGTGGACCGCCTGCTCGAGGACGATCTCGCGGACACGTCGATGTTCGTCACGGCCGTCGTCGCCGAGCTGCAGCCGGAGACGGGAGACCTCGAGGTCATCGACGCCGGCCACAGCCTCGCTTTCGTCGTCCGGGCGGACGGGTCGTGGACGCCGCTGCGCTCCACGAACCTGCCCCTCGGCATGGGCATGGGCCTCGTCGACCCCCGGGTTCCGGTGACCACCCGCCTGGAACCGGGCGATGCCTTCATCTGCTGCAGTGATGGACTCCTCGACGTGCTCGATCCAGACGACCCGTTCGGCCACGTCGAGCGCGTCCTCGCAGAGATGGGCCCCGGCGGTGCTGTCGGCGAGGCTCTGCGGCTCGCGAACGACGAGCGCGCGACCGACGACATCACGGTCGTCGTCGTGCGGAGGGACACATGACCGCGCGGTTCGCGACGATCCGTGTCCTCGCACTCCTCTCGGTCCTGCTCGGCGTGAACTACGTCGCGTGGCGGTGGCTGGAGTCGGTGAACTGGTCGGCCTGGTGGATCGCGGTGCCGCTCGTGATCGCCGAGACCTACAGTCTCATCGACACGTTCCTCTTCTGTCTCACGATGTGGCGCGCGAAGGAGCGCCCGGCACCGGTATCGCCGCCGCAGGGCACCGTCGACGTGTTCATCACGACCTACGACGAGCCGATCGAGCTCGTCATGACGACGGCCAGGGCGGCGAAGCGGATCGCCTATCCGCACTCCACCTGGATCCTCGACGACGGCTCCCGCCCCGAACTCGAGGCCGAGGCCAGGGCCGCGGGCGTCGGCTATCTCACCCGCTCCGAGGACTGGACGGGCAAGCCCCGGCATGCCAAGGCCGGCAACCTCAACAGCGCGCTCTTCCAGACCGACGGCGAGTTCCTCCTCATCCTCGACGCCGACCAGGTGCCCGACCCGCTGATCCTGCACCGCACACTCGGCTACTTCGCCGATGATCCTGAAGTCGCCCTCGTGCAGACGCCGCAGTGGTTCGTGAACGTCGACGAGGCCGACCCGCTCGGCAGCCAGGCGCCGCTGTTCTACGGGCCGATCCAGCAGGGGAAGGACGGCTGGAACGCGGCCTTCTTCTGCGGGTCGAACGCCGTGCTCCGCCGCGAGGCGCTCATGCAGCTCGGCATCGTGGGATACGTGCGGAACGTGACCGACTCCGCCGCACGGGCGCTCAAGACCTCCGAGGCGCTGATCGCCCGCGAGGCCGAGGCCGCGACCGACCCCGCGCTCGCCACCGAGCTCGGCGCGCTGCGCATCGCGATCGCCCGCGGACGCAAGGAGCTCGCCGCGGGTACGTCGGTCGCCGAGGTCGCCGCCCGCGTGGGCGCAGCGGTCGACGACGCCTCCCGCATCCTCGTGGCGCACGACCTGGAGGGCATCCGCGCCGACCTCGCCGTGATCGAATCCCTGCCGGTGCAGCACGACGCCGAGCTCGGGCAGGTGATCGTGGACGAGGCCGGGCTCGACGCTCTGGCCGCCTCGGACCTCTCCCCCCTCACCGCCGTCGAGGCCGTCCGCGGACTGCTCGACGCGCTCCGCCTCGACCGGGCCGATGAGGCCCAGCCGATCCTCCCCCTCGCCACGATCTCGGTGACGGAGGACATGGCGACCGCGATGCAGCTGCACGCCCTCGGTTGGAAGAGCGTCTACCACCACGAGATCCTGGCGCACGGCCTCGCCCCGGAAGACCTCCGGACGATGCTCACGCAGCGGCTGCGGTGGGCCCAGGGGACGCTGCAGGTGATGCTGCGCGACAACCCCCTGGCCAAGCGCGGACTCTCGGTGGGGCAGCGCCTCATGTACTTCGCGACGATGTGGAGCTACCTCTCCGGCTTCGCCGCGATCGTATACCTCGCGGCGCCCGTGATCTATCTCGTGTTCGGGGTGCTTCCCGTCACCGCCTGGTCGGTCGACTTCTTCGTGCGGTTCCTGCCGTACTTCCTCGTCAACCAGGCTCTGTTCCTCGTGGTCGCGAAGGGGGTGAAGACCTGGCGAGGTCAGCAGTACTCGCTCGCGCTGTTCCCCGTGTGGATCCGCGCGTGCTGGACGGCATTCGCCAACGTCGTGCTCGGCCGGCCGCTGTCCTTCGCCGTGACCAGGAAGGACGGCCGGGATCCGCGCGGCGTCCCCTGGCGCGAGATCTGGCCGCAGCTCACCGCCATGGTCGTACTCGTAGTCGCCCTCGTCATCGGGGTCGCCCGGGTCATCGTCGGCACGGGCGACGGCACCGGCACCCTCGTCAACACCGCCTGGGTCCTGTACGACCTGGTCGTCCTCAGCGTCATCATCCAGGCGGCGCGCTATCGCGGTCCCGCCGCGCAGGTCCTCGAGAAGGAGTCGAATGAACGTCAGCACTGACACCAGGGACGGCTACGCCGTCGTCGCGATCACGGGGCGCCTGACCGCCTCGGGGGCGCCGTTGCTGCGCAACGCGGTGAGCGACCTCGTCGCCGCCGGGCAGCCGCGCATCGCGATCGACCTCAGCGGCACCGAGTTCGTCGATTCCTCGGGCCTCGGCGCCCTGGTGGGCGGCCTCAAGAGCGCCCGGGTGGCCGGCGGCGATCTGCGCATCGCCGCCGTCCCCGAGGCCGTGCGCACCGTCCTCCACCTCACCAACCTGGATCGCGTGCTCCGCGACTACCCGACGCCGGAATCGGCGTTCGATGGACGCTGACATCCGGGCCTTCCACATCGACGGGCCCGCCGGGCTCGCCCTCGTCGACCGCGCCCTCGACGAGCTCGACCGGCTCTGGACTCAGGCTCCGGAGGTACCGGCGCAGGACCAGGTGCTGTTCACCCTCGCGCTGAGCGAGGTCACGACCAACGTCGCACAGCACAACGAGCACGCGGACGTCGTGCTGAGCATCGACGTCCGCGTGACGGCGGAGGAGCTGCGCGCCTACATCCGCGACACCGCCCCGCCGGCACCGATCGACTGGGACGCCGTGTCGATGCCCGGCGAGGAGGCGGAGAGCGGACGCGGCCTCGCGCTGTCGCAGGCGGCGCTCGACGAGTTCACCCACACGGTCACCGATCTCGGCAACACCTGGGTCCTCGTCCGGCGCGTGGATCCGGCGCGCGAGGCGGGCGGCTGACCCGTCAGGCGAGCCAGGCCGGCGCGCGTCCGCGGAGTGCCGCGGCGTCGATGGAGTAGCGCCCCGCCCCCATGAGCGCGAGCGCCAGAGCCGCGGCACCGAGCACCGCGACGAACTCGTAGCCGCCGGCCGTCACCCACAGGCCCGCGGGCAGGTGCACGAGCACGAGGGCCACCAGCATGTCGACGGCGAGGAGGATGCCGACCGGACGCGTCAGCAGTCCGAGGATCAGCAGGATCCCGCCGATGAGCTCGAGGAAGGCCACGACGGGCGCGGCGATCTCGGCGAGCGGGACCCCCATGCCGGCGAAGCTGCCGATGGTCCCGGGGATCGTGAACTCGAAGATCTTCTGGGCGCCGTGGGCGGCGAAGATCGCGCCGACGACGATGCGCAGGACGAGGAGTCCGAGCGACGAGGCGGAGGAGGCGGAGGCTGTGGTGTTCGTCATGAGGAGGTTCTTCCTTCGTGGCAGGACACCCGCGCGGGCGCGGACCAGGGCTCTTGCCCTGGCCCCCACGGTAGGAATCGTTCTTTTCCGTCCGCTGAACGCCTCGGGTTCGCGGACGGGGCGGCCTCAGCGGGAGCCGACCTCGTGGAGCATCCGCTCCCGGGCGCCGTCGAGGTGAGCCGAGAGGACCGCGGCGGCGTCCTCCGGAGCTCCCGTGCGCATGACGTCGAGCAGCTTCACGTGATCGTCCGACGACTCGTGCAGGTCTTCGTCGTGGTTGATTGTGACCTCGAGCAGCGCCGTGAACGTGGGCAGGTACTGGTTCCAGGCGCCCTCCAGCCGCGGGTGATCGGCGAGGGCGTAGATCTGGGAGTGGAAGTCGAGGTCGGCCGTGACGAAGGCGGCATGGTCACCCGCGTCCGCGGCCTCGGCCATGCGCTGGACGGCGTCGGCCATCGGCTGCCATCGGTCGTCGTCGTCGACCCGCATCGCCCGCGAGAGGGCGAGCTGCTCCAGTGCGCCCCGGAGGCTGTAGAGCTGGTCGACGTCGTCGCTCGTGAGGCCCACGATGTAGACGCCGCGGGGACGCTGCACCTCGACGAGCTTCTCGAAGCTGAGCTGGGTGAGGGCGTCGCGCACGGGACCTCGGCTGACGGCGAACTCCTCGGCGAGGGCCTCTTCGGTGAGCCGGGCCCCCGGCGCGAGCTCCCCTCGGACGATGCGCTGGCGCAGCACGCGCGCGACCTGCGCTCCGAGCGACTCCCCGCGCGTGACGGTCTGCGTCATGGTGACCTCCTGTTAACAGTTGACAGGATACACACCGGGGTGCGCGGTCAGGCTCCGGAGCGCGGACTCCAGAGCACGAGCTCGGTCGAGCGGCGGATGCGGCGGCCGGTCGGCATGGGCACGACCCCCGCGGATCCGGCGGCGAACACCCGCACGCCGGGACGGTTCTCGCGCTCGGCGCGGAGGGCGCTCTCCAGCGCGACGACACGGTCGCGCAGCATCCGGTTCTCGTCCTCCAGGTCGAGGAGCCGGGCGATCGCGGGGAGACTGACCCCTTCGGAGGAGAGCTGGGCGACCTCGCGCAACTGCTCGATGTTGCGGTGAGAATAACGACGGGAGCCGCCGGGCGTCCGCCCCGGCACCACGAGGCCGATCCGGTCGTACTGACGGAGGGTCTGGGGGTGCAGGCCGGAGAGCTTGGCGGCTGCGGCGATCGCGAAGACCGGGGTGTCCGCGTCCATCACGCCTTCCTTCCTGATTTCACGTCAGGCCGCCGCGCCAGGTCAGGCAACTCCCTTCCGGAAGCGCCTGACCCGACGCGAAAGCCTGTGCTCGTCAACGGCGGGCTTTCGCCATGAGCTCGGCCCGCGGATTCTCCTGCGGCTCCAGCTCCTGGAACCGCTCGAGAGCCTCGCGCGCGGCGTCGTCGAGGTGCGTGGGCACCGCGACCTGGAGCTCGGCGAGCAGGTCACCGGTCCCCTTCGCGGTCGCGACACCCCGACCCTTGACGCGGAGCACGCGGCCCGACGGAGTTCCGGGGGCCACACGCAGCTTCACCACGTCGCCGCCGAGCGTCGGGACCTCGATGGTCGCGCCCAGCGTCGCCTCGGTGAAGGTCACGGGGACCACCACGCGGAGGTTGAGGCCGTCCCGCGTGAAGACCGGGTGCGGACGCACCGTGATCTGCACCACGATGTCTCCGCTCTCCCCGCCGTCCGGCGAGGGGCGACCACGGCCGCGCAGCCGGATCTTCTGCCCGTCGGCGACGCCCGCGGGGATCTTCACCTTGAACGGCTTGCCGTCCTCTCCCTGCAGGGTGATGGTCTCGCCCTGCACGGCGGTGCTGAAGTCCAGCGTGGTGCGGGCCGTGACGTCGGCGCCGCGCTGCGGACCGCCGAAGCCGCGGAAGCCGCCGCTCGGCTGCCCGAACCGGCCACCGCCGAACGAGCTGCCCTGGCCCTGGTTGAACATCGCGAAGATGTCCTCGAAGTCGGCGGTCTGGCCGCGCCCCTGCTGTCCGAACCGGCTGAAGACGTCTTCGAACCCGCCGGCGCCCGAGCCGCTCGCCGTGAAGCGAGCGCCCGAACCCATGGCGTGGATCTCGTCGTACTCCTTGCGCTGCTCGGCGTCGGAGAGCACCGAGTACGCCTCGCTGATCTCCTTGAACTTGGCCTCGGCCTTCGCATCGCCCTGATTGGAGTCGGGGTGATACTTGCGCGCGAGCTTGCGGTACGTCTTCTTCAGGTCAGCGTCGCTGACGTCCTTCGAGACCCCGAGGGTCTTGTAGAAGTCCTTGTCGAACCAATCCTGGCTGGCCATCGATCACCTACTCCGCAGGGACGGCGACGACGACCTTCGCAGGACGCAGCTCGACCTCGCCGAGGCGGTAGCCCACCTCGACGACCTCGAGCACCGTGGTCTTCGAGGTGCCGGGGGTCGGCTGCTGGAAGATCGCCTCGTGACGCTGGGGGTCGAACTCCTCGCCCTTCTCGCCGTAGGCGACCACGCCGAGGCGCTCCACGACCGCGCGCACCTTCTCGGCGATCACGGCGAAGGGGCTGCCCTCGACCAGATCGCCGTGCTGCTCGGCGCGGGCCAGGTCGTCGAGCACGGGGATGAGCCCCTTGGCGGCCTCGCCCTTCGCGCGCTCGATCTCGATCTGGCGCTGCTCCTCCGTACGGCGGCGGTAGTTCGCGTATTCGGCCTGCAGGCGCTTGAGGTCGGTCAGCAGGGCGTTCTCGGCGTCGGCGATCGCGGCGTCGCCCGCGGCGGCATCCGCCGTCTGCGCGGCACCGAGGATGTCCTCGACCGTCAGCCCTTCCTCCGCCTCGGGAGCCGCGTCGACCGGGGTCTCGTCGGAGCCCTCGGCGGCCTTCGCCTCGCGGGAGTCGTGGTTCTGCGGCACGGGGCCGGATGCCTGAGCATCCGACCCCTCCGGAACCTCGTTCTCGTCGAAGTTCTTGTCCGTCATGATTACTTCTTCTCGTCCTCGTCGTCGATGACCTCGGCGTCGATGACGTCCTCGTCCGAGGAGGGGGCGTCACCGGTCGGGGTCTCGCCCTCGGCCGAAGCGCCGGCGGCGTCCGCCTGCGAGGAGGCGTAGATCGCCTCGCCGAGCTTCGACTGGGACTGGTTGAGCTTCTCGAACGCGGTCTTCACGGCCTCGTCGTCGTCGCCGGCCAGTGCCGTCTTGAGCGCATCGACGTCGGCCTTGACCTCGGTCTTCACGTCCTCGGGGAGCTTGTCCTCGTTCTCGGAGATGAGCTTCTCGATGGAGTAGGCGAGGGTCTCGGCCTGGTTGCGGGTCTCCGCAGCCTCACGACGCGCCTTGTCCTCGGCGGCGTGCTCCTCGGCCTCGCGCACCATGCGCTCGATGTCCTCCTTCGACAGCGACGAACCGCCGGAGATGACGATCGACTTCTCGGTGCCGGTGCCCTTGTCCTTCGCGGACACGTGCACGATGCCGTTGGCGTCGATGTCGAACGTGACCTCGATCTGCGGGATGCCGCGAGGAGCCGGCGCGATGCCGGTGAGCTCGAAGGTGCCGAGCGGCTTGTTGTCGCGCGTGAAGTCACGCTCGCCCTGGAAGACCTGGATCGCGACGGACGGCTGGTTGTCGTCGGCCGTGGTGAAGGTCTCGCTCCGCTTGGTCGGGATGGCCGTGTTGCGCTCGATGAGCTTGGTCATCATGCCGCCCTTGGTCTCGATGCCGAGGGAGAGCGGGGTGACGTCGATCAGCAGGACGTCCTTGCGCTCACCCTTGAGGACACCGGCCTGCAGCGCGGCGCCGACGGCGACGACCTCGTCCGGGTTCACACCCTTGTTGGCTTCCTTGCCGGTCTCGCGCTTGACGAGCTCGGCGACGGCGGGCATACGGGTCGAACCACCCACGAGGACGATGTGGTCGATGTCGGAGACCTTGATGCCGGCCTCGCGGATGACGTCCTCGAAGGGCTTCTTGGTGCGGTCGAGCAGGTCCTTCGTGAGGTCCTCGAACTTCGCGCGGGTCACGGTCTCGGAGAGCGAGACGGGACCCGAGTCGGTCAGCGACAGGTACGGGAGGTTGATGCTCGTGGACGTGGAGCTGGAGAGCTCCTTCTTCGCCTGCTCCGCGGCCTCCTTGAGGCGCTGCAGGGCGATCTTGTCACCTGAGACGTCGACGCCCGTGGTCTCCTTGAACTGCTTGATCAGGTAGTCGACGAGACGCTGGTCCCAGTCGTCTCCACCGAGACGGTTGTCACCGGCGGTGGCGCGCACCTGGATCGTGGAGAAGTCGTCGTCCTTGCCCACCTCGAGGAGGGAGACGTCGAACGTTCCGCCACCGAGGTCGAAGACGAGGATGAGCTCGTCCTCCTTGCCCTTGTCGAGGCCGTAGGCCAGGGCGGCCGCGGTCGGCTCGTTGATGATGCGGAGCACGTTGAGGCCCGCGATCTCACCGGCCTCCTTGGTGGCCTGACGCTCGGCGTCGTTGAAGTACGCCGGAACCGTGATGACGGCGTCGGTCACGGTGTCGCCGAGGTAGGACTCGGCGTCGCGCTTGAGCTTCTGGAGGATGCGCGCGGAGATCTCCTGCGGCGTCCACTTCTTGCCGTCGACGTCGAAGCTCCAGTCGGTGCCCATGTGGCGCTTGACCGACGCGATCGTCCGGTCGACGTTGGTGACGGCCTGGCGCTTCGCGGTCTCGCCGACGAGCACCTCCCCGTCCTTGGTGAAGGCGACGACCGAAGGGGTCGTGCGGAAGCCCTCGGCGTTGGCGATGACCTTGGGCTCGCCACCCTCGAGGACGCTGACGACGGAGTTGGTGGTTCCGAGGTCGATACCGACAGCACGTGCCATGTGTTCTCTCCTTTGTTGGGAAGTCTGTAGTGGTCTGGAAACCTGCGGCGATCAGGGAAACCTGAGTCGCGATGGCTCAAGTGTACGCCGGGGCCGAAACGCTGTCAAATGAACTTGATATGAACAGGCTCAAGTTTTTCGCCGGGCCGTCAGGTGTCCGCGAGCCGCCATGCTTGACTCTCACACGGTGTCAGACGGGAGAACAGAGACATGTTGTCCATCGGAGCGTTCGCGCAGATCGGCCAGGTGACCCACCGGATGCTCCGGCACTGGGACACGGCCGGGCTGCTCGTACCCGCCCACGTGGACGAGTTCACCGGCTACCGGTCGTACGACCCGTCGCAGCTCGAGCGCCTGCACCGGATCGTCGCCCTGCGTCAGCTCGGCTTCGGCCTCGACGACATCTCGGCGATCCTCGCCCAGGGTGTCGACGCCGACCGGATCGCGGCCCTCCTGCGCATCCGGCGTGCCGAGGTGGAGCAGGAGCACCGGCTCGCCGCCGCGCGACTCGTCGATGTGGAGCGGCGCCTCCACCTCATCGAGAAGGAGAAGCACATGTCGCAGATCGAGATCGTCCAGAAACCCCTCCCCGCCGTGCGCCTGGCGGCCGTGCGCACCGTCGTCGCCGAGCAGCCGGCGGTCGCCGAGGTCGTGGGCCCCTCCTTCGACGCCGTGGCCGAGGTCATCGGAGACGAATGCGGCGCCCTCACCACCCCGATCGCCCAGTACCGGACGCTGCCGGACGGGATGGAGGTCGTCGCCGGATACTCCTACTCCGGCCCCGCCGCCGACGGGATCGAGATCATCGAACTCCCCGTCGAGGAGGACGCCGTCTGCGGGGTACACCTCGGTTCGATGGAGCGGATCGCGGAGAGCTGGCACGCCATCCACACCGAGGTGGTCGCGCGCGGCCTCGTGCACGCCGGGCCCTGTCGGGAGCTCTACGTCCGCGCCGTCGGGGAGGACCAGTCGGACTGGGTCACGGAACTCCAGCAGCCCGTCGCGCGCCGCTGACGCGGATGCCGCGCAGACGGGGCGACGCGGGGGTCACTTGCCCCCGGGCGGGCCGACCAGCAGCAGGATCACGTACAGCGCGACGATGCCCACGACCAGCAGCACCGCGAGCACCCAGGGGCGACGGAGGAACCAGCGCATCAGGCGGTCGTACCAGCGGCGGTCACGCGGGTCGTCGGTGGCGTCGAGTCGCCAGTCGCCCCGAAGACGGCCGGTGCGATGCAGCCAGATCTCCATCGGGATGGTGGCGTACGGCACGACGGCGCTGAGGACCGCCAGCACACCGACGCCCGGGTGCCACCGCTGGTTGAGCGCGACGAGGACGGCGGTCGCGGCGTAGGCGAGGAACACGAACCCGTGGATACCGCCGCCGACCGTCACCACGACTCCGGGGGCTCCGACGGCGCGGGCGATGATCGCTGCGATGAGGAGGGTCCAGGTGATCGCCTCCGCGATCGCGAGGACACGGTACAGGCGGCCAGGGGTGCGGAACACGGAACTCCTCGGGTGGGGTACCCCTCCAGCGTATCCCGCTTCGAATCGCCCACTTGGCCCCATCCGGCGTCGAAATGGAGCAAGGTGAGCGATTCGAAGGGGAATAGGGGGACGGCAGCCGACGTTGCCGAAGGCATGGTGACGGCGGACGCGGATGCGCTGTCCGCTGTGCTCGGCACGGTGGACCTGCGGGTGGGGATCGCCCGCCGCGTGCGGCTGACCCCCGGAGGACTCCTCCCGCTGCCGCCTGGCCGGATCACCCTCGTCTACCTCGCCGACGGCGCCGTGCATGGGCATCCGCCTCTGGGCACGGGCTGCCGCGTCGACGTGGACCGTGACTCGCAGCAGCTCACGGTCGAGGAGCCCGGACGCCGCGACCGACTTGTCGCCGGCGACGCCTTCCTCCTGCTCCGCGGCGACACCTTCGCACTGGAGGCCGATGCCGACACCACGCTCCTCGTCGTCGACATCGAGCTCGCGGACACCGCCTCTCCCCTCCCCGCGCTCCTGCCGCCCTTCCTCGCGGTGACCGGGTTCGACGCGCTGGAGCCGGCCGCCGCCGCCCTCGCCGAGAACATGGGCGTGGTCGATGCGCCCGCGTGCCCGGTGCGCCAGGGAGACCCGTTGATCTGTCGGATGATGGCGACCACCGTGCTGCTCTCGGTCATCCGGGCCTGGGCGGCCAACGGCTGTGCGCCCGCGGGGTGGCCCTCGCTGTCGAAGGACCCCTTCCTCGACCGCGTGGTGGACGCCATCCACGAGCAGCCGGGACGGGACTGGACCGTCGAGCGCCTGGCCGCCGTCGGCGCCATGTCGCGCTCGGCCTTCGCGGAGCGGTTCCGCCTGGCCGTGGGCCGCTCCCCCGCCGACTATGTGACCGAGGTGCGGGTCGACGCCGCGAAGCGGATGCTCCAGGCCGGGCAGTCCGTCTCGAGCGTCTCGCGCGAGCTCGGCTATGCCTCGGACGAGGGGTTCAGCCGTGCTTTCCGCCGCCGGACGGGGATGACGCCCTCCTCCTGGCGCGCCTCGCACTCCCTCGTTCCTGCCTGATCCCACGACCTGTTCCCCCTGCGGGCGGGCACGGATTCGGAGATCCGGGGCGACACGCCGGCCCCGAGCCCGAGGGGACGGCGTGTCGTCGGCCTGCTCCGAAGTCGAGCCCGGGCGGGCACGAGGTCAGGGGCGGGAGCTGCGGCGGTTCGAGAGGCCGAACAGCACGGCACCGGCGAGGAGCGAGACCGCACCGATGGTGTAGACGAGTTCGATGCTCAGCGTGTCGACGAGGAGTCCGCCCACGCCGGCCGCGAGAGTGATCGCGCCCTGGAACCCGACGACCACCAGGCTCCCCCCGGCCTCCAGGCGGTCCGGCATGCGGTGGCCCACCCAGGTGTTCACGACGATCAGCCACGACGAGAAGAAGAAGCCCCAGAGGAGCACGACCGCACCGATGCCGATGATCGATCCGGAGAAGAGCACCATCGACAGCACGGCGGCCGAGATCACCAGCGGCGCGAACACCGCGAAGAAGGCGAAGGAGCGGTCGATCACGAGGCCGATGGAGAGGTTGCCGAGGAGGCCTCCCACGCCGAACAGCGCCAGCAGCACGACGATCGTCGAGGCGTCCACGTCCGGGATGCGCTCCAGCGCGAGGCGGACGTAGGTGTAGGCGAGGAAGTGGCCGAGCACGACGAGCACGTGTCCGACCATCCCGAGTCCGATGCCCGGACGCCGCACCGTGTCGACGAGCAGACGCAGGCTCGACGCCCGCTCGGCCGGGACGGTCGGCAGCGCCCATCGCAGGGCCACGGCCAGCACCACCATGAGCACTCCCGCGATCGCGAAGACGGCGCGCCAGTCGACGACCTCGCTCAGCATGACCCCGAGCGGGACGCCGGCGACCGTGGCGAGCGAGACGCCGGCGGAGGTGAACATCACCCCGCGACCGAGGTGCTCCGGCCCTGCGAGCCGCGCGGCGACCGTGATCGACATCGTCCAGTAGGCGCTGATCGCCGCTCCCAGCAGGAACCGTGCCAGCAGCACGACCACGAGGTTCGGCGCGATCGCGACCACGAGGTTCGACACGGCCGCGGCGAGCGCCATCCACACCAGCAGCGACCGACGGTCCAGACGGGGGAACACGAGGCCGACGGTCGGGGCGACGAAGAGCCCGACGAGCGCGGTGACGGTGACGGTCTGCCCGGCCTGGCCGGGGGTCACCCCGAGACCGTCCGCCATCTCGGTGAGCACTCCGTTGGGGAGGAACTCGGCGGTCACCAGCAGGAAGCCCATCACCATGAGGGCGATGAGTCCGCCGTAGCGGATGCGGTCGACGCGGGTGGTCGGCAGGGTCGGGACGGGGGCGGTCGTGGTCATGCTTCCAGACTCGCAACGGGGGCGGGCGCGCGCCCGACCGGTCGTCCGCCGCATCCGACCGATCGTCCGGCCCTGGACAACCCCCGGGAGACCCCCTAGGCTCGACGACGCACCGGGATCCGCCCGGGAAGCCCGAGCGAAGGAGGCGATGAGATGAACGCTGTCGTCGTCGCGCCTATCGCCGACCACCTTCCCTTCGAGGCCACCCGCTCCTGATCCGCGTGGCCTCCCTTCCCGGAGCCACACCGTGAACGAATCCCCCGCTTCCTCGGAAGCCGCGTCCTTCGACGCCACCTCCTTCGATTCCCTCGAGACCGCCCTCTCCTTCGCCGAGGTCGAGCCCGGCCCGAACCAGCGCTGGACGACCTGGCCCTCGTCCACCCCCACCGAGCGGGGACCGGAACCCCGCCCCGCCTGGGTGGTGACCTCCGCCGGCGCCCTGGACACCGAGCTCGGCATCCTGAAGACCGGCAAGGAGGCCGACGTGTTCCTGCTGGAGCGCGCGGTGCCCGACGACCCGACGCAGCGCACCCTCCTCGCCGCCAAGCGCTACCGCGGCATCGAGAACCGGAGCTTCCAGCGCTCCGCCGTCTACACCGAGGGACGCAGCACGCGGAACACCCGCGACACGCGCGCCCTCGCCAAGAAGACCGCCCACGGGCGGGAGGTCGCCGCAGCCCAGTGGTCGCTCGCGGAGTTCGAGGCCCTGTGCCGGATGTGGGAGCGCGGCGCCCCGGTCCCCTATCCCGTGCAGGTCAGCGGCACCGAGGTGCTCATGGAGTTCCTCGGCGACGACCGGGGCATCGCGGCACCCCGGCTCGCCCAGGTGCGCGGGTCGAACGCCGAGATGCAGGAGTACTTCACGCAGGTGGTCGAGCTCATGCGGGTCTTCGCCGCCGCAGGCTTCGCGCACGGCGACCTCTCCGCCTACAACCTCCTCGTGCACGAGGGGCGGGTGCGGGTGATCGACCTGCCGCAGATCGTCGACGTGATCGCGAATCCGCAGGGCCTCGACCTCCTGCACCGCGACTGCGTCAACGTGTGCGACTGGTTCGCACGGCGACGGGTGGAGTGCGACGCCGAGGCCCTGTTCGCGGACCTCCTCGGGACGCTGTTCTGACCCCGGGTGTCAGGAGGCGAGTCGGGCGGCGAGAAGGGTCACCAGCTCGTACACGACGTGGCTCGCGGCGATCCCGGTCATCTGGGCGTGATCGTACGCGGGCGACACCTCCACGACGTCGGCGCCGACGATGTCGCGGTCGCCCAGCGCCCGGAGGATGCGCAGCAGCTCGCGACTCGTGAGCCCTCCCGCCTCGGGGGTCCCGGTGCCGGGCGCGTGCGCGGGGTCGAGCACGTCGATGTCGATCGAGACGTACAGCGGCTTGTCGCCGATGCGGGTGAGGATGCGGTCGATCGCGGCCTCCACCCCGTGCTCCTCGATGTATTCGCTGGAGACGATGGAGAAGCCGAGGCGCTCGTCGTCCTCGAGGTCCTGCTTCGAGTACAGGGGTCCGCGGGTGCCGACGTGGCAGCTCGCGGTGAGGTCGATCAGCCCCTCCTCGCTCGCGCGGCGGAAGGGGGTGCCGTGCGTGATGGGGGCCCCGAAGTAGGTGTCCCACGTGTCCAGGTGGGCGTCGAAGTGGAGGACCGCGACGGGTCCGTGCTTCGCGGCCACCGCCCGCAGCAGGGGAAGGGCCACGGTGTGGTCGCCGCCGATCGTGACGAGGCGCTGCACCTGCTCACCGAGCGCCAGCGCCGCGCGCTCGACCTCGGTCACGGCCTCGGTGAGGTCGAACGGGTTCACCGGGATGTCCCCCGCATCCACCACCTGGGCGAGCTGGAACGGCGACACGTCCTGTGCGGGGTTGTAAGGCCGGAGCAGCCGGGACGACTCCCGCACATGCGACGGGCCGAAACGGGTGCCGGGGCGGTAGCTCACGCCGGAGTCGAACGGGATGCCGACCACCGCGATGTCGGCGCGCGGCACGTCCTCGATGCGGGGCAGGCGGGCGAAGGTGGCGATGCCGGAGTACCGCGGGTTCACGGAGGCGTCGACGGGGCCGATGTTGTCGGTCATTTCTCGTTCCTGTTCGTCGGGAGGTGTGGGTCTCAGAGGGCGTGCTGCGGGATGTGCACGAGCTGCACCCCGCCGTCGGCGATGGCCGCGCGGATGCTGGGGGCGATGTCGGCGCGCGATGCCGCCCGTCGCCCGGTCGCCCCGAAGGCGGTGGCGAGCGCGGCCCAGTCCGGCTGCACGAGGTCGACGCCGACCGGGGTCATGCCCCGGTCGAGCTCGTTCTGGCGGATCTCCGCGTACCCGCCGTTGTCGACGCACACCACGGTGATATCGAGGCGCTGCTCGACAGCGGTGACGAGCTCGTTCACGCAGAACATCAGAGCGCCGTCGCCGATGACGGTGACGACCGGGCGTTCGGTCTGCGCGACGGCCGCGCCGATCGCGGCGGGGAGGCCATAGCCGAGCGTGGCGTAGGTCGGCGTGTAGAGGAGGGAGTGCGGCTGCTCCTGCCGCAGCACGCTGCCGAGCGCCATGTAGACGATCTGGGAGGAGTCGCCGGCGACGATCGCGTCGGCAGGGAGGGCGTCGGCGATGATCTCGGCCAGCGCGACGGTGTCCGGCGCGGTCTCCCGCGATTCCGCCTCGATCGCGGCTCGCTCGGCCGCGAGGTCCCGGGCGGGACGGGCGGGGTCCGGCAGCAGGGGCAGGAGGGCGTCGGTCACGGCGGCGGCGTCTCCGGTGAGAGCGACCGTCGCGGTGAGGTTCTTGTCCCGCTGCTCCGGAGAGATGTCGACGCGGATCACGGCGCCGCGTGCCTCGAGCCGCGGAGCCCAGAGCTCCGCCTCGCCCAGCTTCGAGCCGACCACGAGCAGCACGTCGGCATCTTCGGCCACAGCCCGTGCGGCGGCGAGGCGCAGGTTCGAGCCGAGCGAGAGCGGGTGCCGTTCGTCGAGCACCGCCTTGCCGTTCAGGGTCGTGAGCACGGGGGCTCCGAGCCGCTCCGCCACCGCGGCGATCTGGTGCGCGGCGTCCACCGCACCCCCACCGGCCACGATCACCGGGCGGCGGGCGGCGGACAGCAGCCGGGCGGCCTCGGCGAGCGCGATCGGATCCCCGGAGACGCGGTCGGGCATCGGGCGCGGCTTCCGGTCCTCCGCGGGCACGGCGGCGGGCGCCTCCAGCACGTCGAGCGGGATCTCGATGTGCACGGGGCGGGGACGGCCGGTGCGGAAGAGGTGGAACGCGTCGTGCACGGCCTGCACCGCCTCCGCCGCGGTCGACACCCGTCGCGACCACTCCGCGATCGCGCCGACCATGGCCGTCGCGTCCTTGGTCTCGTGCAGCGTGCCCACGTCGGCGAACTCCGCCCCGAGCGGCACGCCGGGCGAGAGCACGATGAGGGGTCGCGACTCGCAGAAGGCCGTGCCGATCGCGCTCATCGCGTTCTGGAGCCCGGGGCCCGAGGTCGTGATCACCACGCCGGGGAGCCCGGTCTGCTGCGCCCACCCGTCGGCACCGTACCCCGACCCCTGCTCGTGGCGGTTGGTCACGGCGCGGATGCCGAGGTCGGCGAGGGGCCGATAGAACTCCAGGTTGTGCGTGCCGGGGATGCCGAAGACCGCGGTCACCCCGTAGCCGCGGATGGTCTCCAGGACCGCACGGCCTGCGGTATCGGCGTACCAGTGGTCCCCGGTGGTGTCGGTGCTCATCGTGTCATCCTCACATCGCGTGCCGACGGACGCCGTCGACCCAGGTCTCACGGACCTCGATCGCCGCGATCTCCTCGGCCGGCACCGTGAGCGGGTCGTCCGAGAGCACCGCGAAGTCGGCGTACTTGCCCGGCTCCAGGGAGCCGAGGTCGTCCTCCCGGCCGATCGAGACCGCGCCCTCGATCGTGTGCGCCCGCAGCGCCGCGGTCGCGGAGATGCGCAGGTCGTCCGGGCCGAGCCGGTGTCCGCGACGGGTGACCCGGGTGACCGCGGTCTGGATCGCCTCCAGCGGGATGGGCTCGGCGACCGGGGCGTCCGAGGAGATCGTCATGGGCACGCCCGCACGCTCGAACTCCCCCAGCGGGTTGAAGCGCTCACCGGGCGTGCCGATGGCCTCCTCCACGCCCTCGCCCCAGTTGAAGTAGTGCTGCGTCTGGTTCACGGGACGGATGCCGGCGGCCGCCATCCGCTCGATCTGCCCGGGGGTCGGCAGGCCGCAGTGCTCGATGCGGTGCCGGGCGTCCGCATCCGGACGCTCCGCGAGCGCGGCCTCGATCGCCGACACGACCATCTCGATCGCGGTGGGCGACTGGGCGTGGGTCGCGGTCTGCAGTCCAGCCGCGTGCGCCTTGCGGATGAGCTCCGCGTAGTCGGCGGGCTCGTGGTAGAGCTGGCCGGTGCGGCAGGGGTCGCCGACGTAGCCGTCCGGGAAGTACGCGGTCCAGCCGCCCAGAGTGCCGTCGGCGTAGAACTTGATGCCGGCGAAGCTGAGGTGCGCGTTGCCGAACTGCCCGACGAGCCCCATCTCCAGCGCCTCGTCGAGCAGGTGCGACAGCAGGTACATCGACACGCGCAGCTCCAGCCGCCCGGCCTCGGCGAGCCGCAGGTACATGTCGAACTCGCGCCGCGTGACCTGGCAGTCGCCGATGGAGGTGACCCCGCCCGCGAGGAAGCGCTGCGTCGCCGCGTCGAGCTGGCGCAGGTGCTCCTCCGGCTCGTCCGCGAGGTGGAAGTTCGGACCGTGGTGGCCGATCTTCACCCCGTGGACGCCGGTGAGGATGTTGCACGCCGCGTCGGACAGTTCGCCGGTGAGCTCGCCGTCGGCGTCGCGGAAGAACTCGCCGCCGTCCGGGTTCGGGGTGTCCCGGTCGACGCCGTTGAGGTCGAGCGTGTACGAGTTCACCACGCCACCGTGGCCGGAGGCGTTCATGAGGTACACCTCGCGGTCGGCGGCCACCTCGTCGAGCTCGAACCGTGTGGGGTGCCGCTTCTCGGCGAGGTTCCGCTGCTCGTAGCCGTAGCCGCGCACCGGGCGCCCGGCGGGGAGATCCGCCGCGGCGGCCTTCAGCAGCGCCACGATCTCCGGGATGCTCCCCGCCTTCTCCGGACCGCAGTCCACCCAGGTCATCATCTGCCCGAACATCAGCGGATGCGCGTGCGCGTCCACGAAGCCGGGCACGACCACCGCCTCCCCCAGATCGACGCGCTCCGGAGTGAGTCCGGCCCGCGCCGCCACGTCCTCGCACTCCGCCGCCGTGCCGAGGGCGACGATGCGCCCCCGGTCGGTCAGCATCGCGGTGACGGTGGTGTCCGCCGGGTCCGCCGTGTGGATGGCTCGCGCGGTGACGAGGACGGGAGCGGCCTGGGCCGAGCGGTCGAAGGGAGTGAGCTTTCTCATGATGCCTGTTCGCGGTGGTGTCGTGCGGGGGAAGGGTGCCGGTCAGGGCAGGCGGTTCGCCGTGGTGTCGGTCCGGGCGGTGAACGACGCCGTGACCGGGGCCTCGTCGGAGTGCTGCGGCGCGAGACGCGTGCAGATCCCGGCGATGACGGCCATGCCCACGAACATCGCGATGACCGACCAGACGCTGCCGGTCCAGGCGATGAGCTGCGTCGCGAACCAGGGCGAGAATCCGGCCCAGATGGCGGCGCCGACGCCGTACGACAGCGCGATCGAGGTGTAGCGCGCCTGCGGACGGAACATCTGGGCGAGGATCGCCGCGATCGGGGCGTAGGTCGCACTCATCGCGATGCGCACGAGCGAGGCGAAGAGGAAGATCAGCGGCTCCACGCGGCCCGGCATCAGCAGCAGGAAGGGCGCGAAGGTCAGCACCGAGGTGATCAGGCCGATGTACATCACGTTCTTTCGGCCCCACTTGTCACCGAGCCAGGCGACCGGCAGCGTCACGACGAACTCCACGAAGGAGGCCAGGGTCATCGCGTCGAGGATGACCTGCTCGCTGATCGCGATGGGCTCACCCGTCGCGTACGCGGTGGCGAAGGTGGTGGCCAGATAGTAGCCGCCGGTGGAGATGGGCAGGATGCCGATGCCGAGGAGGATCGGCTTCCAGTTGACGCGGAGGGCGAAGGCGAGCGGCATGGACTGCTTGCGACCCTCGATCTTCTCCTCGAAGACCGGCGACTCCTCGACGCGATACCGGACCCACAGACCGACGCCGATCAGGACGATCGACAGCAGGAACGGGATGCGCCAGCCGCCGTCGATGATGAACGTGTCGCCGCCGCGGGCCATGATCGCGAAGATGCCGGAGGCGAGGAGGGCGCCGGCCGGGTTGCCGAGCTGGGTGAAGCCGCCGTAGAACGTCTTCGACTTCTCGGGAGCGTGCTCCACGCTCATGAGCACCGCGCCGCCCCATTCGCCGCCGACCGCGAGACCCTGGATGGCGCGGAGCAGGATGAGGAGGATGGGGGCGAGGATGCCGATGTTCTCGTAGGTCGGCAGGCAACCGACGAGGACGGTCGCGGCCCCCATCAGCAGCAGCGTGATGACGAGCGAGACACGCCGACCGAGCTTGTCGCCGATGTGGCCGAAGACGATGCCGCCGAGGGGGCGGACGAGGAAGGCGACCGCGAACGTCGCGAACGCCGCGGCGGTCTCGGCCAGGGGGTCGTCGCTCGGGAAGAACAGCGGGCCGAAGACGAGGGCGGCGGCCGTGGCGTAGACGTAGAAGTCGTACCACTCGATGGTGGTGCCGACGAAGGCGGCGAAGCCGGCGCGGCGCGCGCGGCTGTGGACGCCGCTTCGGGGGGTGGGGGTAGTGGTCATGGACCCGCTCCTTCGCGGATGGTGTCGGATAGCGAAGGATGCTACGGACGCGGAGCGACGCGGGCAAGGGCAGAACTCCAGCGATACGCGTCATTCACTGGATTTGTGTCTGACGCACCGCGCACTCCGGGCCTTCCGCTCGGTCGAACAGCGCTCTACGCTGAGGTTCTGCGGGGGCGAGCGTGCACTGCGGGGAAATCGACGGAATCGGACGGCACATGGACTTCGACGCGGAACTCATCCGGGCGCTGCAGGAGGACGGCCGCGCCAGCATCCTCTCCCTCGCCGAGCGCGTCGGCCAGTCCCGCGCCGTCGTGGCGGCTCGTCTGCGCACGCTGCTCAGCGACCGCACGGTGCGGGTGGTCGCGGCCGTCGACCCCGTGTTCCTCGGGCAGCACGTGCTCGCGCACGTGTCGATCCGGACCGACGGCGCCGTCGAGGTGGTCGCCGAGCACCTGCGCGACATGTCCGAGACCGTGCTGGTGTCGGCGGTCGGCGGCGCCCACGACATCGTGACGGAGGTGCGGGTGGGCTCGATGTCGGAACTCCACGATCTGCTCGCGCGCATCCGCGGGAGCGCCGGGGTGCTCGACATCAACACGATCATCTACTCGACCGTGATCAAGGGGTTCTTCGTCTCGGAGTACCACGGCGGCGTGACCCTCGACGGCATCGACGAAGCCCTCATCGAGCACCTGCAGTCCGACGGGCGGATGAGCTTCCGTGCCCTCGGCGAGCAGGTGCGGCTCTCCCCCAGCGCGGTCGCCACCCGGGTGCAGCGGCTCATCGACGCCGGTGTCATCAAGATCAGCGCCGTGGAGGCCCGAGGGCTCGCGCATCGGCAGCTCTCGATGGGCGTGGGCATGACGCTCGGAGACGACGACGAGGCCGTGATCGACGAGCTGCGGCGGGGGCGCGGCGTCGACTTCGCGGCCCGGACCCTCGGGCGGTTCGACGCCGTCGCGACCCTCGTGGAGCCCTCCGCCGGCGCCCTGTATGCGAGTCTCGAGCGGCTGCGCGCGCTCCCCGGAGTGACCCGGATCGAGGCGTGGCTCCATCTCGCGGTGCTCAAGGAGGACTACGCCCGCACCCTCCGCCCCCTCCGCACCGACTGACCCCGTCCCCGTCCGGCCCCGTCCCCGTCCGGTCCCTCCCGGGATCAAAACTGCGCCTCGTTCACCCATCCCCGGCACGTTTCTGCACACTCACCGCGAGGGGTTCCCCACGCGGGATGCAAACGGGGCTTCGGAAGCCGCGTGGAGGACCCTTCTTGATCCGGCACCCTCGGCACTTCCACCGGGAAGGGTTCTCGGTGCGGGATGAATATGGGGCGTCGGAAGGCTCGGGGAGGTGCCTTATCGATCCCGGGACCGGGGCGAGACCGGGAGCGGGGCGGGTAGTGGGGTCAGGGGGTGAGGGCGGCGAGGAAGGCACGGCGGACGGCGGCGACGTCGGCGTCCTCGCGCGTGGGGTGCACGCGGTTGAGGAGCAGCACGCCGTAGGCGCCCGTCTCGGGGACGACCGCGAAGCACGTGCCGGTGAAGCCGGTGTGGCCGACCGCATCAAGGTCACCCATCCACGCGGCATCGCGCACGCGCAGACCGATCGCCTGGCCGTAGCCGGCGTCGGCCTGGACGGACGGGGTCGTCATCCCGCGGAAGGACTCCCGTGACAGCACGCGCCCGTGCGGCCCCTCGCCCTCATCGCGGAGGAGACGGGCGAGAGCGGCGACATCCGCCACCGTGCCGAACAGTCCCGCGTGGCCGGCGGGACGGCCGAGCGCGTGGGCGAGCTCGTCGTGCACCTCACCGCGCACGTTCCCGCGGTGCGGCTGCGTCTCCGTGGCGACCGCACGCTCCCGCTCCGGAGCCATCGTCAGCGACGCGGCGCCGATCCCCGTGGCCACCTCCGCCCAGAGCGCCGCGAGCGGCCGCCCGGAGACCCGTTCCAGACAGTCTCCGGCCGCGATGTACCCGACGTCGGAATACAGATGGCGAGCGCCCGGCTCGGCACCGAGCGCCCGACGCCGCACGCGGGCACGCAACTCGTCCCCGCGCACGCCCTCCCGCCACTCGCGCCCCTCCGCCGGCAGCCCGGAGGTGTGGGTGAGAAGGTACCGGAGGGTGATCCGCTCCGCTCCGGCGCCGCTGCCCACCGGGAGGACGCGCTCGACGGGCTCATCGAGGTCGATCACGCCCGCGTCGACGAGCCGCAGGGCGGCGATGGCGGTGAAGACCTTCGTCAGCGATGCGAGATCGAACAGGTGCGCGGCGGTGAGCGGAGCGGGATCGTCGTGCGCCGGCGACCCGAGGAGCTGCAGCTCTTCCGCGCCCCCGGCGACCGCCCGCACCGACGCCCACGCCGAGCCCGGGGCTCCGTTCACCATGATCCGCCTGCGGCCGTCACTTGCTCATGCCGGAGGTGAGGCCGTTGATGATCTGCTTCGTCGCCAGCAGGAACAGCACCACGAGCGGGATGGTGGCGATCGTGAGTCCGGCGAACAGCTGCGGCCAATCGGTCGAGTACTCCCCGAAGAACCGGGTCAGGCCCACGGGGAGCGTGTACGAGTCGCGGTCGCGCAGCAGGATCAGCGGGTAGAAGAAGTCGTTCCAGACCGGCACGAACCGGAAGACGATCACGGTCGCGAGCGCCGGGCGCACGAGCGGCAGCAGAATCTGGAGGAACGTGCGCAGCGGTCCGGCGCCGTCGATGCGCGCGGCCTCCTCCAGCTCGATCGGCAGCGCTCGGAAGAACACGGTCAGCACGAAGGTGGTGAACGGGATGCCGAGGGCGCCGTAGACGAGGATGAGGCTGAAGACGTTGCTGGTCATCTTGAGCGCGTCGAGCAGATAGAACAGCGGCAGGATCGCCAGGTGCACCGGCAGCATGAGGCCCGAGAGGAACACGGCCTCGATCCCGCGGAAGAACTTCGCCCTGGCCCGCGCGAAGGCGTAGGCGGCGAGCACGGAGACGACCGTCGTGACGATGACCGACCCGACCGTGACGGTGATCGAGTTGACGAAGTACGTGTCGAACGAGGCGGTGATCCACGCGTTCTGGAAGCTCGTGAACGTCGGGGGGACGGGGAGTCCGAGCGGCTCGGTGGCGATCTGCTGCTGCGTGCGCAGAGAGTTGTTGACCATGAGCAGCAGCGGACCGATCGCGACCAGCGCGTATCCCCACAGGAACACGTTGGCGAGGAGCCGGCCCACGAACGGGGTGTCGTTCGTGCGCCGGGAGCGGCGCCGCGGGGCGGAGGGCCGGCCGGAGACGATCGCCTCGGTGGTCGGCTCCTGACGGGTGTCGAGGGCGGTGCTCATCAGAACAGCTTTCGTTCGGCGCGGCGCATCGTCGTCGTGATGACGACGGAGATGACCATGATGAAGATGAACAGGACGGTCGCGAGGGCCGAGGAGACCCCGATGGAGTTCGGGTTCCCGGACTCGAACGCGGTGCGGTAGAACAACAGCATCATCACGTCGGTGGAGCCGGCGGGAGCGCCGTTCGACCCGGCGAGCGCGAACGGGATGGCCATCGCCTCCATGCTGCCGATGAAGGTGAGCACGGTGATGATGCCGATCGTCGGCGTGAGCATGGGGAGCGTGATGTAGCGGAAGCGCTTCGCGGCCGTGGCGCCGTCGAGCGACGCCGCCTCCTCGATCTCCTCGGGGATGCCGCCGAGGGCGGCGCCGTACAGCAGGATCGGGAATCCGATCCACTGCCAGGCGCTGACCAGCACGATGACCCAGATCGCGAGCTGCGGATCGCCGAGCCACGGCAGCGCGAGGCTCTCCAGGCCGACGCCGCGGAGGATCGCGTTCACCGGCCCGAACAGCGGAGACAGCATCAGCGACCACAGGTAGCCGATGACCATCGGGCTCACGAGGTAGGGCAGGGCGAAGATCGTCTGGAAGAACCGCTTGGTGCGCTTGCGGCGGTGCAGCAGGGTCGCGATGCCGAGGCCGAGCGAGTTCTGGAAGACCAGGGCGCCGGCGAAGAGCAGCAGGTTGTGGCCGAACGCGTTCCACAGCTCGGAGGCGTAGGGCTCCTTGGTGAGGAGCGTGAGGTAGTTGCCGATGCCGGCGAATCCACCCTGCTTGGTGCCCTGCCAGTCGAAGAACGAGTAGCTGAGCGCGGCGAGCATCGGGTAGAGGATCAGCACCGCGAAGAGCACGGCGGCCGGGAGCACGAACAGCGCGGCCGTCGGCGTCGACAGCGCGATGCCGGTGCGGGGGCGCCGGCTCTTCGGCGGGCGCACGGGGAGGGTCAGAGCCATGGGGGGTCCTTCGCTCGTGGTAGGGCGCCGGACGCGGCGCCCCACCACGCTCGGATCAGGAGGAGGGGGTGAACCAGGTGGAGATGCCCGACTGCAGGTCGGCGCCCAGCTGCTCCGGGGTCTTCTGACCGAGGAACATGGCCTGAATGTCCGGGCCGAGCACCGCGGTGCCGGTCGGGTCGCCGTACCGGAAGTCGACGAGCAGCAGGTACGGAGCCGGGTTGGCGGTGTACTGCTCGTTCATCTCCTGCATGAGCGGGTCGGAGTACTCCACCCCGGGGAGCGCGGAGAACTGGTCGACCTCGTCGGCGACGAGCTGGCCGAACTCCTTCGTCGTCATCCAGTTGAGCAGCTCGGTGGCCGCCTCCTGGTTCTCGCTGGCCGCGTTGATGCCGAAGCTGCCGTCCGCGTAGCCCGGGGTGACCGCGTGGTCGAGAGCACTGTCGGGGGACGGCGGGACCTCGTAGACGCCCCACTCAGTGTCGGGCGCGGAGCTCTGGAACGTGGGCAGGTCGAACGAGCCGCCGGGCCACTGCGCGGCCTGGCCCGAGGTGAACTGCAGGACGGCGTCGGCGACGGCGATCGCGTTGACGTTCTTGTCGAGGTACTTCTGCATGTCCTGCACGATCTGCAGCGAGGACACGTAGGCGGGGTCGGTGAAGTCGACGTCGCCGGCGAGTACCTTCTCCTCGAAGTCCGCACCGCCGTAGTGCGCCGAACCGACGATGTCGTGGAACATCGGCAGGACCCAGTCCTCGCGGGCGCCGAGCGCCATGGGGGTGACGCCCTCCTTGAGAAGGGTCTCCTGCAGCTCGATGAACTCGTCCCAGTCGGTGGGCTCCTCGAGGCCCATCTCGTCGAACATGGTCTTGTTGTAGAACATCTGCATGGTCTGGTACGCGAAGGGGACGCCGTAGGTCTTGCCGTCGTCCTTGCCCTGGGCCGCGCGCAGGACCGTGGGGTCGAACTGGTCGAGACCGTCGACGATGTCGTCGATCGGCACGATCTGCTCCGACTGGATCGCCGACTGCACGCCGCCATAGGCGCGCAGCATCGCGATGTCCGGACCGTCGCTGCCCTCGAGGCCGGTGGCGAGGATCTGGTTGTACTCGGTGGGCTGGAAGCCCTCGAACTCGATGGTGACGCCGGGGTGGGACTCTTCGTAGGCGTCGAACACGGCCTCCCACTTCGGGGACGACGAGGCCTGCCAGGACCAGATGGTCAGGGTGACATCATCCTGACCATCGCCGCTCGAGGCTGCGGGCGCGCAGCCGGCGACGGCGAGGCCGGCGACCAGGATCCCTCCGGTGAGAGCGAGGCGGACGGGGCGGTTTCGCATGGTGTTCCTCTCGGGTGACGTCTTCGTCGCGGCACGGGGACGATGCCGACACTGCCACTGTGGGCAATCTCTTACAAAAATGCAAGCATTTCTGAAAATTCCTACCGAGCGCGGACCCGACCTGCCATCATGGGCTCGTGCCGAACAGTGTCGTGACAGCCATCCATCAGCGCCTCTCCGCGCTCACCCCCACGGAACGCCGCATCGCCGAACGCGTGCTCGCCGAACCGCAGGCGGTCCTGGAGAACTCCATCACCCGCCTCGCCGAGGAGTGCGGGGTGTCGGTCGCCAGCGTCGCCCGCTTCACCCGCAGCCTCGGGTTCCCCGGGTACCCCGACCTGCGGATCGCCCTGGCGGGAGAGCTCACGCGGAGCGCGTCCGAGCGCGAGCGCTTCCAGGTGTCCGCGGGGGATGTGAGCCGCCACGACGACGCCGCGACCACGGTGCGCAAGATCGCCTTCGCGGAGGCCGAGGCCATCGAGCGCACCGCCCGCCAGCTCGACATCGCCGAGCTGGAGCGGTGCGTCGCCGTGGTCCGCGGCGCGCGTCGTATCGACATCTACGGCGCGGCCTCCAGCGGACTCGCCGCGCAGGACCTTGAGCAGAAGCTCCATCGCGCCGGCCTCGTCGCCCAGGCGCGGACCGACCACCACCTCGCCCTCACCGGCGCCGCGCTCCTGGACGATCGGGACGCCGCGATCGCCATCTCGCACTCCGGCCGCACCCTGGAGATCGTGCAGGCGGCCGAGGTGGCCGCCGCCGCCGGCGCCACCACCATCGCCATCACCAACAACCCGCGCTCGCCGCTCGCCCGCGCGTGCGCGCACACCCTCGTCACGGCGGTGTCGGAGTCGACCTTCCGCTCCGGCGCGATGGCCAGCCGCATCGCCCAGCTCGCCGTCCTCGACTTCCTCTACACGCGTATCGCTCAGGCCGACTACGACCGGATCTCCGCGAACCTCCAGCGCACGCACGACGCCGTCACCGCTCACAGAATCGATTGATCATGCAGCTCGGAATCGACCGCCTCCTCCACGACGACCTGACGCAGCCGCACCGGGACCGCCTCCGCGGCGCCCGCCTCGGGATGGTCACGAACGACCTGGCCCTCACCTCGACCCTCGCCCGTGGACGCGCAGGTCTCGCCGACGCCGGCTTCCCGCTCACGCTCCTCCTCGGCCCGGAGCACGGCCTCGACGGCCGGGCCAGGGAGGGAGAGCTGATCGGGGATCTCCGGGACACGCTGACCGGGCTCCCGGTGCGCAGCCTCTACGGCGCGGACGTGCGTCCCGCGGCCGCCGACCTCGCCGACCTCGACATCGTGCTCGTCGACCTTCCCGACGTGGGTGCGCGTTTCTACACCTACATCTGGACGATGAGCCATGTGCTTGAGGCGTGCGCCGACGCGGGCGTCGCCGTGATGGTGCTCGACCGCCCGAATCCGCTCGGCGGACGCCTGGAGCAAGCCGAGGGGCCGATGCTCGACGAGGCGGCGAACTCGCTCGTCGGGCGGTGGACGATGCCCGTCCGCCATGGTCTGACGATCGGCGAGCTCGCGCGGCACTGGGTGCGCACGCGCGGGATCGACGTGGAGCTGCACGTCGTCGAGGTGCAGGGATGGACGCGCGATCAGACCGCCCTCGGCCGGCAGGAGCTGACCTGGATGCCGCCCTCGCCGAACCTGCCCAGCGCCGCGACCGCCCTCCTGTACCCCGGCACGTGTCTGGCCGAGGGCGTGAACGTCTCCGAGGGTCGCAGCACGGCCGTGCCCTTCCGCGTCGTCGGCGCCCCGTTCATCGACGCCGAGGAGTACACGACCGTGTTCGTCGAGCTCGCCCTTCCCGGCGTCACCGCCTCCCCCTACGGCTTCACCCCCCTGGTGCGGGATCACGCCGGCGAGGCCTGCCAGGGGCTCCTCCTGCACGTGACCGACCCGGCCGCCTTCCGGCCGGTGCACACCGGCGTCCGCCTGCTGTCGCTGCTCGCCACCCTCTACCCCGAGGCCCTGGCCGAGCGGGCGCTGGTGCCGATGCCCGGGGAGTCCGACTGGTCCCCTCTGGAGAAGCTGTTCGGGGTCGAGGGCGCCTTCCGCCGGATCACGGCGGGCGAGTGGGACGAGCCGGAGTCGCTCGCGGTGCCGGACTGGCCGGGGCTCGTCGACGCCGACCTCCTCTACCGCTGACCGGCTGCCGCGCGGACGTCAAGGGGATGGCGGCGCGCGCGGCCGCCGCGCAGGATGGCCGGTATGACGGACGACGGCCCCGCGCCCACCGCGGACGGACACCACATCGTCGTGAACGGCCGGCGGTGGCGCGCCACCGATCCGTCGATCCCCGAGAACCTGCGGCAGGAGCTCGTCGACGAGCTCATGGCCGCACGGCGCGCGGTGAAGGCGGCGGAGCCCGACGCCCGCCGTCGCGTGCAGGATGCGAAGACCGCCCTCGGCGAGCGGGGTGCCCCGTGGTGGGAGGAGCCCTCCTCGGCGCAGGCCGAGGAGCGGATCGCCGCGACGATGCGCGCCCTCACCCGGAAGCGCGCGGACTCGTCGATCTGCCCGAGCGACGTCGCCCGCGCCGTCGGCGGCGCGGAGTGGCGCGACCGGATGCCCGACGTGCGCCGCGTCGCCGCCGACCTGGCGTCCCGCGAGGTGGTCGTGGTCACGCAGAAGGGCGAGCAGGTGAGCATCGCCGACGCCCGCGGCCCCGTCCGGATCCGCCGCGGCCCCGCCCTCTGAACGCCCCGGTCGCCCGATGCCGACGGCGCGCCGTCACCGGGCGTTCACCGTCCGCGGCCAGACTTCGACCATGACCTCACCCGATCCCGCGGCGGGCACCCCCGAGCCCGTGGCGACAGCGAACAGCGGCGCCGTGGCCGTCGTCGGCCTCGATCTGCGCGGAGACACCCCCGCGCCTCGGAAGCAGGTGTACTCCTGGGCGCTGTGGGATTGGGCGACGCAGCCGTTCAACACCGTCATCCTCACGTTCGTCTTCACCGCGCTGTACCTGGTCAGCGCCTCGTTCCTGCCGCCGGAGACCGCCGCCCTCGACCCGAGCGACCCGGTCCGCGTCGCCGCCGAGGCCGACCTCGCCTCCGGTCTCGGACTGGGGTCGACGATCGCCGCCCTGGGCATCCTCCTGCTCGCTCCCGTCCTCGGCCAGCGCGCCGACGCGGCCGGACGACAGAAGCTCTGGCTGGGCATCGGCACCGGCGCACTCATCCTCTGCATGCTGGGACTGTGGTTCGTGGAGCCGCAGCCGGCCCTGTTCTGGCTCGGCGTCGCGCTGATCTCCGCCGGTTCCGTGTTCGGCGAGATCGCCGCGGTGAACTCCAACGCCATGCTCATCGGCATTGCGAACCCGAAGAACGTCGGCCGCATCTCCGGCCTGGGCTGGGGCTTCGGCTACCTCGGCGGCATCATCGCCCTCGTCATCGTCGTCCTGCTCGACACCTTCGACTGGTTCGGCATGTCCACCGACAACGGCCTCGCGTACCGGCTCATCGCCGTGGGATGCGCGGTCTGGGCGATCGTCTTCAGCATCCCGATCTTCCTCAACGTGCCGGAGCCGTCGCTCGGGCGGCCGGAGCGCAAGGTGGGGTTCTTCCGCTCCTACGTTCTCCTCGTCCAAGACGTGATCGGCCTCTACCGCGACCCGCAGACCCGGTCGACGTTCTGGTACCTGCTCGCCAGCGCCGTGTTCCGCGACGGCCTCGGCGGGGTCTTCGCGTTCGGCGCCATCATCGGCACCGCGGTGTTCCGGTTCGGCACGCAGGACATCATCGTCTTCGGCATCGCCGCGAACCTCGTCGCCGGCGTCTCGACCATCATCGCGGGGCGCCTCGACGATCGCCTCGGCCCCAAGCGGATCATCCTCGGCTCGATCGGATCGATGGTCGTCGCCGGCCTCGCCGTGTTCCTGCTCCGCGACGCCGGGTCGCTCGTGTTCTGGATCGGCGGCCTCGTGCTCTGCGCCTTCGTCGGCCCGGCGCAGGCGGCGGCGCGCTCCTTCCTCGCCCGCGTCACCCCGGCAGGCCGGGAGGGCGAGATCTTCGGTCTCTACGCCACGACCGGCAGGGCCGCGAGCTGGATGGCCTCGGCCGCCTGGACCGTGCTCATCGTCTCGACGAGCCAGACCGCCTACGGGATCCTCGGCATCGTCATCGTGCTCATCATCGGGTTCCTCCTCCTGCTCCCGGTGAAGGCGCCGCGCTGAGCCCGCTCCGGTCGTCGGACGGGTCGGGCGGGAGTAGCCTGACCCGGTGACCGTCGTCCTCGCCTTCCTCGCCAACATCCTCGTCGCGATCGCGAAGACGGTCGCCGCCGTCATCACCTCGTCCGCGTCGATGGTGGCCGAGGCCGCGCACTCCTGGGCGGACGCAGGGAACGAGGTCTTCCTGCTCATCGCCGATCGGCGCGGCGCGAAGACCAAGGACGCCCGGCATCCGCTCGGCTACGGCCGCAACGCGTTCGTCTGGTCCCTCATCGCGGCGTTCGGCATCTTCACCGCCGGCTCGATCGTCTCGATCATGCACGGCATCCAGGAGCTGTCCGACTCCGGCCCCGTGGAGAGCCCGGTCGTGGCGTACATCGTGCTCGGGATCGCCTTCGTGCTGGAGGGGGCGTCGTTCACGCAGGCGATGCTCCGCTCCCGCCGGCTGGCCCAGGAGCGCGGATCCTCCACGTGGGACTTCGTGCTGGAGACGAGCGACACCACGCTCCGGGCGGTGTTCTTCGAGGACTCCGCCGCCCTCATCGGCCTCGTGCTGGCGGGCGGGTCGATCCTCCTGCATCAGCTCACCGGTGTCGCCGCGTGGGATGCGATCGGGTCGATCCTCGTCGGGATCCTGCTGGGCATCGTCGCCGTGATCCTGATCGGACGGAACATCGCGTTCCTCGTCGGCACGTCGGTGTCCCCCGCCCTGCGCTCCCGGGTGGGCACGGCCCTCCTCGGCATGGACGACATCGAGCGGGTCACCTACCTGCACATCGAGTACGTGGGGCCGAACCGGCTGTTCCTCGTCGCCGAGGTCGACCTCGCGGGCGATGCGCGCGAGCACGACGTGGCCCGGCGACTGCGGGAGGTGGAGCGGCGGATCGAGGCGCACGACGCGGTGGAGACCGTCGTGCTGTCCCTCTCGGTGGACGACGAGCCCTCGCTGGACTTCGCCCGCGCGTGAGGCCGGTCAGGCGCGCCAGTTGTCGGCGAGCTTGGTGAGCAGCCGCGCGAGCTCCGTGCGCTCCTCCGGGGTGAAGGACTCGAGCGCGCGGCCGAGCAGCTCGCGGCGTTCGCCCCGCATCCCGCGAGCGAGTCGGCGCCCCTCGTCGGTCAGCGCGATGCGGGTGCGGCGGGCGTCGTCCGGGTCGGCCTCGCGCCGCACGAACCCGGCCTGCACACCCTGCTGCACGAGCCGGGACGCCCGCGGCTGATCCACGCCGATCGCCTGCCCGAGCGCGCTCACGCTGAGGGGTTCCGGCGCGGCGGCGAGGGCTTCGAGCATGCGGAAACGGGCCGGTCCGCCGAGACGGCCGCCGTCGGTCATCCACGGCGGCATCCCCGGGTGGCCGCGGTGATGGGCGAAGTGCTCGCGCGGGTCGCCGTGGGGCCCGTGCCCGTGTGCACCGCGGGGCCCGCCGTGCTCGCGGCCGCCGGGCCCTGGTCGACGTCCGCGCAGTCGGGAGAGCGCCTGCGCGATCGCTTCGGCGGCGTCGGGGGACGCGGGGTCGATCGGATCGGTGGCCATGCGCCGATTTTACATGCAGCTTGACATGCGTTTACTTTCCATGTCACACTGCATATACATGCACAGTGACATTGATATGTCGGATGGCATCCGTCATCGGTGCACCACAGACCACGAAGGATCACCATGAACACCACTGCAGACAGCACTTCTGACAACACCTCCCGCCCGTTCGGTTTCTGGCTCAAGGCCGTCGACCGCCTGATGGCACAGGACTTCGCCACCGCTTTCGCCGCGGAGGGCGCGACCCGCCGCGACTGGCGGCTGCTGAACGTCGTCGACGGCTCGGTACCCGCGCGCCGCCCGTTGACCCCGCACAAGCTCCACGATCTCGTCGACCGCGGCTGGGTCGAGGCGGACGGCGACGGATGGGCGCTGACCGACGAGGGCCGCGCGGCGAAGGAGCGTCTCGGCGCCGCCGTCGACGGCATCCGCGCGAAGGTCGCCGACGCGGTCTCCGACGAGGAGATGGCGACGACCCTCGCGGCGCTCGAGAAGATCGCCCGCGCCTTCGGGTGGGACGAGGAGACCCCTCTCCCCCGGAAGCAGCGCCCCGGGTTCGGCTTCCGCCCCCGCGGCGGCTTCGCTCGCCGGCACGGGCACGGGCACGGGCGCGGGGACGGCTTCGGGCACGGGGACGGCTTCGGTCCCGGGCACGGCTTCGGGCACGGGGACTTCGGTCGCGGGCACGGCTTCGGGCACGGGCACGGCTTCGGGCACGGGGACGGCTTCGGTCCCGGGCACGGCTTCGGTCCCGGGGTCGGCTTCGAGCCCCGGCACGGCTTCGGGCACGGGGACTTCGAGCCCCGGCAGGGCTTCGACCGTCACGACTGCCACGAGGAAGGCGGGTACCGCGGGCGCGGTCACCACGACGACCAGGGGCACCGCGACCAAGGTCACGCACACCGCGACCACGGCCGCGGCCACGGGCACGGGCGCGGCCACCGCGCGCAGCGGATGGCGGAGCGCGCATTCGAGCGCGGCTTCGACGCCGGATTCCGCCACGGCCACGCCGCCTGACCTCACCTCCTCGAAGCGCCCCACCGGAACCCGGCTGGGGCGCTTCCGCGCACCGGGACGCCCCTACGGGATCACTTCCGCACCTCCCGAGCGCACTCGAGGCACGTCTTCGATCCCCCGCCGCGGCGACGCGAGCACCTACTCTCCGGACGGGATCAGAATCGCCCCTCCCGAACACCCCAGCGGCACGTTTTCCATCCCGCAGGGTCATGCAGGCAGGCGGCGCGGGAGAGACGAGGAACGAGGCGCCCGGTGGAAGCGCAAGGGCCTGAGGTGACAGGTACAGGGAAGGCACGTGCGCGGATCAAGAACGGCCCCTCCGTCGCACCTCGGGACCCGGTTCTCGCCCCGCACGCAACGGGGCCCGACCGTCGGGAGGGATCAGTAACGCCCTCCCGACGGACCTCGGGGGCCGATTCCCATCCCGCGAGCGAAAGAGCGGACGGCCCGACCGTCGGGCGGGATCAGAAACGATCCTTCCGACGGACCGCGGCGCGCATTTCCCATCCCGCACGCAAAAGGGGGCCGGGCTCAACCGTGGGGCGGGATCAGAAACGGGCCGTCAACACGGGATTGCGGTGCGTTTCTGAGCCCGCAGGGGGAACGGGGGCGTGGGGCCCGGGCGCGGGACGGGGCTAGAGGTCGAGGAGGGCGAGTGCGGTTTCGGGGGCGCCCGCGTCACGGAGGCGTGAGCGCATCGCGGCCGCCGCAAGCGCATACGGCCTGTCGCTCCGCAGGAGGAGCGACCGCGCGTTGGCCTGCTCATTGAGGGCGACGAGCTCGAACGCCAGCACCTCGACGTCAGCCGCGTCGACCTCCCCCTCCGCGGCCGCGAACCGCAGCTGGGCCTCGATGTATCCGTACCAGTCGACGAGGGCTGCACGCACGGCATCGCTCACGGGACCGGGCTTGGAGTCGACGTCCGCCGCGGTCGCCGCGAAGAAGCAGCCGCCCGTGAAGACGCGGTCCTTCGAGTAGACCAAGGCGTTGTGGAGGAGCGCGGCCAGGCGGTGCGCTCCCCTTGGCTGGGCGCGGGCGGGCCCGATGATCCGCTCGACGAAGATGTCCTGAGCGGCGGCGACCGTCGCGAGCTGCAGGCCCTCCTTGCTCTGGAACAGCGTCGCGATGCTGCTCTTGCTCGACCCCGAGGCGGTCGCGAGGCGTCCGATCGTCACGCCGTCCAGACCCTCGACGGAGGCGAGGTCGGTCGCGCTCTCCAGCACGATGCGGCGGGAGGCGTCGCCGCGTGCCCGCCGGCCGTCCTGAATTACACCATCCACCATGGCCCTAGTATACGAACGACCGTTCGCCTAGTATACGGATGGTCGTTCGTATAGTTCGGTGAAGGAGCCTCCATGCCGTCCGCGTCCACTCTCCTCGTCCGCGCCCTCCCGACTGTGGGACGCCTCTCCCTCCGCCTCGCCGGAGATCTCGCCTACCGGCTGTTCTTCTCCACCCGCCCACGGATGGCCGTGCGGGCCGCCGACGCCGCTACCCACGATGACGTCCGCCGCGGGACGCTCCTCGTGCGCGGCACCCCCGTCACGACCTACACGTGGGGCACGGGTCCGCGCACCGTGCTGCTTCTGCACGGCTGGCGGGGCCGCGCCTCGCAGTTCGCCCCGCTCGTGCGGGAACTCGTCGCCGAGGGGTTCCGGGTCGTCGCCTTCGATGCCCCGGCGCATGGCTCCTCCGGCGGGCGGCACACCGATATCCGCGACTGGGTCGATGCCGCGGAGCAGCTGGACCGCACCCACGGCCCCTTCTCCACTCTCATCGGACACTCCTTCGGCGGGCTCGCGGCGCTGACCGTCGCCCGGTCGTCCGGCTCGGTCCCCGCCGTCGCCGTCGTCGCCGGGGCCGCCGCGCCTGAGGCGTTCCTCGCCCAGTTCGTCGGTGACCTCCGGCTCGACGCCGCCACCGCGGACCGACTCCGCACCTGCTTCCACCGCCGCCTCCGGCTTGATCCCGCAACCGCCGCCGAACGGTATGACGCAGCCGCGCATCCACTCCCCGCCGGCACCGTGCTGCTCGTCGTGCACGACCGGGGCGACCGCCGGATGCCCGACCACGACGCCCTCCGGCTGCACGCCGCCCATCCCGGCCGCTCCCGTCTCGTCCGTACGGTGGGTCTCGGTCATACGAGAGTGCTGTCGGCCGATCCGACCCTCGATGCGGTGGTCGCTCTCGTGACCGGGGGTCTCGACGCCGTGGATGCGCTCGGCACCGCCACGGGACGAGCCGACATTGATGCCGCACCGGCGGACCCGCCCGCCGCCCTTCGGAGCCCTACACCCGGGTCGGCAGGAAGCCCGCGCCCGGGTCGACGGCCGCGAACGGCAGCCCGACAGTGGTGATCAGCACGACGAGCGTCACCACAGCCGCCGCGAGCAGGAGGAAGAGCACGACGAAGACGACGACCGCGAGCATCCGGTAGCTGCCGGTGTCGGCGACCTCCGGGGCGATCGATCGCTGCGCCCAGTCGTCCGCAGCCGCCGCGGGCTGCTCGCCCTGGAGGATCGCGGGCGTCGGGCGGGATCGCTCCGAGCGACGGGTCGGTGCCGGAAGCGCATCGCCTGCGGCGTCCGGTGCTGTCAAGAGCCCCTCCGGGATCGGTGTCTCCGGCGGTGGAGGCGGGATGACGGCGTCGGCCGGCGGGATCACCGCGTCGGCGGGAGCGACGTCCGGCCCCGAAGCATCCGGCGGCGCCGCCCCCTCGGGCACCGCGGACTCGTCGGAACTCGTCCCGCTCGCGTCGCTCATGTCAGCCTCCGACGGCTCCGATGTCAGTCACACCCACGTCGCTGCGGTGGAAGTTCTGGAACGACCGGGACGCCGTCGGACCCCGCTGACCCTGGTAGCGGTTGCCGTAGGGACCGGAGCCGTACGGGTTCTCCGCCGGTGAGGTGAGCCGGAAGAAGCAGAGCTGGCCGATCTTCATGCCGGGCCACAGCTTGATCGGCAGCGTCGCCACGTTCGCGAGCTCCAGCGTCACATGCCCGGAGAAGCCCGGGTCGATGAAGCCGGCGGTCGAGTGGGTGATGAGCCCGAGGCGACCGAGCGACGACTTCCCCTCCAGCCGCGCGGCGATGTCGTCCGGCAGGGTGACCTGCTCGAACGTGGCCCCGAGCGCGAACTCGCCGGGATGGAGGATGAAGGGCTCGTCCGGATCGACCTCGATCAACCGCGTCAGCTCGGGCTGGTCGACCGAGGGATCGATGAACGGGTACTTGTGATTGTCGAAGAGGCGGAAGTAGCGGTCCAGTCGCACGTCGATGCTCGACGGCTGGATCATCTCCGGCGCATGCGGTTCCAGGCCGACGCGGCCGGAGGCGAGTTCTGCTCTGATGTCGCGATCGCTGAGAAGCACGGCACAAGCCTAGTCATGAGCGTCCCGCGCTTTGGCCATCCGGCCCGCGACAGGTAGGCTTGCTCCACCTGCTCTCGGGCGGGTGCGGGGCTGTAGTTCAATGGTAGAACTTCTGCTTCCCAAGCAGACAGCGCGGGTTCGATTCCCGTCAGCCCCTCCATATGTGACTTTCACAGCTGATCCGGACATTCCGGAGATACTCCAGACCGGAGCTCGCCTCTTGTGCTCCCGCGGTTGCCCGCTTGTTGCGTCGATCCTCCCTGATGACGCTGATGATGCTGACGGTCGTCGTGATGAGCAGCAGGGTCTGGAAGGTGGCCTGGAATGGGTCAGGGTTCTCGGAGGAGTGAGCTTGCGGCAGGGAGGCACCCAGGGTCCCGCGCCCGAGGCGAGGTAGGGGACATCGCCGAGCTACGAGCGATGCCGCGAAGAACGCCGCATCGTGCCGCAAGGTACGGGCCACTCCCGGACGGATGGTTCGTCGCCGAATCGCGACCCTGTCGTTCCGACCCCGACGTTCCGTGGCGGGGCTCCGGGTGTACCCGTTCTCAGGCAGACTGCCCGCCGGAGGCCGAGTTCATCCCGATGTCCGACGGCACCTGCAATAAGAATGCGCCGTGGTGTTCAGCCGGCCCAGGGGTCACAGCAGTTCGGCCACCAGCTTCTGAATGCGCGCGCGGATGTCGTCGCGTATCGGGCGGACTGCGTCGATTCCCTGTCCGGCCGGGTCCTCGAGCTTCCAGTCCTCGTAGCGCTTGCCCGGGAAGAACGGGCAAGCGTCGCCGCATCCCATCGTGATGACGACGTCAGATGCCTGCACGGCTTCGGTTGTGAGCACCTTGGGCTGTTCGGCCGTGATGTCGATGCCGAGCTCGCCCATCGCCTCCACGGCGATCGGGTTGATCTGGTCGGCTGGCATGGAGCCAGCGGAGCGCACTTCGATGCGGTCGCCGGCGATGTCACGGAGGAAACCGGCGGCCATCTGTGAGCGTCCGGCGTTGTGGACGCAGACGAAGAGGACCGAGGGCTTGGTGCTCGTGGTCGTGTCAGTCATTGGTGCTCCTGGTGAGAGGCGTGGTCAGTGGACGAGGTCGTCGACGAGTGCGCGAACGCGTTGGGCGATCTCGTCGCGGATGGCCTCGACGCCTTCGCGGGAGGCGAGGGCGGGATCGCCGACCGCCCAGTCGTCGTAGCGGACGCCGGGAATGATGGGGCAGACGTCGCCACACCCCATGGTGATGACGACGTCGGCCGCGCGGACGGCATCGTCGGTGAGCGGCTTCGGGAATCGCTCAGCAGCCCCGTCACCTTCGATCTCCGCTAGGAGCGAGCGGACGTGGGGGTGGACGACGTCGGCGGGAGCGGAACCGGCGGAGCGTGCGACGACCTTGCCGGGGGCGAGCTGGTTGACGAGCGCGGCGGCGAGCTGCGACCGTCCCGCATTGGCGACACAGACGAACAGCACTTGCGGGAGGGCCGAGCCGCGGTCTCGGGTCAAGTCCGCGAGCCGTTGCCGCGCGAAGCGCTCGGTGAGAGGGATGAGCGTCGAGGTAACGCGGGCGGTCCGCGCGAGCGCGGTGTAAGACTCTCGGACGGTCGTGAGGACGACATCTGGGTCGAGCTCGGGCACTTCTGCCGCGAGCTCCTCGGCGAGGCGGGTCACGCGCGCGTCGAAGTCCGGCCGTAGCGGGCTTTCTTCGTCGACGCGGCCGGGCGCGACCGAAGCCGGCGCGAAGGAGTCCAGCAGTGCGGTGACGGCACCACGTCGCGTCGGGTTGATCCGATACCAGACCCATGTGCCGCGTCGCTCAGATGTGAGCACCTCGACGTCCCTGAGCACCTTGAGGTGGTGGGAGACGGTGGGCTGGGAGACGTCGGCGAGCTCAGCGAGGTCGCACACGCACGATTCTCCTCGCGGGTCGGAGGCGATGGCCGACAGCATCCGTAGGCGCAGCGGATCCGACAGCGCCTTCAGCGTCACGGCGACTGTGGAGGCTGCTTCCAGCCCGATGGCGTGCGTCGCGACCGGACTGCACGTGTCGATGTCCGTCGTTGCAGTGACGTTCATGACTGCATCCTTTCAGCCGCGTACGGGTCCGTGTGGAACCAGCGGCGGGCTGCCCAGAGCGAGACATACACGAGCCCGACGAGAACCGGGACCTCGATCAACGGACCGACGACGCCTGCCAGGGCCTGTCCGGACGTCGCTCCGAACGTGCCGATGGCGACAGCGATGGCGAGCTCGAAGTTGTTGCCGGCCGCGGTGAACGCCAAGGTCGATGAGCGGGCGTAGCCGAGTCCAAGTGCTTTCCCGGTGAAGAGACCGATGAACCACATGACCGCGAAGTAGGCCAGCAGAGGAAGCGCGATCCGCGCGACGTCCCACGGGCGGCTGGTGACCTGTTCCCCCTGAAGAGCGAACAGCAGCACGATGGTGAAGAGCAGACCGTAGAGGGCCCAGGGACCGATCTTCGGCAGGAAACGACCTTCGTACCAGTCGCGTCCCTTCGCACGCTCTCCGATGAGGCGGGAAGCGAAGCCGGCGATGAGGGGGATGCCCAGGAAGATCAGGACGTTCAATGCGATCTGCCAGACCGATATCTCCAGGCCTTGCGAATCGAACCCGAGCCAGCCGGGGAGGACGGTCAGGTAGAACCATCCGAGCAGCGAGAATGCGACGACTTGGAAGACCGAGTTGATGGCGACCAGAACGGCTGCCGCCTCCCGGTCGCCGCAGGCGAGGTCGTTCCAGATGACGACCATGGCGATGCAGCGCGCGAGCCCGACGATGATGAGCCCCGTGCGATACTCGGGCAGATCGGGGAGGAACGCCCAGGCGAGGACGAACATCAGCGCAGGACCGACGAGCCAGTTGAGCACCAGCGACGAGATGAGCAGTCTCTTGTCTCCGGTGACGGCAGCGATCCTGTCGTAGCGGACCTTCGCGAGGACTGGATACATCATCACCAGCAGGCCGAGCGCGATGGGAATGGAGATTCCACCGAGTTCGAGAGCGGCCAGGAGATCGGAGACGCCGGGGATGAAGCGGCCGACGAGGATTCCACCGACCATGGCCAGGCCGATCCACAGTGGCAACCACCGGTCGAGAGTCGACAGACGTCGAGTGGCTGGAGCAGTAGTGGGAACAGTTGCGGTGCTCATGCGAGGAGCGCCTCTGCGGCGGCGTCAGCCTCGATGGGTGCGGTTTCGTCAAGCGCGGCCAGGTAGTGCTGGGCATCCTGAGCCGCGGCGCATCCGGTGCCCGCCGCAGTGATCGCCTGACGGTAGGTATGATCCACCAGGTCGCCGGCGGCGAAGACTCCCGACACGTTCGTGTGGGTGGAGGGGTGGTCGACGAGGACATATCCATCGGCGTCGGTTTCGACGAGCCCGGTGACGATCTCGGAGCGCGGGTCGTGACCGATGGCGACGAACACTCCGGTGGCGGGCAGTTCCCGTTCCGCACCGGTGACGCTGTCGCGGAGTGCGACCGCCTCGACCTTCTCGGCGCCGATGAGGCCCGCGACTTCCGCGTTCCAGGCGACTTCGATCTTCGGGTGGTCGAGCACGCGCTGGGCCATGATCTTCGATGCGCGGAACTCGCCGCGGCGGTGCACGATAGTCACCTTCGATGCGAAGCGGGTGAGGAACAGCGCCTCCTCCATTGCGGAATCCCCGCCGCCGACGACGACGATCTCCTGGTCACGGAAGAAGAAGCCGTCACACGTGGCACACCAGGACACGCCGCGGCCAGTGAGGCGCTCCTCGTCTGGCAGTCCCAGCTTGCGATAGGCGGAGCCCATCGTGAGAATGACGGCGCGAGCATGGATAGTGTTCCCCGTGCCGGTCTCGATGGTCTTGGTGCGCCCGTCGAGGTCGACCCGGATCGCGTCGTCCAGGAGGATGCGGGCACCGAAACGCTCCGCCTGCGCGCGCATCGACTCCATCAGTTCGGGCCCCTGTACGCCGTCAACGAACCCAGGGAAGTTCTCGACCTCGGTCGTCGTCATCAGCGCGCCACCCGCCGTCACGGATCCGGCAAGCACCACGGGCGCGAGGCCAGCTCGCGCAGCATAGATGGCTGCGGTGTAGCCCGAAGGGCCGGACCCGATGACCGCAAGCTCGACTTCTTGTATCGACATGTGTCTATATTGACACTCATCAATGCCTGAGGCAACCGCAACGATCCGCATTGGTCTGACACGGAAGGGCGGGGCTCCACTCATGAGCCCCGCCCTTCCGTCAGCGGAGATCAGCTGACGGTGACGGGCCGTGCGCCGATCTGGATGGTTGAAGGAGCCGCACAGCAGCTGCCCGCGTTGTCATCGAAGTCGCCGGACCCCCCGCACACCCCGGTGTCGGGGAGGACGAGTTCGCTGCGCCCGGCGGCCTCGTGATCTCCCACGAGGTGCGCGGCAACACTTCGCACCTGCTCGAAGCCGGTCAACGCGAGGAAGGTCGGCGCCCGACCGTAGGACTTCGCGCCGACGATGAAGAACCCCTGCTCCGGCTGCGCGAGCTCTCGCGCCCCCGTGGCACCCACAGATCCGCAGGAGTGGATGTTCGGGTCAATCTCGGACGCGATGCCCACGACCGCCTCGAGCGCGGGATCAAGATCGATACGGAGCTCTCGCAGCATCTCCGTGTCCGGCCGAAAGCCCGTGAGTGCGAATACACGCCCGACACCCGCGACCTCGCGCCCGTCTTCGGCGACCACGGTCAGGCCGTCAGCGGCTTGCCGGAACTCGGCGACACGGAATCCGGTCACCAGCTCCACGACACCCTCGTCGACCATCTTGCGCGCACGAGAGCCGAGCGCGGCCCGTTCGGGAAGTTCATCTCTGGCGCCACCCCCAAAGACGTTCGTTGCCTCCCCCCTACGGAGAATCCAGGTGACGCGGGTGCCAGGGGCCCGGCGTGCCAGCTCGCTCAATCTCAGGACAGCGTGCGCGGCGGAGTGCCCCGCTCCCACGACGACGACGTGCGACCCCGCGAGTTCTGACACATCGGCCGGGATGCGGTACGAGATCAGATCGGATGCTGCGGCCTCCCCGAGGGCGGGATATCCATCCGCGCCCGCCGGATTCGGAAGCGCCCAGGTGCCGCTCGCGTCGATGACCGCGCGAGCGAGAACTCGCGACTCTTGGCCGTCCGCGCTGACCGTATGCACGACGAACGGCTGGCCCTTGCGTCCGCCGTCGACGACCTTGTCACGACCTTGACGAGCGACTCCAGTAACGGTGGTCGCGTAGTGAACCCGCTCGCCCAAGGCATCCGCGAGAGGCGCCAGGTAGCTGTCCACCCATTCGGCGCCGGTCGGGTACCCCGAGTCGGGTGCGGTCCATCCGGTCGGCTCAAGAAGACGTCGTGCCGCCGCGTCAGTGAGCTCTGGCCATGCCGAGAAGAGGCGCACATGCCCCCATTCAGCGACCGCAGCAGCAGGCCCCTGCCCGCGCTCGACGACAATCACGTTCTCGTCGCGTTCGACAAGACGCGCCGCTGCGGCGAGACCCTGCGGACCCGCTCCGATGACGACGACAGGAAGCTCGGACATCATGTCTCCTCAAATTGACAAACTTCAATACGAAGACTGTCGCCCACCTATCGAAGATTGTCAATACGTGTCACACTAGACCCGTGAGCTTGCCGACGACAATCGAAGCGACCAGCTGTTGCGTTCCGCCTATAGCGCCGTCGATGACCGTCGCGGACGCCGAGCGTGTCGCCCGGGTCTTCAAAGCGCTGGGCGACCCCACGCGCGTCCGACTGTTGTCGCTCATCGCCGCCGGAGCCGGCGGGAAAGCGTGCATCTGCGACCTGACCGAACCCGTGGGACTCTCACAGGGCACGGTGTCGCATCACATGAAACTACTGGTGGAAGCGGGCCTGGTCACACGTGAGCAGCGCGGCAAGTGGGCCTACTTCGCTCTGGACGCGGGGGCGATGGATGCTGCCGCCAGTGCGCTCCGCGCGGTGTGACCAGCGCACCGAGCCGGCTGGAGCTGGCTCTTCGTGATGCCCGCCCGTGCGGACGCGTGCCCGACCGGCATCCATCGAAAGAGGGAGACTTCCCTCCATCGTCTTGACGATGTCGCCGCACGACGCTCCTGGTGGAGTGACGGGTATGGCAGATTCTCGCGCTCTTCGGCGCTTTCCCGAGTGGATGACCTCCCGTGGCGGAGCGTGGATCACGCTCGGCGTGGTCCTCCTGATCATGACGGCTCTCTTCGGCCTGTTCGGGTCGGCGAAGGCACCCGCCGGCAACGAGCAGGCCCCCGAGGGGTCGGAGTCAGCACGCACGAGCGCCCTGCTGGCCGAGTTCCCGAACGCGGATCGGCAGTCCGTGATCGTGGTCGCGTCGCGCGACGACGGTGCGACGCTCTCGGCACCTGACGTCGCCGCGCTCGAAGGCCTCCTCCCGGTGCTCGGCTCGCACGCGGACGCGGATCCGACCGGGCCTCTCGTGAGCGAGGACGAGAGGGCCGCGGTTCTCGTGACGCCGATCGCGGTCGGCCAGACGAGCACCGACACCGCCGCGGTGATCGCGGCGCTCCGCGCCGACATCAACGAGCACGCACCGGACGGGATGACGCTACTCGTGACCGGCGGTCCGGCGTTCGGCGCCGATATCGCCGCCTCCTTCGAAGGCGCCGACTTCACCCTGCTCCTCGTGACCGTCCTGATCGTCGCCGTGCTCCTCATCGTCACGTACCGGTCACCGGTGCTGTGGCTGCTGCCGCTCGCCGCCGTCGGCCTGGCCGACGGACTCGCCGGGCGACTGACCGCGGCTGCCGGTTCCGCGTGGGACCTGCAGTTCGATGCCGGGATCATCAGCGTCCTCGTCTTCGGCGCCGGGACCAACTACGCCCTGCTCCTGATCTCGAGATATCGGGAGGAGCTCACCACCACGACGAACCACCGCCGCGCGCTCAGCACGGCCTGGCGCCGGACCGCTCCGGCGATCCTCGCCTCGAACCTCACGGTCGTCCTCGCCCTCCTGACACTCGCCCTGGCGGTGATCCCCGGCACGCACGGACTCGGCGTCTCGTCCGCCATCGGGCTGTTGGTCGCCCTGGCGTCCGTCCTCTTCCTGCTGCCTCCGCTGCTGGCGGTGTGCGGACGGAAGGTGTTCTGGCCGTTCGTCCCTCGTCCCGGAGCTGCCGCACGACGCGACGGGGTGTGGCGGACGATCGCGACGCGCGTCGTGAGCCGGCCGGTCGTGAGCCTCCTCGGGGGTGCGGCCCTGCTGGCCGTGATGACGGTCGGCCTCGTCGGGACGACCGTCGGACTCGACCAGGTCGACAAGTTCCGGGTCCCGTCCGAGTCCGCGACGGGTCTCGAGGTGCTCTCGAACCACTTCCCGGCAGGAGAGGCGCAGCCGATCCTCATCGTCACGGACAGCGGCGAAGCCGAAGCCGTCCTCACCGCGGCGCGCGACGTGGAGGGCATCGTCCGCGCCGCTCCTGTCGGGACGACGGACGATGAGAAGCTCACGAAGATCCTGGTGACCAGCGAGTATGCGCCCAGCACCGACGAGAGCCTGGCTCAGATCACGGATCTCCGGGACGCCGTGCACGATGTGCCCCGGGCGGGGGCTGTCGTCGGCGGCGCGGTGGCGACGGATCTCGACGCCCGTGCCGGGAACCTCGCGGACCTCGGCGTCGTGGTGCCGCTGGTGCTGGCCGTGAGCTTCCTGGTGCTGGCGTTCCTGCTGCGGTCGCTGGTCGCGCCGCTGCTGCTGCTCGCCGTCAATGTGGCGAGCGCCGTGGCCGCCATCGGCGCCGGAGCCTGGCTCAGTCGCGTGCTGTTCGGGCAGCACGCGCTCGATCTCCCGGTACCGCTGCTGGCCTTCCTGTTCCTGGTCGCCCTCGGCATCGACTACACCATCTTCCTCGTCCACCGCGCCCGGAGCGAAGCGGCGCTGCGGGGTACCCGGGACGGCATGGTGGAAGCGGTCGCCCACACCGGCGGCGTCATCACGAGCGCCGGGATCGTCCTCGCCGCCGTGTTCGCGGCGCTCGGCGTCCTGCCGCTGGTCACCCTCGGGCAGCTCGGCCTGATCGTCGGGGTCGGCGTGATCGTCGACACGCTGGTGGTCAGGACGGTGATCGTCCCTGCGCTGTTCGCTCTCGTCGGCGACCGCATCTGGTGGCCGGGGCGATCGGCCTCCCGAAGCGTCGCTGACGCCGGCTGATTCGTCGGGGCTGCTGTGCGTCGCTCACGCCGCCGGACGGTACCGCTGCGCGACGGCGCCGGAGCGGAACTCCCGCCGCTCCACGAGCTCGAGCCGAAGACGCTCGCGCACGCCGTCGAGCAGCCGAGGACCATGCCCCGCGACGACCGGGTGGACCACGAACAGGTACTCGTCGATCAACCCGAGGTCGGCGAGCGCCGCGGGCAGAGCCACTCCGCCGACCGACAAGCCCTCCCCCGGCTGATCCATCAACCCCCGCACCGCCTCGGCGAGGTCGCCGCGCACGAGGTCCGCGTTCCAGTCGACGGCATCGAGCGTCGCCGACACCACATGCTTCGGCAGGCGATCGATGGTCTCGGCGAAGGGCGTCTCCCATTCCTCCATCCAGCCCGGCCAGACCCCGGATTCCGGACGCCGCCACGCGGCCCGCATCATGTCGTACGTCACCCGGCCGTAGAGCAGAGCGTCGGCGCGCTGCAGCTCCGCGGTCCAGAAGCGCATCGACTCCTCGTCGGGCGGGAGTCCCGCTTCGTGATGGCAGCAGCCGTCGAGCGTCACGTTGATCGCGTACCGCAGCGGCCTCATCGGAGCTCTCCGACCGGGACCGGCACCGTCAGCACGTTGCCGGGTGGCGCCAGCGGGCACGCCCACGCCGGGTCGTAGGCGCAGGACGGGTTGTACGCGAAGTTGAAGTCGAGCACGAGCGTGCCGCGGCGCGGGTCGGCCCCGAGGTCGGCACCCTTGATCGTGTCGATGAGGTACCGCCCGCCGCCGTACGTCCCCCCGCTCTGCCCGGCGGAGGAATCGCGCACTGGCACGAACAGGCCGCCGCCGTAGGAGGCGAGCCGCCACACGTCGAGAGACCCGACGTCAGGGATCTCCACGACGCCGACGCGCTCGAACGGCACGATGCCGTCCGTCCCCGTGGCGAACTCGAACGTGGCCGGCTCCGTGTCGAGGATCGGGAGCTCGAACCGCCAGGCGGGGTCGTACGAGGCGATCGGCAGCCCCTCGAACAGCGCCCTGTCCTGCGGGAGGAGGGGCGTCGCCGGGTGCCGCAGCAGCAGCTCGTCGCGCTCGATCCGCCACAGCTCGTGCGCCTCCTCCGGGGAGTCGGCCCGTCGCACCGCTTCGTACAGGGCGAACACCCGCCGCCGCCAGTCGACGACCTCGACGGCCGTCTGCGCATTCGTCATGCGCCCACGGTACGCCGGACGACGGACGCTCGGAACGGCCTCAGTCCCGGTCGATCATGTCCGCGTAGCCGTCCTCGTAGGTCGGGTAGTCCAGCCTGCCGAGGACCGCATGCACCAGCGAGCCGTCGTAGACGAAGCCGCTCACCGCACCGCCGTCGTCCGGGGGCACGGGCACGCCGAGGCGGTCGGCGAGGAAGGTCACGACGTCTCCCAGGGGGGCGGGCGCCTGGTCGACGGCGTGCACGAGCGCCGGGGGCTCCGGCATCCGCAGCAGCAGGTCGAGAATGCGTACGAGATCGGTCTCGTGGATCCGGTTCGTGCGGCGGCGGTGCGTGACGGGTGCCCCCTCCCTGACCTTCCGGAGGAGGAACTCGCGCCCGGGACCGTAGATGCCCGCGGGGCGCACGACCACCGCGTTGAAGAGCTCGACGGCCGCCTTCTCGCCGTCCCGCAGACCGCGGCCCCGGTCGGTGGTGGGTGCCGGCTCGACCCGCTCGGTCACGGGCTCGGAGCTCCCGGCGCCGTCGAACACCCCGGTGGACGAGACGAAGACCGTCCGCGTCGGCCGGGCCGGCAACGCCGCCGCGAGATGCGCGAGCGCCGTGCGATACGACGACACGTCCGGACCGGGCGGCAGGGTCATCACAACCGCGTCGACCTCGGGCAGCGGCGTGGTGAGCGGAACGGTCAGATCGGCCGCGAGCGCCGTCACCCCGTCCGGCACGGGTCCGTCACTGCGGCGGAGGGCCAGGACCTCACCACCGTCCGCGAGGAGCAGCGGAGCGAGCCGGGTGCCGAGTTTCCCGAAGCCGACCAGGAGGGTGCGGCGCGGCGGAGGCGGAGTGGTCATCCCTCCCACCCTCGCACATCGTCGCCGAGCGACGGACGTAGGCTTGATCGGTGACGGAATCGCAGGGACGGGTGTGGACGGGAGTCCTCCGCGTCGGTCCGCACCGCGGGGATCACCGGGTCGCCCTGCGCGCCGCGGTCAGTGTCGCCGTCCCGCTCCTCGTGCTGTGGGCCGTCGGCCGGCTCGACCTCAGCATCTATGCGAGCTTCGGCGCCTTCGCCGCACTCTACGGCCGGCACGACGTCTTCCGCGACCGGATCCGCATGCAGGCCAGCGCCGGCGGCGTGCTGCTCGGCGCGATGCTGATCGGCACGGCCCTATCGGTCCTCGCCGCCCCCGCCGTGCTGAGCATCGTCGTCGTCGCACTCGTCGCGTCGGCCGTGACGCTGCTGGCCTACGTCCTCCAGTGGCACCCGCCCGGTCCGCTGTTCACGGTCTTCGCGACCGGGGCGTGCGCGACCATCCCCGCCACCGGCGCCTCCTTCGGCGCGGTCCTGCTGGTCGGCGGGGCGAGCGTGCTCTTCGGCCTCGCGCTCACCGCCCTGGTCGCCGTCGTCACCCGGACCACGGCGGAGGCGGCACCGAAGGCACGCCCGGCCGTCGGGCCGGTCGCCGCCGAGATGGCCGCCTCGGTCGCCGCCGCGATCGTCGGAGCGGGTGTGGTCGGCCTGCTCCTCGGCGGCACCCACTGGTACTGGGCGGCGGTCGGCGCGGTCGCGGCGGTCAGCGGCGCACAGCTCAACGCCCGCGTGATCCGCGGCATCCAGCGCCTCGTCGGCACGCTGCTCGGCGTGCTGGTCGCCGCCGGGATCCTCGCCCTCGACATGCCGCCGCTCGCCGTGATCGCCGTCGTGGTGGTCCTGCAGGGGACGGCCGAACTGTTCATCGGCCGCAACTACGGCATCGCGATGGTGTTCGTCACCCCGCTCGCGCTCCTGATGGTGCACCTGGCCGCGCCGACTCCTGTCGCCGACCTGCTGACCGACCGTGTGCTGGAGACGATCATCGGCGTCGTGGTCGGAACGGTGGTGGCCGTCACGTCCGCCGCGCTGCGCCGACGGAGCCGACGCCGCTGACGAGACGACGAAGCGCCGCACCCCGGGAGGGATGCGGCGCTCCGAGGCGAGGCTTCTACTCGGCGTCCGCGGCGATCTTCCGCGCATCGTCGGCGTTGAGCACCCGGAACAGCAGGGCGGCGATGATGGCACCGACCGCGGGGGCCACGATGTACAGCCAGAGCGAGCCCCACGCGAAGTGCCCGCTGACCGAGAGGCCGAGGGCCACCGCCGGGTTGAATCCGCCGCCCGAGATGGAGCCGACCGTCGCCGCACCGACGAAGACGGTCGCACCGATCGCGAGCCCGTAGAACGAGTTGCCCGCAGTGTCCTTCGAGGTGGCGGAGTTCAGCACGACCCAGACGAGGATCAGCGTGAACAGCGCCTCGACGAGGAATGCCGGGCCGACCTCGATGACCATCGCCTTCTCCCCTGCCGGCCAGACGGCGAGGGCCACGACAGCCGCGAGCGCCCCACCGGCGAACTGCGCGACGAGGTAGGAGACGAAGTCGGCGACGCTGAGCCCACCGCGCAGGAACACGCCCAGCGAGACCGCCGGGTTGAGGTGGGCGCCGGAGATGTGGCCCGTGGAGTACACGAGCACCATCAGCGTGAAGCCGATCGCGAGCGGGGTGAGCGGGCTTCCGCTGTTCACCGCGGCGATGATGGCGAGGACGAAGAGGAACGTGGCGACCGCTTCTGCGAGCGCCTTTCGAGGTGTACCGGTCATGATGGTGTCCTTCTGTGGGATCGCAGGCGGCCCCCCGTCTCCCCGGAACGGCCCGGGCGACGACCCGCCTTGCGGCACCGAGGATAGCGCGCGGTCGGCTCTCGCTGGCTCATTGGCGGCGGAACTGTCAAGCCCGTCGCCCGCCGGAGTCCCGGCCCCTACCGTGCAAGGATGACCGTCCAGACCGAGCCGCGCGCCGAGAACCCAACCCGGCTGCGCCGCGCCATCACCGGCCCCCTGTTGTTCGCGTTCATCCTCGGCGACGTGCTGGGGGCGGGGATCTACGCGCTGATGGGTGTGCTCTCGGAGGACGTGGGCGGCCTGCTCTGGGCACCGCTCGTCCTCGCGCTCCTCCTCGCCATGCTCACCGCAGGGTCGTATGCCGAGCTCGTCACCAAGTACCCCCGCGCGGGCGGCGCCGCGGTGTTCGCCGAGCGGGCGTTCCGCAGCCCGCTGGTCTCCTTCCTCGTCGGCTTCAGCATGCTCGCGGCCGGCGTGACGAGCGCGGCCGGTCTCGCCATCGCCTTCGCCGGCGACTACCTCAGCACCTTCATCGACCTGCCGACGATCCCGGTCGCGATCGTCTTCCTCGCGATCGTCGGCCTGCTCAACGCCCGCGGCATCCGCGAATCGATGGGCGCGAACCTCGTGATGACGGCGATCGAACTCAGCGGCCTCGTGATCGTGATCGTCGTCGTCGCGGTGTTCGTCGGCGGCGGAGGCGGCGATCTGTCCCGGGCGACGCAGGTGCCGGAGGGGGCCAACGTCGCCCTCGCGGTCCTCTCCGGCGCGGTGATCGCGTACTACTCGTTCGTCGGCTTCGAGACCTCGGCCAACATGATCGAAGAGGTCAAGGACCCCCGGCGCACCTACCCGCGCGCGTTGTTCGGGGCGCTCCTCACCGCCGGTGTCGTGTACGTGCTCGTCGGCATCGCCAGCGCCGTCGCGCTGCCGGCCTCCGAGCTGCAGGAATCCAGCGGCCCGCTGCTCGCGGTCGTCGAGGCCACCGGGGTCAGCGTCCCGTCCTGGCTGTTCAGCCTCATCGCGCTCATCGCCGTCGCCAACGGCGCCCTGCTGACGATGATCATGGTCAGCCGCCTCACCTACGGCATGGCCGAGCAGAACCTCCTGCCGTCGGTGCTCGGGCGCGTGCTGCCGAAGCGGAAGACCCCGTGGGTGGCGATCCTCACCACGACGCTCGTGGCGATGGGCCTGACGCTGGTCGGAGACCTCGCGACCCTCGCCGAGACCGTCGTGCTGCTGCTGCTCGTCGTGTTCCTCAGCGTGAACATCTCGGTGCTGGTCCTGCGCCGCGACAAGGTGGAGCACGACCACTTCCGCGTGTGGACGTTCGTCCCGGTGCTCGGCATCGCGTCGTGCATCCTGCTGCTCACCCAGCAGCGCCCGCAGGTGTGGCTGTTCGGAGCCATCCTGCTCGCCGTCGGCGGCGTGCTCTACGCTGTCGCCCGGTGGACCCGCAACCGCTCGAAGACCGCCGACACGAAGGAGAGCCATGAGCACGCCTGACGACACCGCCGACGAGACGTTCGAGGAGAACCGTCACGACCAGCTGACTTCGGCCCCCGATGCCACGGAGGCCGACGCCGCGCCGCGCGTGGACGTCTCGGAGCACGACGGCAACACGCGCATCGACATCCGGGACGATGCCGAGGTGCGTCCGGGCCCCGGTCCTGGCATGCCCGAGGCCGACGGCGAGGACTGATTCCGCGGTCGGGCGCTACAGCCAGCCCTTGCGCTTGAAGGCCGCGTAGAGCCCGACGCCCATCGCCACCATGAGCAGCACCGCCATCGGGTACCCGAACACCCAGTGCAGTTCGGGCATGTGGTCGAAGTTCATGCCGTAGACCGTGCCCACGAGCGTCGGGGCGAACAGGATCGCCGCCCAGCCGGAGATCTTCTTCACCTCGTCGTTCTGGCGGATGCTCAGTTCCGTCATCCGGCGCATCTCGTCGTTCTGCCGCCGCGCGACGATGGTCGACTCGACCGTGAGGGCGTTGTCGAGCACGGACCGGAAGGTGGCCGCCTTGTCGCTCACGCGCAGCGTGTGGTCGAGCACGTCGCGCAGGTACCGTTGGAGCTCCTCGCTCACGCGGTACTTCTCGGAGCCGCGCAGCAGCGCCTCCAGCATGCCGGCCAGCGGCTGGGTCGCCCGCTGGAAGTCGATCACCTCGCGGCCGAGGTCGTAGATCCGCTGGGTCGCGTCGGCGTCCTCCTCGAAGAGCTGACCCTCGATCTCGTCGATGTCGTTCTCGAGACCGGCCAGGACCGGGGAGTACTCGTCGACCACCTCGTCGAGGATCGCGTAGAGCACCGCCTCGGGGCCGTGGGCGAGCAGCGCCGGGTCGGCCTCGAGCCGGCGCCGCACGCGGCCGAGGTCGGGCGATTCCGCATGGCGGATCGTCACGACGAAGTCCGGCCCGACCAGCACGTGCACTTCACCGAACTCGACCTCCTCGCGCTCGTCGAGGTAGCGGGCGGGCCGGAGGACCATGAACAGGATGTCGCCGTACCGCTCCAGCTTGGCGCGCTGATGCCCGGAGAGCGCATCCTCCACGACAAGCTCGTGGATGCCGAACTCGTCGGCCACGGCCCTGACCTCCTCGGCACTCGGCCGGTAGAGGCCGATCCACCCCATGCCCTGTCGCTCCCGGATCCGCTCGAACGTGTCGTTCAGACTTTCGGGATCTTCGGCGCGCACGCCGTCGACGTAGACGGCATTGTCCACGATCGCCATACGGCCCTCCTGCTCGTCCGGGCTCCGCTCAGCCGGCCGGAGGGACGCACACGAGCGCGGCGTCCGTGGTGGCCTTGTGATACTGCTCGGCCGTGTAGGGCAGACCGAACTCCGGGGCCGTCTCGCCGGATGCCGCCGGAGCCTTGGAAGCGATCGCCGCCAGCTCCCAGGAGAGCTGCTGGGCGAAGCGTGAACCGCCGGTGGAATCGTTCAGCACGACGGCCACGGTGAAGCCGGTCGTCGGGTCGGAGTACGCCGCCGTCGCATAGCCGGGAGTCCAGCCATGCTGACCGATCATGGAGCCGACGATGTAGGCGCCACCGGTCGCCTGGTACCACGACGGCGCCTTGTCGTATGCGGGCAGCGGCGCCCCGAAGCGGTCCGGCTCGTCCTTGGTGCGCAGCACCTGCTTGGCCTCGGCCTGCATGTACCGGCCGAGGTCGGTGATCGTCGACACCACTCCCGAGTCGGTGAACCCGGTGCTGGAGGACATCGTCGTGATATCGACAGGCGCTGCGCAGTTGAAACCGCCCTCGACCGCTCCCATGTAGTGCCCGCTGAGCGACGACCCCTCCGACGGCGGCGCCGCGGCGGGCGACGGCAGCGAGGTGTCGGCGAGCTCCAGCGGCTCGGTGACGTACTCGGCGATCAGTTCGCGCGCACTCATGCCCGAAGCACGTTCCAACGCGAGGCCGAGGAGAAGATAACCGGCGTCGGAGTCGCGGAACGTGGTCTGCGGGGCGATGCGCGCGCGGCCGAGACCGTAACCCGCGAGTTCGAGGGGCGCCCAGACCCGCTCCGGGGTGTTCAGCCACGCGCTCTTGACCGTCGCCTCGGACGAGCCGGCGCCACTGGTGCCGTTGCACAGGTCGACGAGGGTGACGTCGGACATGTCGGCGACACCCGAGACGTACTCCGGCACCGTCGCGTCGAGCTCGACGGTGCCCTCATCCGCGAGCGCGTAGAGGACGTCGCAGGTCATCAGTCGCGTGATGTCCGCGATGCGGAAGGACATATCGGTCGAGAGCTCGCCACCCTCCGCCTTGTCCTGCGTGCCCGTGGCCGCGACCCAGGTGCCGCTCCACGGCACCCAGACCCCGACGATCGCCCCGCTGGCCCCGGAGGCCGCGAGCGCGTTGTCGACCGCGCCCTGCAGCGCCGCGACCGTGTCGTCGGGAAGCGTGGCGTCGACCTGCGCGGGCGGCGTATAGCTGAAGGAGCCCTCGGAGGAGCATCCGGTGAGGACGAGACCGAGAACGGCCGCCGTGGCCGCTGCGGCGCGCCACCGGCGCGACGAGAGAAGCTGCATGTGTGGGAACCCCCGAAGACGTGTCTCCTGAGTCTAGAACGCGGATGCTGAAAGTCGGCCCCGCGCGGCATCGTAGGGTGTCCCTGTGCCCCATGATTTCGATGCCGACGTGATCACCGCCGTCCTCCGCCATATGAACGGCGACCACACCGACGACAACCTCCTCATCGCGCGCGCCTTCGCCGAACCGCCCGCGGAGGCGATCGACGCGTCCGTGATGATCGGCTTCGACGGAGAGGCCGGGGTCTGGGAGATCTCCCGTGGCGGGACGACGTCAGAGCTGCGTGTCCCGTGGCCCGGCGGCCCGATCACCGAGCGCCGCGAAGTGCGCCGCGAGGTCGTGGCGCTGTACGACGTGGCCTGCGAGCGCCTGGGCGTCGAACCGCGGCCGCACGACTGAGTCGCCCTGCGGAGCTCGGGCTTCCCTCGAAGGTTAGGCTGCCCTTACACTGAAGCCATGCCCGAGATCCTGTCCTTCTCCGCCGCCCTCCGCGAGCGCTCCTCCGGTTCGCATTCCCGCAGCGAGACGGCGGGCTTCATGTCCGATCTCCTCAAGGGCGAGGGGTCGCGCGAGGACTACATCGCGCTCGTCGCGCAGCACTACTTCATCTACGACGCGCTCGAGGGCGCCGGCGAGCGGATGCGCCAGGACCCGGTGGCGTCGGTGTTCCTCAGTGACAAGCTCACGCGCCTCCCCGCGCTCGAGGCCGACCTCGCCTTCCTCCTCGGGCCCGAGTGGCGCGAGCGGATCGCCCCGCTGCCCACCACGCAGCGTTACGTCGAGCGCATCCGGCAGGTCGGCGCGACGTGGGCCGGCGGTTTCGTCGCGCACCACTACACCCGCTACCTCGGCGACCTCTCCGGCGGCATCTTCATCGGCCGGGTGATGGCGCGGCGCTTCGGCTTCGAGACGAACGGCATCGGCTTCTACCTCTTCGACGACATCGCCGACCCCTCCGCCTTCAAGGACGTGTACCGCGAGCAGCTCGACGCCGCTCCGTGGGACGAGGCCGAGCGCGAGCGCGTCATCGACGAGGTGCTCCTCGCGTACCGCTTCAACACCGAGCTGTTCGAAGACCTCGACCGCGCCCGCGCCGCCGCCTGACCCGGCGGTCGCCGTCAGGTCCGCGGCAGCTCGGGCGTCGAGGCGGCGAGCCACGCATCGCGCATGAACCGCCGCACGTCCTCGTCCACACGGATGTCGCTCGGCCGCAGGGGTCGGGAGAGGTAGAGGCCGTCCAGCGACGTGAGACGGCTGAGGGCGACGTAGGTCTGTCCCGGCGCGAACGCCCCGGAGCCCAGGTCGATCACGGCTCGGTCGTAGGTCTTGCCCTGCGACTTGTGGATCGTCACGGCCCAGGCCAGGCGCAGCGGGAACTGGGTGAACTCGGCCACGACGTCCCGGGAGAGCTTCTTCGTGTTCGGGTCGTAGGCGTACCGGAACCGCTCCCAGACGGCCGGCTCGACGTCGACCTCCTCGCCATCGATCTCCACGCGCACGGTCCCGCCGAGGATGCGGGTCACCGTCCCGATGGTGCCGTTGACCCAGCGCGGCGGCTCGCCGGTCATCGCGGTGTCGTTGCGCAGGAACATCACCTGCGCGCCCACCTTGAGCTTGAGCTCGGACTCGGCGGGAAGGGAGGCCTCCCCGCGTCCGAAGTCGCCGCTGACCTCCGCCCGCGCGGTCTGCTCCTTGCCGGGGAGCGCGGCCAGATGCCGGCTGTTGATGCTGTTCACGATGTCGTTGCGGGTGGCGAGGGTGATCATCGGCACCTCGCCCGGCTCGGGGTCCGGAGGGGTGCGCGCGCCCTGGGCGTTGAGGATCCCGGCGATCTCTGCCGTCACCCGGCCGTAGCGGACCGCGTTGAGCATGGACTTGAAGCCGTCGTCCGACTGGCGGTGGATCTGCACGAGCTCCCGCACGTGCAGCTCGGCCCGGGTGTCCACCTCGAACAGCGCCCCCTGGGTCCCTGAGCCTGTCGAAGGGCCTGTCGAAGAGTGGGTCCCTGAGCCTGTCGAAGGGCCCGCCCACACCTTCGCATCGAAGAACCAGAACGACCGGTAGTGATCCTTCACGTACCGGGCCTCGTCCCCGCGTGGCGGGACAGGGGCGAGCTGGTACGGGTCGCCGAACATGACGATCTGCACGCCGCCGAAGGGCTCGCCCCGTCGGCCCCTGGCCTGCCGGAGGGAGCGGTCGATGGCGTCCATGAGGTCGGCGTTGACCATGGAGATCTCGTCGATGACGAGGGTCTCGATCGCGTTGAGGATCCGTCGGGTCGCATCGTTCTGGTCGATGTCCCCGTCCCCGATCAGCCCGATCGGCAGCCGGAAGAGAGAGTGGATCGTCTGCCCCTCGACGTTCAGGGCCGCGACGCCGGTGGGGGCGCAGATCGCGATCTGCTTCTTCGTGTTCCAGGCGAAATGCTGCAGCAGCGTGGACTTGCCGGTGCCCGCGCGTCCCGTGATGAAGACGTGCTCCCTGGTGTCCTCGATGAGCCGGAACAACTCCTGCTGCTCCTCGGACAGGGCGGGAAGGGACACGGTTCTCACAGGGCTGGCGGGTCGGACACGGGACGCTCCCCCATGGTACGTGCCCCGTCCGGTGGGGGCTCGCCGACGCTCGGCGTCCCCTCAGGACGCCCTCCTAGACTGACCGGCATGGAGCGGGCCGGGACGCGCGCGCCCCGGCGGTCGCGCCTGGGCGCCGATCTGGCGATCCTCGGGCTCATCGGCGTCCTCCTGCTGGCCGCGATCGGTGCCGGGGGCGCGACCCTCTACCGGCAGTTCTACGGTCCGTCGGCCTTCGTGGTCCGCTATCTCGATCTGCTCGCCGAGGGGCGCGCGGCCGACGCCCTCCGGGTCCCCGGCGTCGCGATCGATCGGGAGACCCTCGACGAGGCCGGGATCGACCCCGCCGCATCCGAGGCGATGCTGCGCCGCTCCGCCCTCGGCCCGCTCACCGACATCGAGGTCGAGTCGGAGGAGACCTCCGGCGACGACATCGCGGTCACGGTCAGCTACCGGGCGGGCGGCCATTCCGGAACGACCACCTTCCACGTCACGCAGGACGGCTGGGCGGGGGTCACCCCGAACTGGCGCTTCACGACGAGCCCCCTGGCGGTGGTCGAGCTCACCGTGCGCGGCTCCGACAGCTTCGCCGTCAACGGCTTCGAGGTCGACCGTCGCCAGGTCTCCGCCGCCGGCGCCGCCGCCGCTCCGCTCGAGCCGCTGCCCCTGCTGGTCTTCACCCCCGGTGTCTACTCCGTCACCGTGGACACCGCGATCTCGGAGTCGTCCGGCCACGGCGTCCTCGCCGACAAGCCGCTCGCCGTGACCCCGTTGGACGTGCAGTCGGAGCCGACGGAGGAGTTCGTCGAGGTCGTCCAGGAGCGCGTCGAGGAGTTCCTCACCGGCTGCACCACGCAGGAGGTGCTCCAGCCCACGGCCTGCCCGTTCGGGCTCCGCGTCGAGAACCGGATCGCGTCGCCGCCGAAGTGGTCGATCGCCCAGCAGCCCGAGATCATGGTCGCGCCCTCCGACGACGGCCACTGGCAGATCCCGCCCGCGACCGCCGTGGCGCACGTCGAGGTCGAGATCCAGTCGCTGTTCGACGGCTCCGTCGAGCCGGTCTCCGAAGACGTGCCGTTCCGCGTGAACGGATCGATCGCGATCCTCCCCGACGGCTCCGCCTCGATCCGCGTCGGATCGCCGGACGACCTCGGGCAGTGAGGCGTCGCGTCAGCGGCGCTGACGCTCCGCGGCGCGCTGGTCGCGGGCCGCGAGGTCGGCCAGCCGAGCGTTGTACTCCTCCAGCTCGGCGTCGCCCGTGCGGTCGGCGTGCCGATCGCGACGGCGCTGGAGCTTGGTGTCGCTCCGGCTCCACTGGATCGCGACCGTGATGGCGAGGATGAGCGTGGGGATCTCCCCGATCGACCACGCGATGCCGCCGCCCACGTACTGGTCGGTCATCGGGTCGGCGCCCCAGTCGCGGCCCATCGCGCCGAACCAGTCCGCGACCATCAGCCCTTCCTGCATCATGATCGCCATGCCGAAGAACGCGTGCATCGCCATCACCGCGATGAGGGTGATGAGCCGGCCGGGGTACGGCAGGCGGTACGGCACGGGGTCGGCGCCGATCAGGCTCATCACGAACAGGTAGCCCGAGATCAGGAAGTGGATGACCATCCACTCGTGCCCGAGGTGCTCGTACATCGACCAGCGCACGAGGTCGGTGAAGTAGAACGCCCAGAGCGACAGGATGAAGATCGCCGCCGCCACGATGGGGTGCGTGACGACCCGCGCGAACGGCGAGTGCACGGCCCACATGATCCACTCCCTGCCGCCGCGCGTGCCGTCGTCGCGCTTGTGGATGGCGCGCAGGGCGAGGGTGATCGGCGCCCCGGAGACCAGCAGCAGCGGGATCGCCATCGAGAGCATCATGTGCCCGAGCATGTGCACGCTGAAGAGGTACTCCTGGTAGGCGTTGATGGGGCCACCCGTGACCCACACCAGCAGCAGCAGGCCGAGCACCCAGAAGACGGTGCGGTGGATCGGCCAGCGGTCGCCGCGGAGCCGGAGCCGGCGCACGCCCGCGAGATAGAAGAAGAGTCCGAAACCCGCCGCGACGAGCCACAGCACGTCGATGTCCCACGCCGTGAACCAGCGCTCCAGGGTGAGCTCGGGCGGCAGCAGCGATCCGGTGAGGATCTGCGCCGGGGTCTGCGCGAACGCCGCGACCTCGCCGGTGGGCGGGGGCGTGCGCGCGAGCGCGGCCGCGGCGCCGGAGGCGAGTCCCATCAGCGCCACCTCACCGAGGACGAGCGCCCAGAACCACCGGGACGCGCGGTCCCCGCTCAGCTTCGGGATCAGACGCGTGCGGTACCAGGCGCCGAGCAGCCCCATCCCGACGAGCAGAGCGGCCTTGACGACGACGATGAGTCCGTAGGGGGTGGTCCACACGGCCTCCCAGCTCCCGACGGCGACGATGGAGCGGGTGAAGCCGGAGACGGCGACGACCGCGAAGGCCGCGATCGCGAGGGAGGAGTACCGGCCGACGAGCGTGGGCAGATCGAGGCCCTGCTGCCCACGGAGGAGCACGAGGAGGAGCAGTCCGCCCAGCCACACGGCCGCGCCGATCGTGTGCAGGAGGATGGAGTTGACGGCCATGTTGTGTCCGTCGAGGTCGCCGGCGTGCCCCTGGGTGGCGAGCGGCAGGAACGACACCGCGGCCAGCAGGGCGGTGAGCAGCGTGGGCGTCCAGGTGCGCCAGGCGAACGCGAGCACCGTGATGACCGCACCGAGGATCGTCGTGATCAACCACGACTGCCCCAGCGGGAGCTCCAGCAGGAAGCGCCCGAGCTGCGAGCCGAACTCGCGCTCGATGCTGAGCTGCGGGTTGAAGGCCGCCATGAAGGAGAAGAAGCCGGCGAGACCCGCGGAGACGGTGAAGACGGCGGCGCCGACCGAGGCGATGTTCAGGGCCGTGTCGAACGTGCGCTCTCCCGCTCGCAGTCCGAACAGGGCCAGGACGAGCGATCCGAGCATGAGCGCACCGGCGAGGTTCATGACGAGCTTCGCGAGCGGTGTACCCCACAGCACCACGGGTCCGGGGTCCTGCAGCAGCGGCGGGTTCGCCCCTCCCCCGACGAGCAGCGCCCAGACGAGGGCGACGCCGGCGGCGGCGAGGAGGATGACGACGCCGGCGAGACGGTACGCCGACGTCGAGCGCGGCGTCTCGGTGCGGGAACTCACCCCTCCAGCCTAGGCGCGCGCAGCAGGGAGGATGCACGAAGGCCGCCCCCGGAGCGGGGGCGGCCTTCGAAAGGGTGCGGTCTTACTTGACGGCAGCCTTGAGCTTGGAACCGGCGGTCACCTTGACGCGCTTGCCGGCCGGGATCTTGATCTCGGCGCCGGTCTGCGGGTTGCGGCCCGTGCGGGCGGCCGTGTCGACCTGCTCGAACGAGATCCAGCCCGGGATGGAGACCTTGCTGCCCTTGGCGACAGCGTCGGAGACCGTGGCGAACAGCGAGTCGAGGACACCGGAGACGGTGGCCTGGCTCTGGCCGGTGGCGGAAGCGATGCTCGCGACGAGCTCGGTCTTGGTGATGGACTTGTCAGCCATGTCATCCTCCAGCGACGAAGGACCGTCGCATCGTGTGTGGGTGCGAGGAGCGGGTGCTCCCCGTTGGTCGTGTGACCGCCTCGAATGTACCAACGGCCACCCGGATTTCCGCGTCACTTCGCGGGTTTCGACCGATTTCCCGGCGTGTCGCGTCACATTGGCCACTCGCGTCACAGGTTTTCGGTCGCCCTCTGGCCGGTTCAGGCCCCCGCGCGACAACAGGCGCTCCCCTGCGTACGCGCCTGATCCCGCGCGATCGCCTGCGTCGCCGGGCATGCAAAAAGGGCGAGGATCCGAGATCCTCGCCCTTCTTCGCTAGTACTTACCAGCTCGACTTGGTCACGCCGGGCAGCTCGCCACGGTGCGCCATGTCACGGAAGCGGACACGCGAAATGCCGAACTTCGTGAGGACACCACGGGGGCGGCCGTCGATGACGTCGCGCGAACGCACGCGAGCCGGCGACGCGTTGCGCGGCAGCTTCTGCAGGCCGACGCGGGCGGCCTCGCGGGCCTCGTCGGTGGCGTTCGGGTCGACCAGGGTCTTCTTCAGCTCGGCACGACGCTCGGCGTAGCGCTCGACGATGACCTTGCGCTGCTCGTTGCGCGCGATCTTGCTCTTCTTAGCCATGGATCAACGCTCCTCTCGGAATTCGACGTGCTGACGGATGACCGGGTCGTACTTCTTGAGCACGAGGCGGTCGGGGGTGTTGCGGCGGTTCTTCTTGGTCACGTACGTGTAACCCGTACCCGCCGTCGAACGCAGCTTGATGATCGGACGGACGTCCTGAGCCTTCTTGGCCATTAGAGCTTCACACCCTTCGCCTGGAGGTCCTTGACGACGTTCTCGATGCCGCGCGCGTCGATCACCTTGATGCCCTTGGCGGACACGTTGAGCGTGATCTTACGACCGAGCGAGGGCACGAAATAGGTCTTCTTCTGCACGTTCGGGTCGAAGCGACGCTTCGTCCGGCGGTGCGAGTGCGAGACGTTGTGACCGAAGCCGGGAACAGCTCCGGTCACCTGGCACACTGCTGCCATGATGATGACTCCTTCATTACCGTGAGACCGGACGGCCTCACCCAAGATCCCTTGTCTGCACGCCGCCCCGCATGCCGATCTCTCGGCGGAAGAAGGGGGAGCACACGAACTGCGCACAGGAGCGTGCGCAGACGAAGAGTCAGTCTAGCACGGCCTCGGTCGGCCGTTCGAATCGCCTGAATGGCCCCATCTCAGGCCGAAAAGCCGCCATTCGCGCGATTCGAAGCGTCGGCGGCACCCCGCCCCCAGCGGAACGGGGAGACCGTGGGGTCGCCGGGGATCCAGAAGCGCCAGGGGAACGCGTCCGTCCCGGCGACACCCGCCACGCCCACCCGCGGACCCTGAGCCACGTCGACCACGGGAGGGCCGAGCCACAGCTCCGCCCTGGCGCCGTTCTGCTCGTCGCCGGTGATGGCGTCGATGCCGTCGTGCAGGGAGTGCCGCAGCCCCGCGGCCTGTCCGAGCCGCCCTGGTCCGCGCGCGAGGTCCCGGAGGGCGGTGCGGCCGAGCGGCGGGACCGCTCGTCGTCGTCGGGCCGCCGCCTGCACGCCGGACACGATCTCCCCGGCACGCAGCAGGACGCCGTCACCCTGCCCCTCGGGACCACAGGCCACGTTGACGCAGGAGTGGATGCCGTGACTCAGGTACACGTACAGATGCCCGGGCTCGCCCCACATCGTGGCGTTCCGAGCCGTGCGCCCCATGCGGGCGTGCGAACCGGGGTCGGCGACCGCGCCCGTGCCCTGCCCGTGATACGCCTCGACCTCGGTGATGCGCACGCGCACCTCGACGGGGAGGCCGTCCTCGATGACGACGGTCCGCAGCTCCGCGCCGAGCAGCGTCGGCGCGACGTCCACAGCGGAACGCATCACGTCCTCACGGGTGGCGCGGCGCAGGGCCTCCGGCTCCGTCACGTCAGAACCGCGGCGCCGTCTGGCACCAGGACGCGTCGAAGCCGGTCAGCGCCACGAGCTCATCCCCGGTCTTCATGTCGATCAGGTGCGTCTCGAGCTCCTCGGGGAGGGGCAGCAGCATCCCGTCATAGGCGTTGTCGGCCATGTCGGGGGCGATCACGACGGCGGCGTACTGGCCGCTCGGCGACGCGCAGGCCTGGAGGATCGAATCGGCGGCACTCACCTCCACGAGCGGGGTGGCCGCACCGGAGTCGTCGACGCGGATCACGGCCTGGCCCACCGGGAGACCACCCTCGTCCCGGGCGACGACGTGTCGCAGGGTCCCCCCGGGGAACGGGGTGATGGAGGTGGCGCTGCCGTAGTCCGGCTCGGAGGGGGCGAGCGGCTCCTCGGAGCCGTCCGCGAGGTCGAGCTCGACGACCGAGCCGTCCAGCCGCTCGACGATGGCGGTGTACGTGCCGCGGGAGATGCCCTGGATGGTCGTCGCGAGCCCGAGGGACTGCACCCCGGTGTCGGCGGACTGATCGACGAGCGAGAGCGCCCCGTCGAAGTCGATGAACAGCACGGCGGCGCTGTCGGGCACGAACTGCCACACGAAGACGCTCACCTCCTCGTCGCCGACCTCGATGATGCGGGGCTCGTCGTCGCCGCTCAGCGACTGGGTGACGAGCACGCTCGCCCGCCCCTTGGTGTCACTGAGCTCGCGATCGGAGTAGCTGTAGCCGACGAGGTTGCCGCGCTCGGACACCTGGATCGCGCCCACGTAGCCCTCGCCGGGCAGCGGGAGCTCGCGCTGATCGGAGCCGTCCCTGTCCATCACGAGCAGCCGCGACTGGTCGTCGTCCTCGACGGCGGCCACAAGCTGCGTGGACGTGGCCCGGAAGTCGTCGATGCGCGGGTGGGAGAACACCGGCTGCGCGTTCTCCCCGCTCAGATCGGTGCGGAAGATGATGTCGTCGCCGTCGGGGTCGCGGCGCAGCAGGAAGATCGACGACGGCGGGGTCTCGAAGGACGTCGTGAGGTCCGCGGCGGGGCCGCCCCCGGCGCCGGTCACCCCGGCGACGGTGACCGTGTAGGTCGTGTCGTCGTCGAGGGGCACGGTGAAACGCACGCCCACCCCGCGGCCGGCGGCATCGACCGTGAAAGGCACGGAGGGCTCGACGGTGACCTGCTCGGGGTCGATGGCGGAGAGGGGCTGGTTCGCGGTGAGGATGACGCGGCTTCCGGACGATTCGATGGCCTGCGCGGCGTCGACCTGCACGTCGGTGACCCGCGGGCCCTGGAGGAGGCTCACGATTCCGAGCCCCGTGCCGACGAGTACGAGCACTCCGACGACGGCGCCGATCGTGACGAGGAACCGGCGGCGGGACCACGGGGCGCTCCGCGGCGCCTCATCGTCGGCGGGGAGGTCGGTCGTGGGCGTCCAGCCCGGCTCCGCCGCGTCGTCCGGGGCACCGTCTGCTCGGGAGGTGGACGTCGGGCCCGCGGGGGTGAACACCGGTTCGGGTGCCTGCGGGATCGCGGGGATGCCAGCGGCCGACTCCTCTGCCGCCTGCTCCGCGGCTTCGCGCTCCGCGGCACGCTCCGCCGCAGCACGCTCCGCGGCTTCCCGGTCGACGGCTGCCTGCTCGGCCGCGACCTCCGCCGCCATGCGCTCCACGGCCGCACGCTCCTCGGCGACCTGCTCCGCCTCGGCCTGCTCGACGGCGGCGCGCTCGGCCGCGGTCTGCTCCTCCGCGGCGCGCTCCTCCGCTTCCCGGGCGGCGCGCAGCTCGGCGCGGGTCCGCGGGACGGCGGGCGGCTCCGGCCGCTCGTCGTCAGTACTCATACGGGTCCTTCGGCTCGTCGATCGCCACCACATCGGTCGGCTCGATGTGCAGGGAACCGTCGTCGTCGGCGCGGACCTTCCCCGTGATCTCGACCCATTGTCCGGTCTTGTAGGCGTCGGCGTCGACGCTCACCGGCAAGGCGGCGGTCTGGGCGTCGATGACGCAGTGCGTGATGACGAGACGGGTGAGGTTGACGCCGTCTCCCTCACCGGGCGTGACGAAGCCCTGCAGCGTGACGTCGGCCCCGTCGTAGGCCGCGGTGTTCGTCGCGGCGGCGAAGACGCTCGCCCAGTCGCCCACACCGAAGGTCGAGGTGTCCGCGACCCCGAGGGCGACGGTGTCGGCCCCGGCGAACAGCGCGGTCTCCTCGCCGGCGCGGGACATCGCGAGCTCCACCGAGAGCGAGGCGGGCGGGAGGACGAGCGCGGAGACGACGACCCCGGTCGCGACCACGCCGCCGGCCAGCGCACCGACGCCCGCGAGACGCCGGCGCGACAGCCCGGACGGGCGGTCGGCTTCGTCGTCCACGGACGCCGCCGGCTCGTCGGAGCGCGAGGCCGCGGGACCGTGGTCGTGTCCGTGGTCCTCCTCGGCCCCCAGCGGCAGCGCGCACGACCAGATCGCCCCGGCGAGCGTCACGACGGCGGCCGCGCACGCGAACCACACCGACTCCGGGCTGATGTAGAGGCTGAGACGGTCGGTCACCGCGAGGCCGAGGGTGACGACCGCGACGACGGATGCCAGGCCGATCCCCAGCCACCGGGTGGCGAGGGCGCGGGAGCGGGCGGAGAGCTCAGGCAAGGACGTTCACCCCGATCCCGATCGCGAAGGCCGATGCCAGCACGACAGCGGTGATGCCCACGAGCGTGCGGGTGGTGAAGGTCGTGCGCATCAGCGCGAGCATCTTGATGTCGACGAGCGGGCCGACCAGGAGGAACGCCACGAGCGCACCCGAGGAGAAGGTCGACGCGAACGACAGCGCGAAGAAGGCGTCGACGTTGGAGCAGATCGCCACGACGATCGCGAGCAGCATCATCGCGACGATCGACAGCACGGGGTTGGCGCCGATCGTGAGCAGGACGTCGCGCGGGATGAGCACCTGGACGGCCCCGGCGAGCGCGGAGCCGATCACGAGCGCCGGCATCACGGCCCGCAGCTCCACGAGGAACTGCGTGAGGCTGCGGCGCACGGGGGTTCCCGGTTCGTGCGTGACGCGCTCGCACGTATCGACGAAGCGCTGGGTGAGCAGCGACTCCGGCGAGGGGTGGCGGCTGTAGATCCAGCCGATCAGGTTCGCGATGAGGTAGCCGCCGACGAGGCGGGCGACGAGGATGCCGCCGTCCCACCCGAAGGCGGCGTGCGTCGTGAGGATCACGATCGGATTGACGATCGGCGCCGCGATGAGGAAGGTCAGCGCCTCCGCGGGGGCGAGGCCGCGCATCATGAGCCCGCGGGCGAACGGGACGTTGCCGCACTCGCAGACCGGGATGAGCATGCCGAGCAGCGAGAGCACCGCGCGACGGGCCCAGGCGCGGCGCGGGAGCCAGCGGTGGATGACGTCCGCCGGGAGCCAGACCTGCACGACGATCGACAGGAGCACGCCGAGCACCACGAACGGCAGCGCCTCGATGAGCACACTGAGAGCGAGCGTCAGGCCGTCCTGCGCTCGGGTGGGCAGCGAGGCCGGGAAGAGGGTGGGGAGGAAGGCGTCGATGAGGAACAGGGCCGCGATGATCACGACGCCGATGCCGACGGCGATCCACGTCGAGCGCGGCGAGGGCGCTCGACGGTGCGTGTGGCCCGGACGGGTGGCCGTTCGTGCCGGGGCGGTCACGCTGTCGCAGCCCTCTCGGCGTCGCGCTTGTTGGCGCAGGGGGTGCAGAGCCCGAAGATGTCGACGACGTGGGCGGCCTCGGTGAAGCCGTGCAGGGCGGCGGTGCGATGCGCCCACTGCTCCACGTCCTTCGCCTCGATCTCGACCGTGAGGCCGCAGGATCGGCAGATGAGGTGGTGGTGGTGGCCCTGGGTGGTGCACGCCCGGTAGAGCGCCTCTCCCTCGGGGCTCTGCAGCGAGTCGGCGTCGCCGGCGGCCGCGAGCCCGGCGAGAGCGCGGTAGACGGTGGCCAGGCCGATCCCGGTGTTGTCGTCACGGAGCGTCGCGTGCAGGCTCTGCGCGCTCACGAAACCGCGCGCGTCGGCGAGCGCTTCGCGCACACGTTCGCGCTGCCAGGTGTTCCGCTGAGCCATGCCATCGATTCTAGGCCGGGACGGTTGGCGAGGGCTGGGAGCGGCCTTCCCCGCTTCGAATCGCCCGATTGGCGGCATCTCCGGCCGAAATGGAGCCAGGTGCGCGATGTGAACGGGGTCAGACGCGGGTGACCCGGGACCGGACGCGCTGCACGATCCAGCACACGACGTAGATCATGAAGGACAGGGTCGTGATGTAGGGGCTCACCGGGAGGGTTCCGGCGAGCGCGAGGAGGATCCCGCCGACGGCCGACACGAACCCGAACACAGCCGCCAGCACCGGCACCGCGACAGGGCCCGCCGTGATCCGCATGGCGGCGGCCGCCGGTGTCACCAGCAGCGCCATCACCAGCAGCGCGCCGATGATGTGCACGCTCACCGCGACGATGAGCCCCAGCAGCACCATGAACAGCAGACTCACGGTGCGGGTGGGCACCCCGCGGGCGGCCGCCGACTCCGGGTCGAGCGAGTCGAAGCGCAGCGGATTCCACATCACGAGCAGGCCGAGCAGCACCACGAGGCTGATGCCGATGAGCCAACCGAGGTCGGGGCTCGAGACCGACACGATCTGCCCCGTCAGGAGGCTGAACCGGTTGGCGCTCCGGCCGTCGTACAGCGACAGGAACAGGATGCCGAGACCGAGCCCGAACGGCATGAGCACGCCCACGATCGAGTTGCGGTCCCTGGCCTTGGCGCCGAGGACCCCGATGAGGATCGCCGCCACGAGGGCTCCGCCGAGGGAGCCGAGCACGACGCTGCCGCCGAACAGCAGCGCCGCCGCCGCTCCCGCGAAGGAGAGCTCGCTCACCCCGTGCACCGCGAAGGCGAGATCGCGCTGCATGACGAAGACCCCGATGAGGCCGCCGACGAGGCCGAGCACGGCACCCGCGATGATCGAGTTCGAGAGCAGGGCGATGAGCTCGCCGTAGTCCTGGAAGGAGAAGATGTCGTCCCAGCCGACCATCGGGACGAGGGCGGACGCGGCGGTCATGCGGCGCCCCCGTGCTCGTGGTCGTGGTCGTGGTGCGGCTCCGCATCGGGGACGCCGACCACGACGAGCCGGTCGCCGGCCCGGAGCACGAACACCGGGGTGCCGTAGAGATCCGTCAGCACGCGGGTCTGCAGCACCTCCTCCGGGGTCCCGAGGAGGAACCGGCCCCCGGCGATGTAGAGGATGCGGTCGACGCGGTTCAGGATCGGGTTGACGTCGTGCGTGACGAAGAGCACGGCGGCCCCGCGCTCCCGACGCTGCCGGTCGATGATGTCGGTGACGGCGACCTGGTTGGCGAGGTCGAGGTTCGACAGCGGCTCGTCGCAGAGCAGCAGCGCGGGCTCGTCGGCCAGCGCCTGTCCGACCCGGAGGCGCTGCTGCTCCCCGCCGGAGAGCAGGCCCACGCGGCGGTCCGCGTAGGAGGTCGCCCCGACTGCGGCCAGCAGCGCGTCGACCTTCGCCCGGTCGCCGCGGTGCGGGACCGGGAAGCCGAAGCGGCTGCCCTGCACGCCGAGGGCGACGAGGTCACGGGCCCGCATGCTCGTGTCGGGCGCGAGCGAACGCTGCTGCGGGATGTACCCGATGCGGGCGTTGCCGCGGTGCACGGGCTCGCCGGCCACGCGGATGCTGCCGCGGGACAGGGGCTGGAGTCCCAGGATGCTGCGCAGGAGCGTCGTCTTCCCGGAGCCCGACGGACCGAGCACCGCGATGAACTCGCCGGGCTGCACCGTGAGGTCGAGCCCCGACCAGAGCTCGCGGTCGCCCCGCTGCAGGGCGCCGTCGGCGATCTCGAGGACCGGACCGGTCTCGCGCGCGGGTCGCTGAGCCTGTGAACGGGCTCCGCTCACGACTGGACGGCGGCGGCGAGGCTCTGGATCGCGTCACTCATCCACTCAGAGTACGACGATCCGTCCTCCAGCAGCTCCGTGAACGCGACCACGGGCACCCCGGCGTCCTCCGCAGCCTTCTCCACGCGCTCCGTCTCCGCGCCGCCGGTCTGGGCGTTCGTGAGCACGGCGGTCACATCGCCGGACCCGACGACCTGCAGCGCCTCGAGCAGCACGGCGGGCGCGACATCGCTGCCCTCCTCCACCGACTCCGCGAAGCCCTCGGGGGTGACGTCGGTGAGCCCGGCCGCCGTGGCCAGGTATCCGGGCAACGGCTCGGTCATGAACACCGTCGCACCGGCGGCGTCCGCCTTGATCGCCTCGAGGTCGCCCTCGAAGCCCTCCAGTTCCGCGACGAGCTCGTCCGCGTTCGTGCGGAACGTGTCGGCGCCGTCGGGGTCGATCTCGGTGAGCTCGTCGGCGATCGCCTCGACGACGTGGATCATCGTGTGCGGGTCGAACCACACGTGCTCGTTGAAGCCCTCGATGTGGTCGTGGCCGGCGTGCTCGTCCTCGCCCTCGGCGTGCTCGTGATCGTGCGGCTCCTCGGTCGCGGCCTCGTCGTCGGCGTGATCGTCGTGGCCCTCGTTGCCCGGGTAGTCGTGCGAGAACTCCACCGCGGTGACGACGTGCGGGTCCTGCGCATCCTGCAGGAGGCTGTCGATGAACGCGTCGTAGCCGCCGCCGTTCTCCACCACGAGGTCGGCCTTCTGCAGCGTGAGGCGGTCGCGAGCGCTCGCCTCGTACGAGTGCGGGTCCTGGGTGACCGAGTCGATGATCGAGGTGACGTCGACCCGGTCTCCGCCGACCTGCGCGGCGATGTCGCCGTAGACGTTGGTGCTGGCGACGACCGTCACCACGCCGTCGTCCTCCGCGGCGCCGGAGGTCGACGAGCATCCGGCCAGGGAGAGGGCGGCGACCGAGGCGAGCGTGAGGGCGAGGGCGGGCTTCTTCATGGGTCCCACTCTAAACGCTAATGAGAACCATTATCAAACCGGCCCTCGCCCGTCGGTGCCGCCTCAGCGCGCGAGCGCCCCCGGGGCGACCCACACCGTGGCCTCGCCCGGAAGCTCAGACCCGTCCAACGCGACGGTCGACAGCACGGCGTCGTCGGCCGCGGCGCCCAGCTCGAACGGCGAGGTGCCGAAGTTCGTCACGACCTCCCACCCGTTCGGGCGGCGGAACCGCAGCACGTCCTCCCGACCCGTGTCGACCCACTCGAGCGTCTCCCCGGTCTGCAGCAGTCGTCGCAGCCGCAGCGCCTCGCGGTACAGGTTGAGGGTCGAGCCGGGGTCGGCGTCCTCCACCTCCACCGCATGCGCCGCGAACCAGGCGGGCTGCGGCAGGTGCGCGCCGGCGGCCCCGAAGCCGTACGAGCTGCCGGACGCCGTCCACGGCAGCGGCACGCGGCAGCCGTCGCGGCCCAGGCCGTCGAAGTCCGCGCCGCGGAAGAACCCGGGGTCCTGACGCTGGTCGGGCGCGATCTCCGCGACCTCGTGCAGGCCCAGCTCCTCCCCCTGATAGAGGTAGGCGCTGCCGGGCAGGCCGAGCAGCAGCAACGTCGCGGCGTGCGCCCGGCGCAGGCCGCCCTCACGGTCGAGGCCCTCCTCCGGGCCGCCGGCGCGCACCCACTCGGTGCCCTGCTTGACCGCGCGGCCGCGCAGCGGCGGCAGGCCGTAGCGGGTGGCGTGCCGCGTCACGTCGTGGTTCGAGAGCACCCAGGTGGTCGACGAGCCCGCAGCCTGCGCTTGGGCGAGATTGTCGGCGATGATGCGCTGGAAGTCCGTCGCATCGAAGTCGGCGACGAGCAGGTCGAAGTTGAATGCCTGCCCGAGCCCCTCCGCCGAGGCGTACTTCGCGCGGCGCTCCGGGGTCTCCACCCACGCCTCGGCGACCGCGGTGCGCGGCGGGTCGTACTCGTTGAAGACCGCGCGCCACTGCGCGTAGATCTCGTGCACGTCGTCGCGGTCGATCATCGGATGGGTGCCGGAGGTGCGGTCCATCGCGTCGAGCTCCGCGCGGGACGGCAGCGGCTCGGTGAGATCCTTCGTCAGCATGTGGGCCACATCGATGCGGAAGCCGTCCACGCCGCGGTCCGACCAGAAGCGGAGCGTCGTGAGGAAGTCCTCGCGCACCTCCGGGTGGTCCCAGTTCAGGTCGGGCTGCTCGACGGCGAAGTTGTGCAGGTACCACTGGCCGTCTGCGACGCGCTCCCAGGCGCTGCCACCGAAGACCGAGACCCAGTCGGTGGGCGGCTCCGCGCCGTCGGGGCCGGTGCCCTCACGGAAGATGTAGCGCTCCCTCGCGGCCGAGCCGCGGCCGGCGGCGAGCGCCTCCTGGAACCAGGCGTGCTGGTCGGAGGTGTGGTTGGGGACGATGTCGACGACGACGCGGATGCCCCGCGCGTGCAGCGCCTCCACCATGGCGTCGAAGTCGTCGAGGGTGCCGAGACGGGGGTCGACGTTCCGGTAGTCCGCCACATCGTAGCCGCCGTCGGCGAGTTCCGACGGGTAGAACGGGCTCAGCCACACCGCGTCGATGCCGAGCTCGGCGAGGTAGTCGGCGCGCGACACGATGCCGGGGATGTCGCCGAGGCCGTCGCCGTCGGCGTCCGCGAAGCTCCGCGGATAGATCTGGTACACGGCGGCCTGGCGCCACCAGGTCGCGGTCTTGTCGTCTTCGCGGGTCGCGGTGAGCAGCGAATCGGTCATGAGGAAGAGGCTCTCCTTGGTCTTCTTGCGGGGGTCGGGTCAGCCCTTGACGGCGCCCTGCGTGACGCCCTCCATCACCCAGCGCTGAGTGAAGAGATAGGCGACGATCGCGGGAGCCATGGCCATCAGGTACGAGGCGAAGGCGACGTTGTAGTTGTTGCTGAACTGGTTCTGGAAGAGGTTCTGCCGCACCGGGAGCGTCTGCAGCGCCGGGTCGGAGATGATCAAGGACGGCATCATGAAGTCGTTCCAGGCGTAGAGGAAGGCGAAGATGCCGACCGTGGCGCTCATCGGCGCGAGCAGCGGGAAGATGAGCCGCCAGAACGTCTGCCAGGTCGTGGCGCCGTCGATCCGCGCGCTCTCCTCCAGCTCGATCGGGATCGAGCGCAGGAACGCCGTGAACAGCAGCACGCTGAAGCTGAGCTGGAACATCGTGGCGAGGATGATCACGCCGAACGGGTTGTCGAGGCCGACGCGTCCGGTGAGCTGGATCTGCGGAAGGGCCACGACGGGGAACGGGATGAACATCGCCGCGAGCAGGTAGAAGAACGAGTAGCGGAACAGCCGTCGGTCCCAGTTGCGCACGATCGCGTATGACGCGAAGGCCGCGAGCACGATCGTCGCGATGACCGTGCCGGCCGTGACGAGCAGCGAGATCGCGGCGCCCACCGGGAACTTCGTGAGCGTCCACGCCTGCACGAAGCCGTCGATGCTGAACGGCGCCGGCAGCGAGAACGCGTTGCCGTCGACCGCCTGGCCGGTGGTCTTGAACGCCATCGAGATCGTCACGTACAGCGGGATGAGGATCGTCGCCGTGCACAGGATCAGGATGATGGTGCCCGACCAGTTGACGCGCTCCATCTTCTGCCGCTTCCGGCGTCCGTCCGCGGGGATGGTGGTGAGGGTCTCCGTCGACATCAGAACGTGTTCCTTCCGCGGGTCAGCGAGAGCTGGAGGACGGAGATGAGCACGGCCACGATGAAGAAGATCGTGGCGTTGGCCATCTGGTAGGCGTAGTCGCCGCCGTTGAAGCCCGCGATGATCGTCATCGCGACGCTGCGGGTGGCGGTGCCCGGGCCGCCGTTGGTGAGGCCGACGATGATGTCGTAGGCGTTGAGGAAGCCCTTGAAGCCGAGGATCACGTTGATGACGACGTACCCGGCGACGAGGGGGATCGTGATGCGGGTCAGCTGCTGCGTGCGGCTGGCGCCGTCGATGCTCGCCGCCTCGTACACCTCGCCCGGCACCGACAGGAGTCCGGCGATGTAGATGAGGAGGGTACCGGGGACCGCCTGCCAGGCGGTGACGATGACGATCGCGACCCAGGCGAGATCGGGGTTGGCGAGCAGGCTCGTCTCCAGCCATGGGATGCCGGTGGCCGCGCCCGCCGCGGGGATCGAGTTCGAGAACAGGAAGTTGAAGACGTAGGCGATGATGATGCCCGAGATCACCATCGGGATCACGAAGATCGTCCGCAGCCCCGTCTTGAACCGGATGCGGGAGGTGAGGCCGACCGCCAGCAGGAACGCGATGACGTTGACGACGATCACGGTCGCGATCGAGAACCCGAAGGTGAAGAGGTAGCTCTGCAGGATCGCCGGGTCGCTGAACAGCGCGATGTAGTTCGTGAGCCCATTGAAGCTCCACTCGCCGATGCCGATGGAGTCGGTGAAGCTGAAGAAGATGCCGATGACGCCGGGGACGGTGATCGCGAGCGTGAAGATCACGAGGGTCGGCAGGAGGAACAGGTAGTAGATCGGCTCGACGCGGCGCGTGTGGCGGCGGATCTTCCGCGGCCCGCCAGTGAGGATCGCGGTGGTGCTCGTCCCGGCGTCGGCGCCGGTGGTCGTGGTCGTGCTCATGGCGCGGACTCCTCTGTCTCGCCCGATGCGGAATCCTCGGAACTCGGGATGGGGGCGCGGAAGGCGATGCGGGCCCAGTCGGCGTCCATTGTCCGGAGGATGGACGACGGGGCGGCGCTGAGGACCATGGCCTGCGCGTAGTTGAAGATCGGCAGGGTCTTCGGGACGAGCACCGAGGGGCCCTGGTAGATCCGGCCCTCGTCGTAGTACGGGATCATGCCCTCGATGCGCGGGTCGTCCGGCGGCGCCGCGTCGGTCGTCGGGGTGAACCCGAGCTGCGAGGCGTTGTACTCCTCGATGTTCTCGGGGAGGTAGAGGTACTCCAGGAAGTCGCGCGCGGCCTCCTGGTGCCGGGACTCCTCGGGAATCATGACCGCGAGGTCCATGTTCACGCGGACCGCGAGGTCGTCCGGGTCGTCGGTCATGGGCAGCGGGAAGGTGCCGAGGTCGAGGTCGGGGTCGGTCTTGGCGATCTCGCTGAACGCCCACGGCCCCTGCAGGTACATCGCGGCCTCGCCCTTCGCGAAGGCGAGGTTCCCGTCTCCGTACGCCCGGCTCGCGGCGTCCTCGTTCGTGTACTCGTCCGCGAGCACCATCATCCTGTCCATCGGCTCCGCGAAGTCCTTCTCGAAGGAGACCTCCGAGTCCGGCCCGACATCGGTACCCTCGGCGGCGAGCGCGTCGAAGAACGCCAGCACGTCGAGCGAGCCGCCGACGGCGTAGTCGTACCACCCCTGTCCGACCGTCCAGTCGTCCTTGAAGGTGGCGTAGAACGGATCGATCCCGGCCTCACGGAGGCTGTCGCTGACGGCGAGGAGCTCGTCCCAGGTCTGCGGCACCTCCAGGCCCTGCTCCGCGAAGATCTGCTTGTTGTAGATGACCGAGGCGGCCATGACCGAGTAGGGCAGGGCGCTGGTGCGGCCCGCGCAGGAGCCGTACTGGTCCATGAGCGGCTGCAGGTCCTCGCGGATCCCGGCGGCGGCCTCGGTGTCGGAGAGATCGGTGAGCGCGCAGCGCTGCACGAACCGGGCGACCTCGTAGTTGTAGTTGGCGAGCATGATGTCGGGCGGATTGCCCCGGACGAAGCTCGCGGAGACGACGTCGACGCCGGACGTGTCGATCTCCACCCGCACATCGTCCTGCGACGCGTTGTACTCCGCGACGAGCTCCGTCATGAACGGGATGGCCTCGCGCTTGCTGAACGTGAAGCGGATGGTCTCCGCTCCCCCGCCGGCGGCGCAGCTCGTGAGCACCGTGCCGGTCAGCACGAGGCCGAGCGCTCCGGCGGCCCAGCGCACCGCCCGTGATCGTGTGGCAGACACCCTCGTCCTTTCGTAGATCCGCGGAGTAAATCTAGTGAGCGAATTTAGTCCGTCTAGAGGTACTGTCTCATCTGGGCGACAGAAAGGTCAAGGGGAGTGACAGAGGTCTCGACGGGACTCGGCACCGGCCGCGCGAGCGTGAGCGCGGTGCTCGACTTCGCCTGGACGGCGGGCGAGTTCACTGCCACCGAGGCGATGGCCGGCACCTCGCTCACCCGCTCCACGGCCATCGACGCCATCGACACGCTCGTCACCGCCGAGGTGTTGCGCGAGCTGCCGAACGCCCGCGCCACCGGCGACTACCGCTCCGGACGCCCTGCGCGCCGCTTCGCCCTCGCGGCGGATCTCGGTGTGGTGATGGGCATCGATGCCGGCGACACCCACCTCGCGGTCACCGTCGCGGATCTGCTCGACCGCACGCTCGTGCATCATCGCGTGGAGGTCGACCCCGCGCAGAGCGTCGACGACCGCCGGGCGACGATCCTGCGGCACCTCGCCGCCGCGCGCGACGAGGCCGGGGTGCCCCCGGAGCGTGTGCTCGCGGTGTGCGCCGGCGTCGCCGCCCCCGTGAACCGCGACGGCATCTCACCCCCGCACCCGGACGGCTTCTGGGAGCGCACGAACCCCGGCCTCGCGGAGGCTCTGCGCGACTGGGCCCCGGTGGTCGAGGTCAAGAACGACGCCCAGCTCGCCGCGATCGCCGAGGGGACGCTCGGAGTGGCCGTCGACTGCCGCGACTACGTGGCCTTGCTCGCCAGCGAGCGCTTCGGCGGCGGCGTGGTCGTCGACGGGCACGTGCTGCACGGCGCCCACGGCGGCGTCGGCGAGGGCGTGGTGTTCGATCACATCATCGGCGTCGGCTCGGCGGTCGGGCTGCGGTACGCGCTGGAAGAGCAGGCTCGGGCCGCCGTCGCGGAGGGCGAGGCCCCCGCCGATGGAGCCCTCGGCCGGCTCGTGGCGGACGGGCCGGTCGACCCTCGACTGGTGCTGACGCTCGCCGCCTCCGGAGACTCCGACGCCCTCCACGTCGCCGAGCGCGTGGGCGCGACCCTCGCCCGCGTCGTCGGCGTGCTCGGCAGCATGTACGACCCCGCGCGCGTGATCATCTGCGGCGCCGTGGCGGAGAGCATCGAACCCGTGCTGGCCGCCGCCCGCCGCATCCTCCCCGACGAGCTGCACCTGCCCGCACCCGAGATCCTCGCCTCCACCCTCGGCGCGGAGGTCGTGTCGGCCGGGGCCATCGCCACCGCCCGGAAGGCTGCCAGGGAACGGGCCGTCCCCCGCCTCGCGGAACAGCGTCTCACCGCCTGACCCTCTTCCTCTCCCTCCCCCTCTCCCCGCGAGAACAGGCAAGCGCGCGAGTTCAGGCTCTCCCACCCCTGGCAGCCTGTTCCCGCGCGAATGCCTGTGTCGCGGTCAACTGTCGCGAGAACAGGCCCCCGCGCGGACTCAGGCGAACGCGGGAGTTCAGGCTCTCCCACCCCTAGCAGCCTGTTCCCGCGCGAACGCCTGTGTCGCGCGTCGCACGGACGGGGTGGTCGCGGTCAGGACAGTGTCGGCGGAATACCGAAGAGGCTGTGGAAGGCGGCCGTGCCGGCGGGAGAGATCGTCACGGCGCGCGAGGTCTGCTGAGCGTGGATCCAACCCCTGTCGCGCGCGGCGCGGAGGAGGACGGCTCCGAGGTGACCCGAGAGATGCGAGCGCCGTTCGGTCCAGTCGAGGCAGCTCCGCACAAGAGGACGACGAGACGACGGCACCAACGCGTCCGGCCCCGCGATGCTCTCGAACAGGTCGCGCCCCGTCGCGGTCACCGCGAGGTCCGGCGTGAGGTGCCCCCGCTCGACGAGCGCGTCGAAGAGGGCGACCCCCAGGCGACCGGCGAGGTGGTCGTAGCAGGTGCGGGCCAGGGCCATGCCGTCTCGCGCCGTCGCCGAACGAAGGCTCGAGACGGGAGCCGCCTTCCCGGCGTATGCCGTCGCGGCCTCGATGATGTGCGCGGCGTCAGAAGACGCGAGGGTGACGTAGGAGTGCCGCCCCTGTCGGCGGAGTGCGACGAGCCGGACGTCGAGGAGCGTCGTCAGGTGCTCCGACGCCGTCGACCTCGACACCCCGGCGGCACGCGCGAGCTCGCCGGACGTCCATGCCCGGCCGTCGAGGAGCGCCAGACACATCTGCACCCGGGTCGGGCTGCTGAGCGCGTGTCCCAGCTGGGACACGGACGAGGGATCGACGATCACGCCACGACGGGGTCGTCGAGGAGCGGCGCGCGGAAGTTGGAGCCGACCCGAGGCCCCTGGGCGAAGTAGTGGCGGAAGGCGTAGGAGAGAGGGTCCCACTTGTCCGTGTCGATGCGGTCCGGTCCGTGCGCCTTCAGGATGTCCTCGTGCACGTGGACCTGCAGGACCTCTGCTTCGACCGCCAGCGCGTCGCCGTCGTCGATCGGGATGATCTGCGCCACGCGCGCTTCGATCTGCACCGGACATTCCGCGATCCGGAACGGGATCACCGCGTCCGACGGCACAGGGGTGAAGCCCCCGAGACTCCATTTGTCCGGCTCATGCCGGTACGCGGGAACCTTCTCGGCGGGAACCGGCGAGCGGCCCGTGGTCGGCGCGATCGCCTCCACGGCGTGCACGAGGTCGGCGGAGGGGAGATTGATGACGAGGTCCCTGACCCGTTCGATGTTCGCGGCCGCCTGCCCTTCGGCACCGAGCCCGAGCATGTACCGCGTCCCCAGCGCCCATACGGACGAGATCGGGCTCATGTTCGACGACCCGTCCGGGTTGACCGTGGTGATCAGCGCGACGGGAGTCCCGAAGTACAACACCGGCAGGTCGACGCTCCGCGTGGTTCTCATCCGTCCATTCTCGCCACCCGATCGTTCGGGCCGCGCCGAAGTGTGGACTCCCTCAGTCCACCAGGAGCGCGGGCTCCTCGAGGATGGAGGCGACGTCGGCGATGAAGCGGCTCATGCCGTCGCCGTCGATCACGCGGTGGTCGAACGAGCCGGCGACCGTGGTCACCCAGCGCGGACGCACCTCGCCGTCGACGACCCAGGGCTTCTGGCTGATCGTGCCCATGGCGACGATGCCGGCCTCGCCCGGGTTGATGATCGGCGTGCCCGCGTCCATACCGAACACGCCGATGTTCGTGATGGTGATCGTGCCGTTCTGCTGGTCCGCCGGCGGCGTCTTGCCCTCGCGTGCCGTGAGCGTGAGCCGGTTCAGGGCGCGGGCGAGGTCCTTCATGCTGAGGTCCTGCGCGTCCTTGATGTTCGGCACGAGCAGACCCCGGGGCGTGGCGGCGGCGATGCCGAGGTTCACGTAGTGACGCACGGCGATCTCGGCCCCGGCTTCGGTGTCGATCCAGGCCGCGTTGACCATCGGCGTCCGGCGGACCGCCCAGATCACCGCGCGGGCCATGATGAGCAGCGGCGAGACCTTGATGTCGGCGTAGTCGGGCGAGGCCTTGAGGCGCTTGACGAGCTCCATCGTGCGGGTGGCGTCGATCTCCTTCCACACCGTCACGTGCGGGGCGGAGTACGCGCTCTGCACCATCGCCGACGACGTCGCCTTGCGCACGCCTTTGACGGGGATGGACTCGGTGCGGTCGTCGCCGGCCGCCGACGGGCGCACCGGCGCGAGGCCGCGCGCCAGGCCGGACGGGGCCTGCGGTGCCGGGACGGTCTCCTCGCGCACGCTCCCCCACTCCGGGGTCTCGATGTTGCGGAAGACGCTGGCCTGGGAGGCGTGCTTCATCACGTCGTCGCGGGTGACCTCGCCATCGGCACCCGTGGGCGTCACGCTCGTGAGGTCGACGCCGAGGTCGCGGGCGAGCTTGCGGATCGGCGGCTTCGCGATCACGCCGACCGACGACCGGACGGGGCGCTCGGCCGGGCGCTTCCGCCGCGAGGTCGCACCGCTTCCGGAGCCGTAGCCGACGAGGACCGACCCGCCGCCCTCCTCCGGTGCGGGCGCCTCCGCCGTGGCGACGGTCCCGGGTGCGACCGAACCGGTCCCCGAGCCGGCCGCGGGGTCGGTCACGAAGGTGATGATCGGGGTGCCGACCTCGACCGTCGCCCCCTCGTCGACGAGCAGCTCACCGACCACGCCCGCGTGCGGGGAGGGCAGCTCGACCAGGGACTTCGCGGTCTCGATCTCGCAGATGACGTCGTTGATGGCCACCCGGTCGCCCGGTGCCACCTTCCACGCGACGATCTCGGCCTCGGTCAGCCCTTCGCCGACGTCCGGAAGGGGGAAGTTCTGCGTGCTCATGACGGGTCCTTTCGGCGGATGCCGGGTGTCAGTAGGCCAGGGAGCGGTCGACGGCTTCGAGGATGCGGTCGGCATCCGGCAGGTAGGCGCCCTCGAGCTTCGCGGGCGGGAACGGGGTGTCGTACCCCGAGACCCGCAGCACCGGAGCCTCGAGGGCGTAGAACGCGCGCTCCATCACGGTCGCGGCGATCTCGCTGCCGAGGCTCGTGAACCCCGGAGCCTCCTGCGCGTAGACCATGCGACCGGTCTTGCGCACCGACCCGAGGATCGGCTCGTAGTCCACCGGCGACAGCGAGCGCACGTCGACGACCTCGCAGCTCGTGCCCTCGGCCTCGGCGAGCGCGGCGGCCTGGAGCAGCGTCGTGACCATGGCGCCGTGTCCGACGAGCGTCACGTCGGTCCCGGTCCGCACCACCCGCGAGGAGTGCAGCGGGACGGCGGGGGCGTCGAGCTCGACCTCGCCCTTCGGCCAGTACCGGCTCTTCGGCTCCAGGAAGATCACCGGATCGTCCGACGCGATGGCCTCCTGGATCATCCAGTAGGCATCGTTCGCGGTCGACGGCGACACCACCCGCAGACCGGGGGTGTGCGTGAAGTAGGCCTCCGGGCTCTCCTGGTGGTGCTCGACCGCCCCGATGTGCCCGCCGTACGGGATGCGGATCACGACGGGCAGCCGCAGCGACCCCTCGTGCCGGTTGGTGAGCTTGGCGAGCTGGGTGGTGATCTGGTCGAACGCGGGGAAGACGAAGCCGTCGAACTGGATCTCGACGACAGGACGGAACCCGGCCATCGCGAGGCCGATCGCGGTGCCCACCAGGGCTGACTCCGCGAGCGGAGTGTCCAGCACGCGCTGCTCCCCGAAGTCGCGCTGCAGGTGCTCGGTGATGCGGAACACGCCGCCGAGCTTGCCGATGTCCTCGCCCATGAGGAGGACCTTGGGGTCGTCCTCCATCGCCTTGCGCATTCCGGCGTTCAGCGCCTTGCCCAGCGGCATGGTCTCCCGGGTCACTGGCCCTCTCCTTCGAACGACGCCTCGTAGCGGGCGCGCCACGCTTTCTGCTCCTCGATCAGCGGATGCGGCTCGCTGTACACGTGGTCGAACATGAGGTCGGCGCGGGGCGGGCCGAGCTGCACGGTGCGGGCGCGGAGGTCTTCCGCGGCATCGGCGGCCTCGGCGTCGACCTCGGCGAAGAAGCCCTCCTCGGCACCGCGGTTCTCCAGGAAGGCGCGCATGCGGACGATCGGGTCACGCCCGGCCCACGCGAGCTCCTCGTCGTCGCCGCGGTACTTCGTGGGATCGTCGCTGGTCGTGTGCGCGCCGAGCCGGTAGGTCACGGCCTCGATGGCACGGGGTCCGCTGCCGGCGCGCGCCTCGTCGAGGGCCACGCGGGACACCGCGTAGCTGGCGAGTACGTCGTTGCCGTCCACGCGGACGCTCGGGATGCCGTACCCGGCGCTGCGCTGCACGAGCGGCACCCGGGACTGCGTGGTGACGGGGACCGAGATCGCCCAGTGGTTGTTCTGCAGGAAGAAGAGCGTCGGGGCCTGGTAGCTGGCCGCGAACACCATGGCCTCGTGCACGTCGCCCTGGCTGGAGGCGCCGTCGCCGTAGTAGACGACGACCGCCTCGTCGCGCTCGGGGTCGCCGGTGCCGGTGCGGCCGTCGAACGTGAGGCCCATCGCATAGCCGGCGGCGTGCAGCACCTGGGAGCCGAGCACGAGCGTGTACAGGCGGGTGTTGCCGTTCTTCGGATCGGTCGGGTCCCAGCCGCCGTGGGAGACACCGCGCATGAGCTTGATGATGTCGACCGGGTCCACGCCGCGGATCCGCGTGACCGCGTGCTCGCGGTACGAGGGGAAGATCGTGTCCTGCGCGCGGGCGGCCCGACCGGAGCCGACCTGCGCCGCCTCCTGTCCGCGGCTCGGCGGCCACAGGGCGAGCTGGCCCTGGCGCTGCAGGTTGGTGGCCTGGGTGTCGATCGCGCGGATGCCCACCATGTCGCGGTAGAACTGCGCGAGCTCGTCGTCGGGGATGGCCTCGATGAGCGGCAGGTACTGCTCCGCAGCCGGCGTCGGGGCGACCTTTCCGGTCTCGTCCAGAACGCGCACGAGGGGGGTCTCAGAGGTGCTCACGGCCCCCACGCTACCCGCGTCGGCATGCCGGGTCACGCATACCTAGGACGCCCTCGTATCTCCCCGGAACCCCGAGATTCCGCGGTTCGCAGGGCGGTGCCGCGCTCAGCGGAGGGTCGCCGCGACCTCGAGCACGCGGGCGACGGCCGCCTCCTCGCCGACGGAGATCCGGATGCCGTCGCCGGAGAACGGACGCACGATCAGGTCGGCGTCGATGAACGCCGCTGCGACCTCGTCGGTGCGCGCGCCGGTCGGCAGCCAGACGAAGTTGCCCTGGGCGTCCGGCACCTCCCAGCCCTGCGCGCGGAGCCCCTCGACGAGACGAGCGCGGCGTTCGACGATCACGGCGACGCGCTCCAGGAGCTCGGCTTCGGCGTCGAGGCTCGCGATGGCGGCGTTCTCGGCCGCGGACGTGACAGACAGCGGGATGCCGGTCGTCCGTGCCGCGTCGAGCACCTTCTCGTGGCCGACCGCATAGCCGACCCGGAGCCCGGCCAGACCGTAGGCCTTGGAGAACGTGCGGAGGACGACCACGTTCGGGTGCGCCTCGAAGACGCGCTCGGCCAGGCCGTCGACGGCATCGGGGGCGGTGACGAACTCGGCGTAGGCCTCGTCGAGGATGATGAGCACGTCGGACGGCACGCGGTCCACGAACGCCGCGAACTCGGCAGACGTGACGATGGGACCGGTCGGGTTGTTCGGCGTGCAGACGATGATCGCGCGTGTGCGGTCGGTCACGGCGTCGGCCATCGCGTCGAGGTCGTGGCGGGAGTCGGCCGTCAGCGGCACCTGCACCCCGGTCGCGCCCGCGACCAGCGGCAGGCTCGGGTACGCCTCGAACGACCGCCAGGCGTAGACGACCTCGTCGCCGACCGAGGCAGTGGCGAGGACGAGCTGATGCAGGATCGCGACACTGCCGGAGGCGACATGGACCTGCTCGGGCTCGACCCCGTAGCGAGCCCCGAGCCGCGCACGCAGGCGGCCGGCGGTGGCATCGGGATACCGGTTCATCGGCGTCGTGTGCTGCAGCGCGTCGAGGACCGAGGGCAGCGGATCGAACGGGTTCTCGTTGCTGGAGAGCTTGAAGGCCTCGGGACCGGCCTGCTTGCCCTGTCGATACGGCGCGAGGGAGGCGATGGCGGGACGGATGCGGGGCAGGGTCGGCTCGGTCACGCGTCGAGTCTAGGACGTGCGGCCCGCCACCCTTTCGAGGCCGAGGGTGCGGTGATACCATTCTGGTATGGCTATGACGGTGCGACTCCCTGAGGAACTCGATGCGCGGCTCGAAGACATCGCACGAGCCCGGCACGTCTCCAAGCACGCCGTGATCATCGAGGCGGCCACCCGGTTCGCGAACAGCGAGTCCAAGACGGATCGAGTTCTGGCGCTCGCGGACGAGGTGACCGAACGCTACGGCGACGCCATCACGCGCCTCGAAGACGCCTGATCGATGGCCACCGAGTACATCGAGCCCGAGCAGGCCCTCGCGCTGATCGCGAAGCTCGGCCTGCATGTGCGCGACGAGGGGCTGCTCTTCTCCGCTCTGGCGCGACCCGCCGCCGGCATGTTCGGCGTCGATGCGTATCCGACGTTCGCGGAGAAGGCGGCGGCCCTGATGAGCTCCGTCGCCCAGAATCACGCACTGTTCGACGGGAACAAGCGCACAGCGCTCTATCTCACCTTCATCTTCATCCGGCTGAACGGCTACGACATCACCTTCACGAACGACGAAGCCTTCGAGTTCGTCATCGATGTCGCGCAGAGCCGGATGGATCTCGGGGAGATCGCCCAGGTTCTCGCCGCCCACATCCGTCCCGTGGACGCCCGCGGCTGACACCGCGGGCCCCGCGTGGGAGACTGAACGCATCATGCGCTTCATCATCCGGGTCGTCGTCAACGCGTTCGCCATCTGGGTCGTCACGCTCATCCCCGTGCTCCAGGTCACGGTGCGCGCCTTCCCGCCGGGCGAGACGCTGCAGCTCGTCCTGACGCTCCTCGCGGTCGGCGCCCTCTTCGCGCTGGTGAACACCATCATCGGCACGATCGTGAAGATCGTCGCCTTCCCGCTGTACATCCTCACGTTCGGCCTCATCGGCTTCCTCATCAACGGCTTCCTGCTCTGGCTGACCGCGTGGATCACCAGCAGCTTCGGGTGGGGCCTGTCGGTCGAGTCGTTCTGGTGGGGCGTGCTCGCCGCGCTGATCATCTCGATCATCAACGGCATCTTCGGCTTCATCCTGCGTCCGCAGAACAAGCGCTCCCGCCGCGACTGACCCGTCTGCGGAGGGCGCGTACGGCTCACGGATCGGGGAGCACCCGCTCCGCGCGGTACTCGGTGCGTTCGACGGTGGCGGCGCGGTCGAGGTCGGCCCAGTAGGCGTCGAGAGCCACCGCCCGCGGGTCGGCGGAGGCGTCCACCATCGCCGCGGTCTCGATGTAGTTCTCCAGGGAGTGGGTCTCGAGCGCGAGGTCCTGGCGACCGGCATCCGGATCGCCCACCCGGCTCGCGGTGAAGCTGTCGGCGGACCCCGTGCCCTCCCTCGCCCCTCCTGCGGCGAGCGCGGACACCGCGTCGTCGGTGTGCCGGAGCTGCACGAGCGTCTGGTCGGAGGGCAGCGTCGGCTCGACCGGGCTCCCGGCGGTGATCTGGGTCGTCACCGTGAACTCGCTCTCCATCGACAGGTGCGCCGCGATCATGCCACCCTGCGAGTGGGCGACGACGTCCACCCGATCCCCGGGTCTCGCGCCCGCCGCGGCCAGCGCGTCGAGGGTCGCCTGATACGACGCGGACCGGCCCCCGGTGTAGAGCTCGATGTTCGACTTCATGTCCCAGGCCTCGACACCCCCGCCCTCCCGGAGGGACATCGAGCGGCTGCCCGAGACGTAGGCGACGTAGCGCGGGGACTCGCCCGGAACCGTGTACTTCTCGATCGCCACCTGCGCCCCGGAAGCGGAGGGCAGGCGGCCGAAGGCGCTGGCCAGTCCGTTCGGAGCCCCGGCCGGACGGGAGCGCGAGGTGACCGATACCCGTACCGGATCCGCCGTCGCGCCGAGTGCCATCCCCGGTCGCACCCGTCCCAGCCCCGACGTCACGCCGACGACAGCGCCGCCCAGGAACACCGGCGGAAGCAGTCCCCCGGCGTCGAACTGGTCGCCCAAGCCACGGAAGCGTCGGTCGTCCGCCATTCGCTCCCGCGCGTCGGCCAGCGCGGCCAGACGCTCGTCGCCGGCGAGGAGCAGCCGCAGGCGCCCCTCCACCGCAGCGGCCGCAGCCGTATCCGTCCGCGCCAGCGCCTCCGCCTGCGCCCGCAGCTCGACCACCTCGTAGACCTCGGCCATGAGGTCGAGATCGGCGGCCGTCTCCTGGACACGCGCCGCGAGCGCCTCCAGCGCCGTCACTGCGGACCGCAGGGACCACGCCGCCGAGGCGAGCGCGGTCCATGCGGCGGAGCCGAGCAGCGCCTCGACACGCCCCACCGCGTCCTGCACCTCCGCGCACACCGGCTCGGCGGCCCGCACGCGCACCGCGAGCTCGCGGAGCTGCGCCGTGTCCACCGCTATCGCCCCGCCGTGGTCGATGTCGAGCCCGCTCATGCACCCTCGACCTCCCCGCGGCACGCCTGCAGCGTCCGGTGCACCGTCGCCGTGTCGTCCGACAGCCGCCAGAGGGCCCACCGCAGCGCCTCGACGCCGTCGGACTCCCAGGCGCACGCGTCACGCAGCGCCGTCAGCGTGGAAGCGAGATCGTCGAGCCCCGCGATGGCGGCGTCCAGCTCGGACAGCACTCCGGCCCGCAGCGCAGGATCGACGCCGGCAGAGGGCGCGGTGAGGACGAAGGACGACATGGACCCAGCCTTCCGCCGGACCGCGTCCGTTACGGCCAGGGCCCCGTCAGACGGCCACGACCAGTGGAGAGCCCGTTCTCCCCCAGCACCGTGCAGGAGGCTCGAGCCACCCCGCGATCCGATGCCCGCTGTGCAGGAACGGCATCGACCGGCAGAATGGATCCGTGACAGCCCGAGATCCCTTCCGCGTGATCTTCGTCTGCACCGGCAACATCTGCCGCTCCCCCATGGCGGAGGTCGTGTTCCGGGACCTCGCGGAGCGGCAGGGTCTCGGCTCCCAGATCGTCTCGCGCAGCGCGGGCACCGGGGACTGGCACCTCGGAGAGCGCGCCGACCACCGCACCATCGACGCCCTCGCCCGCCGTGGCTACGACGGCTCGCTGCACCGCGCCCGCCAGTTCACCGCCGCCTCCTTCGCCGAGAACGACCTCGTGGTGGCCCTGGACCGCACGCATGAGCGCATCCTCCGCGAATGGGCCGGGGACGAGGACGAGGACGGCAAGGTGACCCTCCTCCTCGCTTTCGATCCCGATGCCTCGACGCACGACGTCCCCGACCCGTACTACGCCGGCCCGGAGATGTTCGATTCGGTGCTCGGTATGATCGAGACGGCGACTCGCGGCTTGTTCCGCCAGCTCGAACCCGCCCTGCGCCTGCCCCGCACGCCCCGAACCTTCGGGGCCTCATCAGGAGGACTCCCCTGACTTTCCAGCCTTCACTCCCGCCGCAGCCCCTCAGCCCCCTCGACGGCCGCTATCGCGGTGCCGTCACCGGGCTCGCCGACTTCCTCTCCGAGGCCGGACTCAACCGCGCCAGGGTCGAGGTGGAGGTGGAATGGCTGATCGCCCTCACCGACCGTTCGCTGTTCGAGACGACCCCGCTGTCGGACGACGACAAGGAGCGCCTGCGCGCCCTGTACCGCGACTTCGGGCAGGCCGAGATCGACTGGCTCGCCGAGAAGGAGGCCGTCACGCAGCACGATGTGAAGGCCATCGAGTACCTCGTCCGCGACCGGCTCTCGACGCTCGGCCTCGACCGCATCGCCGAGCTCACGCACTTCGCCTGCACGAGCGAGGACATCAACTCCGCGTCCTACGCCCTCACCGTCAAGCGCGCGGTCGAGGAGGTCTGGCTCCCGGCCCTCGACACCGTGATCGCGAAGCTGCGCGAGCTCGCGGTCGAGCACGCCGACGCCGCCATGCTGTCCCGCACGCACGGGCAGCCCGCCACCCCCTCGACGATGGGCAAGGAACTCGCGGTCTTCGCCTGGCGCCTCGAGCGCGTGCGCAGCCAGATCGCCGGCTCCGAGTACCTCGCGAAGTTCTCCGGGGCGACCGGCACCTGGTCCGCTCACCTCGCAGCCGACCCGGACGCCGACTGGCCGACCATCGCCCGCGAGTACATCGAGGGACTGGGCCTGGGCTTCAACCCGCTCACGACGCAGATCGAGTCGCACGACTGGCAGGTCGAGCTCTACGACCGCGTGCGTCACGCCGGCGGGATCCTGCACAACCTCGCGACGGACATCTGGACCTACATCTCGCTCGGCTACTTCGCGCAGATCCCGGTCGCCGGCGCCACCGGCTCGTCGACCATGCCGCACAAGATCAACCCGATCCGCTTCGAGAACGCCGAGGCCAACCTCGAGATCTCGGGCGCCCTGCTCGCGTCGCTGGGCCAGACGCTGGTCACGAGCCGCCTGCAGCGCGACCTCACCGACTCCACGACGCAGCGCAACATCGGCGTCGCGTTCGGGCACTCGCTGCTCGCTCTCGACAACCTGCGCCGCGGCCTGAACGCGATCTCGCTCTCGCGCGATGTGCTGCTCGCCGACCTCGACGTGAACTGGGAGGTGCTGGCCGAGGCGATCCAGACGGTGATCCGCGCCGAGGTCGTCGCCGGCCGGTCGAGCATCCAGGACCCGTATGCGCTGCTCAAGGAGCTCACCCGCGGGCACCGCGTCGGCGCCGCCGACCTCGCGTCGTTCGTGGAGGGTCTGGAGATCGGGGACGCGGCCAAGCAGCGGCTCCTCGCGCTGACCCCCGCGACCTACACCGGCATCGCGGAGCGCCTCGCCCGCTGAGGAGCTAGGAGCCCGACTCCCCGGAGTGCTCCTCGACCCTGTCCTTCGGCATGAACGACGCCGCCAGGAGGGTGAGAACCGCGGTCACGGCGACCGCGACGAACACCCACACCGACGCGTGGACGATCGTGTCGGGGTCATCGGGTCCCGCACCCTGCGCGATGACCGCGTTCGAGATCGCCCCGAACACCGCCACGCCCACGGCGCTTCCCGCTGACCGTGCGAACGCGTTCATCCCGGTCACCGCGCCCCGCTCCCCCCAGCCGACCGAGGCCTGTGCGGCGATGAGGGTCGGGGCCGCACTCCACCCGAGCCCGAAGCCGAGGAGGAACGCGATGCCCGCGACGACGAACGGATTCGGCCAGGAGGCGACGGCGGCGAGCGCGATGGCGGCGACGGTCGTGATGCTCATGCCGATGAGCGTGGTGCGACGGAAGCCGATGCGCAGGTACAGCCGTCCGGCGTTCGCGGCGGCGAGCGGCCAGCCGAGGGTCAGAGCGGCCACCGCCAGACCCGACAGCAGCGGAGCGATGCCGATGGACCCCTCGAGGTAGGCCGGGGCGAAGCTCGTCACGCCGAGCATGAGCGCCCCGATGCCGAGCGAGACCACCGTGGTCGTGAGGATGAGCCGACGGGTCACGAGGCGCAGATCGACGATCGGCTCCGCCACCCGGCGCTCGACGAACCCGAAGGCCCCGAGCGCGACCGCCCCGATCCCGAAGCAGAGGGCACTCGGCACGGACAGCCACGCCCAGGCGTTCCCGCCCTCCAGCATGCCGAGGATGAGCGCGGTCAACCCGATCGTGAGCAGCACCGCGCCCCCGTAGTCGATGCTGTGCCGCTGGGTCTGCTTCTGCTCCTTGTACGTGCGCAGCAGCATCCATCCGGCGATCAGGCACAGGGGCACGTTGATCCAGAAGATCCATCGCCAGGCGTCGAGCTGGGCGAAGATGCCGCCGAGTGCGGGGCCCACCACCGAGGAGATGGCCCAGACGCTGGCGACGTATCCCTGCACCTTCGCGCGCTCGGCGACCGTGTAGATGTCGCCGACGATGGTCATCGACATCGGCGCGACGGCACCGGCACCGATGCCCTGGATGATGCGGAAGACGATCAGCGCCGGCATGCTCCAGGCGAACCCGCAGAGGACGGATCCGAGCAGGAAGAGGGCGATGCCGAGCAGGATGATCGGCTTGCGACCCACGGTGTCCGCGAAGCGGGAGTAGATGGGCACGCTCACGGCCTGCGCCAGGAGGTACACCGAGAACAGCCAGGGGAACTGCTGGTAGCTGCCGAGGTCGCGCACGATGCTCGGCACCGCGGTGGCGAGGATCGTCGCGTCGATCGCGATGAGGCCGGTGGCGAGCATGAGCGCGCCGAGGATGGGTCCCCGCTCCGACCGGAGTCCGATGGAGGCGCGGTCGACGGAGGCAGTCACTCCAGAGACAAGCGGAACGACCTCACCGATATTCCGCCCGATCTCCGCGTCACGACGAGGCGGGGCGTCCCGGCTCGTCGGTGGGGCCGTCGCTCGCGCCCTCGTCCTCCGCGTCGTACAGCACGGGGCGGTCGACGGTCTTCGTGACGTCGGCGGGATCGACAGCGAGCATGAGCATCGCGAGGATCAGAAGGGTCGCGATGAAGGCGCCGCCGCCCACGACGAGGCTCAGGGCCACCGGGGTGAGACCCTCGTAGGTGCCGTTCGCGATGGCGGTGTTCACGCGGAGGGTGAAGGCGCCGGTGGAGACGAGGGTGACCACCATGGCGAACACGCCGCAGCCCAGGGCGATGCCGAGCAGGTGGAGGGGCCGCAGGATGTCCCGTCGGGTGGGCTTGTCGTCGCTCATCGCTCTCCTCCGTGCTCCACAGGAGCCGCATCGTTCTCGGGGGCGGCAGCGACGTCATCGGCGTCCGCGCGCTTCGGGGTGAGGCCGGCGATGCCGAGGAAGACGGCGACGATGGCCGCATACCCGCCGAACATCCCCACGCCGAGGATGATGCCGGACAGCTCGAACGTGCCCGCCTTCTCGATCGTGTACTCCTGGACGAAGCCCGACGGGATCAGCAGCAGGACGACCGCGAGGAGCACGCCCAGCGCCCCGACCGTGATCGCGTCGGCGGCGAGCGCTCCCCCGACGCGGCGGGCGCGGATGCCCGCGAGCAGCTCGAGGCCGCCGCTGAGCACGCCCCAGATGATGAGCACGATGAAGAACATGTCGTCCGTGCGCCAGGCCGGCACGCCCCCGGCCATTCCGGCGATCGCGCTCACGACCGCCAGGAGGATCGCCGACCAGCGCGACCCCGACGGGAGGACGAGCCAGGCCGCGAGGATGTGCACCAGGGCGGTGACCAGCGCGAAGCCGCTGAAGACGGCGAGACCGACCGCGGCGGAGTGATCCGAGGAGAAGGTGATCATCAGGGCGGCGACGGCCGCGAACAGCGCGCGCAGCAATTGCACGTGGCGCATGGTGAACGCGCGAGCAGGGGCAGACATAACGGCCAGATCCTCCGGGGTTTCCCCACCAGTCTACGCGGGGCCGCGAGCCGCACGCGCCGGGGGATGCTCGTGAAGCCCGGCGGATCTCCCCAGATCGATTGCCGGGCTTCACGACATACGCAGCAAGGGGGGCATCACTGCGTCGGGCCGCTGCCGCAGGGTCGGGCACCCTCCCCGCGACATCACAGCCCCGTGACCCACTTGCCCACCTGGTCCCCTGAGGTGTGCGCGTGCGGTCGTATGCTCACTCTAGAGGTGTGTTCTTCACATACCGGGTGGGGGCTGTGATGGGTTTTGGGGACGACGAGAAGAGGGCCGCGACGCCGGACGCGTTCGCGGCGGCGCTGCGGGATGCCATCAACGCGAGACCGGTGACTCTGTCGTGGTTGCAGCGACAGCTCCGCGACCGGGGCAACCGCGTCTCGATGGCCACGCTGAGCTACTGGCGGTCGGGAGCCCGCCGCCCTGAAGGACCGCAGTCGCTCGCCGCCCTCGCCGACATCGAGGACCTGCTGTGCCTCGAGTCCGGCGCGTTGAGCAGGCTCCTGCGTCCGCACCGCACCGGGCCCCTGGGGCCGCAGGGGTTCCCGCTGGAGCAGGTCGACATGGAGCGGGCGGTCCGCGAGGTCTACGCGGCCCTCGGCGCCACGTACCCGGATCCGTCGCGGGAGCTCACCGTCCACTCCGTCACGGAGGTGGACGCCGACGGCGAGGTGTCCTCCTGCCTCACCCGCAGCATCGTGCAGTCGACGAGCGGCGTGATCACCGCCATCCCCGTCCTCGACCTCACCCCCGGCGTCCCCGGGCCTCCACCGCTCCTCACGGCCGTGGCCGGCGGACGGATCGCCGCGCGCTACTCCCACCCGAACGGCGAGGCGCACGGCGCGCTGATCGAGCTCGATGTCCCGCTCGAGGCTCCGGACACCGCGGTCGTCGAGTGGTCGGTGCAGTACGAGCCCGGTCGCCCCTCGGATCGGGAGACCGGGCATGCTCTGTCCCGCCAGGCTCGCGAGCTCCTGGTGTGGACGCGCTTCCACCCCGATGCCGTGCCGGACTGGTGCGACGAGCTCGTCGAGACCGCTGGAGGCACCGTCGTCACCGCGCTCCCGCGACCTCGCGGCACGTCGGTGCATCAGGTCCGCCGGGCGTTCGGTCCGGGCGCCCTCGGTCTGCGCTGGGGGTACGGCCCTCGCGGCGGCGATCAGCCCGGCTGATCACCCGTCGCGACCGGTCGTCCCGGCGTGTTGGACCACTGGCTCCAGGAGCCGGGGAAGACCTTCGCCGGGATGCCGACCTCCTGCAGCACGAGAGCCGTATGCGCCGCCGTGATGCCGGAGCCGCAGTAGGCCGCGACCGGCGTCTCCGTCGTGATGCCGACCTCCGCGAGCGTCGCCAGGACCGTGTCGCGGTCACGGATGCGCCCGCTCTCGTCGAGGTGCCGCGTGGTGGGGAGGTTCCGGGCCCCGGGGATGTGTCCGGCGATCGGGTCGAGCGGCTCGGTCTCGCCCCGGTAGCGCTCCGGGGCGCGCACGTCGAGCAGGACCCCGGTTTCCGGGAACGCCGCCGCCTCGTCGATCGAGAGGGCGTCCTGCCCGGGATCCGCGAGGACGACGTCACCGGTCTCCGGCACGACGTCGTCGGTCGCCAGGTCGTATCCGGCCGCGGTCCAGGCCCGCAGCCCGCCGTCGAGCACCCGGACCTCGACGCCGGCCTGCCGGAGCAGCCACCACGCCCGAGCCGCCGCGAGTCCCTTGGTGTCGTCGTAGGCCACGACCGTGTCGCCCTGCCGCACGCCCCAGCGCCGTGCCGCCGCCTGCAGGGTCTCCGTCGAGGGGAGCGGATGCCGGCCCTCGGTGGGCGCTCCGGGCGTGGAGAGCTCCTGATCCAACGACGCGAACACGGCGCCGGGGATGTGGCCAGAGCGGTAGTCGCCCGGGCCCGCCTCGGGACGGTCCAGGCGCCAGCGCACGTCGACGACCCGGATCGGGGCGCCGTTCTCGAGGAGGTCGTGGAGTTCTGCCGCGGAGACGAAGTGACTCATGGTGCGAGGCTACCGAGTCCGCGGCGCCACGCGTCGATCGCCGTCACGGACCGACACGGTCCTCGCGGCCCGGGAATAGCCACGCGCCCACGGCGTTTCCCCTCACATGATTGAAACTTCAACGGTCGCCGCGGAGCGCACCCGCGTGCGGGTGCCCCTGCGCTTCGCGGACGGCTTCGCGACGACGGCCGACGTCGTGACCTTCGATGGACTCGTGGACGGGCGCGAGCACCTGCTGCTCGGACTCGGTGACTGGCAGGCGGCGCTCGCCCGCTCTGCCGCCGGCGGCGAAGCTCCCCTCGTCCGCCCGCACAGCGAGTGCCTCACGGGAGACGTGTTCGGCTCCGAGCGCTGCGACTGCGGGCCGCAGCTGCGGGAGGCCGTCGAGCGGATCGCCGCCGAGGGCGGCTTCCTCCTCTACCTCCGGCAGGAAGGCCGCGGCATCGGGCTCTACGCCAAGCTCGACGCGTACGCGCTGCAGGACGCCGGTCTCGACACCTATGAGGCGAACGTGGCCCTCGGACGCGGCGAGGATGAGCGGGACTACACCGTCGCGGCGCAGATGCTGCGCGCGCTGGGCGTGGACCGCATCCGCCTGCTGAGCAACAATCCCGACAAGGCCGCGCAGCTCGACGGGCTCGGCGTCCGCGTCACCGAACGGGTGCGCACCGAGGTGCACCTGTCCGAGGCGAACTCGCGCTACCTCCAGGCGAAGCGCGACCACACGGCGCACACGATCGACCTGACCGCGGCGTGACCTCCGAGGAGCACGACATGAGCGAGACGCGGCACCCGCGGCGGCTCGACGACGACGAGCTCGCGACGTGGCTCCCGATCATCCGGTTCGTCCAACTGCTGCCCCAGGTCCTCGACCGGGCGCTGAAGGACGAGGTGGGCCTGAACCACGCCCGCTACGCGATCCTCGTGACCCTCGCCGGGCAGGGCGAGGAGGCCGTCACCATGACCGAGCTCGCGCGCATCGCCGGACTCAGCCGGTCGCGGCTGAGCCACGCCCTGGACTCCCTGGAGGAGCGCGGGTGGGTGGAGCGGACGTCGTGCTCCACGGACAAGCGCACGCTCTCCGCGACGCTGACCCCGGCGGGGCGGGAGATGCTCCGGGCGGCCGCACCCGTCCACGTCGCCCAGATCCGCGAGCTCATCCTCGACCCGCTGTCCGCGGAGGATCGGCAGCGGCTGCAGGACATCCTGGGCGCGCTGCTTCCCGGCGTCACGGCGGCGCTGTGAGAGGCGTTCTGCTCTGAGCAGAACGCCTCGATCGCCGCACAGACGGCGGCTTATCGTGAGGCATGGCCGACATCGTCCCGTTCCCCCGCGCCCCGCATCCCGTCCGTCCGCCGTCGAACGGCCCCGAACCGCTGTGGCGCGACCTGCTCGGGGATCAGCTCCGGCGGCGGCGCCATGACCGCGGCGAGACGCTCAGCGAGACCGCGGAGAAGGCCGGGGTCTCGCCGCAGTACCTCTCCGAGGTCGAGCGCGGCCGGAAGGAACCGTCCAGCGAGATGATCGCCGCGATCGCCGGGGCCCTGGACGCCACCCTCGTGGAGCTCACGAGCGCGGTCGCCGAGGAGCTTCGTCAGGCCACCCCCGCCGCGGCGGTGGTGTCGGCCTCCCGCGGCGCCTTCGCCCTCGCCGCCTGACCCGTTTCCCCTGCACGACCGGAGTCCGGGTGCACGACGGATCCTGGAGATCCGTCGTGCACCCGTCACTTCATCGTGCCTCCGGATCACGGGGACCGAGCACAGTGTCGATGAGGCCGTAGTCGAGGGCGGCGGCGGCGGTGAAGACCCGGTCCCGGTCGGTGTCGGCGCGGAGCTCCGCGAGAGAGCGGCCGGTGTGCCGACCCAGGATCGTCTCCATGTCCGCGCGCACCCGCACGACCTCGTCGGCCGCGAGGATGAGGTCCGGGATGGCTCCGCGCGACTGACCGGCCGGCTGGTGCAGCACGATGCGCGCATGGGCGAGGGCCGCCCGCTCCCCCGGCGCTCCCGCCGCGACGAGCAGGGCCGCAGGACCGATGGCCTGCCCGACGCACGTCGTCGCGATCCGCGGACGGATGTGCTGCATGGTGTCGTAGATCGCCAGCGCGGCACCGGGATCCCCGCCCTCGCTGTTGATGTAGAACTGGACGCCGGTCTCCGGGCTGTCCGCGTCGAGGTGCAGGAGCTGCGCGATGAGGGCGTTCGCCACCCCCGCGTCGATGCCGGTGCCGAGGTAGATGACCCGCTCGGCGAGCAGATGCGAGTACACGTCCATGACCCGCTCGCCCCGCGGATGCTGGGCGATGACGTTCGGGATCGTGTAGCTGCTCATGCGTCCGCCCCCAGTCCCACCCGCGCACGACGACGCGGCAGGATCTCCGCCGTCGACTGCACGATCTCGTCGATGAACCCGTAGTCCTGCGCCTCGTCGGCGGTGTACCAGCGGTCGTGGAGGGAGTCCTCGAAGATCCGCGCGAGGGGCTGACCGGTGTCGTCGGCGATGAGGCCGAGGACGGTGTCGCGCATGTGCCGGAGGTCATCGGCCTGTGCCTCGATCTCCACCGCCGATCCGCCGATCCCCGCCGAGCCCTGGTGCATGAGGATCCGCGCGTGCGGGAGAGCGCGCCGCTTGCCCTTCGTCCCCGCGGAGAGCAGGAACTGCCCGGCGCTGCAGGCGAGACCGAGGGCGAGGGTGGAGACGTCGTTCGGGATGAGGTGCATGAGGTCACGGATCGCCAGCATCGACGGCACGGACCCGCCGGGCGAGTGGATCCAGAGGGCGATGTCGGCCGCCGGATCCTCGGCGGAGAGGCCGAGGAGCTGCGTCATGAGGAGGGTGCCGTTGTCGTCGTCGAGGGCGCCGTCGAGGACGAGCACCCGCTCGTGGAACAGGGCGCGCCGGGCCTCGGGGCCGAACTGCGGGAGAGGTTTGTCTTCGCTCATGACCCCAGCATCCGGCTCCCCCGGCGCCGGCGGGAGCGAATCCGCCCGGAGCAGATCCGCTGTGAGCGGCGGCGTGTGCACCCGCCGGAAAACGCGACGTAACACCGCCGACGCACGACCCGCCTAGCCTCGGGGCATGGCGAAACAGAAAGCACCCGCATGGCAGTCCGAGGACGGCCTGAACTTCCGCACCCGCAAGTGGGTGCGCCCGGAAGACCTCAACGCGAACGGCACGCTGTTCGGCGGAAGCCTGCTGAAGTGGATCGACGAGGAGGCCGCGATCTACGCGATCGTGCAGCTCGGCAACTACCGCGTCGTCACCCGGCACATCTCCGCCATCACGTTCGAGGCGTCGGCGGTGCAGGGCGACCTCATCGAGATCGGACTGCAGGCCACCCGTTTCGGCACGACCTCGCTCACGATGCGCGCCGTCGCGCGCAACATGATCACGCGCAAGCGCATCCTCACCATCGACGAGATCGTGTTCGTCAGCATCGGCGAGGACGGCCTGCCCACCCCGCACGGCTACGACGAGATCACCTACGACCGGGACCGCATGCCCACCGAGCGCATCGCCACCGGCACGATCCCCCTCCCGAAGCGCTGACCCTCATTCGCCGACCCACCCCCTTGAGGTCGACCCACCCCCGAAAGTGCGTCACTTAGGGGGGTGGGTCGTACGGAAGGGGGTGGGTCGACGGTCAGCGGTGGGTGACGCGGTGGCCGATCCAGAAGCCGATCGCGATCAGGCCGACCAGACCGATCCCGAGGATCCACGGGAGCAGGGACGGTGCGGCGCCGGCCGTGGCCGTCGCGAGGGTGCCGGAGCCGTCGGCGATGCGTCCGTTGCCCGCCGCAAGATCGGCGGCACCCGCGTCGAGCTTCGCGCTTCCGACCGCGAGGGTGCCGGACCCCTCGGCGACCGCGTCGGCGCCGGTACGGAGTTCGGTCATCCCGGACCGGAGGTCACCGGCACCCGACTGCAGCGCCCCGACGCCCGTGGCCAGAGTCCCGGCACCCTCGTCGAGCCGCGCCGCGCCGGCGCTGAGCTCCGCGGTGCCGGAGTACAGCGACGATGCTCCGGTCGAGAGGGTCTGGAGCCCGGACGAGAGATCCGCCGCGCCCGCCGCGAGCCGGGAGGTGCCGTCCTGCAGCGTCTGCGCTCCGGCGACGAGGGCGGGAGCGCCCTTCGGGGAGACCAGCGCCACGGTTCCCGGCCAGCCCTTCGAGGTGTCGCCGTTGATGAGCGCACCGACGCCGGCCGTGACACGAGCGGAGCCGTCGGCGGCGCCGATGAGTCCCTGTGCGAGGCCCGGAGCAGCCGCGGCGGGGGCGGCCAGCGCGCCGACCTGCTTCTCGACGCCGGCGGCGAGCGCCGCGAGCTGCTGGAGCTGCACGTCATCAGGGTGTGCGGCGAGGAGACCCTGCAGACCCGCGGCGAGCGTCCGCGCATTGCCGGGAGCGCTCGTGGCGACGCCCGTCAGCAGGGCCTTCGTCTCCGGATGGGCGAGTTTCTGCACATCGGCACTCACTCCGGCGCGCAGGGTGGTGCTGAGGGTCGTCGCCCCCTCGAGCACACCGTTCGCGTACCGGTGCGCGCCGTCGACACCGGCGGCGAGAGTGGTCGCGCCGTCGACGAGCTGCCGGGCCCCGGCGTCCGCCGCCGCCATCTTCGCCGCGAGCTCCTGCGATCCGGCGAGCGCCGTCTGGGCTCCGCCGCTCACCCGTCCCGCACCGTCGAGGGCCGTGGCGGCTCCCGCGGCGAGGGTGCCCGCACCCTCCGCGAGCGTGGTGGCGCCCGCGGCGGCGGTCGTCGCGCCGTCACTGAGTTTCGCCGATCCCTGCTGCGCCGTCGCGGTGCCTGTCGCGAGATCCTGCGTGCCCGCGGCCAGCTCGTCGGCCCCCGCGGCGAGGTCGGCGGCTCCGGCGGCGAGGTCCGCGGATCCCCCCTGCGCGGTGGTGGTGCCGTCCGCGAGTTCCGAGGCGCCCGCGGACACCTTGCTCATCGTGGCGAAGAACAACAGCACCATCGCCGCCAGCAGAAGGCTGAGGACGATCACGGTGATGCGCATGCCGAGGCCGTGCGCGTGGGTCTTTTCACTCGTCATTGAGGACTCCCGAGGTCAGTGGCGTCGTTGCCACCCGCGACTGTAGGCCCGCACTCTCCACCACCCCCCGGTTTTGCCGCCAGGTACCAAGTCCCACCTCAGGCGATACTCAGTTTCTTGTCGTCCTCACACAATCGCCGATCCGGCCCCTTATGTGCGAGCCACCCCCATATGTGACGCATTTTCGGGGGCGGGTCGCGCGGAAAGGGGTGGGTCGGCGAGAGTGGCGAAGGCGTTCGCGAGGTCGGCGAGGAGATCGTCGACGTCCTCGAGGCCGATGGACAGACGCAGGACGTCGGCGGCGGGACGCGCCTCCGCGGGGACCGGGCGGTGCGTGAGCGCGGCGGGGTGCTGGATGAGGGAGTCCACGCCCCCGAGCGACACGGCGTGCGTGAAGAGGCGGGTCGCTCCGGCCACCGCTGCGGCCGCTGCATAGCCGCCGCGCAGCCGCAACGCGATCATCGCCCCCGGCCCGCGGAGCTGCCGTTCCAGGATGCCGCGCGGATCCCCGTCGAGCCCGGGATAGAAGACCTCGGCGACCTCGGGCCGATCGACCAGCCACTGCACGATGCGACGAGCGCTCTCCTGCTGGTGCCGCACGCGGACCGGCAGGGTCGTGAGACCGCGGTGCAGCAGGTACGCGCCGAGCGGGTGCAGGAGCCCCCCGGTCACCGCACGCACGCGACGCAGCGCCTCCGCGGTCGTCTCGTCACAGGCGACGACGCCGGCGATGACATCACCGTGGCCGCCGAGGTATTTGGTGGCGCTGTGCAGCGACATCGCCGCGCCGTGATCGATCGGGTTCTGCAGCACGGGGGTCGCGAACGTGTTGTCGACCACGACCGGCACGCTCCCCGCCTGCCGCACGACCTCGGCGATGTCCGCGACCTCGAGGGTCGGGTTCGCCGGCGTCTCCACGACGACGAGTCCGGTGTCGGCGCGCAGCGCGGCGGCGACCTCGTCGGGACGGCAGTACGTCGTCTCCACGCCGAGCAGACCGGACCCGAGCAGGTGGTCGGTCCCTCCGTAGAGCGGACGCACCGCGACGACGTGCCGCGCTCCCGTGGCACCCGTGTGCGCGAGGATCACGGCGGTCATGGCCGCCATCCCGGAGCCGAAGGCGACGGCGGCCTCGGCGTGCTCCAGCTCGGCGAGCGCATCCTCGAAGCGCGCGACCGTCGGATTCCAGAGGCGGGCGTAGACCATGCTGCCGTCCTGCGGCGGGCGGCCCCCGGTGGCCATCGCCTCGTACGAGTCACCGCCGCGCTCGACGTCGGGCAGCGGATTGGTCGTGGAGAGGTCGATCGGCAGGGCGTGGACCCCGAGCGCCTCGAGGTCGGCACGGCCGCTGTGGACGGCCACGGTGTCGGGATGCAGCGGTGCGGTCATCCCTCCACGCTGGCCGAATCGCGGGGTTCTCGCTGGTCTTCGACAGAACAACTCATCGAATCCGGGATCCTTGCTATTCTGTGCAAAATCCGGCCGTACCGAGGAGGGCACGTTGGCGAAAGCGCAACTCGACGAGATCGACCTGGAGCTGCTCGCCGCCCTGAGCCGCGATGCGGCCGTCACCAACAAGGCTCTGGCCCACCGCCTCGGACTCGCGGAATCCACCTGCGCCCACCGGATCCGCGGCCTGCGTGAGCGCGGAGTCATCCGCGACACGCGCGTCCGCCTCGACGGCTCCGCTCTCGGCTACCCCCTGCAGGCGATCATCAAGGTGCGCCTCGCGCATCACACTGGGCCCAAGGTCACGGCGCTCTTCGACGCGCTCGTCGCGATCCCCCGCGTGCTCCAGGTGTTCCACGTCGCCGGGGTGGACGACTTCCTCGTGCACGTGGCCGTCCAGGACGCGACCGCTCTCCGCGACATCGTGCTCGAGCACATCACCGTCCACCCCGTCGTCCGCGGCACCGAGACCCAGCTCGTGTTCGAGCTCCGCGACGGCACGGGTTTCCTCCCCCGCTGAACGAGGGGGCAGGATGGAGGGACGCCGTTGCAAAGGAGCACCATGAGCCGTCGTGCCACCCCCGCCACCGAAGCGATCCGCGGGATGAGGGACCTCCTCTTCACGCACGCCACGGACTACGACGCCGCGCGCCGCGAGTTCGCCTGGCCCGACCTGACCGCCTTCAACTTCGCGCTCGAGTGGTTCGACGTCGTCGCCGGGGAGAACCCCGACCGTCCGGCCGTGCAGATCGTCGAGGCCGACCTCAGCCTCCGCTCCTGGACGTACGGCGAGCTCTCCGCCCGGTCCGACCAGGTCGCCGCCTGGTTGCGCGGCCTCGGCATCGGCCGCGGCGATCACGTGATCGTCATGCTCAACAACACGATCGAGCTGTGGGAGGTGATGCTCGCGATCACGAAGCTGGGCGCGGTGTCGATCCCGACCTCGACGCTGCTGTCGGCCTCCGACCTCGCGTACCGCATCGAACACGGCCGCGCCGGCGCCGTCGTCACCCTCGGCAGCCTGGCCGACCGCCTCGAGGGGATCGACCCTGCGGTGCTGCGCATCGGGGTCGGCACGTCGCTGCCTGCGGACTGGAAGCGGTTCGCGGACGCCGCCGCCACCACGGAGGAGTTCGTTCCGGACGGCCCGACGCCCGCCGGCGACACGGCCCTGCTGTACTTCACGTCCGGCACGACGAACCGCCCGAAGCTCGTGCAGCACACCCACGTCTCCTACCCGGTCGGCCACCTCTCCACGATGTGGTGGCTCGGCGTGCGCCCGGACGACGTGCACCTCAACATCTCCTCCCCCGGGTGGGCCAAGCACGCCTGGTCGAGCTTCTACTCGCCGTTCCTGGCCGAGGCGACGGTGTTCGTCTACAACTACGACCGCTTCGACGCGAACACGCTCATGGAGGTCATGGACACCCACCACGTCTCGACGTTCTGCGCCCCGCCCACGGTCTGGCGCATGCTCCTCCAAGCCGACCTCTCGCGGCTCGCGCACCCTCCGCGCGAGCTCGTCGGCGCCGGAGAGCCGCTGAACCCCGAGGTCATCGACCGGGTGCGCGAGGCGTGGGGCGGCACCATCCGCGACGGCTTCGGCCAGACCGAGATGACCGCCTGCATCGGCAACTCCCCGGGGCAGACGGTCAAGGTGGGATCGATGGGCCGTCCGCTGCCCGGGTACCCGGTCGTGCTGCTCGATCCGTCGACGGGCGAGGTCGTGGAGGACGAGGGCGAGATCGCGCTCGACCTCGCGCAGCCGCCGCTCGGCCTCATGGCGGGGTACTACGACGATCCGGAGAAGACCGCGGAGTCGCGGGCCGGGGGCTTCCATCACACCGGAGACATCGCCGTGCGCGACGCCGACGGCTACCTGACCTACATCGGACGCTCCGACGACGTGTTCAAGGCCTCCGACTACAAGATCTCGCCGTTCGAGCTCGAGTCCGTGCTGCTGGAGCACGACCTCGTCGTCGAAGCGGCCGTCATCCCCAGCCCCGACCCCACGCGCCTGGCGGTCCCGAAGGCGTACGTGTGCCTGACGCCGGACGCGGGCGCGGACGAGGCCGCCGCCGCGCGCGCCGTGTTCGGCTACGCGCACGAACGGCTGTCCTCGCACCTGTGGGTGCGGATCATCGAGTTCGTGCCCGAGCTGCCGAAGACGATCTCCGGGAAGATCCGCCGCGTCGAGCTGCGGGCACGCGAGAGCGCCCGCGTGGCCGCGGGCGACGAGGCGCGGCAGCACCGCGACCGCGACTACCGCTGAGCGCTAGGAGATGACGGCGACCGGTGCCGTGGGCGTCGCGGTCGAGCCGGTCTTGAGCGTGGCCGTCGTCGTGGTCGACGGCGCCGGCTTCACGCGCGCGGCCCGGCGTCGCGACTCGAAGCCGCCGGCCGTGAGCATCGCGCGCACGATCCCGCCGATCACGAGCATGCCCACGAGCGACGCGCCCGCCGCAATCAGCGGAAGCCACTGATTCGCGAAGCTCGCGGTGAAGCTCATCAGCGCGCACACGATCCACAGTCCGACCGCGCCGCCCGCGAGCCCCCCGGCTCCGCGGATGATCGCGATCGCGGCCACGATCGCGCAGACCGCGGCGAGCGCCGCACCCACGTATCCGATCGGTACCAGAATGGCGGCCAGGTCTCTGGCCACTCCCAATGTCGTCATGACGACCCCCCGTCCGGCGGAACCCCTCCGCACCTTCGACATTAGAAGTGTCTCTCCGGAAGGCCATCCGTCTCAAGTCCGATCCGGGTCATCCTTCCGGTGGATATCGCGGATCAGCGCCGGACCGGCCACCGCAGCCGGCGGGGGCGCACGACGCGGACCGGGCGGGTGACGACTGCGTCGACCACCATCGAGCCGTCGGTGGGGCCGACGATCGCGATCGCGGAGGTCTCCGTGGCCTCGGCCGGGGCCACGGGTTGCGTCGCGAGCGCGCGATGCGCCTTGACGTAGGCCGGCACGAGGAGCACGATCGCGCCCACCCAGGCGAGCGGGTTGCTGAGAGCCACGCCGTCGAACCCGATCATCGCCCCGAGGACGACCGCGGCGACGACGCGCATCACGAGCTCGATCACGCCGGTGACCGTCGGCACCAGCGTGTGGCCGAGCCCCTGCAGCGCGCCGCGGAGCACGAAGAGCATGCCGAGCGCCCAGTAGCCGCAGCCGTTGATGATGAGCATGCGGTGCGCCATGTCGACGACGTCGTCCGAGCCGTCGCCGACGAACAGCCGGACCATCGGCGCGCCGAACGCGATGAGCAGCCCGCCGAGGACGATCGCCGCGGCGACCGCCATCCAGGTGGCCTCGACCACGCCGCGCCGGATGCGGTCGGGGCGGCGTCCACCGTGGTTCTGCGCCGCGTACATCGACACGGCGAGCCCGAGCGAGGAGAGCAGGGCGACCGCCAGGCTGTCCACGCGGGACGCCGTCGTATAGGCCGCGACCGCGTCGGCGCCGAGCGTGTTGAGCGCGACCTGCACCGTGAGGGTCCCGATCGCGATGATCGAGGCCTGGAAGCCCATGGGGAGGCCGAGGCGCAGGTGGTCGGCGATGTCCGTGCGGGAGATGCGCCAGTCCGAACGACGCAGGTGCAGCATGGGCAGCCGCCGGCGCACGAACTCCAGGCAGAGGATCACCGAGACGGCCTGTGCGACCACGGTGGCGAGCGCGGCACCCGCGACGCCCCACTCCAGCGGACCGACCATGAGCACGACGAGGCCGACGTTGAGCGCACAGGAGACCGTGAGGAACACCAGCGGGGTCTTCGAGTCGCCGATGGCGCGGATGATGGCGGAGAGGTAGTTGAAGAACATCGTCGCGCCCGCGCCGAGGAAGCTGATCTGCGTGAACACCGTCGCCTCGGCCATGAGCTCGGGCGGCGTCTGCAGCAGCGCGAGGATCGGCCCGGCGATGAGCGGCGCGACCACCGTGAGGACCACGCTCGTGATGCCGCTGAGGAGCACGCCCGTGGCGACCGAGCGGCGCACGGCGGCGTCGTCGCGCGCACCGAAGGCCTGGGCGATGGGGATCGCGAAGCCGCTCGTGAGACCCCAGGCGAAGCCGAGGAGGAGGAAGAGCAGGCTGCCCGTCGCGCCGACGGCGGCGAGGGACTGGACGCCGAGATGGCGTCCGACGACGATCGCGTCGGCGAACTGGTAGAGCTGCTGCACGACGTTGCCGAGCAGCAGCGGGATCGAGAAGGCGAGGATGACGCGCCACGGACGGCCCGTGGTGAGGGTGGTGGCCATGAAGGAAGGGGCTCGCAGGGAAAGAGGGGATGGATCGGGGGTGCGCCCAGTTTATCGAATCGTTTCGGGCGAACGGAACACCCCGGGCCGGATTGCCGTCGCCGGGGGGTCGATTTCGGACGAGCGGGCCCCGGTGGTTACTCTGCATCAGTCGAGGACGACCGGAGGAGATGAGCGTGACGAAGGAAGACACGGGGGCCATCCGCCAGGGGCAGACCGCAGCCGGAGGCGAGGAGCACCTGCGGCGCGCGCTCAGCAACCGGCACATCCAGCTCCTCGCGATCGGCGGGGCGATCGGCACCGGCCTGTTCATGGGCAGCGGCAAGACGATCTCCGTCGCCGGCCCCTCGGTGATCTTCGTCTACATGATCATCGGGTTCATGCTGTTCTTCGTCATGCGGGCGATGGGCGAGCTGCTGCTGTCGAACCTCAAGTACAAGTCGTTCAGCGACTTCGCGAGCGACCTGCTCGGCCCGTGGGCGGGCTTCTTCACCGGCTGGACGTACTGGTTCTGCTGGGTGGTCACGGGCGTGGCCGACGTGATCGCGATCGCGGGGTACACCGATGCGCTCATCCCCGGCATCCCGCTGTGGATCCCCGGCCTCCTCGTGGTCGTGATCCTCCTGGCGCTCAACCTGCCCACCGTCGCGGCGTTCGGCGAGATGGAGTTCTGGTTCGCGCTCATCAAGATCGTCGCGATCGTCGCCCTCATCGTGACCGGTCTCGTCATGATCCTCACCGGCTTCTCGCACGACGCCGGCACCGCGAGCTTCGCCAACCTGTGGGAGCACGGCGGCATGTTCCCGCACGGCTTCCTCGGCTTCGTCGCCGGCTTCCAGATCGCGGTGTTCGCGTTCGTCGGGATCGAGCTCGTCGGCACGGCCGCCGCGGAGACGAAGGACCCGAAGCGCAACCTTCCTAAGGCCATCAACGCCATCCCGATCCGGGTCCTGCTGTTCTACGTGGGCGCGCTCATCATCCTCATGTCCGTCACGCCGTGGACCGAGTACGTCGCCGGCGAGAGCCCCTTCATCGCGATGTTCGCCCTCGCCGGACTGGGCATCGCCGCCACCGTCGTCAACCTCGTGGTGCTGACCTCCGCGATGTCCAGCGCGAACTCCGGCATCTACTCCACCTCGCGCATGGTCTTCGGGCTGGCGCAGGACGGCGACGCCCCCCGGTTCTTCGGCCGGCTCTCGAAGCGCCGCGTGCCGCAGAACGCCCTGTTCCTGTCCTGCATCCTGCTGCTGTCCGGCGTCGTGCTGCTCTACGCGGGCAAGGACATCGGCACGGCGTTCGAGATGGTCACCACGGTGTCGGCCGTGTGCTTCATGTTCGTGTGGACGATCTTCCTCTGCAGCTACCTCGTGTACCGGCGCCGGCGTCCGGAGAAGGCGGCGACCTCGGCGTTCAAGATGCCGGGCGGCGTGTTCATGGTGTTCGTGGTGCTCGCGTTCTTCCTGTTCATCCTCTGGGCGCTGACCACTCAGCCGGACACCCTGATCGCCCTGCTCGTGACACCGATCTGGTTCGCGATCCTCATCGTCGCCTGGCTGTTCGTGCGGAAGTCGCCGCACCACCTGGAGCGCCACGCCGCGCACATCGCGTACCTGCGCGACGACACGATCCCGGCCGACTGAGCGTCAGGCGACCGACTCGAGGGTCGCGGGCTGTGCGGCCGCGACCTTCGGGGCGAAGACGCGGGGGCGGAGCGCGAGGAACAGCAGCACCATGCCGGCGGCGAGCAGCATGTGCCCCACGCCCGCGATGCCGGCGATCATCTTCGTCGACTCCTCGCCGAGCACCGTGAGGCAGCCGTGCCAGACGAGCATCGCCGAGGTCAGCACGAGCCCGGCGGTGTAGGTCCAGAAGAACCAGCCGAACAGGCGGCTCTCGGAGAGCGCGAAAGCCTTCTCCAGGAGCATCACCACGAGGAAGACGACGAAGCCCAGCACGAGCAGATGCGTGTGCACGAGTCCGAGCTGCGTCGGCGCCCCCTCCGGGAAGCCGTTGATCTTGGTGAACTCGCGGTAGAAGAGTCCGGAGGCGACGCCCACCAGCATGGAGGCGAACGCGGCGGTGAAGAGCCTGCGCATGGGAGTCCTTTCTGTCTGCCTCCAGCCTCGCCGTGGGGCCGTCGCCGCGGATCCATCGAACGGTTGAGACCGCGGGCGTCAGAGCAGACCGGCCTCCCTGGCGATCGCGACCGCCTTCGCGCGGCTGTCGGCCCCGAGCTTCTCGAAGACGTGCACGAGGTGGGTCTTCACCGTCGCTTCCGTGACGAACAGCGCCTTCGCGATCTCCCGGTTCGAGGCCCCGGTGTCGAGCAGCCGGAGCACGTCGAGCTCGCGCCCCGTGAGCTTCACCCGCGGGGCGCGGAGGGCGCGGCCGACGCGCGCCGTGAGCTCCGGCGTCAGCGCCTGCCCGCCCGACGCGGCCTGTCGCACGGCCCGGACGATGTCCTCCGGGTCGATGTCCTTGAGCAGATATCCCGCCGCCCCCGCCTCGATCGCGCCGAGGATCTGGGCGTCGCGGTCGAACGTCGTGAGTATGAGCACCGCCGGTGCCGGGTCGAGCGCCCGGAGCGCCGCCGTCGTCTGCACGCCGTCCATGCCGGCCCCCAGCCGCAGGTCGCAGAGGACGACGTCGGGACGCAGGTGCCGGGCGAGCACGACCGCCTCCTCCCCCGACGCGGCCTCGCCCACGACCTCGGCGTCGTCGCGGCGGTCGAACAGCGAGCGCACGCCGGCGCGCACGATGGGGTGGTCGTCGACGAGCAGGATCCGCACGGGGGTCACGACCGACCTCCGAGGGGGAGGTGGGCCGACAGCGCGGTGCCGTCGCCGGGGGCGCTCTCCACGTCGAGACCGCCGCCGAGCTCGCGCAGTCGGGCGCGCATCGCCCGCAGGCCGTAGCCGCCGCCGGGCCCCGCCGAGTCCAGCCGCGACGGGTCGAAGCCGCGACCGTCGTCGACCACGTCCAGCCGCACCGCGTCGCCGGCGTCCGCGAGCGTCACCACCACCCGAGTGGCGCCGGCATGGCTGCGCACGTTGGCGAGCGCGGACTGCGCCGTCCGCAGCAGGGCGACCTCCGCGTCGAGGCCGAGTGCGGGCAGATCCTCGTCGGCATGGAAGGTGGCCGCGATCCCGGTCTCGGCGGTCAGGCGCTCGAGCATCCGGGCAAGGGCGTCGCTCAGCGCGGAGCCGTCCAGCTCGGCGGGCATGAGGTCGTCGACGATGCGTCGGGCGTCGGCGAGCCCTTCCGCGGCGAGCGCCCCGATCTGCCCGAGCGCCCGCTCCCGGCCGTCCTCGTGCTCGGCCGCCGACCGCGCCAGCAGGACGATGGACGACAGACTCTGGGCGACCGTGTCGTGGATGTCGCGCGACACCCTGGTGCGCTCGGCGGCGGCGCCGGACTCCCGCTGGGTCCGGGCGAGCTCGTCCTGGAGGGCCGCCATCTCCTGCTGCGTCGCGACGAGGGACGCGATGAGTCGCCGCCGCTCCCGCCCGTCGCGGACGAGCTCCAGGTAGCCGCGGGAGATCCCGAGGGCGAAGATGCCGCCCACCAGCGGCCCGATCACGTTCGCGTAGGTGGTCGTCCCGGTGTGCAGCAGCGGCGCGACGATCACGACGGCGAGGATGAGGACGCTGAGCAGCACAGCCCATCGCAGTCGCAGCAGGAAGCCGGCGAGCAGCCACAGCGAGAACGCGAGCCACACGAACTCCGGCGACAATGCGACCGCCCCCAGCCAGATGGCCGTGAGCCCCAGCAGCCAGCCGGCGGCGAGTGCCCGGTCGTCCGTGCGGGAGGAGAGCAGGAGTCCGCCGCCGTACCAGCCGAGGAAGGCGAGGGCGGTCGCGAGCAGCCACGGCACCGGGACCCCGTCGGCGAGGGAGCGGACGACGCCGACCACGGTGAGCACGACCGTGATGACGGCCTGGCCGACACGGAGCGACGTGACCAGGCGCCCCCAGGAGCGCGTGCGTGCTCCCGTCCGCCCTGCCGGGTGGTCGGTCTCGGCGGTGTCTCCGGTCGGCATGCTGACATTCTCGTCCGCCGGGCCGGTGTGCGCCTCCATCGTTCGGTCGACCCCGTTCGAATCGCCCGATTGGCGGCATCCGGCCCGGATTTGGGACCAATCAGGCGATTCGAACGGAGGTATCGTGGGGCCGATGTCGACACCGCACCCGTTCCCGGCGACGATCGCGGCAGCCGTCGACCACGAGCTCGTCATCCGCAAGTCGCGCTTCCTCACGCACGTCGCACCGGTGTCGACGGTGGCCGAGGCCGAAGCCGTCATCGCGACGATCCGGAAGCGCGCCTGGGACGCGAACCACAACTGCACCGCGATGGTGACCGGTCTGCACGGGGATCAGGCGCGCTCCTCGGACGACGGCGAGCCCTCCGGAACGGCCGGCGTCCCGATGCTCGAGGTCCTCCGGCGCCGCGGCCTCACGGACGTCGTCGCGGTGGTCACCCGCTACTTCGGCGGGGTGAAGCTCGGGGCGGGCGGCCTCATCCGCGCCTACTCCACCGCGGTGTCCGAGACGCTCGACCATGCCGCACTCGTCCGTCGCGCGGCGCTCACCCAGGCGACCGTCGAGGTCCCGCACGCCGAGGCCGGCCGCTACGACAACCTGCTCCGCGACTGGGCGACGTCGCACGGGGCCACGCTCGGCACGCCGACCTACGGGGCCTCCGCCCAGCTCGAGCTGTGGGTGCCCGCCGCCGCGCTTCCGCGCCTGACCGCCGACCTCGCCGCCGCGTCCGGCGGCGCCGTGGCCCCGGTGGCCGGGATCGAGCGGATCGTCGACGTCGCGGACTGAGGCCTCCCGGCGGCCGCACACCGTCCGACGGATATCCTGGACGCCGCGGTCGCGGAAGGAGAGCGATGTTCGACAGTCCGCTCTCGGCCTCGCCGTACGAGATCCTCGGCGTGGATCCGGCCGTCGACGACGCCGAGCTCCGGCGGGCGTATCGGCTGCGACTGCGGCAGACCCACCCCGACACCGGCGGCGACGCGGCCGTGTTCATCCAGGTCCAGCGCGCGTGGGAGCTCATCGGCACCGCGGAGGACCGCGCCGCGTACGACCGCCGCGCAGGCCTGACCGACGACGGCGGCGAATGGAGCGGCTGGCGTCCCCCGACGGTGCGCACCGACACCCGGCCGCGCGCCCGCTCCTACGGGCACCCCGGGGGCTGGCGCCGCGAACGCTACCTCTCCCTGATCCGCGAGTGGGCAGGTCACGGGGTCGAGGTCCCCGACCCGTACGCCCCGGCCCTCGTGCGCGCCGCCCCACGGGAGCTCCGGCGGCTGCTCGCCGACGCGCTGGCGGAGGAGGCCACGGCCCGCACGGTCTCCGACCTCGGCATGGGCTTCACGGTCTGGCACGACGTCGCCGCCGGACAGACCCCCGAGGACAAGCTCGACCACGTGGTGCTCAGCCCGTCCGGCCTCTACGGCGTCATGTCCGAGGACTTCGGCGGGGTCGTGGGGTTCCGCCGCGGGGAGATCACCGGCCCGAGCCTCGGCACGCGGGCCCCCGTCACCGCGGCTCTCGCCCGGATGCGCGCGGTGGCGAAGGCCGCGAAGGTGAAGTTCGGCGGGGCGATCGTGGTGCTCCCCGACGACGACCTCGCCCAGGCGGTCACCCCGCTCGGCAGCAACCGCGGGGTCCCCGTCGTGGTGGTGCGTCGCAGCGCGCTGGCGATGGTCCTGCGGCAGGGCGTCCCCGGGGCGCGGGCCATCGGCGGCAACGAGCTGTTCGATGTCCGCACCCGTCTGCAGCAGACGGTCCGCTTCGTCTGACGGCGGCGACGCGCCCGGCATCCCGGCATGCTCTTTTGAATCACTCAAAACACGTGTAGAGTCGAGGGCATGGAGACGGAACTCGACTCGGCGTTGCGCGACGCCGGGCTGCGTGCGACTGCGGGCCGCGTCGCCGTTCTCGAGGCTCTCGGCTCCATGGCCCACACGGATGCGGAGCGGGTGTACCGCGCCGTGTCCGACGTGCTTCCGACCACGTCGATCCAGTCGGTGCACAACATCCTCGCGGACCTGACGACGGCGGGCCTCATCCGCCGGATCGAACCGGCAGGCTCCGCGGCGCTGTACGAGCGGCGCATCGACGACAACCACCACCATGTCGTCTGCACCTCCTGCGGTGCGGTCGGCGATGTGGACTGCGTCGTCGGCGAGGCGCCGTGTCTCACCCCGTCCTCGACGGGGGGCTTCACCGTGCAGACAGCTGAAGTCACCTTCTGGGGCCTCTGCCCCAGCTGCCAGAACGCCGCGTAGGCGCATCCACCGATCCCCTCCCCGAGGGTCCGTTCGGCATGTCCGCGCGGAGAAGGAGAAGACCATGACCAACCCCACCGACGCGGGCCGTCCGGCCACGACGACGCAGGCCGGAGCGCCGATCGCGAGCGACACGCACTCGCTGACCGTGGGCCCCGACGGCCCCACCGCGCTGCACGACCACTACCTGGTCGAGAAGCTCGCCTCCTTCAACCGCGAGCGGGTGCCGGAGCGCAACCCGCACGCCAAGGGCGGCGGCGCGTTCGGCGAGTTCGTCGTCACCGAGGACGTCTCGAAGTACACGCGTGCGGCCGTGTTCCAGCCGGGCGCCACCTCGGAGACCCTCCTCCGCTTCTCCTCCGTCGCCGGTGAGCAGGGCTCGCCCGACACCTGGCGCGACGTCCGCGGGTTCTCGCTGCGCTTCTACACGACCGAGGGCAACCTCGACATCGTCGGCAACAACACCCCGACGTTCTTCCTCCGCGACGCCATCAAGTTCCCCGACTTCATCCACTCGCAGAAGCGCCTCGGCGACTCCGGCCTGCGCGACGCGGACATGCAGTGGGACTTCTGGACCCTCTCGCCCGAGAGCGCCCACCAGGTCACCTACCTCATGGGCGAGCGCGGCCTGCCCCGCAGCTGGCGTCACATGAACGGCTACGGCTCGCACACCTACTCGTGGATCAACGCCGAGGGCGAGGTGTTCTGGGTGAAGTACCACTTCATCTCGCACCAGGGCGTCGAGGCGATGAGCCCGGAGGAGGCCGAGCAGCTGGCCGGTTCCGACGCGGACCACTACCGTCGCGACCTGTTCCAGTCGATCGCCGAGGGCGACTTCCCGAAGTGGGACCTGTACGTGCAGATCATGCCGTACGACGAGGCCAAGGACTACCGCTTCAACCCCTTCGACCTCACCAAGACGATCTCGAAGAAGGACTACCCGCGCATCAAGGTCGGCACGCTGACCCTGAACCGCAACCCGGAGAACTTCTTCGCGCAGATCGAGCAGGCCGGCTTCGCGCCGGGGAATCAGGTGCCCGGTACCGGCATCTCCCCCGACAAGATGCTCATGGGCCGCATGTTCGCCTACCCGGACGCCCAGCGTCACCGCATCGGCGCGAACTACAACCAGCTGCCGGTCAACCAGCCGCACGCCGCCGAGACCCGCAACTACCAGCACGAGGGCTCGATGCGGTACCAGTACAACGACGCCGCGCACCGCACCTACCAGCCGAACTCCTTCGGGACCCCCGGTGGCCCCGCGGCCGACCCGGCGAAGGGCATCGAGGTGAACTGGTCGGCGGACGGCGAGCTCACCCGCTCCGCCGCGACGCTGCACGCCGAGGACGACGACTTCGGTCAGGCCGGCACGCTGTACCGCGAGGTCTTCGACGGCCCGCAGCGCGCCCGCTTCCTGGAGGTCCTGACCGGTCAGGGCCGCTCGATCACGGTCGACGCCATCCGCGAGCGCTTCTTCCAGTACTGGACGAACGTGGACGCGGAGCTCGGCGCCGCTCTGCGCGACCGCGTCTGACCCGAGACCCCGGGTTCTCCTCGAAACCCCCTCTCCGCGACACCGCGGGGAGGGGGTTTCGGCGTGTAACCGGGGTCTCGGCGCCAGGGAAGGGAGGAGTGGGGGGAGGATGGTGGGGTGGCTGTTCCCCTCTCCGACCTCACCGAGATGCCCGACCCGCAGCACGTCTACGCCGCGGACGGCACACGACTGGCGACGTACACGTGGGGGGAGCTCGACGCCCCCGTCGTGGTGACCGTGCACGGCTTCGCCTCGGGCGCGCGCGACAACTGGGTGCTCACCGGCTGGGTGCGCGAGCTGACCAGGGCCGGGTACCGCGTGCTCGCACTCGACCAGCGGGGCCACGGGCAGAGCGACAAGCCGCACGAGTCCGACGCCTACGCCATCCGAAACCTCGTGACCGACGTCGAGACCGTCATGGACACGTACCTCGTCGACGACGCGTTCTACCTCGGCTACTCGCTCGGCGCCCGGGTGGGGTGGGAGGTGGCCCGCGAGCTCCCGCATCGGATCGGCCGGGCGGTCCTGGGCGGGGTCCCCGACGGCATCCCCCTCGCGCGTCTGGACCTCGACCAGGTGCGCGCGTACATCACGGACGGCACCCCGGTGGAGGACCGCACGACGCAGAACTACATCGCGCTGACCGAGCGGGTGCCCGGGAACGATCTGCGCGCGCTCATCGCCCTGGCCGAGGGACTTCGGGGCTCCGGCACGATCGATCCCGATCCCGCGGACGCCCCGGTCGTGCCGCTGCTGTTCGCGACGGGATCGAAGGACGCGATCATCGAGGGCTCCCGGGCGCTGGCGGCCGCGGCTCCCGATGCCCGTTTCGTCGAGCTCCCGAACCGCCACCACTTCAACGCCCCCGGCTCCCGCGACTTCAAGGAGGCCGCGCTCGGTTTCTTCGCCGAGTCCTGACCCCGCGAGACCCCGTCTACGCGCCGAGACCCCCTCCTACACCCGCGTGCAGGAGGGGGTCTCGGCGGGAAAGCGGGGTCTCGGGGATCAGGCGGTGGCGTCCTCGCGCTTCGGGAGGACCCAGCCGGCGCGGGGGAAGTGGCACGTGTAGCCGTTCGGGTACTTGATCAGGTAATCCTGGTGCTCGGGCTCGGCCTCCCAGAACGGACCGGCGGGCTCGATCGTCGTGACGGCCTTCCCTGGCCACAGCCCGGAGGCGTCGACGTCGGCGATCGTGTCCCGGGCGACCTGCTCCTGCTCGGGGGTGAGCGGGAAGATCGCCGACCGGTAGCTCGACCCGATGTCGTTGCCCTGGCGGTTCAGCGTCGACGGGTCGTGGATCTGGAAGAAGAACGCCAGGATGTCGCGATAGGTCGTCGCGCTCGGGTCGAAGACGATCTCCACGGCCTCCGCGTGACCGGGGTGGTTGCGGTAGGTCGCGTGGTCGTTCTCCCCGCCGGTGTAGCCCACACGGGTGTCGATCACCCCGGGCTGACGGCGGATGAGGTCTTCCATGCCCCAGAAGCAGCCGCCCGCGAGGACGGCCGTCTCGGTCCCGGGGGTGCGGGTGATGGTTCCGGTGTCGGTCATGACTGCTCCTCAGAGGTGTGGGTGGTGAAGAGGGGGCTGTAGCGACCGTACCCCTCCTTCTCGAGATCCTCCGCCGGGATGAAGCGGAGGGCCGCCGAGTTCATGCAGTAGCGCAGGCCGCCCTCGGCGCGGGGTCCGTCGTCGAAGACGTGTCCCAGGTGGCTGTCGGCGCCGGACGACCGCGCCTCGGTGCGGGTCATCCACAGCGTGCGGTCGGTCTTCGTGGTCACGGCGTCGGCGTCGATCGGGCGCGTGAAGCTCGGCCAGCCGGTGCCGCTGTCGTACTTGTCCCGGGAGGAGAACAGCGGCTGCCCGGAGACGACGTCGACGTAGATGCCGTCGTCGTGATTGTTCCAGTAGGCGTTGCGGAAGGGCGGCTCGGTGGCGTCCTGCTGCGTGACCTCGTACTGCAGGTTCGTGAGACCGCTGACAGCCTCGGGGGTCCTGCCGTAGTCGTTCGACATGAGTGGCTCCTTGTCCGACGCCGCTGGCTGCGGCGTCACTGAGGAGAACCAGGGACGAGCCCGTTTTGGTCCCGCGGGGCTGGGAGCGGGCTGAGAGTTTCTCGCGCTCAGCCCGCGTCCCGGACGACGGCGAGGTTCCGTTCCGCGGTGCGGACGATCTCCGCGACCGTGCGATCTTCCGGCCGTCGCGCGACCTTGAGGCCGAGCCAGGGCACGTCGCCCGCGACGCGGAGCCCCGCGCGGACGTGTGCCGCGTCGAGCAGCGAGGCGGACGCGGGATGGGCCTCCGCGATGGGCAGGTGCGCGTCCACCCAGGCGGGGCCGTACGGGCTCTCGACCGGCGCGGCCCCGGAGAACGCGAGCCCGGTCAGCAGCCCCGAGGCCGCGGCGTCGGCGATCTGCGCGGTCACCGCGTCCGCGTCTCGCAGCTCGATCGCCGACCGCCCCCAGTTGAGCCAGAGGCCGACCGGGGCGTCGGCGGACCGGATGGCCGCGATCTCGGCAGCGAGCGGGAGGAACCCCTTCTCGGGCGTTTGCCCCGGGACGGCGGCGTCGCAGTGCTCGATGACGAGCCGGGCTCCGCTCCAGTCGAACGCCGCGACCTCCTCCAGCGACCGGGCGAGCGCGTCCCCGTCTCCCCTCCCGCGGGGCGCGGTGTGCAGCATCACCACCGCGACCGATGGGGCGCTCTCGGCGGTGAGCCGCGCGACGTCGTCCGCCACGCGCCGCAGATCCGCCACCGCCGCGGCTCTCCCCTCCGCCTGCGGTGAGGCGAGGCCATACGACGGGTCCTCCCCGAGCCGCCGCATCACGAAAGGCACCGGGGTGACCGCGAGGGGCACGCCCGGTACCTGGCCGAGGAACCAGGACGGGTCGTGCGGATGGACCGCCCCCATCCACGGCACCTCGAGCCCGGTCACCCCGGGGAGCGCGCAGAGCTCCGGCAGCAGCGCGGCCTCCAGCGCCGGATCCCACCGGGCGTGCGCGGGCGACAGCGGATAGGCGCTGAGGAGCACGGGGGTCACGGACGGGCCTCGGCGAGACTCCGCGCGAACCACGACGTGATGGTGGCCGGATGGGTGATGGCCGTGCCGACGCACACGGCGTAGGCCCCCGCGGCGATCGCGGCGGCGGCGTGCGCCGGGGTGTGGATGCGCCCTTCCGCGACGATCGGGCGCGTGCAGCGTGCCGCGATGAGGCCGATGAGCTCGAGGTCGGGGCCGTCGCTCTTCGGACGCTCCCCGGTGTAGCCGGACAGGGTCGTGCCGAGGATGTCGGCGCCCGCGGCTTCGGCGGCGATCGCGTCGTCGAGCGAACCGCAGTCAGCCATGATGAGCGCGTCGGAATGCGCGCGCAGCCCGACGATGGTCTCCGCGAGGGTCCGGCCGTCGGGCCGCGGGCGTCGGGTGCCGTCGATCGCCACGATGTCGGCGCCCGCGTCGGCGACGGCCACGGCATGCTCCAGCGTCGGCGTGATGAAGACGTCGGCATCGCCGTCCTTCCACAGTCCGATGATCGGCACCGCGAGGTCCGCGACCGCGCGGATGTCGTCGATCCCCTGCACGCGGATCCCGGCGGCACCGCCGACGAGGGCGGCGTCGGCGACCTGCGCCATGGTCCGCGGGTCGCGCATCGCCTCCCCGGGGTAGGCCTGACAGGAGACGATCAGGCCGCCGCGCAGGCGTTCGAGGATGGGGGTCGGTGTCATGGTCGCCTCCAGGCGGATGCCGCGGCTCCTCGCAGCGGCGCGTCGTCGCCGAGGGTTCCCGGCAGGATGGGGGTGTCGTGCAGGGCGTCGATGGCGTCCGCGTGGAAGGTCGCACGCAGGGAGTCCCACCACAGCTCGCCGATGCGCGGCACGCCGCCGGTGACGACGATCCGCTCCGGGTCGAGGAGGGTCGCGGCTCCCGCGAGCGCGCGGCCGACGGCGGCGGCGGAGTCCTGGATGGCGCGGGCGGCGAGCGGGTCCCCCGCGCTGGCCGCGACGGCGACCCCGCGCGCATCGCGCAGCGCCGGGTCGCCGCCGAGCGAGAGGTAGTGCCGGTGCAGGCCGATGCCGGAGCCGAGGGCTTCGAGGTGTCCGTTCCGCCCGCAGGGACAGCGGAGGTGCGCGGCACCCGGGATCGGGAGATGCGCGAGCTCGCCCGCCACGTGATGGGCGCCGCGCACCGGACGGCCGTCGAGGATGACGCCCGCGCCGACGCCGGTGCCGACGGCGACGACGAGGGCGCTCGCGGCTCCGGCGGCGGCTCCGTGCCGGTGCTCCCCCGCGGCGTGCGCGTCGACGTCGTTCTGCACGGCGACCGGCGCATCGGCGGGGAGGCGATCCGCAAGGGCTTCCCGGATCAGGGCGGCCAGCGGGGTGCCCGGCCAGTCGGCGAAGGTATCGGTGGCCGACACGATCGTCCCCGTCCGCGCGTCGACCACGCCCGCGGTGCCGATGCCGACGCCCGCCAGCGCGGACTCCTCGTCGAGCAGTTCCTCCGCGAGCGCGGCGACGGTCGCCACGACGGCGGCGGGTCCCGCGCTCGCGGGGGTCGGCGCCGCGGCGGTGCGCAGCAGCGCGTCCGCCCGATCGGCGAGCGCCGCGGCCGTCTTGGTGCCGCCGATGTCGACGGCGAGGACGACCTCGCGCATCAGACGGCGACCGGAAGCAGACCGAGCTCGTCGAGGATCGTGCGGATGCCGGCGACGGCCTCCGGGGAGAGCGGCTCCACCGTGTCGGCCATCGCCGCGTGGTCGATGATGCCGCGCGCGTGCATCGCCGCCTTGAACGCCCCGACACCGGTGGCGTCGCCGGACAGCCCCTGCGGCTGGAACACGATGTCGAAGAGCCGGTTGATGCGCTCCTGCTCGGCCCGGGCGGTCGCCCAGTCACCGCGCTGCGCGGCCTCCCAGAGGCGCACGTAGCCCGCGGCCTCCACGTTCGCCAGGCCCGGGACGACCCCCGCGGCACCGACGAGGGCCATCGCGTCGACCACGACCTCGTGTCCGGTGAGCAGCTGCAGCGGGCGACCGGCGGCCTCGTTCGCCGCGATCAGTCGGCGGAACCCGACGTCGTCGCCGGACGAGTCCTTCACCCCCTGGATCACGCCCTCCCGGCCGAGCTGCACGAGCAGGTCGATGCCGAGCTTGGAGTGCACCCGCACCGGCACGTCGTAGGCCCAGAGCGGCACGTCGATCGCGGCGGCGATCGTCCGGAAGTGCGCGGCGACCTCGGCCGGGGAGTTCAGCGTGTACAGCGGCGCGGTGGTCACGATCGCCTGCGCGCCCGCGGCGACGAGCCGGCGGGCGGTCTCGATGATGCGCGGGGCCGTGAGCTCGATCGCGCCGGCGATGACGGGCACGCGTCCGGCGTTCGCGGCGACGATCGTCTGCAGCAGCTCGACGCGCTGGTCGTCCGTGAAGTACGCCGTCTCCCCGGTGGAGCCGAGCGCGAACAGTCCGGAGACGCCCTCCCCGATCAGGCGCTCGACCAGGCGGGTGAGCGACGCGTGGTCGATCGTCCCGTCGGGGAGCAGCGGGGTGGCGACCGGCGGGACGACGCCGGAGAACGACAGGGCGGGAGCGGGGGAAGGCATAGGTGTTCCGTCTTTTCAGTGGTGGGGTTCGAGCAGCGAGGGCGCGGCGCCCAACAGCGTGCGGGTGTAGGGGTCGGCGGGGGCGTCGAAGACCCGGGCGGCGTCGCCGTGCTCGACGACGCGGCCCTTGTTCATCACCGCGATCTCGTCGGAGAGGTAGCGGACGGTCTGGATGTCGTGGGAGATGAAGACCATGCCGAGCCCGAGCTGCTGCTTCAGGTCGGTCAGCAGGTTCAGGATCTGCGCGCGCACGGAGACGTCGAGGGCCGAGGTCGGCTCGTCCGCCACGATGACCTGGGGGTCGAGGACGAGGGCCCTGGCGATCGCGACGCGCTGCCGCTGGCCGCCGGAGAGCTGGCTGGGCAGCGCCTCCAGCGCCGACGACGGCAGCCCCACGAGCCCGATGAGGTCGCGCACCTTGCGCTCCCGGCTCGCCGGGGAGCCGAGGCGATGCACCTGCAGCGGATCCAGCAGCGCGTCCCGCACAGTCATGCGGGCGTTCAGAGCCGTCGCCGGGTCCTGGAAGACCACGGAGAGGATGCGCCCCAGGCGCTTGCGCACCGCGGGGGTGAAGGAGCGCACCGTCTCCCCGTCGAAGACGACCTGACCGCTCGTGGGCTTCTCGAGGCCGATCAGCACCTTCGCGGAGGTGGACTTGCCCGAGCCGGACTCGCCCACGATGCCCAGCGTCTGTCCGCGGCGGACCGTGAGCGAGACCCCGGCGAGCGCGTCGACGTAGTGCGGGCGGAACAACGACGAGCTGCGGGCCCGGTAGCGGACGCGCACGTCCTGCAGCTGGATGACGGGTTCGCTCATCGTCCTGCTCCGATCGGTTCGACGGGCGCATCGGCAGGATGCGCGGAGTAGTAGTGCTCGGTGCCGTCGATGTGCCGCCGCACGGGTTCCACTCCGGCGTACCGGGCGGGGTCCGCGGAGCGCGGCGCGAAGCGGTCGCCCTGCGGGAAGTCCCGCGGGGAGGGGACGACACCGGACACCTGGTGCAGGCGGTCGGAGCCGGCCTCGATCGAGAGCACCGCCCCGAGCAGGCCCTGGGTGTACTCGTGGACGGGCTGCGTGAGCACCTCGCGGGTGGTGCCCTGCTCCACGACCTGGCCCGCGTACATCACCGTGATCCGGTGCGAGAGCTCGGCGACGAGGGCGAGGTCGTGCGAGACGAACACCAGTGCGAACCCGAGCTCGCGCTGCAGCCGCATGAGCAGCTCCACGACCTGCGCCTGCACCGTCACGTCGAGGGCCGTGGTGGGCTCGTCGGCGATCACCAGCCGCGGGTCGCGGGTCAGGGCCATCGCGATGAGCACGCGCTGCCGCTGGCCGCCCGAGAGCTCGTGCGGGTACGAGGCGAGCGTGCGCTTCGGATCGAGACCGACGAGCTCCAGCAGCTCCTCGGCCGTGCGGGTGCCGCCGCGGGAGGTGAGCTGCTTCATCTGCGCGCGGATCAGCATCGCGGGGTTCAGCGAGCTCAGGGCGTCCTGGTAGATCATCGCGATGTCGTGGCCGCGCAGCGCGTTGCGCTCCTTCGGCGTCATCCGCAGCAGATCCTTCCCGTCGAACAGGATGCGCCCGCGGATGTCGGCCTTCGGATCGAGCAGCCCCATGATCGCCAGCGAGGTGATGGACTTGCCGCACCCCGACTCCCCCACGAGCGACATGGTCTCGCCGGGGCGCACGGTGAAGCTGACGTGGTCGACCACGTCGACGTCGCCGTGGCGCGGGAAGGAGATGCACAGGTCCTGCACCTCGAGCAGCGGCACGGCGTCTCCCGTGTAGACCAGGCGATCGGTACGGGAGAGTTCGCGGACGCGCAGCTCGGCGAGGCGCTCCGCCAGCGGCACCGTCTCCGCGGTGGGCACGAGCACGTCGGGCACACCGCTGGGCACCGAGAGGTTGACCGCGGTGTCGACCGTCGGGATGACGTGGGTGTCGTCCGGGGCGGCGGCCTCCTCCAGGTCGTGCGTCGACTCCTCCGTGTTCGCGGCGTCGGCGGTGATCTTCCTGGCGCGCGGCGAGACCATGGCGTCGGTCATCCCCTCGGACAGGATGTTGAGGCACAGCACGGTGATCATGATGAGGATGCCGGGGAAGAAGGTCGCCCACCAGGCTCCGCTCATGAGCAGGTTGCGCCCCGCGGCGATCACGTTGCCCCAGGACGGCTCGGGGTCCGGCACACCGGCCTGCAGGAACGACAGCGAGGCCTCGAACACGATCGCGTCGGCGACGAGCACCGTGGCGAAGACGAGCACGGGTGCCATGGCGTTGCGGGCGACGTGCCGCACGATGATCCGCGGGGTCCCCGCGCCCATCACGCGGACGGCCGAGACGTAGTCCTCGCCGTACTGGTCGAGGATGTTCGCGCGGACGATGCGGGTCAGCTGCGGCACGTAGAGGAATGCGATCGTGAGCACGAGCACCGGCAACGACTTGCCGAACACCGCCACGAACACCGCGGCGAGCGCGATGCCGGGGAACGACATGATCACGTCCATGACGCGCATGAGGGTCTCGGAGATCCACTTCGGCGCGGTCGCGGCGATCGTGCCCAGGACGCAGGCGACCGCGAGGGCGACGAGGGTGGCCCCGAGCCCGATCACGAGGGAGTAGCGCGCGCCGTAGACCAGTCGGGAGAAGATGTCGCGACCCTGCCGGTCGGTGCCGAACCAGTGCTCCCCGCTCGGCGGCTGCACCGGCGGGCCGGAGGCGAGCGGGTCGTACGGCGAGATCAGCGGAGCGAGGATCGCGGCGAGCGCGATGATCGCGAGCACGGCGAGGCAGATGACCGAGCCGAGGGAGAGGCGGCCCCAGCGGAGGCCGGGGACGGAGAGCCGTTCCGTGAGTCTGCGTCGCATGTCACACCGCCCGGATTCGAGGATTGATGAGCACGTACAGGAGGTCGACGATGATGTTGATCACGACGAACGCGAGCGCGACCGCGAGCGTCACGCCCTGCACGAGGTTGGGTTCGTTGTTGGTGACCCCGTTGAGGATGAGCGTGCCCATCCCGGGGATCGCGAAGATGATCTCGATCACCACGGCGCCGCCGAGCAGGTACCCGATGCGGAGACCCAGCACGGTCACGGGGGTGATCAGCGCGTTGCGCAGCACGTTGCGGCCGACGACGATCACCCGCGGGATCCCGGCGCCGAGGGCGGTGCGCACGTAGTCGCGGTCGAGCTCCTCGACCATCGAGGTGCGCACGACCCGGGAGAGCTGCCCGATCACGGGCACGGCGAGCGCGACCGCGGGAAGGGTCATCCGGGCGAGCCACCCGGACGGGTCGTCGGCGAAGGCCGGCAGCGGGCCCGAGGCCGGCAGCACGCCGAGCGCCAGGGTGAACACCTGGATGAGGAGGATCGCGAGCCAGAAGGAGGGCGTGGACAGCGCGGCGACGCCGAAGACGCGGATGACCTGGTCGGGCCAGCGGTCGCGGTAGACCGCGGCGAGGACGCCGATCACGAACGCCACGACCACCGCGATCACCAGCCCGAGGAAGGTCAAGGCCAGCGTCACCGGGAAGGCCCTGGCGACCTCGTCGACCACCGGCAGGCTGCGGGCGGAGTAGGTGCCCAGGTCGCCCTGGACGAGGCCGAACAGGAAGTTCACGTAGCGGACGAACAGCGGGAGGTTCAGTCCGTGGTCTTCGCGGTACGCCTCCAGCGCTTCGGGGGACGCGGTCTCGCCGAGCGCGGTGCGTGCCGGGTCGACGGGCGAGAAGGACATCACGAAGAAGACCAGGAACGTGATGCCGAGGATCATCAGCGGCAACTGCAGCAGTCGCCGGCCGACGAGGCGGAGCGTGTGGGACACGTGCCGCTCCTTCCGGGGGTGGGGTGGCGGGGGCGCGCTCTTCGGGCGAGCGCGCCCCCGCCCTGTCGGGCAGGTGCTACTTCGCGGCCACGCCGACGTCGAGGAACGACAGTCCGGTCGTGGGGACCGGCTGGAAGCCGACCAGCTCCTGCGAGCTCCAGGCGGTGGGCAGCTTGCGGTGGAACAGCGGGTACAGCACGGCCTGGTCGGAGATCAGGTCGTACGCCTGGTTCCAGGACTCCTGCTGCTCCTCGCCCTCCTGGGTGACGGCGGTGTCGAGCAGCGTGCGCAGCTCGGCGTACTCCGGGGAGTCGGCCCAGGCGGTGCGCGTCTGGGTCCAGACGTTCTCGCCATACCACCAGTTCATGAGCAGGTCGGGGTCCACGCCGAACACCGACGGGTCACCGGGGGCGATGGCGACGGTGTAGTCGCCGGAGTCGACCTTCTCGTACATCGACGCCGACTGGCTGATGTCGAGGGTGGTGTCGATGCCGATCGCGTCGAGGGACTCCTTGATGAGCGGGGCCACCTCCTTCACCCATCCGGTGTCGGTCATGCGCAGCGTGATCGCGAGGTCGGAGACCCCGGCCTCCGCCAGCAGCTCCTCCGCCTTCTCCGGGTCGTACGAATAGACCGTGGAGGCCTCGTGGTAGTTCGGGTAGTCCTCGGGAAGGAACGACGTGGCCGGGGTGGCGTTGCCGAGCATGCCGGTCTCGATGATCTTGTCCATGTCGAGCGCGTAGTGCAGGGCCTGGCGGACGCGGACGTCGTCGAACGGCTCGGCCTTCGTGTTGAACATCATGAAGAGGAGGCCGAAGGACTGCACGCTCTCGACCTCGGCCGAGGCGGCCAGCCCGTCGGCGTCGATGTAGGGCACGTCCTCGATCGCCTGCACCGTGCCGGTCGACATCGCGGTGACGCGGGCGGAGGCGTCGGCGAGGAGGTTCCAGTTCATGCCCGCGGCGAGCGCGGGACGCGGGCCGTTGTAGTCGTCGTACCGCTCGAAGACGATCTTGTCCTCGGGGACGGCGGAGACGAGCGCGTACGGACCGGAGCCGATCGGGTTCGCCCCGAACTCCTCGGGATCGGCCTCGACCAGGGCCTTCGGCACGATCTTGACGACGCCGAGACGGTCGTCGATGAGGGAGAACGGGTAGTCGGTGGTGATCCGGACGGTGTCCTCGTCGACGGCCGTGACGGTGTCGATGAACTCGACGAACGAGCGGAACAGGGAGTTGTTCGCGGGGTCGAGGACGCGCTCGTAGCTGAAGACCACGTCGTCGGCGGTGACCGGGTCTCCGTTCTGGAACGTCGCGCCTTCGCGGAGGTCGATGTCGTAGGTCGTCTCGTCGACCTGCGTCGGGAAGTCGGCGGCGAGGGCGGGGGCGGGCTCCTGCGTGACGGGGTCGAGGTCGATGAGTCCCTCGAAGACGTGCCAGTTCGCCGAGACCGTCACGGCGCCGGAGGCGACCATCGGGTCGAAGCTGCCGTTCAGGGTGTACGAGATCCCGGCCTCGATGATGCCGTCCGGGTCGATGTCGCTCGCGGCGGGGCTCTCGGCGGTGCTGGCGGCGCCGCCGCCGCAGCCGGCGAGGGCGAGGGACGCGGCGACCGTGCCGGCGACCGCCATCGCGAGACGACCCGCGCGGCGGCGAGTGCTGTGTCGGTTCATGTGTGCTCCAGGTGGTGGGGGGCGACGCCTTGAGGACATCTGACGTCTGATGTACTCTAAACACACGTTCGACCGGATCACAAGAGTGAGAGGATCGGAGCGTTTCCGGCAGGCAGGAGAGGGACCCTATGAAGTCCACCACGGGGAGGGCGTCGCGGATGCGGCGAGCCACGACGGCGGATCAGATCAAGCAGCTCATCCTGACGCGCGGACTCACCCCCGGCGACCCGCTGCCGACCGAGGCCGAGCTCTGCGAGGAGCTCGACGTGTCGCGCTCCTCGGTCCGGGAGGCGATCCGCACGCTCTCCACCCTCGACATCGTCGACGTCCGTCACGGACACGGCACCTACGTGGGTCCGATGTCGCTGGACCCGATGGTCGAGGCGCTCGTCTTCCGGGGCGTGCTGTCCCCCGAGGGGTCGCTGCAGGCCCTGCGCGAGGTCGTCGAGGTGCGTCTCGCGCTCGACCTCTCCATGGCCGAGCGCGTGGTCGAGGCCGCTCAGGCGCAGGCGGACCCGGAGCTCGACGAGCTCGTCGCCGAGATGGTCGACAAGGCCGGCCGCGGCGAGTACTTCCTCGAGGAGGACAGGGCGTTCCACACCCGCCTCTTCGGCGCCATCGACAACCGCCTGGTCGGCCAGCTCGTCGGTGCGTTCTGGGACGTGCACACCGCCGTGCTCCCGCAGCTCGGCATCGCGCAGCCCGACGACATCCACAAGACCGCCAAGGCGCACGGTGACATGCTGGACGCCGCGCGCTCCGGCGACGTCGAGCGCTACCGCCAGGCCGTCATCGAGCACTACCAGCCGCTGCAGCGGGTGCTGGCGACCGCGGAGGACGTGCGGGCCTGAGCCCGGGAGTCGGTAGTCTGACTTTCCCACCACGGAAAGAGGACCCGCATGTCCGTTGGACTGCTCGCCGTCGTCGACGACATCCTGAGCGCCGCGATGAAGGCGTCGGCGAAGGCAGCCGGAGTCGTCATCGACGACGCCGCCGTGACCCCGCAGTACGTGCAGGGCCTCACCCCGGCCCGCGAGCTCCCCGTGGTCGGCAAGATCGCCCTCGGGTCGCTGGTGAACAAGTTCGTCATCATCATCCCCATCGCACTGCTGCTCACGGCCTTCGCGCCGTGGGTGCTGCCCTACCTGCTGATCCTCGGCGGCTCGTACCTGTGCTTCGAGGGCGCGGAAAAGGTGCTGGAGTGGTTCGGCGTGCAGCACGGCCACGCCGACGAGGGCGCCCGCGACGAGAGGAAGCTCGTGCTCGGCGCCGTCCGCACCGACCTCATCCTCTCGACCGAGATCATGCTCATCTCCCTCGCCAGCCTCGACAAGGGACTCGGCATCTGGTCCACCCTGGCGATCCTCGCCGTGATCGCGCTGGTCATGACCGTCGCGGTGTACGGGGCCGTGGCGCTCCTGGTGAAGATCGACGACATCGGCCTGAAGATGGCGAAGAACCCCGCGCAGCGCGTCCGGCACACCGGCACCCGGATCGTCCGGTCCATGCCCGCGGTCTTCCGCTTCATCAGCGTGCTCGGCACCGTCGCGATGCTGTGGGTCGGCGGGCACCTCGTCCTCATCAACCTCGGCGAGGTCGGGCTGCACGCTCCGGCCGATGTTCTCCACGCGGTCGAGCACGCGCTGGAGCCCCTCGGCGGCTTCGTGGTGTGGGTGGTCGACACCCTCATCTCCGCGATCGCCGGTCTCGTCTGGGGCCTCGTGATCGTCGGCGTCGTCCTCGGCATCGCGAAGCTCTTCGGCAGGAAGCCGAGCTTCCACGAGGGCGAGGCCTCCCCCGCCGACATCCACGTCTGACGATGACCGCCGTGCACCTCAGGCCCGCCGAGAGCGCCGACCTCGACACGATCACCGAGATCCACAACCACGCCGTCCTGCACACGACCGCGATCTGGAACGAGGAGGCCGTGGATCGCGCCGACCGGGAGGCGTGGCTCGCCGACCGGACCGCGCGCGGCTGTCCCGTCATCGTCGCCGCCGACGAGAGCGGCGTCGTGGGCTATGCGTCCTACGCCCAGTGGCGCCCGCACAGCGGCTACCGCCTCACCGTGGAGCACTCCGTCTACGTGCGCGGCGATCAGCGCGGACGCGGCATCGGCACGCTCCTCATGATCGAGCTCATCGCCCGGGCCCGGGCAGCCGGGATGCACGTGATGATCGGCGGTGTGGAGAGCGGCAACACCGCCTCCCTCGCCCTCCACGAACGCCTCGGATTCCGGGAGGTGGGCCGCATGCCCCAGGTCGGCGCGAAGTTCGGCCGGTGGCTCGACCTCAGCATGCTGCAGCTCGTGCTCGACGAGCGCCCCACCCCCGACGCGGCGCTCTAGCGATGGGCTTCCTGCAGTGGCCCGTCGACGCCTTCTCCTCGTCCTGGGTGCTTCCGGGTGGGCAGACGCTCCTGGTGCGTGAGGTCGTCGGGAACGCGTTCGGACTCGCGAGCGCCCTCGGCGGCATGCGGCGCAAGGTCTGGGCGTGGCCGATCGGCATCGTCGGCAACCTCCTGCTGCTCACGGTGTTCCTCGGCTCCGCACTGAGCCCCGACCCGTCGCTCCCGCATCTGCTCGGTCAGGCCGGGCGGCAGATCATGTTCATCGCCGTCGCGATCTATGGATGGGTCCGCTGGCGGAATGCCGACGGCGGTCGCATCGTGCCGCGGTGGGCGCCGACCGGGGCCCGCATCGGTCTGGTCGTCGTCCTCGTCGTCGGGACCGTGGCGCTCACCCCCCTGTTCCGCGCCCTGGGTTCGTGGGAGCCGGTCTGGGCCGACGCCTGGACCTTCGTCGGGTCGCTGCTCGCGACCTACGGCATGGCCAAGGGCTGGACCGAGTTCTGGCTCATCTGGATCGCCGTGGACGTGGTGGGGGTGCCGCTGCTGTTCAGCTCCGGCTACTACGCGACCGGCCTCATGTACGTGTTCTACGGCGTCTTCACGGCGGTCGGGTTCGTGATCTGGTGGCGAGCGCAGCGACAGGCCGCACACCCGATCGAGATCCTCCCTCCCGACCCGAGCCCCCGCCGTCCGGACGACGAGGCCTGAGCCGCACCACGGATTGTTTCCGTGCGTGTCGATCCCGCTCGCCCCGGCCCCGTCCGGTCCCGTTTCATGGGGGCATGACCCGGCAGATCCGCTTCAACGCGTTCGACATGAACTGCGTCGCCCACCAGTCGTCCGGCCTGTGGCGGCATCCGGAAGACCGCTCGCGGCAGTACAACACCCTGTCGTACTGGACCGACCTGGCGAAGCTGCTGGAGAGCGCGACCTTCGACGGCATCTTCATCGCCGATGTCCTGGGCACCTACGACGTCTACGGCGGTACGAACGAGGCCGCCATCCGCAACGGCGCCCAGGTGCCGGTGAACGACCCGATCCTCCTGGTCAGCGCGATGGCCGCGGTGACCGAGCACCTCGGCTTCGGCGTCACGGCCGGCACCGCGTTCGAGCACCCCTACCCGTTCGCTCGACGACTCAGCACGCTCGATCACCTCACCCAGGGCCGCGTCGGCTGGAACGTCGTGACCGGCTATCTGCCCAGCGCCGCGCGGAACATGGGCCAGGAGGACCAGCTCGCCCACGACGACCGCTACGACCACGCGGACGAGTACGTCGAGGTGCTCTACAAGCTCTGGGAGGGGTCGTGGGAGGACGACGCGGTGGTGGAGGACCGTGAGCGCGGCATCTTCACCGACCCGTCGAAGGTGCACCCGATCCGGCACGAGGGGAAGCACTTCTCCGTGCCCGGCATCCACATCTCGGAGCCGTCGCCGCAGCGCACCCCGGTGATCTACCAGGCCGGCGCCAGCCCGCGCGGGGTGCGGTTCGCGGCGGAGAACGCCGAGGCCATCTTCGTCGCGGCGCCCTCGAAGGAGGTGCTCGCCGGGACGGTGAAGTGCATCCGCGACGCCCTCGAGGCCGCGGGGCGCGACCGTTACGACGCCCGCATCTACACGCTGCTGACGGTGATCACCGCGGCGACGAGCGAGGAGGCGGCCGCGAAGCACGCCGAGTACCTCTCCTACGCGAGCCCGGAGGGGGCGCTCACCTTCATGTCGGGGTGGATGGGCGTCGACCTGTCGCAGTACGCCGAGGATGAGCCGGTCGGGAACGTCGAGTCGAACGCGATCCAGTCCGTGCTGCAGCACCTCAAGGAGGAGGCCGACCTCGGTCGCGAGTGGACGGTGGGCGACTTCGGCCGCCACAACGCGATCGGCGGGCTCGGTCCGACGATCGTCGGCTCCGGGGTCGAGATCGCCGACGAGCTGCAGTCCTGGGTCGAGCAGACCGACATCGACGGCTTCAACCTCGCGTACGCGGTCACTCCCGGCACCTGGCAGGACGTCATCGAGCACGTCATCCCGGTGCTGCGCGAGCGGGGCGCGTACCCCGAGGAGTACGTCCCCGGCACGCTCCGCCACAAACTGCACGGCCGCGGCGACCGGGTCCAGCCCACGCACCGCGCCGCCCAGTACCGCCTCTGACCCCGTTCGAGTCGCCCACTTTGCTGCAAAACCGGCCGTTTTGCCGCAAAGTGAGCGATTCGAAGGCAGGTCAGTCGGCGTCGCGAGTGAAGAGGCTCCGCAGCACGAGGAAGACCACCACGGCCACGACAGCGACGATGGCGAGCTTCGCGATGAACCAGAGCACCGAGAACAGCGCGCTGACGATCCACCACGCGATCACGACGGCGAGGATGACGCCGAGGACGGTCCAGAGGTTCTTGGTCATGCCTCCAGCCTACGGAGTCGACGCTGCGGGAATCTCCGCGAGCGATCGGTAGACGGGCAGCCCGAGCTCGTGGGCGATGGCGACGTCCTGGTCCGCGCCCGCCGATTCCCCCGGCAGACGGAGCACCGCATCGCAGTGCAGGAGCAGTCGGCGGGCGGTCTCGTACATGACGTCGCCCTCGCCGGAGTCGGCGTGCTCGAGGGTGCGCAGGACCGGCAGCGCGACCCACTCCCCGATCATCGGCACGTGGCCGAGGCGGAAGATCGGACCGGACGCCTCCTCCAGGCGCGCCAGATTCCGAGCGATCAGGGCGGGGTCGCCGTCGGTGCCGGAACGGTAGGGACCCGCGATCAGGATCAGGAGTGGCTTCATCATGGAGACGACTGTAATCTGAATCGTGCATAAACGTGCAACTTCGTGAGGAATCGTATGCTCGCTGCTCAGCGCAAGGACCACCTGCTCGCCGTGCTCGCCCGCGAGGGACGGGTCGTGGCGAAGGCTGCGGCCGATGACCTCGGAGTCTCGGAGGACGCCATCCGCCGCGACCTCCGCGAACTCGCTGAGGAGGGGAGGCTCCAGCGCGTGTACGGCGGCGCGCTGCCCATCGCCGCGGCCGATCGCCCGGTGCGGGAGCGCCACGATCTGGCGACCGAGAGCAAGGAGCGGGTCGCCCGCCAGGCGGTCACGACCATCCTCCCCGGATCGACGATCGTGCTGGATGCCGGAACCACCACGCTCGCAATGGCGCGACTGCTTCCCTCCGGCACCGACATCACGGTCATCACCCCGAGTCCTGCCGTCGCCCTGGCCGTCGCCGAGCACTCGGATGCGCGCGTGATCATGATCGGCGGCGAGCTCGCCCGGCACTCCCTCGTCGCCGGAGGGGGACTCGCGATGGAGGCGATCCAGCACCTCGCCGCCGACGTGTTCTTCGTCGGCGTCACGGGCGTCGACCCCCGACACGGTCTCACGACGGGCGAGCTCGACGATGCCGTCACCAAGCGGGCGATCGCCTCTCGATGCGCCGCGACGGTCGTGCTGGCCAGCGACGAGAAGATCGGCGCCGCCTCGCGCTACCCTGTGCTGCCGTTCGAGGCGGTCGCCGCGGTCATCACCGACCCGCTCGACGAGAATCCGCTGATCCAGGATGTGCTGGCGCAGATCCCGGCGCGGGCGTGAGCGACGAACCCGCCTCCTCCGCGAGGCGTTCCGTCAGCAGGGCGTGCAGGTGACCTGCCGCCGCGAGAAGCGCGACGCTGCGGCGCGTGAGGTCGGCCAGCCGCTCCGCGAGGATGCGGTGAACTTCTTCGGTGTCACCATGCGCGCGCACCTCGTCGATGATGCGCGAAACGGCGGGGATGCCGTAGCCGCCCGAGCGCAGAGCGGCGGCGATCCGCGCCTCGGTGATCCCGAGGGAGTCATAGGAGCGCACCGATCCCGCACGACGACGGGGGCGCACGAGCCCTTCTCGCTCCCAGTGCCGCAGCGCGGAGGACCGGACGCCGAGCGCCTGGGCGAGTTCGCCGATGGCCATCGCATCGTCCTCGACGAACGGGTCGTCGGCCTCCGCCACCGCGTCCTCGAGTCCGCGCAGGGCCGCGCGCACCCGTGAGCGTTCGAGGGCGAGATCCGCGTGCAGAGTGTCGATCTCCTCCGCCGCGTGCTCGACCGATCCGCCGATGAGAGCGGGCATCAGTCGACGCGCGGGTACCGGACCGAGCGCCGTCGCCAACGCGCGATAGGCGCGCAGCGCCAGGGCATGCGGCATCCGATACCGCCGGTACCCGTTCGCACCGCGCTCTGCGGCGGGGAGGACACCGAGGCGCTCGAGGTCGCGCACCTGTTGCGTCGAGTAGTCGACCAGCCGTCCGAGCGCCGCCGTCGTCATCACCTGCTCTTGAGGGTTCTGCACGCGCTTCCTCGTCTTTCCGGGCCTTGCGTCCACATAAGCACATCAGCCTCAGCATTGAAGGATGGATATGCAGGAGATCATCGAAGAGGTCCGCTCGTTCGACGGTGTGCTCGTCGTGGCCCCGGAGGCGGGCAGCGACTTCCCCGAGCTGTCATGGGGAGACGCGTTCTTCTTCCATGCCCCCGACGGCCGGATGCCCGAGCGCACCCAGCCGTTCGGAACGATCATCACGAAGGACTATCCCGACGACACGTCCTCCGCTCTGGATGCTCCCGGGCGCTTCCGGGTGAACATCCACGTCGGACGCGAGCGCGCGGAGTCGATCATCGCGGCGGGGTCTCTCACGGGCGGCGACACCGACCCGACGGCGGTCGACGTCTTCCGCCCCCACCCCCTGTACGGCGACGCCGGCTGGGTGTGCGTGATCGATCCCGCAGAGGCGACGGCGGGTACCGTGCTCGCCCTTCTCCGGGAGGCACACGAGGCGGCACGTGCGCGCACCGAACGACGGGCGAGGTGAGTCCCATGTCGACTCCTCAGGGCATGACCGAGGCCGACCGCCGGATCGTCGCGGTGTGGGCGGCCGACTGCGCCGAGCGCGTGCTGCCGCTGTTCGAGAGCGAGGCCCCGGACGACGACCGTGCGCGCGATGCCATCGCCAGGACGCGCGCCTTCGCGCGGGGCGAGCTGACGGCTGCGGGCGAGATCCGTCGTCGCTTCGTCGCCGGCAGGGCCGCCCGAGGTGCCGTGACCCCTGCCGGGACCGCGGCCGCCCGCTCCGCTGCTCAGGCCGCAGGGGTCGCGCACATGGGAGCGCATGCACTCGGGGCAGCCGCCTACGCCGCATGGGCTGTCGAGCTGGCGCACCCGGATGATCCCGACTCCCGCGCCGCCGAAGTGCGCTGGCAACTCGCGCAGCTCTCCCCCGAAGCCGCTGCGGCCCTGCGCACCCTCCCGCCCCTGGGCACCGACCCCGCCGGCCCCCTCGGCCCCGGACTCCTCTCCTCCGGCCCCCTCGGCGTGGTGATCCGCGAGATCCAGACGCACCTCTCGTCGTAAGTCGCTCTTCGAATCGCGCAACTTGCTGCATCTGAGCCCGGAATGGAACCAGGTGCGCGACTCGAAGCGGTCCGACCGCTTCAGCCCCGATTCAGCGACGACGCGCCACACTGGGGGGATGCGGATCCTGGTGGTGGACGACGAGGTGCGTCTGGCCGAGGGCGTGCGCCGCGGACTCGAGGCGGAGGGCTTCGCGGTCGACGTCGCCCACAACGGCATCGACGGCCTCTGGCGGGCCCGCGAGACCCGGTACGACGCCATCGTGCTCGACCTGATGATGCCCGGCATGAGCGGGTGGAAGGTGTGCGAGGCCCTGCGCGCCGAGGAGAACTGGACTCCCGTGCTGATGCTCACCGCCAAGGACGGCGAGTGGGATCAGGTGGAGGCGCTGGAGAGCGGCGCCGACGACTACGTCACCAAGCCCTTCTCGTTTGCGATCCTCGTGGCGCGGCTCCGGGCTCTCGTGCGCCGCGGTGCCGTGGCACGACCGACGATCCTGGAGGCCGGCGACCTGCGGCTGGACCCCGCCGGACACCACGTGTGGCGTGGCGAGACCCCGATCTCCCTCACGGCCCGCGAGTTCGCGGTGCTCGAGCATCTGATGCGCCACCGCGGGCAGGTGCTGTCGAAGCGCGACCTCCTGGCCGGCGTCTGGGACGACGACTTCGACGGCGACCCGAACATCGTCGAGGTGTACATCGGCCACCTCCGCCGCAAGGTCGACAAGCCGTTCGGACGTGAGGCGATCGAGACCATCCGCGGCGCGGGCTATCGGCTGGCGGCGAACGGTGGCTAGGCGGCTCTGGCGGTCGGTCCGCGGTCGGACGACCCTGGGCGCCACCCTCGTCGTCGCAGTCGCGCTGCTCCTCGGGGCCTTCTCTTTCTACGGGGTGCTGAGCGCGAGCATCCACGGCAGCACCGAACGCGCGGCGGAACAGCGGCTGGAGGAGCTCGTCAGCCGATTCGACGGTCCGGGACGCCGCGGTCCGGACCAGCTCGACGACGATCTCGTGCAGCTGCTCGGGCGAGACGGAGCGGTGCGCGCGGCGAGCGAGGAGGCCGCCGATGCGCTCGGCGCCACGCCGCTGCCCGTCGGCGACGATCCGCAGGTCGTCCGCATCGACGGCGAGCCGATGGTCGTGGTGTCGGAAGACGTCGAGGGCGACCAGACCCTCGTCCTCGCGGTGCCGATGGACGAGGATGCGGAGACCCTGTCGACGGTGGCGACGCTGCTCGTGATCGCCGTCCCTGCGCTGCTGCTGCTCGTGGCCGTCACGACCTGGCTCGTCACGGGGCGCGCGCTACGCCCGGTGACCCGCATCCGTCAGGAGGTCGAGGGCATCACCGCCGAGCGCCTCGATCACCGGGTACCCGTTCCCGACGCCGCGGACGAGATCCACTCCCTCGCCGTGACGATGAACGGGATGCTCGACCGGCTCGACGCGGCGGCGACCGCGCAGCGCCGCTTCGTCTCCGATGCCTCGCACGAGCTCCGCTCGCCCCTGGCGACGATCCGTCAGCACGCGGAGCTCGCCCAGGCGCACCCGGAGGTGACGAGCATCGACGAGCTCGCCGAGGTGGTGTCCGAGGAGGGGCTGCGACTGCAGGGCATCGTGGAGTCGCTGCTGCTCCTCGCCCGCCTCGACGAGGGTGTCACCGGGAGCACCGAACCGGTGGACCTGGACGACCTGGCCCTCGCGGAGGTGCGTCGGCTGCGGGCCACGGGGCTCGATGTCGACGGCTCCGGAATCCGTGCGGCCCGCACCGTCGGCGACCCCCGGCTGCTCGGCCAGCTGCTGCGGAACCTCGCCGACAACGCGGCGCGGCACAGCAACGGCCGCGTGGCGATCGGGGTGGAGCCGCAGGCGGCGCGGGTCGTCCTCACGGTCGAAGACGACGGGGCCGGCATCCCGCCGGAGGAGCGGGACCGCATCTTCGAGCGCTTCGTCCGGCTCGACGAGGCCCGCAGTCGCGACGCGGGAGGCAGCGGGCTCGGTCTCGCGATCGCGCACGGCATCGCCACCGCCGCCCACGGCGCGATCACGGTGGACACCTCCCGGTGGGGCGGCGCCCGCTTCACCGTCACCCTCCCCCTCGCCGGCCCTCTCTCCTGACCGACCGCCCGGGCACAGTTTCGGAGATCCCCGACGACACCCCGGTCATGGCCGCCGCGCGGCGGCGTGTCGTTCCCGAGCTCCGAAGTCGGGCCCGAGATATCGGTTCCTGAACGGGGCTTCAGGAGGCTTCAGGGTGGCTTCAGCGGCGTCGGGAGACCATCGAGACATGAACGACAAGACTCCTGCTCCCGACCAGAACCCCACGCCGGACGAGAACGACACCGCGGGTCAGAACGCGGCACCCGCGGTCCCGAGCGCGGGCCAGGACCAGCACGCCGGACAGGACTCCCCCGCCGGCCCCGGCACCACCGCCGACGCCCCGACGGTCCCGGTCGCACCGACCCCCGGCCCTGCCGCTGCCCCTGCCCCGAACGCCGCCCCGGAGGCACCGGCCGCCGCAACCCCCGCCACGCCCGGACGCAAGCGCGCGCTCCTGATCGGCGGCGGGATCGCGGCCGCGGTGCTGCTCGCCGGCGGAGGCGTCGCGGTGGGTGCCGCGATCGGCGACGAGTTCGGCGACGACGACGACCGCCCCGCCATGGAGGGCCCCCGACACGAGGGCGACCACGGCCCGCGCGGTGACCACCGCGGCGACGAGGATGCCCGCCCGAGCGGAGACCGGGGCGACCGCGGCCCTGTCACCGGCATCGGCACCGACGACGTCGACGAGCTCCTCGCGATCGCCGCCGCCGCCCAGGACGCCGCCGAGGGCGAGGTCACCTCGATCGACGCGAAGCGCGACGGAACGTGGGAAGTGCAGCTGACCACGTCCGCCGGGGACGAGACCGAGGTGCGCGTGGACGACGACCTCACCGCGACCGTGGTGTCGACCGACGCCGCAGACGACGACGACAAGGGACCGACTCTCACGCTGGACGAGGAGACCATCCGCACTCTCGTCGACGCCGCCCTCGCCGAGGCCGAGGGGATGATCACCGACCTCGATGTGGACTCCGACGATGTCAGCCCCTACGACGCCTCCGTCCTCACCACGGACAACCGCTCGATCGACATCTCCTTCGACGCCTCGTTCGCGGTCGTCGGCACCGACGTCGACGAGTGACCGCGGCCCTGACGGCTAGCATGCAAGGATGACGAACTCCGATCCGATCGACGAGGTCTCCATCGGCGGCGAGGTCATCCGCCTCGGCCAGTTCCTCAAGTTCGCGGGACTGCTGGACTCGGGCGGCGACGCGAAAGAGGTCATCATCGACGGCTACGTCACCGTGAACGGCGAGGTGGACCGGCGCCGCGGGCGTCAGCTCCGCGACGGCGATGTGGTGACCTTCGAGGGCCGGGCGGTCCGCGTCCGGCCCTGACCCGGCATCGCGGAGCCTCCCTCCACCTCCGCGCCCCGGTTCCGCGCCTCGCTCACGAGTACCGCGGTCACCCCGGCGCCGCACAGCACGAACCCGCCGAGCGTGATCGCCGTGAGGGGTTCGCCGAGCAGCAGCGCCCCGCCGATCGCGGTCGCCGGGGCGACGAGGAAGAGCAGCGCCTGCAGTGCGGTGATGCCGACCCGGCGCAGTAGCCACCAGTAGAGGCCATAGGCGCCGAGCGTGGGGAAGACGGCGGTCAGGACCACGGCGATCCAGAACGACGGTCGCGCCGGCGGAACGAGTGCCCCGGCGAGCGCGGCGATGACGAGGAGCAGCACGGCGGTCACGCTCACGTGGATGGTCAGGGTCAGCAGCACCCCCGTACGCACGGCCGTCCGCCGCTGCACCAGGGTGCCGATCACGAGGCAGACCATCGCCGCCGCCGGAAGCAGATACGCGACGAGCGGCGCGGAGCCCGCGCCGAACTGGGACTGCACCACGAGCAGCACCCCCACCGCCCCGATCACCAGTCCCGCCACTTGGGCACCATGCACACGGAGCCCCAGCACCGGCCCGACCAGCACGGCGACGAGCAGCGGCTGGACCGCGTCGATCAGCGCGACGGTGCCGGTGGCGATCCCTGCGGCGACAGCTGCGTACACCGCAGCGCAGTACCCGAACTGGGCGAGCGCTCCGATGACCGCTTGGACACCGAGCTCCCGCGCGGTCATCCCCTTCGCCGCTCCGGACACCGCGACAAGGATCACGAGCAGGACGGCGAGCGGCGTGAACCGCCAGACCAGGAGCGTCAGCGGGTCGACGTCCGCGGTGGCGACCGCAGGGATGAGGAATCCCGAGCTCCACGTGAGGACGAAGGCCACCGCTGCACCCGCGGTCACGAACTGGGAGAGTATACCGATCTGTTTACTCATGTCGTCACTATACAGGTTGGTATACTCATCGCATGTCGACCGCCGTGCCGGAGCTGCCGCCGCTGACGCCCGGGGCGCGCCGCGTGCTCGACGCCGCCTCCGACCTCTTCTACGAGCGCGGCATACACGCCGTCGGGGTCGACACCATCGCCGCTGCGGCCGGGGTGACGAAGAAGACCCTGTACGACCGCTTCGGATCGAAGGAAGCGCTCGTCGTGTCCTACCTGCAGCACCGGGACGCCCGCTGGCGGGATCACGTCGCCGCTCACCTCGCACGGGTCCCGGAGCCGGGGCACGCCCGCGTGCTCGCGATCTTCGATGCCGCCATCTCCTGGGTGCCGGACCACAGCACCAAGGGATGCAGCGCCATCAACGCGCGCGCCGAGATCGACGGCCCCGGGGACGCCCCGCTGGTGCTCGCCGAGGCTCGTCGCGAGAAGGAGTGGCTGCTCGCGGTCTTCGCTGAGCTCTGCGGTGAGGCCGGGTTCCACGACCCGGACCGGCTCGCCGAGACGCTCATGCTCCTCTACGAAGGCGCTATCGTCACCGTCGGCATGGGGACGTTCGCGGAGCCGTTCGCGACCGCTCGGGACAGCGCGCGCCGACTGCTGGAATCCGCTGCGTCCGACGCGTCCTAAACGTCGGTCGTCGAAGAGGACGCGCGCGGCGGAAGCGCCGCACGCACCGTGACCACGAGGAACGCCACGAGCAGCACCACCATCGTCACGTCCGCGACGATGTAGGCGTAGTGCGCGCCATCCGTTCCCGGAGCCTCCTGCCCTGCGATGACGAGGTCGCTGCGCCGATTGAGGATCGGGCGGATGACGATGACCTCGACGAGGAACACCAGCCACAGCCCGCCGAGCAGCAGAGCCGAGGAGCGCCCGGCACGGGCACGGACGCTGACCGCCGTCAACACGAGGAGCACCGCTCCCGCGAGGACGTTGAGGGCGGTGAACACGAGGCGACCGATGCCGAGACCCAGCGGGATCGTGATTCCGGGAGCCAGGAACTTCAGCGGTGCCTCCAGGAACGAGATCGCGATGATCGCCCCGAGCAGGAAAGCGGGCAGCAGCAGGCGCAGCGCCGTCATCGTGCGTCCACCCGTCATGGCCTCAGGCTAACCGGGCGATCCGCACCCCCGGCGGCGGGTGACCGTGGAAATCGGCCCCTCGCTCCACGCTCAGGGGATAATGGGTAACATGCCACGTCCTACCGACGCCTACCGCGGACTCATGCAGAGCAGCCGGCTGCGGGTTCTCGCCGCCTTGATGGACACTCCGGGAATCGGCCTCGCCGAGCTCTCCCTCCGCATGGGCCTCCACGTGAACACCCTGCGCGACCACCTCCGCGTGCTCGAGGGTGAGGGTCTCGCCCGGTCCGAGGTGGAGCACACGGGCCGCCGAGGAAGACCGCGCCTGCGCTTCTCCCCCGTGCTGCCGAGTGAGCCGAATGAGATCGAGGAACGGCGGGTCCAGGAGGCGATCCGCCACGGCGACCTCATGCGCGCGGTGCTCCCGGCGACGCGATCGGGCCTGCCCGAGGCCGCGACGCATCAGCTCGACGCACTGTTCCATCACCTCGACGACGTGGGCCTGCAGCCCGACATCGACGAGAAGGCGATGACCGTCGACCTCTCCCCCTGCCGCTTCCACACCCTGCTGACCGATGACCAGACCGTGGTCTGCCGGGTGCACGAGGAGCTCATGAAGTCGGTGCTGGCGAGAGCGGGCGGACCCGTGGAGATCGAACGCGTGATCCCGTTCACGAGCGCGCACTCGTGCCACGTCCGGCTCAGCCTCCGCGAGGAGTCGGCGTCCGACGCAGGAAGCTGACGCCGGGGGTCAGTTGAAGTCGCCGCCCGGCGCCATGTCGGCGAACCGGGAGTAGTGCCCCTGGAAGGCGACGGTGATGGTCGCGGTCGGACCGTTACGGTGCTTGGCCACGATGAGGTCGGCCTCGCCGGGACGGACGTCCTTGTCGTAGACCGAGTCGCGGTGCAGCAGGATGACCATGTCGGCGTCCTGCTCGATCGATCCGGACTCTCGCAGGTCGCTGATCGCGGGCTTCTTGTCCTGGCGCTGCTCGGGACCACGGTTCAGCTGCGACAGCGCGATGACCGGCACCTGCAGCTCCTTGGCGATGAGCTTGAGGCTTCGGGAGAACTCCGAGACCTCCTGCTGACGGGACTCGACGCGCTTACCCGACGTCATGAGCTGGAGGTAGTCGATGATGACCATGCGCAGACCGGCCCGCTGCTTCAGCCGTCGGCACTTCGCCCGGATCTCGACGAGCGTCATGTTCGGGCTGTCGTCGATGTAGAGCGGGGCGTCGTTGATGCGGCCGCGGGTGGCGGCGACCGTCGTCCAGTCCCGCGGGTCGAGCGTTCCCTTGCGCATGTTCTGCAGCGGGATCGCCCCCTCGGCGCTGAGCAGACGCATCGCGATCTCGCTCTTGCCCATCTCGAGGGAGAAGAAGATCGAGGGGAAGTCGTGCCCGATCGAGGCCGCACGGGCGAAGTCGAGGGCGAGCGTGGACTTTCCCATCGCGGGTCGCGCGGCGACGACGATCATCTGCCCGCCGTGCAGGCCGTTGGTGAGCTCGTCGAGCTCGCGGAAGCCGGTGGGGATGCCTGTCATGGAACCGTCGCGGCCGTTGGCTGCCTCGATCTCCTCGACCGCGGCGTCGACCGCGACCGTGAGCGGCACGTAGTCCTCCGCCGTCTCCGAGCCGGTCACCGAATAGATCTCGGCCTGCGCGTTGTTGACGATGTCGGTCGCGTCGCCCTGGCCGTCGTAGCCGAGCTGGACGATGCGCGTCCCGGCGTCGACGAGGCGGCGGAGGATCGCGCGCTCGGAGACGATGCCGGCGTAGTAGCCGGCGTTGGCCGCGGTCGGGACGATCGACGTGAGCGTGTGCAGGTAGTCGGCGCCGCCGGCCTTGTTCAGCTCACCGGTCTTGATCAGCTCGTCGGTGACCGCGACGACGTCGGTCGGCTCGCCGTGGGAGTAGAGCGAGAGGATCGCCTCGAAGATGAGCTCGTGCTTGGGAATGTAGAAGTCGGCGCCCTTGAGCGTCTCGATCACATCGGCGACGGCGTCCTTCGACAGGAGCATGCCCCCCAGGGCGCTCTGCTCGGCGAGGAGGTCGTGCGGAGGGGTGCGCTCGGGCGGACGCTGCCCTCCCAGGCGCTCCTCGGAGATGTCGGCGATCGACACTGTGTTCCCTTCGATGCGACGGTTCTGAGGCGGGCCCCGCGCGCGCATCCGCGGATGCCGGTGCGGGGGACCGCGGCCGCGCGGCGGCCATCCCCAGACAAGCAGGTGCCCCCGACATTCGGTCGCTCGACCACGCTATGAGCGGTCTCCACACGGTGCAACACGGCCTGTGGATAACCATGTGGACAGCGTGCGGACAATCTCGGAGTGTCTGTGCAGAACAGGTGTGGATAACCCGGTGGACGGTGTGAACACCGAACTTTTTTTACTGCCCTGACCGGGGTTTCATCGTTTCCCCACCCTGTGGATGAAAACGAGTTTAAATTGCGCATTGAAGGTTTCCCCTCCGGAGGGGGCATGTGTAGAACCTGGGGAAAGTCAAGCCGGAAATCCGCCGGGCGCGTCACGATCTGACACGAGAAGAATCGGATGTAAACGCCCCTGGACAGACAGGGGGTCCGCGAGTATTCTGCCTCCCATCGACACACCCGTGGACCTTCGGAGGGGGAGGACGACGTGGACGCTCGGACCACCCGACGCGGCGTACCCCACGCCGTCCTCTGGGGTGGAATCGGCGCGCTCGCCTGGGCAGCCCTGACCGTCCTCACCGGCGGCGGCTCCGCGCACGCGGACGAGCAGCCGAAGGGTCCGCTCGACAGCCTCACCTCGGTCGTATCCGAGACCGTCACCGCCGTGACGAAGCCGGTCGTGAACGACGTCGTGGCTCCGGTGGTGAACCAGGTGGCGACTCCGGTGGTCCAGGAGGTCGTCGCGCCCGTGGTGCACGAGGTCGTGGCTCCGGTCGTGACCCACACCGTCGCTCCCGTGCAGGAGGGCGCTCCCGCCGTCGTCGAGACGGTGACCGAGACGGTGACGCAGGTCCCGGTCGTCGGAGACACCGCGGCCCCGGTGCTCGAGGCGGTCGCCGAGACCACCGAGACGGTCGTCGAGCCCGTGACCGACGTGCTCGGCTCTGCACCGGTCTCACAGATCACGGCGCCCGTGCTCGACCTCGTCGGCGGCCTTCCGCTGGTCGGCGGCATCGTCGTCGACTCCGGCGCCATCGACCTGGTCGAGAACGTCGTCGGCGTCGTCGATGGCACGACCGGCCTGATCGGCGGCGTCGTCGATGAGACCGTTCCGCCGGTCGTCGAGGTGCTCACGCCACTCGAGCCGGCCGCACCGCAGACCCCGGAGGGCTCCGTCCCCGCGGGTGTGACAACGGCGCGCGACGAGATCGGCGCGCTTCCCGAGCCTGCGCCCGCACCGTCGGCCTCCCCGAGCACGGGCCAGCGCTCTGCGCTCCGTACCGTGGCTTCCTTTGCAGGCCCGGTCTCCGCGCCCCACTCCTCGGACGCCGGCGCCGGTGACACCGCTCCGGTGCCGCTCGGTGCTCCTCCGGCCGCTCCGGCCGCCCCCGCCTCTTCCTCCGCCACCTCGGCCGGAGGTTCCGCCAGCGCCCCCGCTCGCCTCAGCGAGATCGGGGCGACCCCGCTCCGTGCTGGGGAGCGGGCAGCCGGCGCACGGGACGACGTCCTTCCGGGCGCCCCCGTCGCCGACACCGACGTCTCTCCCGACTGACGGACTGTCGCGTCATCCCACCCGGATGACAGATGCCGTGCTGCGCGCGCACTTCCTCGCGTGCATCCCATCAGACAGACCAGTCACGTCAGGAGAACCATCATGCGTACCTATGCGAAGCGCGTCCTCTGGGGCACGCTCATCGCCGGCGGGATCACCCTGCTCGGCGCGACGGCCGCCAATGCGGCCGAGACATCCGGAGACGACGGCTTGCTCTCCGGCACCCAGGCCGTAGCACCCATCACCGCCCCGATCACGGTCGTCGACAACGCGATCTCCGTGCTCGGCGACGCGGCATCCACGGCCTCTGCCCCGGCCCCTGCTCCGGCACCGGCTCCCGCTCCCGCCCCGGCTCCCGCCTCCGCTCCGGCTCCGCAGACGAGCGGCGCGGAGGGCACGGCATCCGGCACCCAAGCCGTGGTGACCGTGAACCTTCCCGTCACGGTGACAGACAACGCCATCAGTCTCACCGAAGACTCCACGACCAGCACCCCGGCCGCCGCTCCTCCCCAGAGCGCGGCTCCCCAGGCCCCTGACGCGGCCGGGGTGCTTTCCCTCGACACGGACGGCCTGGATGGTGTGCTCTCGGGCACCCAGGCTCTCGTGGCGGTCAACGCCCCGGTGACCGTGTCCGACAACGCCATCTCGCTGCTCGGTGACTCCGAGTCGGCCGCCGAGGGAGAGGGCGCCGCAGCACCGGCGCCTGCCCCGGCGACCGGGTCGAGCACCTCGGGCGAGGACGGCACCGCGAGCGGCACCCAGGTCGTCGCCCCGGTGACGGCCCCGGTCACCGTCGACGGCAACGCCATCTCGCTCCTCGGCGACAGCGAGGCCACCGGCACCACCGGCACCACGGCCCCGACCGCACCCGCGGCCGGCGGGAGCACCACCGGCGGTGAGGACAGCATCCTCGGAGGCACGCAGGCCGTGGCACCCGTGACGGCTCCTGTCACCGTCGGCGGCAACGCCATCTCGCTCCTCGGCGACAGCGAGGCCACCGGCACCACCGGCGGCACTGCGACCCCGACCGCACCCGCGACCGGGTCGAGCACCTCGGGCGAGGACGGCACCGCGAGCGGCACCCAGGTCGTCGCCCCGGTGACGGCCCCGGTCACCGTCGACGGCAACGCCATCTCGCTCCTCGGCGACAGCGAGGCCACCGGCACCACCGGCACCACGGCCCCGACCGCACCCGCGGCCGGAGGCAGCACCACCGGGGGCGACGACAGCACCCTCGGCGGCACCCAGGTGGTCGCACCCGTGACCGCCCCCATCGGCGTCACCGGCAACGCCATCTCGGTCACCGACGACGCCACCGTCACCGGCACCACCGGCGGCACGTCCCCGACCGCACCCGCGGCCGGCGGCAGCACCACCGGCGGCGACGACAGCACCCTCGGCGGCACCCAGGTGGTCGCACCCGTGACCGCCCCCATCGGCGTCACCGGCAACGCCATCTCCGTCACCGACGACGCCACCGTCACCGGCACCACCGGCGGCACGTCCCCGACCGCACCCGCGGCCGGCGGCAGCACCACCGGCGGCGACGACAGCACCCTCGGCGGGACTCAGCTGGAGCTCCCCGTGACGCTTCCCATCACGATCGGCGGGAACGCGATCTCCGTCGTCGGCGAAAGCACGGTGACCGATCCCGGCACGAACCCCGGAACCGACCCGGGCACGGACCCCGGGACGGACCCGGGCACCGACCCCGGAACGGACCCCGGCACCGACCCCGGCACGGACCCCGGCACCAACCCCGGCACCGACCCCGGAGTGAACCCGGGAACGACGCCGAGCACCGGAGCCGGCATGACCAGCATGCCGTGGGCTGCGGGTGCCGCCGCGACGGGTGAGGCCACCGGCCTCGCGATGACCGGTGGCGCCTCGGCCCCGTGGCTGTGGGTCCTCGCCGCTCTCCTGCTGCTGGGAGGTGCGGGCCTGCTGCGCCGTCGCACGGCGTAGGCGCTGAGCCCCGGCGGTGGCGATGTCCTCGGGGGAGGAGACTCGCCCCCGCCGGTGCGCGGCAGCGTCCGCACGTGCGGTGCAGCCCTCGCTGCGCTTCCTCTGCCGAGCGTGACCGCCGCGCAAACGGCGGATGCCCCGTGGTCCCCCCACCGCGGGGCATCCGCGCGCCCGTTCTGCGGACGCACGGGACGCGATGCGGGGGCTTAGCCGAGCTCCTGGAGCTCCGCCGTCATGTCGCCGCCTGCGTCTCCGGTGTTGACCGTGCCCTTCGGCTCGAAGAGGATCGCGTGCACCTCTTCCTCGGCTTTCGGGCAGTGCTCGACGCCCCGGGGCACCACGAACACGTCGTTCGGGTTCAGGACGACGTCGCGGTCGCGGAGCTGGATGGTCAGGCGTCCGCTCACCACGAAGAACAGCTCGTCGGTCTCGGGATGCGTGTGCCAGACGAACTCCCCCTGCAGCTTCACGACCTTGACGTCGTAGTCGTTGACGCTCGTCAGCCGGTGCGGCTGCCAGTGCTCGTGGATGGTGGACAGGGCCTCGTGCACATTGCGAACGTCGTCCGTCATGGCCAGCAGCCTATCCTCACGGCAGGACGATCGACCCGTCGGCGTCGACGACGACAGCACTGCCCGGGAAGTCCCGCCGGCCGCGCTCGTCCATCAGGGCGCCGGCCCGACCGGTCGGATCGGGCTCCGGGGCGCCGCCGTCGGCCCCCAAGCGGATCGAGCGGACCTGTCCGCCGAGAAACGTTCCGTCGGCACGGAGACGGACCGACAGGTAGGCGCCGAAGCGCGTCTCCTCCTCGGCCCCGAAGACGCCCCCTCCCGCGAAGTTGCCCAGACTGTAGGCGATGAGGCGGCCGCGGTAGAACTCCGCACCCCGGACGACGTGCGGGCCGTGCCCGACCACCAGATCGGCCCCGGCGTCGACGGCCGTGTGCGCGAACGCCTGCGGATCTCCCCGGTTCTCCCCGAAGCTGAGCTCGGTCCCCCCGGTGACCGCATCGGCCTCCGGTCCCTCGGCGCCCATGTGCGCGTGGACGACGACGAGGTCGGCCTGCTCCGCCGCCGCACGCACGACCTGACCGACGTGACGGAGGTCGGTGACCCGGTTGAATCCCCCATAGGGCGCGAAGCCGACCAGGGCCACGGTGGTCTCCCCCACCCTCGTCACGACGACCTCGTTCCGGTCCCCGACGGCGTCCATGCCCTCCGCGCGCACGGCGCCCCTCGTCTCGTCGACGCCCTTCCGGCCAAAGTCGTGACTGTGGTTGTTCGCCTGATTGAGCACGTCGAAGCCGCGCAGCGCCGCAGCGGCATCCGGCTCGCTGCGGAACGCGAGGCAGTGGTCGCTCCCGCCGCACTTGTCGACGCCGGTGTCCGCCGCGATCACCTGCTCCAGATTGCCGGTGACGAGGTCCTCGGTGAACCAGGGGCGTACCTCGTCGAAGGTCGATCGCCCGCGATCCGCCGGGATTCCGCGCGACGCGTCGTACAGCAGGATGTCGCCCACGGCGCCGATGCTGACTTCTCCCTCGCTGGTGGCGGCGCGGTCGATGATCGCGGCCGGCCGAGCGGGGATCGCCGCTGCCGCGCTGACGGCGAGGCCGACCCCCAGCAGTGCCAGCACCGCGACCGGGGTCCGCCAGGGGACTCTGCGAGGCGCGCCGTCGACCGCGGCCCGCCGACGAGGCAGATCCCACAGCCAGGTGAGTCCGTCGCGAGCGGTGAGCCGATCGAGGCCGATGCACGCGGCGACGAGACCCGCCGTGAGCACGATCGGGAGCAGGAGGGCCGCGATCAGCTGCACCGCCTGCCCCGCGTCGGACAGCACTCCCACGAGCGTGGCGTCGGCGAGCGCGAGCAGCGGCATGTGCAGGAGGTAGATCGGCAGGGTGCGGACGCCGAGCGCCTGCAGACCCCGCCCGACCAGAGGGAGGCCCGCGAGGATCGGGGCGACCGCGATTCCCATCGCCACCCCGAGGACGGACGCGGTCGGCCACACCCCGGGAACGGTCTCCGTGCCCGTCACGCGCATGACGGCGTAGGCGGCGAGGTACCCGAGGATCAGGGCCCCGGCGAGTGCGGGTCGCGGTCGAGCGGTGAAGCGACGGATGCGCGGCGCGAGGTACGCGCCTCCGAGGAAGAAGAAGAGGTTGTAGAGGAGCGATCCGCGGTTGCTCACCACGTCGACCAGTCCGGCGGCCACCGCCACCGAGAGCATGCCGGCACCCACCAGCAGGACGCCGCGCGGCAGTCGGTGCAGGCCCTTCGCGACGACGAAGTACAGCGCGAGCGCGTAGAGGTACCAGGTGTTCGGCGGGCTGATCGTCACCCCCTCCACGAACGCGGAGACGCTCCGCGGCACGAACGTCGGGAAGTCCGGGAATGCCCACATCGCGGCGGCGTGGATGAGGCTCCACAGCAGATACAGGTAGAGGAAGCGGACGACGCGGGGACGGAACACGACGGCCCACGGTCGGGCCAGCGCCGCGGAGGCGAAGTACCCGGACAGGAACAGGAACAACGGCATGAGGAACGGCCAGATGAGGTCGCTCGCGAGACCCCAGGCTCCAGGGAGGGGGATGCCGAGCCGCCAGTCGACCTGCAGGTAGGTCTTCAGCACGACGTGCCAGAACACCACGAGGACGATCAGCAGCCCCTTCGCGGCATCGCCCCAGGGCGCTCTGGATGTCGGGAAGGGGGGTGGTGTCACCATGGAATCGAGCCAACAGCACAGCATGTTGCGTCGGCGTATGAGAAATGTCGCCTGATCCTCACCTCGTCCCGATGCAGAACGCCCCCTGTCCCGGAGGACAGGGGGCGTTCCGTTCGACAGGCGTGGCCCGTCGGGTGCCTTACTTGGCGGCGACGACCTGCAGCGTGATGACGGCAGTGACGTCCTCGTGCAGACGCACGGTCGCCTCGTGCTCACCGGTCGCCTTGATGGGCGAGGGGATGTGCACCTTGCGCTTGTCGATCGAGCCGAGGCCCGCAGCCGTGACGGCCTCTGCGACGTCGGCGGTCTTCACCGAGCCGAACAGACGGCCTTCCTTGCCGGCCTTCACCGCGAGACGCACCTTGGTGCCCTCGAGGGTGTTCTTCAGGGCCACAGCCTCGTCGCGGTCGTGGATCGCGCGTGCCTGACGCGCGGCCTGGATCGACGCGACCTGCTTTTCGCCACCACGGGTCCACGCCGTAGCGAAGCCCTGGGGGATGAGGTAGTTGCGGGCGTACCCGTTCTTGACCTCGACCACGTCACCGGCGCTACCCAGCCCGGCGACCTCGTTCGTGAGAATCAGCTTTGCCATCTCAGTACCCCTTACCGGCCGGCGCGAGCGTAGGGCAGGAGCGCCATCTCGCGCGCGTTCTTGATCGCGGTGGCGATCAGACGCTGCTCCTGCACCGACACACCGGTGATGCGACGGGCGCGGATCTTGCCGCGCTCCGAGACGAACTTGCGGAGGGTGGCGACATCCTTGTAATCGATGACGCCGACCCGGATGGACTTCGCGGGAGCGGCGTTCTTCGCGCCCTTCCGCGGCTTGCGGCGGTCGCCGCTCGACTTTCCAGCCATTGCTTTTCCTTAGTGATGAGCGGGGTGCGGCCCTTCGACAAGCTCAGGGACCCACCCGTGAAGAAGTGTTTTCAGAAGGGGGTGTCGTCGCCGAAGCTGCCCGGAGTGCTCCAGGCATCGGCGCTGGTCGACGAGCCGGGCGTGGACCACGGCTCCTCCGACACCTGCTGCTGCTGCGCGGGACGGGACTGTCCCCCGCCGCCACCGCCCGAGGCCGCACGGGTGACCTGCGCGGTCGCGTACCGCAGCGAGGGGCCGATCTCGTCGACCTCCAGCTCGATCGCGGTGCGCTGGTTGCCCTCACGGTCCTGGTAGGAACGCTGGCGCAGACGACCCTGCGCGATCACGCGCATGCCCTTGGTGAGCGAGCCCGCCACGTGCTCGGCGAACTCACGCCACACCGAGGCGCGGAGGAACAGCGCTTCGCCGTCCTTCCACTCGTTCGCGGCACGGTCGAAGTTGCGAGGCGTCGATGCGATGGTGAAGTTCGCCACCGGCAGCCCGTTCTGCGTGTAGCGCAGCTCGGGGTCGGCGGTGAGGTTGCCCACCACGGTGATGACGGTTTCGCCGGCCATGAGACTTAGGCCTTCGCAGCCTTGGCGGCCTTGCGGGCAGCCTTCTCTTCGGAGCGCTTGGCCTCGGAAGCGATCATCGCCTGAGCCTCTTCGGCGCGGAGCACCTTGGTGCGCATGATCTGCTCGTTCAGCTTGAGCTGACGGTCGAGCTCCTGCGTGGCGGCGCTGGTCGCGGTGAAGTTGACGACGGCGTAGATGCCCTCGGTCTTCTTCTGGATCTCGTAGGCGAGACGGCGCTTGCCCCAGATGTCGACGTTCTCGATAGAGCCACCATCGTTGGTGATGACCTTCAGGAACTTGTCGAGCGTCGGGGCGACCTGGCGCTCGTCGATCTCGGGGGTCAGAATGACCATGAGTTCGTACTGGTGCGTCACTTACCCACCTCCTTCGGACTAGAACGGCTCTCGGGACTTTCCCGGGAGCAGGAGGGCGTGTGCACGTGCCCGCCCCAGGAGACCGAATGGACGCCGGAAGGCAGACAACCTCGACAGTCTAGCGGAGTTTCCTCGGAGCTGCCTCCCGCACTTCCCGCGCGGCCTTGGCATGCTGGAGGGCGTGCCTGGTGACGGTCATCGGCACGGACCTGGAGGGGGGCGCCATGCGCGTCAACAAGTGGGGGGTCGGCGTCGTGCTGGCCGCCGCCGTCATGCTCACCGGATGCTCGGCGGGAGCGTCGGAGAAGCCTGCCGAGTCGAAGCCGAGCGGGGCCGCGTCGCAGGAGGCCGAAGCGCCGTCCAGCGACTGCCCCGAACTGGCCGACGGCGCCACCGTCGACGGCTCGGCCCTCGGCGCCTGCATCGCCGAGGCCATGACCGACACCGCCGGCTACGCCGCCAAGACCGTCGTGATGGGCATGGAGTCCACCACGCGCTTCAACCCGGCCGAGAAGGCGCTGGAGTCGCTCTCCCCGATGGGCTCGATCGTCGCGATCGGCGACGACGTCTGGGTGAAGTCGCCGTCCAGCGACTGGCAGGCCGCCGACCCGTCGTCGAGCGACCCCATCATCGCCGGCCTCAGCACCACCGCGAAGGACGTCACCGCGATGGACCCCGCCGAGACGGCGAAGGCCATCACGGGCGACTTCACCGTGACCGGCACGGGCGAGCGCCTCGGCCAGAAGGTCTACCTCGTCAGCGGCACCGTCGAGCAGGCGGGCACGCCGGTCGAGGTCGTGTTCGAGGTCACCGAGGACTACGTCAACCTCGCCTCGACCAGCTCCGCGACCGTCCAGGGACAGTCGGTCGACGTCGCCCTCGAGATCACCGAGTGGGACGTGAAGCAGGACATCGTCGCGCCGCTCTGATCGGACGGGAAACACGGAAGGGCCGGAGCGCACGCTCCGGCCCTTCGCCGTATCCGGCGTCAGTAGGCGACGGGAGGCACCTCGGCCCAGACCGCGCGGTCGTCGGCGGAGGGCGCCTCAGGGATGCGCCCCGTGCCGTCGGGCTCCGGGATCGCGGCGAGCAGCGCCTGCGTGTAGGGGTGCCGCGGCGCCGCCCACAGCTCATCGGTCGGCCCCGATTCGAGCACCCTCCCGCCGAACATGACGAACGTGCGGTCGGCGATGCGGCGCACGACGGCGAGGTCGTGGGAGATGAAGAGCATCCCCGCGCCGGACTCGGCCACCAGATCGCGCATGAGTCCCGCGACGCTCGTCTGGGTGGACGCGTCGAGGGCGGAGATGGGCTCGTCGGCCACGAGCAGCGAGGGCCGCGCGGCGAGGGCCCGGGCGATCGCGATGCGCTGCTTCTGGCCGCCGGAGAACTGATGCGGGAAGCGGGTGCGCACCTCGGCGGGCAGTCCGACCCGCTCCAGCCACTCCTCCACGGTGGAACCGGCGGCACCGCGCGCACGGGCGGTCGCGATGCCGTCGGAGATCTGGTCGCCGATCCGCCGGCGCGGGTTCAGCGAGGTCGCCGGGTCCTGGAAGACCATCTGGATGCCGGTGAGCGCCGTGTCACGACGGCGGATCCCCAGCGGCGCGACGGGGGCGCCGCGGAACGACACCGTCCCGGCGGCGGTCTTCTCGATGCCGACGACGGCGCGGGCCAGGCTCGACTTGCCGCTGCCGGACTCGCCCACGAGGGCGACCGTCTCTCCCGCCGCGACACTCAGCGAGACGCCGTTGACCGCGATCACGGGCGGGGTGCCCGGGTACCGCACCACCACGTCGCGGGCGTCGAGGACGCTGACCTCACTCATCCGCGGCCTCCTCGGGGCTCTCGTCGATGCGCGACCCTGGGAGGGCCGCGAGCAGCATGCGGGTGTACTCGTGCTGCGGGGCGCGGAAGAGCGTCTCCCGATCGGCGAGCTCGACGATGCGGCCGTCCTTCATGACGGCGACCGTGTCCGCGATCGCACTCATCACGCCCAGGTCGTGGGTCACGAGCAGCACGGCCAGATTCCGCTCGATCGCGAGGTCGCGCAGGAGCTTCAGGATGCCGGCCTGCACCGTCACGTCGAGGGCGGTCGTCGGCTCGTCCGCGAGCAGCACCTCCGGGTCGCACGCGAGGGCGCACGCGATCGCGATGCGCTGCCGCTGTCCGCCGGAGAATTGATGGGGATACCGCTTCAGGGCCTCGGCCGGGTTCGGCACCTGCACGGTCTGGAGCAGCTCCACCGCCCGCTCGCGCGCAGCGGCGCCCTTGAGTCCGAGGTGCACGCGCATGTGATCGGTGAGCTGACGGCCGACCGGCAGCTGCGGGTGCAGCGAGGCCGACGGGTCCTGGAAGACCATCGCGATGCGCTTCCCGCGGACGCGGTTGAGCCCCCGCCGGTTGCGACCGACGAGCTCCTCCCCCGCGAGCAGGATCGAGCCGCCGGTCTTCGCCTGTCGCGGCAGGAGGCCGAGCACCGCCAGGGAGGTGAGCGTCTTACCGGAGCCCGACTCCCCCGCGAGGCCGTGGATGCGCCCGGGTTCGAGCTCCAGGGACACGCCCTTCACCAGCGGACGGCCGATGTCGATCGTGAGGTCGCGGATGCTCAGCGTCGCCGTGCTCTGCGCGGTCATGCGGGCACCCCCGTCGCGGAGGCGGTGTGCTCCGCCTGCTTCTCGTGTGTGATCTCGGCGGTCGGGTCGAGCACGTCGCGCATCGCGTCGCCGAGGAAGTTGAACGCGAGCACCACGGTGAGGATCGCGAGGCCGGGGAAGACTCCGAGCCACCAGGCGTCGAAGTTCTGCATCGCCCCGGAGATCATCGACCCCCACTCCGCCGTCGGCGGCTGCGCACCGAGACCGAGGAAGGAGAGCCCTGAGAGGAGCAGGATCGCCGCGCCGATGTCGAGCGTCGCGAGCACGAGGACCGGGCCGGCGATGTTCGGCAGGATGTCGACGAAGAGCGTGCGCAGCGGCGAGTGGCCGAGCAGGCGCCCGGCGATCACATAGTTCTGCCCGCGGAGACCGAGCACGATGCTGCGGGTGACGCGGGCGTACTGCGGCCACGAGACCACGATCGCGGCGATGACGGCGTTGAACAGCGAGGGGCCGAGCGAGGCCGCGACCACCATGGCGAGGATCACGGTCGGGAAGGCCATGAAGAGGTCGGTGATGCGCATGAGCGTCTCGTCGACGGCGCGCCCGAAGTACCCGGCGACCGCACCGACGAGGGTACCGATGATGAGGGCGGCGATCACGAGCATGAGCGCGAGCGGCAGACTCACCGTCGCGCCGGTCATCAACCGGGAGAAGATGTCGCGGCCGTTGCCGTCGGTACCGAGGATCGTGTCGATGCCCGGCGGCTGCAGGCGCGGCAGCACCTGCGCGTTCGGCGGGTAGGGCACCCACCACTGCGCGGTGAAGGCGACGATGATCCACGCACCGGCGATGACGGTGCCGATGATGCCGAGCGGAGTGCGCCAGGCACGCGGCCAGCGGAAGCGGAAGCGTCCGGCGGGGGTCGCTGCGGCGATGCGGCTCATGCGATCCTCACTCTCGGGTCGAGCACGCCGTAGAGCAGGTCCACGATGAAGTTGATGAGGAGGTAGATGACGCCGACCACGAGACCGACGCCCATGATGCCGGGCAGGTCGAGGTTGGCGGCGGAGTTGTAGGCGTACGTTCCCAGTCCCGGCCAGGCGAACACCGACTCGACGAGCACGGTTCCGGAGAGCAGGGCCCCGAACGCGACACCCACCACGGTGAGGATCGGCAGCGAGGCGCCCCGGAGCACATAGTCGATGATGACGCGCATCGCCGGCAGGCCCTTGGCCCGGGCCGCGCGCACGTAGTCGCTGCCGAGGACCTCGAGCACCGACGTGCGGATGAAGCGGGTGAGCAGCCCGATGGTCACGAGCGAGAGCACCATGACCGGAAGCGCGAGGTGCGCGAGGGCGTCGAAGAAGCCCACCGCGTCGCCGTTGAGCAGGTAGTCGACCGTGTAGAGCCCGGTCACGCGCGGCGGCGGGGTGATCGACGGCGAGATGCGTCCGGAACCCGGGGCGATCCGCAGCTCCAGGAAGAACACGTAGAAGCTGACCAGAGCGAGCCAGAAGGTCGGGACGCTGAGCCCGACGAGCGTGACGACGCGGATGACCTGGTCGGTGACGAGGCCGCGGCGGTAGGCGGCCAGGGTGCCGAGCACGATGCTGACCGCGAGGCTGACGATGATCGCGCCGATCGCGATCTCGATGGTCGCGGGCACGGCGGTGGCGAGGTCGCTGGTGACCGGGCGTCCGGTCACCAGCGACGTGCCGAGGTCCCCGCGGAGCAGGTTCCCCATATAGATGAAGTACTGCACGAACAGTGGCTGGTCGAGTCCGTTCGCCTTGATGAACGCCTCGCGCGTCGCGGGGTTCTGCGACGCGCCCTCACCGAGCGCGGCCGAGACCGGGTCTCCCGGCACCAGGTTGGTGAGCGCGAACGTGACGATCGTCACGCCCACCAACAGGAGCAGAGAGGTCCCGGCCCGCCGCAGCAGGTATCCGACGAGAGGCGAGCGGCGCCGCTGCGCCTGCCTCTGCACGGCCACTGTCGTCATGGCGATCCGCTCAGCCGGCCGGCTGGATCTCGGCGATGTCCATCTCCCACACGGAGTTGTACACGGCGCCGGACACGCTGGAGGCGGAGGAGATGTTGCGACCGGGGACGATCAGCGGCACGAACGGGCCCTCGGCCTGCATGGCCTCGGCGAACTCGGTGAAGGCCTCGGTGCGCTGCTCGGCGTCGGTCGCGGCGGCCGCACCGGCGGCGATGCCCGCGATCTCCGGGTTGGCCTCGGCCGCCCAGCCGGCGCGGAGACCGACCTTCAGACCCGGGGCGAAGGGGAGGAAGTTTGCCGAGTCGGCGTAGTCCGGACCCCAGAACCACAGACCGAAGCCCTCGGTGCCGTTGACGTACGCGTCGAGCTCGGTCGCGAACGGTGCCGGAGCCAGGTCGACGGCGATGCCGGCGTCCTCGAGCTGCGCCTGGATGCGCTCCGCGAGCGGGGTGAACTCCACGCCGCCGACCGGGTAGTCGTTCGGGAACTGGAGCTTGAGGGTCTGACCGGTGTACCCGGCCTCCTCCAGCGCGGCCTTCGCCTTGTCGAGGTCCTGCTTCACGCCGCTGTCGAGGGCGCCCTCGAACCCGGGCGGGATGACGCCGGTCGCCTGGACGGCACCGGCGCCGGCGAGCTCGAGCAGCGCGTCGTAGTCGAGCGCGTAGCGGATGGCCTCCGCGATCTTCACGTTCGCGAGGTCACCGCCGGCCTCGCCCTGGTTGAGCAGCAGGAAGATGGTCTGGCCGGACGGGACCGAATCGACGCTGATGTCATCGCCGAGACCGGCGACCTGGTCGCCGTTGAGGTCCATCGCGACCATCGAGTCGCCGCCCTTGAGGTTGGCGAGCTGGGTCGCGCTCTCCGAGACGTTGCGCACGACGACGCGGCTGTAGGCCGACTCCTCGTCGCCGTTGTACTCGTCGTTGCGCGTGAGCACGACCTGCGAGCTGAGGTCGAGCGTGTCCAGCACGAACGGGCCGGATCCGGCGGACTCGCCGTCGAGGAAGCCCTGGGCGCTGTCGGAGCCGTCGGTGCTTCCGCCGTTCTCCATCACGACGTCGGCGTTGACGATGCCGAGCGCCGGGTTCGCGAGGATCGCGGGGAGCTGCAGGAGCGGGGTCTCCGAGGTGAACCGGATGGTCTTGTCGTCGACCTCCTCGATCGTGAGGCCGCCGAGCAGGAAGTTCGGCTTGGCGTCTTCCATCCCCTGGATGCGCTGCAGCGAGAACACGACGTCCTTCGCCTCGACGGGCGAGCCGTCGGAGAACACGCGGTCGCCCTCGAGCGTGAACGTGAACTCGGTCGCCTCGTCGTTCTGCTCCCACGACGCGAGGCCCGGGACCGGAGTGGAGACGTCGGAGCCCTCGAAGTCGACGAGGGTCTCGTACAGCGCCTTCGCGATCATGTTGCCGGTCGGGTCGTACGTGTGACCCGGGTCGGCCGTCTCGATCGAGAACGCGGTGTCGATGACGAGGGAGTCGGAGCCCTGGGACGACTCGGGGGTGTTCGCCGAGTTCCCTCCCGAGCAACCTGCGAGCGCCAGGAGCGCGACGGCTCCGAGCGCGATGACCGGCGTGATACGGCGTGACGACATCAGGGCCTCCAAGGGCGAGGAGTACATTCGGGTCCGGTCGCCACCGATGTGGACGACCGGGGATCAGATTCGCATCATATGCGACGATGTGTCCAGCAAGTGCGCGTCACACAGGCACGCATTGTCGAGAACCTCGGATGTGAGGAGCAATATGTCCAGCAAGGACGCGGATCCGTCGAAGCAATCTGGACGAAGTGCCGCCCCTTTGGATGAGACGGCGTACAGAATCCTCGATGTGCTGCGCGATAACGGTCGCGTCTCGATCGCCGCGCTGGCCGAGAAGGTGGGCATCTCGCGGGCCAGCGCGTACACGCGGGTCGAGTCGCTCGTGCACGACGGCGTCATCACCGGATTCAGCGCACGCGTGGATCAGGCGAAGGCCGGGCTGTCGATCGGAGCCCTCGTCTTCGTGACCGTGATGCCGCAGGCCTGGGCCTCGTTCCGGGAGCGGATCATCGAGATGCCGGACGTGGAGTGGTGCGCGATCACGACCGGGGAGCACGACGCGATGCTGCTCATCCGCGCGGTCGACGTGAGCGGTGTGCACGAGTTCTCGACGGGAGTCATCGCGCAGCTCCCCGAGGTGCGGACGGTGGTCAGCGTCGTCGTGCTCGACGAGGTCATCCGGCGGCCCTACCTGCTTCCCGGAGACCTGCCGGAGCGGCAGACGGAGGTTCCGCTCGGGATGACGCGATGGACGCCCGCCTCGCCGGGGCGGGATGCGCTCCCGCCGCGCTGAGGTCAGGCGGCCGGGATCTCCTCGACGACACTGAGCTGCGGGAGGCCGTGCATCTCGTAGTGCTCCACCAGGCGGATGCGGCCGTCGTCGGTGAGCTCCAGCCCGCTCTCGCCATCGCCGGTGACCACGGTGCCGTCGGCCTTGAGCACATGGACGAACGAGACCCAGATCGTGTCGCCGGTGCGCGTGCCGACGAACTTCCCGAAGGTGACCGTGTCGCCCTCGTAGCCGCCCCAGATCGCGCCGTCGCGTTCGAAGTACTCGAAGACGCTGGGGGCGTCGGGGTCGACGGCGGAGGTCGTGGACGAGACCATGCGGAAGCGTCGGCCGTCGAGGGAGGGGAGAGTGGCGGTGGCAGTCACCCCTCGATTATGGGGGATCGACGGCCGCGGCTCGCGTCGTCGGACGCGGCCGGTACCGTGGTCGCATGGAGTGGATCGCAGACCCCGGCGTCGGCGCGTGGCTGCGGGAGACCCTCGACGACGGTCTGGGGAGCATGCACGCGGTCGTCCCCCGCGGCTTCCCCGCGTACGCCCGGATCTTCCATCCCGCCACGGTGCGGGAGAGTCCCGCGACGGCGGATTCCGACGTGCGCGTCAGCTGGGCGGACACCGCCGCCGCCTTCGGCACGACGATGCACGCGGAGGCCCAGTGGCACCGGATCGTGCGCACTCCCGTCGACGCCGACTGGCGGAGCCGCATCGCTCCGGACGGCCGCGAGTTCACGGCGCCGATGGAGGGCGCGCTCGACAGCGACCTCGTGACGGTCCTGGCCGGGCACCTCGCCGCCCACACCGCGACACCGGACGACGGGGTCGTCGCGCTCTGGGAGGGATTCGGCGGTCTGGTCGGCTTCTTCGGAGACGGACCGTCCCGTGTCTTCCTCACGTTCAGCGAAGACCCGCACCATCAGGCGATGCTCGACCGCAGCACGCACGACCCCTTCAACAACGTCTTCCGGAAGCCCACCTGGCAGGACGGCATCCTCTCGCGCGAGATCTCCGAAGGGCCCCGGCTGCAGCTCCCCGGGCGCGACTACGTGCTGTTCTCCGGTGGTGCCAGGGCCTTCGCGGATCCGGACTGGGTGCTCGGCGTGCCGTGGCGCGACCGGGTCGGCGAGGAGCACGGCTTCCCGCCCGCCGCCCAGAGCCCGAACATCCTCTGGCCCGCCGATCGCGCCTGGGTGATGGTCTCGGAGATCGACTACGACTCCACGATCGTCGCAGGCTCGCCCGACCTCATCCGCGCGATCTGCACCGACGAGCGGCTGGAGGCGAAGGCACTTCGCGAGGGCGCCGACCTCACGTGGGATGCCGACGAGGTCAACCGATGACGTCTCCGCAGGCATCGGCGTCGTTCGATGCGCGTCCCCTCACCGATCCGGTCGACCCGGCCGCCGTCCGCGCCTTCACGGCGGAGCTCCGGTCCCGGCGGACGACCGGCATGGCGGTGTCGTCGATCATCGGCATCGTCGCGGTGGCGATCGCCGGCCTCGTGATGCTTCCGATCCTCGCCTCCGTGGTGGTGGCGCTGGCAGCGGGCAGCGGCTCCCCCGCTGCGGCGGCGATCCCCCTCGTGCTCCTCCTGCTGGTGGCCGCGGGGGTGGGCGTGCTCATCTGGATGGGCGTCCGCAACGCGCGCACCGCCCGGTACCGCCTGCACCGGTTCGCCCAGGCCAACGGCATGACGTACGAGCCGCGCGTGGACGATCCGCCGCTCCCCGGGATGATCTTCCATCTCGGCCGCTCGCGCATGGCGACCGATCTGGTCCGCGGCACGAATCCACGGTTCGTGGAGTTCGGCAACTACCAGTACACGGTGCAGTCCGGGAAGAACTCGACGACGTATCGCTGGGGCTATGTGGCCGTGAAGCTGGATGTGCCCCTGCCGAACATCGTGCTCGACGCGAAGGGCAACAACGGCTTCGGCTCCAACCTGCCGGCCTCGTTCCAGCGGGCACAGCGCCTGTCGCTCGAGGGCGACTTCGACCAGCACTTCACCCTGTACTGCCCGGACGGCTACGAGCAGGACGCGCTCTACCTCTTCACGCCCGACATCATGGCGCGCTTTATCGACAACGCCGCGCAGCTCGACGTCGAGATCGTCGACGACTGGCTGTTCCTCTACACGCCCCGCCGCGCCTCCACGCTCGATCCGGCGACCTGGGCGTGGCTGTTCGGGGCGGTGGGGGCGCTCTTGACCAAGCTCGACCAGTGGGCGCGGTGGCGCGACGACCGCCTCGCCGCCGCGGCGACGCCCGGGGGCCACGCTCTCCCGTTCGCTGCGCCGGCCGGGATGATCACCCCACCGCCGGGGGTCGCGCCGCAGGGTCGGCGCCTCAAGCGCACGGGGACCTGGGTGCCGATCGTCGTGGTGATCGGATTCGCGGTCTTCTGGATGCTCAGCCGCTGGAACTGACGACGAACCCGATGTGGGGGTGGGTGCCGTTCTGGGGAACCGACGCCCACCCCATCCCCCCTCGGGATCGAAAGGAATTCGACGTTCCCTCCGCATTGACGGTTCGACCGTCCCGCCCGTGGTCAGCTGGGGACTGACGCTGCGTGGCGATACCGGGATGGTATACCGGCGGACGTTGCACCCGGTTGCGTTCATGCGCGGGAATGCACTTTCCCGCGCGGCGCTCAGCGGTGCATCGAGCTGTCGGCTGCGGCCCCGCTCGCGGTCTCCGCGGCCAGGACCGCGTCGAGCGTCTGCCAGGCGTCCGCAGCGCGCATCGCCTCTCCGACCTGCCGCGCGCGATCCCGGAACGTCGGCTCGGCCAGCACCCGGCGCACGGCTTCGGCCACCTGTCCCGGCTTCGGCGCATTCGTCCGCAAGTTGATGCCCACCCCGGTCCACCCGACTCGGGCGGAGACCTCGACCTTGTCCTCCGTCTGCCCCGCGACCACCAGCGGGACGCCCTGGGCCAGGGCCTGCTGCACCCCGCCGAAACCGCCGTTCGTGACGAACACGTCGACCTCCGGCAGCAGCCGGTCGTAGGGCAGGTACTCGGCGACGCGGACGTTGGCCGGCAGCTCCGCCGGGAGCGCGTCGACGGGGCGTCCACCGGTGGAGACGACCACGAGGGCGTCCGTCGCGGCGAGCCCGGCGATCGTGGGAAGCACGAGCTGGCCGAAGTCGGCGTTGGCGATCGTCCCCTGACTGACATGGATCACGGGCCGCCGTCCGTCCAGGTCGGACCACCACTCGGGCAGTGGCACGGTCGCCGCCGCCGCGGGCAGGGGGCCGGCGAAGTGCACGGACGCCGGGAGGTCGGAGCGCGGGTACTCGAACGCCGGCACCGAGAACTGCACGTACGCGTCGGCGCGGCCCGCCCAGTCGAGCACGAATCCGCCCAGATCGCGGCCGACCGCCTCGCGCGCCATGGCGTCGGCCTCCTTCTGCACGCCGCCGAAGATGACGCGCTCCGCCACGGTGCGGAGGAAGGCGTTGCGCATCCGGCCGAACGGCCCGCGCATCGGCGTGACTCCGAGCCCGAACGGGGCCGTGTCGACACTGCGGGCGCCGAGCGGGAAGATGCCGAGGACCACGACCGGGGGCCGTTCGGCCTTCGGCAGCCGCTGCAGCAGCGCCGCGCCGACGAACAGCGGCTCGGTGAGGACGGCGTCGATGCGGTTCCGCGCCAGCTCGACGCGCACGGCCTCGAGCTGAGCCCGGCCCGGGCGGATGAAGAGAGTGCTCATGTCGAAGCGGAGGGCGGCCACCCCGGTGAGACCTTCGCGCTCGGGGAACGCGCCGTTCGCGTCGTCGAGGTCGACGTCGGCCTCCGTCGGCAGCGGGCGGAACCGCGCTCCCGCCGCGGTCACCTGCTCCTCGTAACGGGTGCTCGTGAGGAAGAGGACCTCGTGCCCGCCCGCGACCAGGTGCCTGGCGACCTGCAGGAGCGGGAGCACATGCCCGTGGGCGGGGGTGCAGGTGAGGAGGTAACGGGACATGGCGGCTCTCTCGATAGGGTTGGTTGTACCGTTGAAGTATTCATCACCCCTTGAGGAAAGTCAATGACGTCGACTGCACGCCCGTACCGCTCCGCCCTGCGGACCCGACAGGCCGAGGAGACCCGTGCGCGCATCGTCGCGGCAGCCGCCCGGCTGTTCGCCGCGCAGGGATACCAGGCGACGACGATCTCCGCGATCGCCAAGGAAGCCGGGGTCTCCGCGGAGACGGTGAAGACCACGGCGGCGAAGGCGGAGTTGCTCATCGCCGCCTTCGAGGTCACCTTCTCCGGCTCGGAGGCCGCCGAGACCCTCGCCGACACCGAGGCCGGCTCCGGGTTGACGACTCTGCCGGACGACGTCTTCCTCGACGCGGTCATCGCGCAGATCGGCGCGGCGAACGAGCGGGGGCATGCCCTCTGGACGGTCCTCCTGGGCGCGGCGCTCTCCGACCCGGTCGTCGATGCCGCCCTCCAGCGCATCCTCGAGAACCGCGCTGCGGACTACCGGGGGTTCGCGGCGGAACTTCAGCGCCGCGGCATCGTCGACTCGGACCACGACGGCGACGCCCTCGCCGACGCGCTGTCGTTCCTGCTCTCGCCGGAGAGCCACCAGCAGCTCGTCGTGCAGTCCGGATGGTCGCAGGAGCGCTATCGCTCCTGGCTGCGGAGTGCTGTGCTCGCCGCGGCCTCTCCGTCGGCGTGACGGCTCACCGCGCGGACCAGCCGCCGTCCATCGTGTAGCTCGCGCCGGTCACCATCCCGGCGGCGTCGGCGGCGAGCCAGACGGCAAGGCCGGCGACCTCCTCCGGCTCCACGAGGCGTTTGATCGCGGCTTCGGTGAGGAGCACCTTCTCCAGGACCTCGTTCTCCGGGATGCCGTGCACCCGCGCCTGGTCGGCGATCTGGCGCTCCACGAGAGGCGTGCGCACGTACCCGGGATTGATGCAGTTGCTCGTGACGCCGTGCGCGGCACCCTCCAGCGCCGTCACCTTCGACAGGCCCTCGAGACCGTGCTTGGCCGCCACGTAGGCCGCCTTGAACGGCGAGGCGCGAAGACCGTGGACGCTCGACATGTTGATGATCCGCCCGAAACCGCGCTCGTACATTCCCGGGAGCACGGCCCGCGTCAGCAGGAACGGCGCCTCCAGCATCAACTGCAGGAGGAGCGAGAAGCGGGCCGGGTCGAAGTCCTCGATCGGGCTGACGTGCTGCACGCCTGCGTTGTTGACGAGGATGTCGGTGTCGAGGCGGAGTGCGGCCAGCGCATCGCGGTCGGTGAGGTCGATCTGCCACGCCTCCCCGCCGATCTCGTCGGCGAGGGCTTCGGCCGCGTCACCGTCGATGTCGGCGATCCTCACGCGGGCGCCCGCCTGCGCGAAGGCTCTCGCGCAGGCGGCACCGATGCCGCTCGCTCCCCCGGTGACGAGAGCACGACGTCCGTGCAGATCCGTCATGCGGCACTCGCAGCCGCGGTGCGGGCGTTCGCGCGGGCGGCATCCGCGTCGTCGATGGCCTGCAGGGACACGCCCTTCGTCTCCCGCAGCGAGAGCACCGCGATCGCCGTGACGATGCAGGCGAACACGATGTAGAGCGCGATCGGCAGCCAGGAGCCGAAGTCCCGGAGCCACTGGATCGCCAGGATCGGCGCCAGCGACCCGGCGAGGATCGCCGTGACCTGCGACCCCAGCGAGACGCCGGAGTACCGCATCCGCGTCGGGAACAGTTCGGCCATGACCGCCGGCTGCGGCGCGTACATGAACGCGTGGAAGCAGAGGCCGATGGTGACCGCGAGGACGATGAGCACGGGGTTCAGGGTGTCGAACATCGGGAAGGCGAAGAAGGCCCAGGTGGCGCTGAGGATCGCGCCTGTGAGGTACACCGGCTTGCGGCCCCAGCGGTCGGCGAGCCGTCCCGCCTGCGGGATGATCGCGAAATGCACGACGTGCGCGATGAGCAGGGCGAGCAGCAGCTGACTGGTGTCGTACTCGTGCACGGTCTTGAGGTACACGATCGTGAAGCTGACGACGATGTAGTAGACGATGTTCTCGGCGAAACGGAGGCCCATCGCCTGCACGATCCCGATCGGATACCGGCGCAGCACCTCGACGACGCCGTAGGAGGTGGCCTTCTCCGCCTCGACCTGCGCCTTCGCCTCCAGGAAGATCGGAGCCTCCTCGACGTTGCGGCGGATGTAGTAGCCGACGAGCACGATCACCGCGGAGAGCCAGAACGCGATGCGCCAGCCCCACTCGAGGAACGCCGCCGAGCTCATCGCCCACGAGCTCACGAGGAGCACGAGCGTGGCGAGCAGGTTGCCGACGGGAACCGCGGCCTGGGGCCAGCTCGACCAGAACGCGCGCGACCGGTCGGGGCTCTGCTCCGCGACCAGGAGGACGGCCCCGCCCCACTCGCCGCCGACAGCGAAGCCCTGGATGAAGCGCAGCGCGACGAGCATCGCAGGCGCCCAGTAGCCGATGCTCTGGAAGCCGGGGAGGCACCCCATGAGGAAGGTCGCGGCGCCGACGATGATGATCGTGGCCTGCAGCGTGGGCTTGCGGCCGAAACGGTCGCCGATCTGACCGAAGACGATGCCGCCGAGCGGCCGCGCGATGAAGCCGACCGCATACGTCACGAAAGCGGCGATGATGCCGTCCAGCGGCGATCCGGTGGCCGGGAAGAAGTAGGTGCCGAAGACGAGGCTGGCGGCGGTCGCATAGAGGAAGAACTCGTACCACTCGACGACGGTGCCGGCCATGGAGGCGGCGACGACGCGCTTGAGCTTCGAGGAGGACGGGGCGGCGGCGGGGTGACCGGAGGCGCGGGTGGGGGCGGTCATTTCTCTCCTTCGGTGTCGACGGTGACACATCCGTTCCAGTGTCGGCACGGGCCGGATTTGCAGCAATGCCCAGTGGCGCGCAGCGGCTGTGCATAATTGCAGCATGGATGCGGCGAAGAGGCCTCGTGCCGACGATCTGCTCGTGCTGCTCGCCGTCGCCCGCACCGGCCGGTACACGAGCGCCGCCGCCCACCTCGGTCTCGATCACACGACGGTGGCGCGCCGCATCGCCGCCCTGGAGGACGCGCTCGGCGGACGGGTCGTCGCGCAGTCCGCGTCCGGGTGGGAACTCACCGACCTGGGGCGCACCGCCGCCGAGACCGGTGGACGCATCGAGGCCGCGCTGTCCCAGCTCGACTCCGCACCCGGCGAGACTCCTGATCCGATCGCCGGCGTGGTGCGCATGTCCGCCACCGACGGCTTCAGCGCCTACATCGCCGCCCCCGCGATCGCAGAGCTGCGCCGAGCGCACCCACAGCTGACGGTCGAGATCGTCGCGGCCACGCGGAGGGCCGCCGAGCACCGCGCCGGGCTCGACCTGGAGGTGGTCGTGGGCGCGCCGCAGACCCGCCGCGCGCAGGCCGTGAAGCTCGGCACGTACACCCTCGGCATGTACGCCTCCCGGGACTACCTCGGCCGCACCGGCACCCCGGCGTCGCGTGCCGAGGTGGAGCAGCACCGACTCGTGTACTTCGTCGACTCCATGCTCCAGGTGGACGCGCTCGACCTTCCGCGCCGCCTCGTCCCCGGCATGCAGGACGGACTCACCTCGACCAACGTCTTCGTGCACGTCGAGGCCACTCGCGCGGGAGCCGGGATCGGCCTGCTCCCCTGCTTCGCGGCCGACCGGCACCCGGATCTCGTGCGCCTGCTGCCCGAGGTCTTCGCCGAGAAGCTCCCGTACTACATGGTCGCGCGGCCCGAGTCGCTGCGGCTCCCCGCGGTCGCGGCGCTCGCCGAAGCCCTGCGCGCCCGCACGCGTGCTGCCAAGGCGATGCTCGACGGGGCCGGCTGAGCGCCGGTCAGAGCAACTCGGACACGAGGGTTTCGATGCGACCGCGGATGTCGTCGCGGATCGGCCGGACGGCGTCGATCCCCTGGCCGGCGGGGTCGTCGAGCACCCAGTCCTCGTAGCGCGTGCCGGGGAAGAACGGGCAGGCGTCACCGCAGCCCATCGTGATCACGACGTCCGACGCCTGCACGGCCTCGGTCGTGAGCACCTTCGGCTGCTCGGCCTTGATGTCGATGCCGACCTCCGCCATCGCCGCCACCGCGACGGGGTTGATCTCGGCAGCGGGCATCGACCCGGCGGAGCGCACCTCGATGCGGTCGCCGGCGAGGTGCCGGAGGAAGCCGGCGGCCATCTGCGAGCGCCCCGCGTTGTGGACGCAGACGAAGAGGACGGAGGGTCGGTACGGTGCGTTCACCGGGCAAGCGTATCCCGTTCGAATCGCCTGATTGGCTGCATCTCCGGCCGAAATGGGACCAATCAGGCGATTCGAAAGTCCTCAGACCAGGCCGAGGCTCGCCAGCTCCGCGGGGTCGAGCATCCGCGACCGGATGAGGAACCGCATCCCCGTCGGACCTTCGACGCTGAACCCGGCGCCGCGTCCCGGCACGACATCGATCGTCAGGTGCGTGAACTTCCAGTACTCGAACTGCGAGGCCGACATGAAGACCTCGACCGGATCGTCGAGCCCGACGTCGAGGGCGCCGAGGAGCACGTCGCCGGGGCCGGTGAGGAACATCCCCACCGGGTAGCACATGGGCGCGGAGCCGTCGCAGCAGCCGCCGGACTGGTGGAACATGAGCGGCCCGTGCTGCGCGGTGAGCTCGCGGACGAGCGCGGCGGCGGGGGCGGTCACCGCGACGCGGGCGGGCAGGGCGGCGTCGGCCATGGGGACTCCTTCCGGGATGCCGGGTGTCGGACCGGGCGGCGAGCGCCGTCCGACATACGGGCGGGGGGATCAGAAGAAGCCCATCGGACCGTCCGCGTACGAGACGAGGAGGTTCTTCGTCTGCTGGTAGTGGTCGAGCATCATCTTGTGGTTCTCGCGGCCGACGCCCGACTGCTTGTACCCGCCGAACGCGGCATGGGCCGGGTACTGGTGGTACGTGTTCGTCCACACGCGACCCGCCTCGATCGCCCGGCCTGCGCGGTACGCGGTGTCGCCGCTGCGACTCCACACGCCGGCGCCCAGGCCGTACAGGGTGTCGTTCGCGATCGAGATCGCGTCGTCGAAGTCGTCGAACGAGGTGACCGAGAGCACCGGACCGAAGATCTCCTCCTGGAAGATCCGCATGTCGTTCGTCCCCTCGAACACGGTCGGCTGCACGTAGAAGCCCTCGCTGAGGTCGCCGCCGAGGTCGGCGCGCTCGCCTCCCGTGAGCAGCCGGGCCCCGCCCTGCTTCCCGATGTCGATGTAGCTGAGGATCTTCTCCAGCTGATCGTTCGAGGCCTGCGCGCCGATCATGGTCGCGGGGTCGAGCGGATTGCCCTGCACGACCTTCTTCACACGCTCGAGGCCGTCGGCGAGGAACCCGTCGTAGATCGAGCGCTGGATGAGGGCGCGTGACGGGCAGGTGCAGACCTCGCCCTGGTTGAGCGCGAACATCGTGAAGCCCTCGAGCGCCTTGTCGTAGAACGGGTCGCTCGTGGATCGGGCCACGTCCTCGAAGAACACGTTCGGACTCTTGCCGCCGAGTTCCAGGGTGACGGGGATCAGGTTCTGCGAGGCGTACTGCATGATGAGGCGCCCGGTCGTGGTCTCCCCGGTGAAGGCGACCTTGCGGATGCGCTTGTGCTGGGCGAGCGGGGCGCCGGCCTCGATGCCGAAACCGTTCACGATGTTGACGACTCCGGCCGGCAGCAGGTCGCCGATGATGTCGAACAGGAACAGGATCGATGCGGGCGTCTGCTCCGCGGGCTTGATGACGATGCAGTTGCCCGCGGCGAGCGCCGGCGCCAGCTTCCACACGGCCATGAGGATCGGGAAGTTCCAGGGGATGATCTGGCCGACGACACCGAGCGGTTCGTGGAAGTGGTACGCGACGGTGTTCTCGTCGAGCTGGCTGATGCCGCCCTCCTGCGCGCGGAGCACCCCGGCGAAGTAGCGGAAGTGGTCGATCGCGAGCGGGATGTCGGCGGCGAGCGTCTCCCGCACGGGCTTGCCGTTCTCCCAGGTCTCGGCGACCGCGATCTCCTCCAGGTGCTGCTCCATCCGGTCGGCGATGCGGTTCAGGATCACGGAGCGCTCCGCGGGGCTGGTCTTGCCCCAGGCGGTGAAGGCCTTCCAGGCGACGTCGACGGCGCGGTCGATGTCCTCCACGGTGCCACGGCCGACCTCGGTGAAGGGCTTGCCGTTGACGGGACTGATGTTCTCGAAGTACTGGCCCTTGGCGGGTTCGACGAACTCGCCGCCGATGTAGTGGCCGTAGCGGGGCCGATAGCTCGCGACCGCTCCGGGCTGCCCGGGGGCCGCGTAGGCGAGGGACACGTCTTCTTCGACGATGGTCATGGGGGTCTCCTTCGACGGGGGCGCCGCGGCGTCGATGCCGCGGTGTTCCCTCGACGCTAGGCCGTCGCCCGTTGCACTCCCGGTGCGCAACGTTGCAGCCGGTTGCACCCCGTTCGAATCGCGCACTGTGCTGCATCCGCGGCCGAAATGGGGCCAATCGGGCGATTCGAATCAGGTGAGGCGCTCGATCCGGGTCACGAGACCGGCACGACGCGGCGAGCGCGCCGGAAGCATCTCCAACGCGAGCCGCAGCACCTCCGCGTCCTCACTGCCCTCGGGGGTGTCCGCGTAGGCGAGCAGCACGTCCAGACTCGCCCCCGACAGCATGACCTCCCGCAGCGCCGCACGGACCGAGTCACGGAACTCCTCCACGCCGGGCGAGGCCGAGTCCGGCAGCACCGGACCCCGATACGCCGTCAGAGCGACCCGGTGCGCCCCGCGGTCGAGGAGGGACAGCACGTCGTGGGCGTCGGTCTCCAGCGGCACCGGAAGACGATACGGGCGGGACTCCGGCACGAGGTCCGGAGCCGCCCGCTCCAGGACCTTCCGCAGACGCACCATCTCCGGCCGCAAGGTGTCCGGCGAGACGCCAGGGCCGTAGACGAGCTCGGCGAGCCGGTCGGCGGAGAGCCCCTGACGGTGCACGGCCAGCATCAGGAGGATGGCGGCGTGCCGGGCGCTGAGCTCGGTGACCGCCTCCTCGTGCGCCGACACGGTCTCCAGCCGGGCGCGGTCGCGTCCGAGCACGTGCAGTCGCGCGCGGGCGAGGGGTTCCGGCGGCGTCCTGCCGGGCAGTCGTCGAGCCGGAGGCTCCGCCCGTCGCTGCAGCCGGGCCACGAGGAGCTCGGACTCGACCGCTCGCGCCGTCGCGTCGACGAGCAGCCGGGCCTGCGGGGTCACCACCTCCGGTCCCCCGGTGATGTCGATCACGCCCAGGACCCGCTGCGTCTCCGGGTCGCGCACGGGCGCCGCGGTGCACGACCACGGGTGCACCAGCCGGTTGTAGTGCTCGGCCCCGCGGATCTGCACCGACCGTTCCAGGGCGAGCGCGGTGCCGGGAGCGCTCGTGCCCACGGCGTCCTCCGCCCAGTTCGCGCCGGCGACGAACCCCATGCCCTCGGTGAGGGACCGCAGCTGCGCGTCCCCCTCGATCCACAGCAGGCGCCCGGCCTGGTCCCCCACGGCGATCACGACCCCCGAGTCCTCGGAGTCGCCGGGAAGCAGCAGCGCGCGGATCATCTCCATCGCCGAGGCGAGCGGATGAGCCAGACGATAGGCGTCGAGCTCGTCCTCATGCAGATCGAGCGGCGGCAGCCCCTCCGGACCGACGCGGCGGCGCCACGACCGCTCCCACGACTCGCGCACGAGCGGACGCACCTCGCGGAGGCGGTGATCGTCGAGGTTCCCGGCGATGAGCTCCTCGTGCGCGCGCTCGACGAGGAGGCGAGACGCCGTCGGCGACGCCTCCCGCGGATCGTGCCACGTCGCAGACACGCGTTCTCCGTTCCTGGAGCCGGGAGCGTGCCCTCAGTGTACGAGCAGGATCGACCGGGCGGAACAGCAGCCGCGGCGGCGGTCAGGGCAGCAGCCCGGCCACGAGATCGTCGATCACGTCGTCGGTCGAGGTCTCCGGGTCGATCGGGGTGGTGAGCCGGTCGAGCAGCAGACCGTCGATCGCGTAGTGGAACAGGGCGATCTCCCGCCGGCCCCCGGGGAGACCCGCCCGGGTGTTGAAGGCGACGTCCGCATCGAAGCCGGCCCGTTGCCAGGCGCCGAGCACGGCGGCGAGCTCGGGACGGCGCGCACTCTCGAGCCGCAGTTCGAAGAGGGCGAGGGTCACGTCGCGATCAGCGGTGAGGCGGCGCACGATGTCCCGGATGTAGTCGGCGAAGAGCTCCCGGCTCGGCGTGATCTCGGCCCTCCGCTCCAGGTCCTCGGGCGTCGGAGCCAGGCGTTCCCCGATGCGGTCGACGAGGCCCTCGATCAGCGCCTCCCTGCTGCGGAAGTAGTTCGACGTCGTCCCCGCGGGGACGTCCGCCTCGGCGTCGACCGCGCGGTGCGTGAGCCCCCGGGATCCCTCGCGGGCGAGCACCGCCAGCCCGGCATCCGCGATCTGCCGTCGTCGCGGCTCATTCCTCGCCATGCCGCCACCCTAGCGCAATCACTACGACTGTTGTACTCTCAACCGCAACAGATGTAGTGATTGGAGAACCATGCGAGAGCTCGTGTACTACGCCGCGGTGACCCTGGACGGTTTCATCGCCGGGCCGGGCGGGGAGTTCGACGCCTTCCTCGTCGAGGGCGACCACATGGACGGCATCAACGCCCGCTTCGCCGACACCCTGCCGACCGTGGCCGCCGAAGCCCTCGGCATCCCGCAGCGCAACGACGTGTTCGACACCGTGTTGATGGGCAGGAACACGTACGAGGTGGGCGGGCTCGCAAGCCCGTACCGGCATCTGCGGCAGATCGTCTTCAGCCGCACCCGCACCGCCGAGGCCGAGAACCTCGAGGTGACGGCGGAGGACCCGGTGCAGGTCGTGCGGCGGCTCAAGCGTGCCGAGGGCGGCGCGATCTGGCTGTGCGGCGGCGGGGCTCTCGCGGCGACGCTCGCCGACGAGATCGACCGGCTCATCCTGAAACGGCAGCCGCTGCTCTTCGGATCCGGCATCCCGCTCTTCGGCGACCGCCCCTACCGTCCCGAACGGTTCGAGGCCGTGGAGACGACCCCGTATGAATCGGGCGTCGTGGTGACGGAGTACGTGCGATGGCGCGGCGAGTGATCCCGTCGTCATCGGGTGCATAGCCGGTCGACGCCCGGTTGGCAATACCGTTCTCGGATCCGTTCCCGGTTCCTATCGTGGTCCCATCACGAGTCAGGAGGCGCCATGAACGTCCACACCCCCACCAGCACTGGCTCCTCGCAGCGCGCCGACGCGGCCCACCCCGCCGCGATCGAGCCGGCCTGCGAGCGGATCGACTTCGACCGGTACGTCGTCGCACACGACGCCCCTGTCGGGTACATCGAGGTCGTGCCGCCGCTCTATGTCTGCTACCTCGGACACCCGTATCCTCGGGCTGTGGAGATCGCTCAGGTGTACGACTACGACCATGCCGTCAGCATCGTCAGTGCCATGGCCGCGGGTTCGCGCGACCACGCCCTCGCCGGATGAGCCGCGAGGTCTGGCCCGGGTCCGCCTACCCGCTGGGGGCCACCTTCGACGGGCAGGGCACCAACTTCGCCCTCTTCAGCGAGGGCGCGGAGCGCGTGGAGCTCTGCCTCTTCGACGCGGACGGCACGGAGACGCGCGTGCCCCTCACGGAGGTGGACGCCTTCGTCTGGCACGGCTACCTGCCCACGGTTCAGCCGGGACAGCGCTACGGCTACCGGGTGCACGGCCCCTACGACCCGGCCCAGGGGCAGCGGTTCAACCCGAACAAGCTGCTCCTCGACCCGTACGCCAAAGCCGTCGCCGGCGAGATCGACTGGGGTCAGTCCCTGTTCGGCTACGACTTCGGCGACCCTGACTCCCGCAACGACGACGATTCCGCGGGCGCGATGGCGAAGGGCGTCGTCGTCAGCCCGTTCTTCGAGTGGGGCGGCGACCGGCCGCTGAAGACGCCGTACGCCGAGACCGTCATCTACGAGGCCCATGTGAAGGGGCTCACCCAGCGGCATCCCGAGGTGCCGGAGGAGTTGCGGGGGACCTACGCCGGCATCGCGCATCCGGCGGTCGTCGAGCACCTCCAGCGTCTCGGCGTCACCGCCCTGGAGCTGATGCCCGTGCACCAGTTCGTCAACGACTCGGTGCTGCAGGACAAGGGCCTGTCGAACTACTGGGGCTACAACACCCTCGGCTTCTTCGCCCCGCACAACGCCTATGCCGCCGGCGGCCAGGACGGTCAGCAGGTGCAGGAGTTCCGTGCCATGGTGCGCGCGCTCCACGAGGCCGGCATCGAGGTCATCCTCGACGTGGTCTACAACCACACGGCGGAGGGCAACCACCTCGGTCCGACGCTCTCGATGCGCGGGATCGACAACGAGGCGTACTACCGGCTCGAAGAGGACAAGCGGTACTACACGGACTACACCGGCACGGGCAACAGCCTGAACGCGGGCAACCCGCACGCCCTGCAACTGCTCATGGACTCGCTGCGGTACTGGGTGACCGAGATGCACGTCGACGGCTTCCGCTTCGACCTCGCGGCGACCCTCGCCCGCGAGTTCTACGACGTCGACCGCCTCGCGGCCTTCTTCGAGCTCGTGCAGCAGGATCCGATCGTCTCCCAGGTGAAGCTCATCGCCGAGCCGTGGGACATCGGACCCGGCGGCTATCAGGTGGGCAACTTCCCGCCGCAGTGGACGGAGTGGAACGGCAAGTACCGCGACACCGTGCGCGACTTCTGGCGCGGGGAGCCGCAGGCCCTCGGCGAGTTCGCCTCGCGCCTCACCGGCTCCGCCGACCTGTACGAGCACTCCGGCCGACGACCCGTCGCCTCCATCAACTTCGTGACCGCGCACGACGGCTTCACGCTGCGCGACCTCGTCTCCTACAACGAGAAGCACAACGAGGACAACGGCGAGGACAACAACGACGGCGAATCCCACAACCGCTCCGACAACATGGGCGCGGAGGGACCGACCGACGACATCGACATCAACCGGCGGCGCGCGCGTCAGCAGCGGAACTTCCTCGCGACGCTGCTGCTCTCGCAGGGCGTGCCGATGATCTCCCACGGCGACGAGCTCGGCCGCACGCAGCACGGCAACAACAACGGCTACGCGCAGGACAACGAGCTCACCTGGATCGACTGGGAGGCGGCCGACCTGCCGCTCGTGGAGTTCACGGCGGCGGTCGCACGGCTCCGGCACGACCATCCGACCTTCCGCCGCAGCCGCTTCTTCGACGGACGCCCGGTCGCGGACGAGGACGGCGAGCGCATCCCCGACGTCGTGTGGCTGCGACCGGACGGCGCCCGCATGACCCCGGAGGACTGGGACTCCGGCTTCGGCCGCTCTGTCGGCATGTTCCTCAACGGCCGCGGGATCCGCGAGAACGACCGGCGAGGGCGACCCGTGGAGGACGTGAACTTCCTCGTCTACTTCAACAGCGGCGACGAGCCCGTCGACCTCGCCCTGCCGGACGATCGCCACGGTGCGGAATGGCTCGTCGCAGTGGACACCGCCGGCGAGCTGGGCGACCGGAACCTCCGCGCCCGCGACACCGTGCCGCTCGAGGGCAAGGCCATGCTCGTGCTGCAGGAGATCGACGGCGAGCCGGTCGACACCGACGACTCCGTCGACGCCTCGCTCCGCGCGCAGAGCGAACAGGCCGCCTCATGACCGACAGGCCGCTGTCGACCTATCGCCTCCAGATCAGCGGCAGCTTCCCCCTCGAAGCGGCGGCCGATGTGGTCGGCTACCTCGCCGAGCTCGGCGCGTCCTGGGCGTATCTGTCGCCGCTGCTGGCGGCGACGCCGGGTTCGAACCACGGCTACGACGTGGTCGACCACGCGCGCATCGATCCGGACCGAGGGGGCGAGGACGGTCTCGTCCGGTTCGCCTCGGCGGCGCGCACGGCCGGCCTCGGCATCCTCGCCGACATCGTCCCCAACCATGTGGGCGTCGCGGTGCCGCGGCAGAACCCGTGGTGGTGGGAGGTGCTGCGACTCGGCCGGAAGACCCGTCATGCCGCCGCCTTCGACATCGACTGGGACGCCGGCGGCGGACGGCTCCTGCTCCCGCTGCTGGGCGCGAGCCCGGAGGAGGTCGTCGCGAACGGCGAACTCGACGTCGACACCACCCCGGCCGCCGATGCGCCGGACGGGGTGCTGCGCTACTTCGAGCACGAGCTGCCGCTCGCCCCCGGCACCGCGGCGCTGGCCGACGACCTCCCGGCACTCCTGGCGGCCCAGAACTACGAGCTGCGATTCTGGGAGGACCAGAACACCGATCTCACGTATCGCCGATTCTTCGCGGTCTCCGAACTCGCCGGCATCCGGGTGGAGCGTCCCGACGTCTTCGCGGAGTCGCATCGGGAGATCCTCCGCTGGCTCCGGACCGGACTCGCGGACGGGCTGCGGGTGGATCATCCGGACGGCCTCGTCGACCCCGGTGCGTATCTGGAGCAGCTCGCCGACGCGACCGGGCGCGCGTACACGCTCGTGGAGAAGATCCTGGAGCCCGGCGAGGCCCTCCCGGCCTGGTGGCGCACCGACGGCACGACCGGCTACGACGCGCTGGCCGAGCTCGACCGCCTGTTCGTCGACGCGGAGGGTGTCGCGGCGCTGGACCGGCTGGACGCCCGGCTCCGCGCGGAGACCGGCCTCCCGGACGCGCTCCCCTGGCACGACCTCATCCACGACACGAAGCGGATGATCGCCGACACGCTCCTGGCCGCGGAGGTGCGCCGCCTGGTCCGCACGCTCCCCCACGGTATCGTGCACGCCGACGACGCCCTCGCCGAGCTCCTCGCCTGCTTCCCCGTGTACCGCTCCTATCTCCCCGAAGGTCGCGAGCACCTGTGCGCCGCCTTCGCGGAGGCCCTGCGTCGACGCCCCGACCTCTCCGCCGCCTTCGCGGCGCTCGAACCGCTCCTGGTCGACCCCTCGCTCGAGGTCGCGCAGCGGTTCCCGCAGGTGAGCGGCGCCGTGATGGCGAAGGGCGTGGAGGACACCGCGTTCTACCGGTTCACCCGCCTCGGGACGCTGACCGAGGTCGGCGCCGATCCGTCGATCCCCGCCCTGTCGGTCGAGGAGTTCCACGACGCGCAGCGGGCACGACTGGCCGCCTGGCCGCACTCGATGACGACGCTCTCCACGCACGACACGAAGCGCTCGGAGGACGTGCGGGCACGCCTGTCCGTGCTCTCGGAGATCCCGGAGCGGTGGGGCGAGGTGCTGGCGGAGCTGCGCGCCGTCGCGACCACCGGACACGGTCCCCTCGACGCGCTGATCTGGCAGGCCGCCGTCGGAGCCTGGCCGCTGCCCTCCGACCGGCTCCTCGCCTATGCCACCAAGGCCGCGCGCGAGGCCGCCGAGCGGACCACCTGGCAGCATCCGGACGCGGCCTTCGAGGAGGGTCTGGCCGCGATCGCGCGATCCGTGGAGGGCGACGCCGCGCCGATCCTCGACCGGTTCGTGGCGGAGATCGTCGATGCGGGCCGTTCGAACTCCCTCTCCGCCAAGCTGTTGCAGCTCACCGGTCCCGGCGTGCCCGACGTCTACCAGGGCACCGAGCTGTGGGACCTCTCGCTCGTCGACCCCGACAACCGTCGACCCGTGGACTTCGCTCTGCGCGCCCGGATGCTGCGGGAGCTCGACGCGGACCACGCCCGCGGTGTGCTCCCGCCCATCGACGACTCCGGTGCCGCGAAGCTGCTGGTGACCTCGCGGGCCCTGCGACTGCGGCGGGACAACCCGGAGCTGTTCCGCTTCTACCGGCCGGCCGTCGTCGAGGGCGCGGCCGCCGACCACGCCGTCGCCGTGCACCGCGGCGGCGCGACCGCCGTGGCCACGCGGCTGCCGGTGACGCTGGCGCGCCGCGGCGGCTGGGGCGACACCGTCCTGATGCGCCCGGAGCTGCCGGGGACGGATCTCCTCACCGGTCGGCGGATCCCGCCCGGACCGGTGCGGCTGGCGGAACTGCTCGACACGTATCCGGTCGCGCTGATCGAGCTGGCCCGATGATCTCGGTGTGGGCGCCGCGGGCGAGGCGTGTGCGGGTGCGACGCCTCGACGCCGCGGGCGCGACCGTGGAGGAGCGGGAACTCACGGCGACCACTGAGGGGCACTGGACCGCCGACCTCGTCCTCGCGGACGGCGAGCGCTACGGGTTCCTGCTCGACGACGGCGACGACCTGCGTCCGGACCCTCGGTCGCGGCGGCAACCGGACGGCGTGCACGGCGCCTCGGCGGCGTTCGACCCCGCGGCCTTCGCCTGGACCGACGCCTCCTGGACCGGACGGCAGCTCGCGGGCGGGCTGATCTACGAGCTGCACCTCGGCACCTTCACGCCGGAGGGCACGCTGGACGCGGCGATCGGCCGCCTGGCGCATCTCGTCGACCTCGGCGTCACCCACGTCGAGCTGCTGCCCGTCAACGCCTTCAACGGCGCCTGGAATTGGGGGTACGACGGCGTGCTCTGGTACGCGGTGCAGGAGGAGTACGGCGGTCCCGCGGCGTACCAGCGGTTCGTCGACGCCGCCCACGCGCACGGGCTCGCCGTCGTGCAGGACGTGGTCTACAACCACCTCGGTCCGAGCGGGAACTACCTCCCCCTCTTCGGTCCGTACCTGCGCGAGGGCGAGAGCAACACGTGGGGCGACTCGGTGAACCTCGACGAGGACGCGGTGCGGGAGTACATCCTCGACAACGCCCTGATGTGGCTGCGCGACTTCCACGTCGACGGGCTCCGCCTCGACGCCGTGCACGCCCTGCACGACCGGCGGCCCGTGCACCTGCTGCGGGAGCTCTCCGAACGGGTGGACGCCCTCTCCGCGCAGCAGAATCGGCCGCTGACCCTCATCGCCGAGTCCGACCTCAACGACCCGACGCTCATCCTGCCGCGGGAAGCCGGGGGCTACGGACTCACGGCGCAGTGGTCGGACGACTGGCACCACGCCGTGCACGTCGCACTCACCGGGGAGACCGCCGGGTACTACGCCGACTTCGCCGCAGCCGAGGCGGTGGCCAAGGTGACCAAGGGCGGGTTCTTCCACGACGGCACCTTCTCGTCCTTCCGCGACCGTCCGCACGGGTCCCCGATCCCGGCCGAGGTGCCGAGCTGGCGGCTGGTGACCTTCGCGCAGGATCACGACCAGATCGGGAACCGCGCGGCCGGGGACCGGCTCTCCGCCACCCTGTCCCCCGATCGGCTCGCGGTGGCCGCCGTCCTCACGCTGACGGCCCCGGGCACCCCGATGCTCTTCATGGGCGAGGAGTGGGGCGCGACGACACCGTGGCAGTTCTTCACCGCCCACCCCGAGCCCGAACTCGGCCGCGCGGTCGCCGAGGGTCGCACGGCGGAGTTCGCCCGCATGGGCTGGGATCCGGATGCGGTGCCCGACCCGCAGGATCCCGACACCTTCCGTCGCTCGCACCTCGACTGGGCGGAGGCCGAGGCGCCGGTGAACGCCCGGCTCCTGGCGCTGTACCGCGACCTCGCGCGACTGCGGCGAGCGCGACCGGAGCTCACCGACCCGGACTCCGCGCACACGACGGTCGAGGTCCGGGAGACGGACGGCCGCCCCGAGCACCGCGTCTACCGCATCGATCGCGGAGGAGTGTCGGTGCTCGTGAACCTCTCCCCCACCCCCGCAACGTTCGCGGTGCCCTCGACGGCCGAACTCCTCCTCACAACCGCCCCCGCGTCGAGCACCCCCACGCTCCTGACTCTCCCCCCGGACGCCGCCGCCATCATCAACTGAGGTCGACCCACCCCTCTGCGGTCGGCCCGGCCCTTTACGTGCGGGCGCAGGGGGCCGGGAGGCACGCAAGGGGGTGGGTCGGCAGAAGTCAGCCGCGCGAAGCCCACCACTCGCGGAGACGCTGCTCCGCGACGTCGTCGCCCAGGACGCCCTCATCGAGGCGCAGATCGAGGAGGAACCGGTACGCCTCGCCGACCTCCCGGCCCGGAGAGATGCCGAGGACCTCCTGGATGCGGTTGCCGTCGAGCTCCGGACGGATCGCGTCGAGCTCCTCCTGCTCGCGAAGAGCCGCGATCCGGGACTCGATGTCGTCGTAGGCGGCGGCGAGCCGCGCGGCCTTGCGCTTGTTCCGCGTGGTGACGTCGGCGCGCGTGAGGATGTGCAGCCGCTCCAGCAGGTCCCCGGCATCGCGGACGTAGCGACGCACGGCGGCATCCGTCCACGCCCCCTCCGCATAGCCGAAGAACCGCAGATGCAGCTCGATCAGGGTCGCGACGGCGTCCGTGGTCGCCGAGTCGAAGCGCAGGGCCTGCAGCCGCTTGCGGGCCATCCGGGCGCCGACGACGTCGTGGTGGTGGAAGGTCACCGCGCCACCCGGCTCGAGCTTGCGCGTGCGGGGCTTGCCGATGTCGTGGAGCAGAGCCGCGATCCGCAGCGGCACGTCCGGAGCGGCCCCGGGGTTCCTGGCGTGCTCGAGCGCGATGGCCTGACGGAGCACCGTGAGCGAGTGCTCGTAGACGTCCTTGTGGTGGTGGTGCTCGTCGACCTCGAGCTTGAGGGCGCTGACCTCGGGGAGGAACTCCTCGATGAGTCCGGTCTCCACCAGCACCCGGATGCCGCGGACGGGGTCGTCGGTCTGCATGAGGCGCACGAGCTCGGACTGCACGCGCTCCGGGCTCACGATCGTCAGGGTCTCGCGGAGCTCGGTGATCGCCCGCTCCGTGTCCTCCTCCACCGTGAAGCCGAGCTGCGCGCTGAACCGGGCGGCGCGCAGCATCCGGAGCGGGTCGTCGCCGAACGACACCCGGGGATCCGCGGGTGTCCGCAGCACGCCCGCCACGAGGTCCTCGACCCCGCCGGTCGGGTCGACGAGCTTCACCGCGGGCACCTGGAGGGCCATCGCGTTGACCGTGAAGTCGCGGCGGACGAGGTCGCCGTCGATCGAGTCGCCGAACTCCACGGTGGGCTTGCGCGTCACGCCGTCGTAGCTGTCGGCGCGATAGGTGGTGATCTCGACCTGCTCGCCCCGCACCCGGGCGCCGATGGTCCCGAAGGCCCGGCCGATGTCCCAGTGCGCGGAGGCGACCGGCTTCACGATCGCGAGGATCTCGTCCGGCGAGGCGCTCGTCGTGAAGTCGAGGTCGTGCGTCTCGCGGCCGAGCAGCGCATCGCGGACCGGACCGCCGACGACGGCGAGCTCGAAACCGGCTTCGTCGAAGGCCTCCGCGAGGGTACGGACGACGGGATTCTCGGCGAGCGCGCCGAGACGGGCGAGGCCGTCGGCCATGTTGAGCATGGGTTCCAGCGTACCGGCCCGCTTTCCACCCCTTCCGGACCGGGCACGACTTCGGAGCCTCCGGCCGACGCGCCGGCTCCGAGCCGGTACCCCGGCGTGTCTCGGGCGATCTCCGAAGCGGTGCCCGCCCGCGAGCGCGTTCACCTCCCCGTCGCCTCGATGTCAGACCGCGGTCATCCGGCTCCGCTGGGCTGGGGGCGCCCCGTGCGGCTGAGCACGGACACCCACCCACGAAGGACAGACATGACCTCCCCCACCCCTGCGGTGCGGTGGCGGCGTCGCGGACTGACGTCCGTCGCGCTGCTCGCCGTGCTCGGCGGCGCCGTCGTCGCCCCCGCGGCCCTCGCCGCGCCCGACCCCGAGGTGCCCACCGGATCGCTCGTCACCGGCGACACCCCCTGGCATTACCTCGACGACGGCTCCGACCCGTCCCCTGCCCCGGCCGCGCTGCGCGATTGGACCCTGCCGGCCTACGACGACAGCGGGTGGAAGACCGCACCGGGCTCGTTCGGCGCCAAGGGCGGGAAGCTCGCCCCCGTCGGCCCGCAGACGCCGAAGACGCTCCTCAACCACTACCTCGACGGCACCGCGGCCCCGACCGTGCCCACCTACTTCTTTCGGACGACGTTCGAACTCGAAGCCGGCGTCGCCGAGCAGGTCGCCGCTCTGCAGAGCACCATCACCTACGATGACGCCATCATCGTCTGGATCAACGGCGAGGAAGTCGCCCGCTACGTCGACGGCCGCATCACCGACACCACCAACGTCGAGTATGCCGGCGACTCCAACGGTGACCCGCTCACCAGCACGTTCAGCGCCGAGGGCGACCTGCTCCGTGACGGCACGAACACGATCGCCGTGTCGCTGTTCCAGGACCGCGCGTCCAGCTCCGACATCTACTTCGACATGTCGTCGCTCACCCTCGTGAAGGCCTCCGACCCCGGCACGCCCGTGGTCGCCCCGCCGACCCGCGTCATCCTCACCCCGACAGAGAAGCCGGAGGTGTCGCAGTCGTTCTCCTGGCTCGCCGGCGACGCCTCGCACACGGTCGGCCAGGTCGAGATCGGCCTCGCGACCGGTGGTGCCACCCGCACGGTCGACGCGTACGACGCCGGTGTCGTGAACGGCAACCCGAACAAGCACTTCTCGGCCACGGTCACCGACCTCACCCCCGCCACGGCGTACCGCTACCGGGTGGGTCTCCCCGGGAGCTGGAGCGACTGGTACGAGTTCCGCACCGCCGACCCGAAGGCGAACGACTTCCAGTTCATCTACTACGGCGACGCCCAGATCGGTCTCGACACCACATGGCCGAGCGTCGTGAAGCAGGCCGAGGCACACGCTCCTCGCTCGATCGGCTCCGTGCACGCCGGCGACCTCATCAACACCTCCAGCAACGAGAACGAGTGGCTGAACTGGTTCCAAGGCATGAAGGACTCGGCGGTCCGCACCAACGTCATGGCCGCCCCCGGCAACCACGAGTACTCGGGCGACAAGCTGCTCACGGCGTGGAAGGCCGCGTTCGAGTACCCGCACAACAACCCGTCGACGAGCTCGATCGGCGAGCTGGCGAACCTCGCGAAGGGCGACTCCGAGGTCGCGCAGCAGTACCGCGCGTTCTTCGACCACTGGAGCTCGTTCGCCGCCGAGACCGCGTACTACACCGACTACCAGGGCGTCCGTTTCATCACCCTGAACGCGACCCGCGACACGACCTTCCTCACCCCGGCCGGGCTCCCGTCCTGCACGGGGGCGGAGTGCCCGTCGTCCCAGATCGGCACCCTGTGGACGCGCTTCCAGGCCGCCTGGCTCGACCTGCTGCTGCAGAACAGCCCGTCGAAGTGGAACGTCGTCACGTTCCACCAGCCGGTCTTCTCGGCCTCGGCCGGTCGTGACGAGCCGGTGCTCCGCGCCGAGTGGCTGCCCGTCTTCCAGCGCAACGACATCGATCTCGTGCTCATGGGCCACGACCACACGTACGCCCGCGGCTACGTGAACACGGATGCGACCGAGACTCCGGGCCTCACCACCGGTCCGGTCTACGTCGTGTCGAACTCCGGCGCGAAGCACTACGACCTGGAGACCCCGGAGAAGAACGTCTGGACCAACAACGGCGCCACCCAGGTGCTGCGCGGTCAGGGCGTGACGACGTACCAGGTGATCGACGTCTCGAAGAACCAGCTCGTCTATCGGTCGTACCTCGCCGAGAAGCAGCCGGACGCCACGACCGACCTCCCCGTCGGCGCCGTCTACGACACGTTCACGGTGACCAAGTCGGATGCCGGTGAGAAGTGGGTCACCGAGGCCGGTGTCACTCCGCCGGTCACGGAGGAGCCGGAGCCGGAGAAGCCCGCGGCGGTCGAGCTGGGCGCGTCCTCGGTCGCGGCCGGCGGCACGCTCGCGGTGTCCGGAAGCGGCTTCGCGGCCGGCGCGGAGCTCGCCCTCGAGCTGCGGTCCGACCCGGTCGCGCTCGGTACGGTCACGGTCGCGGCCGACGGCACGTTCTCGCGCACCGTCACCATCCCCGCGGCCACCCCGGCGGGGACGCACACCCTCGCCGTGATCCTCCCCGACGGCACCGAAGTGACGGCCTCCCTCACCGTGACCGCAGCGGCTGACGGCGGTGCGATCGCCCCCGGTGAGAGCGACTCGGGCGGCGCGACCGACGGCGACCTCGCGACGACCGGTGCGGACAGCACGCCGTTCGTCATCGGCGCCATCGTGCTGCTCGCCGCCGGCCTCGGCCTGTTCGCGCTGCGTCGCCGTCGTGCGACCGCGGTCGTCGAGACGACGGACGCCGGGTAACCCGGTCGTCTGTCCCTCCGCGGGCGCCGCCGGTCCTCCGGCGGCGCCCGTGCCGTCTCTCCCGGCTCTCGCCTCGGACCATGCACCGGTCCCCTCCGGGTCTGGGATAACCTTCACGTGCCCGACCCGCGAAGGAGAACCCGTGCCCGCGAACGATGCCCTGGCCGATGAGACCGATCGGATCGTCGCGGCGGCCCTGCAGGTGAACGGCCGCGCGTCCTGGGGCGAGATCGCCCGCGTGGTCGACCTCCCGGAGCGGACGGTCGCCCGCCGCGGACAGCGTCTCCTGGACCGCGGGCTCGTGCGCGTCTCGACCTACGTCGACCCCGCGCGCGTGCTCCATGCGCGCGCCGTCCTGTTCCGGATCACGACCGAACCGCATGCGCTCTGGCACGTCGCCCGCACCCTCGCCCGTCGTGCCGACGCGTCGTCCGTGTCGGTCCTCGAGGGCAGCAGCGACATCGCCGGCATGCTCCTCCCCCACGACGACGCATCGATCCGCGAGCTGCTCTTCACCGACTTCCCCGAGGTGGAGGGCATCGCGTCGATCAACGTCACCACGGTGCTGAAGTTCTTCCGCTCCGGACACGACTGGCGGGTGGGCGTGCTGTCCGACGAGCAGGTGCGCATGCTGGACGAGTCCTCGGGATCCGAGGTCGACCCGGCGGACGCCTTGAGCGAGGACGAGGAAGCGCTGATCCGGCTCCTGCTGAAGGACGGACGGATGCCCGTGGCACAGCTCGCCCGCGCGCTCGGACTGAACGTCACCACGACGCGTCGACGGATGGAGTCCCTCAACCGCCGCGGTCTCATGCACCCCCGCACGGAGATCGTCCCGAGCCTCTTCGGCCTCGGGCTGGAGGCACTCGTGTGGCTGCGGGTGCCGATGGATCGGCTGGAGAAGGTGGGATCCGCCCTCGCCGCCGCCCCCGAGGTGAAGTTCATCGTCGCGACGACCGGCACGTCGCAGCTCCTCATGAACGTGCTCGTGCGCGACGCGGACGAGTTCTACGACTTCCTCACCGGTCCCGCAGTGGCGGGCCACGACGGGCTGGAGGTCGTGGAGTCGCTCGTCGTCATCACGCCGGTGCTCCGCGGGTCGCTGATCGTGGACGAGGCGCCGGCGGCGCTGGCGCAGGACATGCCGACGGGAGCCATCCGCTTGTAGGCCGATTCTGTTACGGACGTGTAAAGAAATGGCGGAATCGTTCGCATTGCCTTGACGCAATGGCGAAATAGAGCGAGTATCCCTTCCAGGGCCTTCACCCCTGGAGAGGACGACCGTGTTCACGGCAACTGGAGACGACTGGGCGGACCGCGCGGCGGCGCTGTCGCTGCACACCCGCATGTTCATCGACGGCTCCTGGGAGGACGGGGCCGCCGAGCCCCTCGCACCGATCAGCCCCCGCGACGGCCGGGCACTGCCTCCGATCGCGGCCGCCTCCGCCGCCGACATCGACCGCGCGGTCCGCTCCGCCCGTGCCGCGTTCGACGCGGGCGTCTGGTCGCGCATCGCCCCCCGGGAGCGCGGCCAGCTGCTGATCGCCTTCGCGCAGAAGATCCACGACAACGCCGAAGAACTCGCCCTCACCATCTCCCTCGAGATGGGCAAGCCCGTGCGCGAGGCGCTGCAGACCGAACTCCGCGCGGTCGTGAACTGCTTCCGCTGGTACGGCGAGGCCGCAGACAAGGTGCTCGACGAGCTCCCCGTCACCGCCCCGAACAGCCTCGCGCTCGTCACCCGCGAACCGGCCGGCGTCGTCGCCGCGGTCGTGCCGTGGAACTTCCCGCTCACGATGACGGCCTGGAAGCTCGCCCCCGCTCTCGCCGTCGGCAACAGCGTCGTCCTCAAGCCCGCCGAGCACACCACCTTCTCGGCCCTGCGCCTGGCCGAGCTCGCCCACGAGGCCGGCCTCCCGGCCGGCGTGCTGAACGTCACCCCCGGCGCCGGCCACGTCGCCGGCCGCGCACTCGGCGAGCACCCCGATGTCGACGTCGTCACGTTCACGGGCTCGCCCGAGGTCGGCCGCCGGTTCCTCGGATACGCCGCGGCGTCGAACGGCAAGCGCGTGTGGCCGGAGCTCGGCGGCAAGACGGCGAGCCTCGTGCTCCCGGACGCCGATCTGGAGCGGGCGGTCCGGGCCACGGCCGACGGCTGCTTCTACAACCAGGGGCAGATGTGCACGGCCTCGTCCCGGCTGCTCGTCCCCCGCGCGCACTACGACAGGGCCCTGGAGATCGCCGCCGAGGTCGCCCGCACGAGCCTTCCCGCAGACCCGTTCGACGTGTCCACGTCGATGGGGGCGATCGTCAGCGAGAAGCAGCTCGCCGGGATCGCCGGGTTCGTCGAGCGCGCGGAGGCCGACGGCGCCGAGCTCGCGGCCGGCAGCACCGAACGGTTCTCCGCCGTCGACGGCGGCAGCTACTTCGCCCCCGTCGTGCTCGGCGTGACCCCCGCGCACGAGGTGGCGCAGCGCGAGGTCTTCGGCCCCGTGCTGTCGGTCATCGCGTACGACGACGTCGAGGACGCCCTCGCCATCGCCAACGGCACCGAGTACGGCCTCGCCGCCGCGCTGTGGAGCACCGACCTCAACGCCGTGCACACCCTCTCCCGCCGGCTGCGGGCGGGTGTCGTCTGGGTCAACTGCTTCGAGGAGGGCGACATGACCATCCCCTTCGGCGGGGTCAAGGGCTCCGGCTTCGGGCGCGACAAGAGTCTGCACGCGATGGAGAAGTTCACCGACCTGAAGACCACGTGGATCGAGCTGTCGTGACCCGCCCGCTCATCGGCATCACCACCTGGCGCCGCGCCATCGACACCGACCTCGGCACGGGCCGCCCCGCGCACAGCCTCGGCACCGAGTACGCCACGCCGATCGAGGCCGCCGGCGGCGCCGTCGTGCTGCTGCCGCCGACCGCCGGTGTCGACGAGGTCCTCGATCGGCTCGACGGGCTGGTGCTCTCCGGCGGGGAGGATCTGCACCCCTCGCACTACGGCGCCGAGCCCCAGGACGGGAAGTCGTACGACTCGGCCCGCGACGGCTACGAGATCGCGCTCGCCCTTGGTGCCCGGGAACGCGGCCTGCCGGTGCTGGCGATCTGCCGCGGGCTCCAGGTCTGCACCGTCGCGTTCGGCGGCTCCCTCATCGTCGACATCCCCGCCACGGCCGACCATCACCCGGTGCGAGGAGCAGACGAGCAGCTCTCCGCCCGGCACGCCGTCGCGTTCGCGGAGGACAGCAGGCTCGCCGCGCTCTACGGGACGACGACGCGGACCGTCAACACCATCCACCACCAGTCCGTCGACACCCCGGCCCCCGGGCTGCGCCCCGTCGCCTGGGCTCCTGACGGCATCGTCGAAGCCGTCGAGTCGGACGACGACTGGGCCTTCTGGGCGGTGCAGTGGCACCCCGAGAAGATGACAGCCCCCGAAGAGGCCGCCGAGGAGCGCCCGCTGTTCGCGGCGTTCGTCGCGGCCGCCCGTGAACGCGCAGCGGAACCGTCCGCTGGCCAGAAAGGAACACGATGACCAAGCAGGTCTTCCTCGAGTACGAGAACGGCGTCCGCGCCGTCGCCACCCTGTTCGAGGACCTCGCTCCTCGCACGTGCGAGGCGATGTGGGGCGCGCTGGAGAAGCCGGTCACCATGCAGGCGATGCACGCGATGTACGCCGGACCCGAGGTCATGGTCGGTCTTCCCGAGGAGGCCCAGAACTTCGACCCCGAGGCCGTGCCCGCGGAGAACCAGCAGGTCGTGCCCGCACCGGGTGACCTGCAGTGGTACTGGCAGCGCCCCATGCAGATGGGCGGACTGCCGTTCGAGTGGTACGAGATCGGAGTCTTCTACGATCGTGGTGCCCGTATTCTCGGCCCCCTCGGATGGACACCGGTCAACATCTGGGCCGGCATCACCGAAGGACTCGCGGAGTTCGCTCAGGAGAGCGCCGCGATCCGCATCGACGGAGCGAAGCAGCTCACCATCGGACGCCTGGTCTAGGCGTCCACCCCCCGTGCTGGACCCATCCCGAAGGAGCAGTGCATGAACACCCGCAGAATCCTCACCGCCGGCGCGCTCGTCGCCACCGGTGCCCTCGCCCTCGCCGGCTGCGCGTCCGGCGACGGCGAGTCCTCGTCCGGTGGTGACAAGGAGTTCGCCGGCGAGACCCTGGTCGTCACGTCGTTCGGCGGAGACTGGGAGAAGGCCTTCATCGAGGCCGTCGTCGACCCGTTCGAGGAGGAGACCGGAGCGAAGGTCGAGCTGATCACCCTGTACAGCGCCGACGCCCTCGCCCAGGTCACCGCCCAGAAGGCGAGCCCGCAGATCGATGTCGTGCACTTCTCCGGCGGACAGGAGTTCACCGCCGCGGAGCAGGGCCTCATCGCCCCGATCGCCGCCGACGACCTGTCCGCGTCGGGGGACCTCATCGACATCGCGACCGCCGGCCTCGAGCGTGGGGAGGGTCCGGTCATCCAGCTCGCGCCCATCGGGCTCGTCTACAACACCGAGGCCGACGCCCCGGCGCCGACGTCCTGGGAAGACCTCTTCGACGACGCCTACGCCGGTCACGTCGCCCTGACGGACTTCTCGAACACCTACGGGGTGCTGTCGATGCTCCGCGTGGCCGACGCGCTCGGGGGTGGCATCGAGGACCCGTCCGCGGCCATCGCCGACCTCGGGGCGCTGGCGTCCTCGGGCGACGCGATCGTCGTCCCCACCTCGCCGGACCTGCAGACCGCCTTCGCCCAGCGCGGCACCTGGCTGGCCCCGTACGCGATGGACTACGCGGGCACCCTGCAGGACGCGGGTCTCCCCGTCGAGTTCATCGTCCCGGAGGAGGGCGCCACCGCGTCGCTCATCACGGCGAACGTCGTCGAGGGTCGGGACAACCCCGAGCTGGCGACGCTCTTCATCGACTACGAGCTGCGCCCCGAAGCGCAGGCCGTCTTCGCGGAGAACATGCGCTACTCCCCCGTCAACACGAAGGCCGAGCTGTCGGACGAGGCGGCCGAGGCCGTGCTCACCGGCGACGAGCTCGACGACGTCGTGGTCTACGCCCCGGGCGACATCGCCGCGTCGCGTCAGGCGTGGACCGATGAGTGGAATGCGCTGATCACCAAATGAGCGTCCGAACCCGTAAGGAGCCCTGGCTCCTGCTCCTGCCGGCGATCGTGCTGCTCGCGCTCGCCTTCGTCACCCCGGTGGCCGGCATGCTGCTCATGAGCGTGCAATCGCCGGCAGGCGGGTTCACCCTCGACAACTTCACCCGCTTGTTCGCGAGCGAGTATCACCTCCAGGCGGCGCTGCGATCGCTCCGCCTGGGGGTGATCCAGACGGTGATCACCCTCGTCATCGCCGTCCCGCTGTCGTACATCATGGCGCGCGCCGGCTCGAAGGTGCGCTCCTTCCTCCTCATCGTGGTGATCCTGCCGCTGATGACGAGCGTCGTCGTCCGCACCTTCGGCTGGGTGGTGCTCATGGGGCCGTCCGGCCTGATGATGCAGATCCCCGGCGCGGAGTTCCTCGTCGGCGGCACGCAGGGATTCCTCGGTACCGAGACCGGCGTCGTGATCGCGATGGTGCAGGTGCTGCTGCCGTTCGCCGTGCTCAGCATCCTCGGCGTCATCTCCGGCATCCGTCCGCAGCTGGAGGAGGCCTCTCGCACCCTCGGCGCCGGATTCTGGCGCACGCTGCGGCACGTCGTGCTGCCGCTGTCGGTGCCCGGCATCGTCGCCGGCGCCTCCCTGGTGTTCGTGCTCTCGGTGAGCTCCTTCATCACCCCCCGCTTCATCGGCGGCTCGCAGATCCCCGTGTTCGCACAGACGATCTACGTCGACGCGACCACCAACCTCGACTGGGCGTTCGCGGCGGCGCAGGCCGTGCTGCTGTTCGCGGGCGTGATGCTCGTGCTCGCGGCCACCTCCCGGCTCGGGAAGCAGAAGGTGTGACCATGGTCCGTTCCGTCCCGATCCTCGGCCGTATCCTCGCGATCCTCCTCGGCGTCATCGTGACGCTCTACATGCTCGTCCCGTTGCTCGTCGTCGCCGGCGCCTCGGTGGGAGAGAACCGCTTCCTCACGTTCCCCGGACAGGGCTTCACGCTCGACTGGTACGTGGAGGCCCTCACCTCCGATACCTACCTGGAGCCGTTCCGCCTGAGCCTCGTGGTGGGCGTGTCGGTCGCGATCCTCGCCGCCTCCATCGGCACCGCGGCCGCCCTCGCGCTGACGCGGTTCCGCGTTCCGGGAGGCGCGGCGATCCAGGCGCTGCTGATGTCGCCGCTGACGATCCCCACGATCATCCTCGCGATCGGCGCCCTCTCCATCGCCTCGCTCACGATCGGCTCCCCCAACGTGGGCGTGCTCATCGCGATCCATGTGGTCATCGCGATCCCCTACGTCATGCGCACCGTGACCGGCGTGATGACCCGGGCCGACCACTTCACCGAGGAGGCCGCGCGCACCCTCGGCGCCGGCACCTGGAACCGCTACCGCCTCGTGGTGCTGCCCATCGCGCGTCCTGGCATCGCGGCCGGAGCGTTCTTCGCCTTCAACATCTCGTTCGACGATGCGGTCATCGCCCTCTTCCTGCGCACCCCGCAGCTGGAGACCCTGCCCATCGCCATCTACGGCCAGCTGGAGTTCAGCACGTCGCCCACCGTGGCGGCCGTCTCGACCCTGATGGTCCTGCTCACCGTCGTCCTCATGATCGTCCTCGAACGCATCATCGGCCTGGGAAGGTTGTTCGTCTGATGACAACGCTCACCATCACTGCACTCACCAAGGACTTCAAGGGGACGAAGGTGCTCAAGGGCATCGACCTCTCGATGCGGTCCGGCGAGTTCGTCTCCCTCCTCGGTCCTTCGGGCTGCGGGAAGACGACGCTCCTCCGCTGCATCGCCGGGCTCGAGTCGCCCACGAGCGGCACGATCGAGATCGCGGGGAAGGACGTCACGAAGCTGCCGCCCGAGAAGCGTCACCTCGGCATGATGTTCCAGAGCTATGCGCTCTTCCCGCACATGAGCGTCGCCGAGAACGTGCGCTTCGGGTTGCGGATGTCGGGCGAGAAGTCGAAGACGGAGCAGAAGGAGCTCGCCGTCCGGGCGCTGGAGCGTGTGCAGATGGGCCACCTCGCCGATCGCATGCCGGCGCAGCTCTCCGGCGGACAGCAGCAGCGCGTGGCCCTGGCCCGCGCCATCGCGTTCGAGCCGCGCGTGCTCCTGCTCGACGAGCCGCTGTCGAACCTCGATGCGCGTCTGCGCGAGGACATGCAGGTCGAGCTCAAGGAACTGCACCGCACCCTCGGTCTCACGACCGTGTTCGTCACGCACGACCAGGAGGAGGCGATGAGCCTCTCCGACCGCATCGTGCTCATGAACGGCGGGATCATCGAACAAGAGGGCGCGCCGGCGGAGCTGTACAGCGCCCCGCTCACGCCCTTCGCCGCCGACTTCATCGGTGCCGCGAACCTCCTTCCCGCCACGCGCTCCGGCGCGAGCGCGACCCTCGACGGCACCGCCGTGCAGGTCCCGCTCACGGGCGCCGGGCCGGACGGCTCGGGCGAGGTCGTGCTCCGGCAGGAGGATCTGCATCTGTCGCCCGCGGCGGGTCCGGGTGCCCCCGTCCCGGTCGAGGTCATCGCGCACGTCTACCGCGGCGCCGACGTCGTCTACATCGTCGAGCTCGCGGGACGCCGCCTCCGTGTGGTCCGTCCCCGGCACGAGGACCCGCTCCCCGAGGGCGCGGCCGGTCTCGGCTGGCGCGACGGCGCCGTCCTCTGGATCCCCGCCGCCTGAGCCACCCCGCGCACAGCTTCGGAGATCAGCCCCGACGCGCCGGACGGCCACCCCGCACGACGGGGTGGCGGCCGCGATCTCCGAAGCTGTGCCCGGTCCGGCCGGCGTGCGACTCAGGCCCGGCGGGTCAGCACGAGACGGAGGGTCACGGCGAGGACCGTCGACACCACGATCCAGCCGAAGGCCGTGCCCAGGGCCACGAAGAACGAGGCCTGGTCGGTGGCGCCGGCCACGTTCCCGTAGTTGATCGCGCCGTGGGCCGCGATCGCCACCAGGAGTCCGGCGAGCGCGAGGAGCGGGCGCGACCAGGCGCGTCGGGCGTCGAGAGCGAGACCGAGCGCCGCGCCGGTCCAGATGGTGAGCGCGGCATGGGTGGGGAAGGTGAAGGTGCGGACGATCCAGGTCGCGATGCCGGAGCCGAGATCGTTCGCCGCGATGTCCGCCGCGATCGCGGAGGCGTCCTCCACGGCTGCGAAACCGACGCCGACCAGGGCCCCGACCATCGCGCCGAAGAGCACGCCGCGCAGCCCGATCCGCCGTGCGAGCAGAAGGATGAGCAGCGCCCCGAGGCCCTTCCCCACCTCCTCCACGACGGGCGTGAGCACCCACATCGTGGGGATCGCCTCCCGGAGGATGCCCTGATCGTCCACGTACATCGCCTGCTCGGCAGACCACGCGCCGATCCCGGTGGCGAGGAGCACGGCCGCGCCGGCGCCCCAGGCGAGGGCGAGCAGGGACGACCCCCTCGACCGCGCACCCCGCGGAGCGATCCAGCGGGCGACGAACGTCGTCACGGCTGCCGCGGGCAGAACGGCGGCGAGACACAGGAGGAAGACGGGACCGGTTTCGATCGTGAACAGCACGATCGCGAGTGCCAGCGGGAGGAGGAAGACGGCGAGCACCACGGGGCGGCGAGTCACGAACGGGACGGTTTCGGAGGGGACGACCGCGGAATGCACTCGCCGATCCTTCCAGACCCGTTCCGCGACATTCCTGGGACACCGGAATGCTGCACGGGCTCGCGCGGTCATAGGATCGCGGCATGGTCGACGACGACAAACCCTCCGGCGCCTCTCCCCGCGACCCCTCCCGGCGCGGATTCCTCACCGTGGGCGGTGCCGCCCTGGCCGGAGCGGTGATCGGGGGCGCGGGAGGAGCGGCGATCGGGGCCTCCGTTGCCGGGGCCGGAGGCCGGGACGGCTTCGCCGACGATCCGGATCCGTTCGCCGCACTCGCGCCCCGCTCGGAGCCCGGCTTCGATCACGTGGTCGTGGTGATGGGCGAGAACCGCTCCTTCGACAACCTCCTCGGCTACCTCTACACGGCCGAGACGCTGCCGGCGGGCGAGACCTTCGAAGGTCTCGCGTTCGGCACCCACAGCAACACCGCCCCGGACGGCACGGTGGTGGAGGCGCACGTCTACCGGGGGGACACGGATCGCATCATGAGCCTCCCCGATCCGGACCCGGGTGAGGAGTACCCGCACGTCAACACGCAGATCTTCGGCACCGTCGATCCGAAAGCCAACGCCGACCTGTTCGTCGACGAGATGACCACGCCCTTCAACGCCCCCACCCACGGGGAGAAGGCGACGATGTCCGGGTTCCTCGAGGACTACATCATCAACTTCCGCCGACTGCGCGACGGGAAGGAGCCGAGCCTGGACGAAGCGCGGCACATCATGGGCTCGTTCTCGCCGGAGATGCTCCCGGTGCTCTCCACCCTCGCCGCCGAGTTCGCCGTGTTCGACCACTGGTACGCGGGAGTGCCCTCCCAGACCTTCTGCAACCGCTCCTTCTTCCACGCCTCGACCTCGCACGGCTTCGTGACGAATCAGGGTGGCGGCGGCTACCGGAAGTGGCTCGACGCCCCGGCCGCACCGACGGTGTTCAACCGCCTGGAAGACCGCAAGGTCAGCTGGCGGATCTACATCGACAAGCTCCAGCTGGTCTCCTTCACGGGGATGCTGCATGCGGCGGTGCTCGAGAAGTACTGGCGCACGGATCATTTCGGCACGATGGAGGACTTCTACGCCGACGCGAAGAACGGCACCCTCCCGGCCTACGCGTTCATCGAACCCCGGATGGTCTACGACCACAACGACTTCCATCCGCCGTTCGGGAAGCCGCGGGAGAGCGTGGTCGACGGCGAGCCCGTGTTCGACAGCGCCATCTCCGATGTGCGGGCGGGCGACCGGCTCATCCATGACATCTACGAGGCCGTGCGCACGAGCGCGACGCCCGGCGGCTCGAACGCCGTGAACACCCTGCTGCTCATCACCTTCGACGAGCACGGCGGCTGTTACGACCACGTGCCGCCGCCCGCGGCCACGAAACCCACGAAGGACACCGGCGCCGGGGAGATGGGCTTCACGTTCGACCGGCTCGGCTGTCGTGTCCCGGCGATCGCGGTGTCGGCGTACACGCGGCGTGGCACGATCATCCACGACGAGATGCACCACGGATCGGTCACGGCCACGCTGTCGCGCCTGCACGGGCTGGAGCCGCTGAACGACCGGGACCAATCGGCCAACACGCTGCTCAACGTCGTGAACCTCGACAAGCCGCGGCACCCGGCCGACTGGCCCGTCACCACACCCGCGTACACCCCGCCGAACCCCGAAGACGGCACCCCGCAGCCGAACGAGGCCGATCACCTCAAGCCGCTCACGCCTCCCGCCCGCGGCCTGCTCGGGCTCCTCCTCGCCCGCTACGGCGCGCCGGGCGAGAAGGAACCGGAGACCTTCGCCGACGCATACCAGCTCCTCCACGAGCACGGCGAGGAGCTGTTCGGCCCTCCGCTCTGACGTCGCACTTCCGCACGAGGTCGCAGAGTCTCCGGGAATCCCCGCGACCTCGGTGCGATTCTGCGACCGCGCGCCGGCGCCTCAGCCCTCGCGGGAGAACGTGATGTGGGTCACTCCGGACTCCGCGACCTCGGTCGTCACGCGATAGCCGGCCTCGAGGCCACGCAGGTCATCCCAGAGCCGGATACCGCTGCCGGTGAGGATGGGGGTGATGCCGACGTGCAGGTCGTCGACGAGCCCCGCGCGCAGGAACTCCCGGACCGTGGTCGCCCCGCCGCCGACGCGCACGTCACGCCCTCCGGCCACCGCCACGGCTTCCCGCAGCGCCTCCTCCGGGGTCGCGGAGAGGAAGCGGAAGCTCGTGCCGTTCGCGAACTCGATCGACGGGCGCGGAGTATGCGTGAGGACGAACACCGGCACCTCGAACGGCGGCTCCTCGCCCCACCAGCCGCGCCACTCCGGGTCGTCCGGGTTCGCGTGGAGCCCGAACATCCCGGCGCCCATGATCTCGGCGCCGATCCCCTCGAAGTACTGCGCCGCGTACTTCTCGTCCACCCCGGTGGTGCCCGCACCGCTCGTGTCGTGGAAGACGCGCTCCTGGAAGGTGCGGGTCGCGGTGTAGGCCGCGGTGAGGCGTCCCCAGTCCTCGCCGAAGGGGTTCTCCGGCGTCTGATCGGTCGTCGTGGCAAAGCAGTCGAGGGTGATGTTGAGGTCGACGCGCACGCGGGTCATGGTGCCTCCGAAGCGGTGGGGACGGGCGCCGGTCGGCGCGCCGTCCCCAGCGTCGGGCGCCCCGCGGCCCCTGTCAAGAGGCCCCGGGGTCTCCCGGAAGCGCCATGTGGATGGTCGGGTAGGGACGACCGTCGCCGTCGAGCGCGCTCCGACCCACCTCCACGAAGCCCCGACTGCGGTAGAAACCACGCGCGCCCGGGTTGTCCTCGTTCACATCGACCCTGACCACGCCCTGGTGGGCGACCACCTCGGCGAGCAGGGCGGAGCCCACGCCGCCGCCGCGGACGGCATCGGAGACGAAGAGCATCTCCAGTGCGCCGTCGTGGACACCCGCGAACCCGACGGGGATCCCGTCCTGTTCGGCGACGGTGAGGGTCACCGCGGGGAAGTAGTCGGACGCGAGATGCGATTCGATCCGGGCGAAGTCGGCCTCGTCGAGGAAGTCATGCGTGGCACGAACGGCACTGCGCCAGATCTCGACGAGCGCCGCGTACTCCTCTTCCCCTCGACATGGCCGGATGGTGAGCGGAGCACTGCCTGCGGACATGAATCCGACACTATCGGTCGGACCGCCGTGCCGGATCAGGCCACGGGGTCGCCCTGGACCGGTCCCTCCGTGTTGGGCTTCCACCCGAGGGCCGGCGCCACGTGCTCCGCGAACGCCTCGAGCACGTGGAGGTTGTACTCCGGCCCGAGCTGGTTCGGGATCGTGAGCATGAGGGTGTCCGCGGCCATGACGGCCTCGTCCTGCCGGAGCTGCTCGATGAGCACATCAGGCTCCGCGGCGTAGGTCTTGCCGAACGTGGAGCGGAACCCGTCGATGATGCCGATCTGGTCGGCGTTCTCCTCGCTGCGCAGCCCGAAGTAGGCGCGGTCCATATCCGACACGAGCGGGAACACGCTGCGGCTGACCGAGACCCGCGGCGACCCGGTGTGGCCGGCGTCACGGTAGGCGGAGCGGAACAGCTCGATCTGCTCGCGCTGCAGCTCGTGGAACGGCTGACCCGTGGCCTCCGTCACGAGCGTCGAGCTCATCATGTTGAGTCCCTGGCGTCCGGTCTCCTCGGCCGTGGCGCGCGAACCCGAGCCCCACCAGATGTGGTCGCGCAGCGTGGGCGACTGCGGCTCGATCGCGAGGTACTGTCCCGCGCCCACCATGCGGGGGTCGCCGGGGGCGAGGCGCTCGCCGTCGATGGCCCGCAGGAAGATCTCGAACTTCTCCCGTGCGAGCACGCTGCCGCGCTCCGGGTCCTCCTCGTCGCGGAAGCCGAAGGTCTCGTAGCCGCGCAGCGCCGTCTCGGGTGACCCACGGCTCACGCCGAGCGCGATCCGGCCGTCCGCGATGAGGTCGAGTGCGGCCGCCTCCTCCGCGAACTGGAACGGGTTCTCGTAGCGCATGTCGATCACGCCGGTGCCGACCTCGATCCGCTCGGTGCGCGCGGCCATGGCCGTCAGCAGCGGCATCGGGGACGCCGCCTGGCGGGCCCAATGGTGCACGCGGACATAGGCGCCGTTGACGCCGAGCTCGTCCGCGCCCTCCGCGATCTCGATGGTCTGCTTCAGCATGTCGCCCGCGGTGCGGGTCGCCGAGCCGGGCACGTCGGCGTAGTGACCGAACGAGAGGAATCCGAAAGCCTTCATGGTGTATTCGAACGCATGGAAGCCGGGACTATTCCCCCGGGAGGAGGAAGCCGTCGAGCACGAGTCCCCGGATGCGCGGCTCGAGCTCCGCCCACAGCTGCGGGAAGGGCACCTCGAAGAGGTCGGCAAGGGCGGGGGCGATCTGCAGCACCTGGAGCTCCCCGTCGCAGGCGCCGACGAACCCGGCGAGCGCGGGATCCACCGCGACGGTCCGCGCGAATCCGCCGCCCTGACGCAGCTCGATCACGCTCGGGTCGTCGTTGCCGGGAAGCAGGTGGCGCGCCTCCGTCACGTCAGGGGCCACGACGAGCGTGTCGGGCAGTCCCTCGGCGAGCGCATCGTGGGCCGCCAGGCCGAGAGCGAGCGCCGCCCCCACGTTCGCCACGGACTGCGAGACCCGCTCCGACCGCCGCAGCGGCTCCCCCTGCCCCCGGCGGAGCAGCACGTAGCCGAAGCCGATCGCGGTCACGCCCCGCGCCGCGAAGTCGTCGAGCCACGCGGTGAGCAGCGGAGTGAACGCGGCGTCGCGCGGCGTGATGCCGCCGTCCCTGATCCAGAGCTCGGCGTACGCGAGGGGCGACAGCTCCTCCCGCTCCACCACCCACAGGTCGAGGTCGGCGGGCACCCACGCGTCCAGCCGGGCGAGGCCGGTGATCCCCGTGCGGGACTCCCAGTTGCCGAGAAGCTGGGCAATGCCGCCCGGGGTGAGATGCGCCGGTGCCGTGCGCACGAACTGCTCGACGAGCGCGTCGCCGACGAGACCGCCGTCGCGGTACTCGTAGGCGGGCACCCCCTCGGTTCGGGGGGTGATCACGAACGGAGGGTTCGAGACGATGAGGTCGAACGCCTCCCCGGCGACCGGCTCGAACATGCTGCCGTGGCGGAACTCGATGTTCGTGACCCCGTTGAGCTGCGCGTTCAGCGCGGCGTAGGCGAGTGCTCGGCGGGAGACATCGGTGGCGACGACCCGGCCGGCTCGCCGCGCCACGAGGAGCGCCTGGATGCCGCAGCCCGTGCCGAGGTCGAGGGCACGATCCACCGCGAGCGGCACGACCGTCTCGGCGAGCGTGCGCGAGGCCCCGCCCACGCCGAGCACGTGATCGGCGGGCAGCGGACCGTCGAGGGCGACCTCGTCCAGATCGCTCGCGATCCACCACTCCCCGACACCGTCCTCGTCGACGAACGACTGCGGGCGCAGCAGCGCGACCGGGATCACGGAGTCGGCGTCGACCGTCGCCAGCCCCAGGGCCTCCAGACCGTCCACGCCGAGGGTGGGCAGGGCGCGCTCCACCGCCGCGCGGGGCTGCGGAAGCCCGAGCACCAGGAGACGTCCGAGGGTCGCGAGCACGCCCTCGTCCCCGGCGATCGCCCGCAGGATGGGTTCGCGCAGGCCGCGGGCGAGGGCATCGTCCGCCTCCTCTCCCCAGAGGCGACGCAGGGGCTCGGATCGGAGGTCGGCGGCGTCGAGATCCGCGGCGAACGCGGCACTGCGGAGCGGGTCGGGATGGGGGGCGGGGGTGTCGGACACGGCCGTCACTCTACGCGTCTTCAGGGTTCTCCTCCCTCCGGCCTCCTAGAATCGCAGGGTCAGTACTCACGATCCGCCTCCTCCCGGCGTTCGAGGAAGACCTTCATGACCGCGATCACTCCCGAGACGGGCCTCCGCGCGCGCGTGCGCCGGCTCGCGGCGTTCGTGGTCGCCGCCGGCGTCTGCGCCGTAGGTGTCGCCGGTCCCGCTGTGGCGGCCGACCAGCCAGCCGCGGACGACGATCAGCGGGTGGAACTGCATGTCACGGCAGGCCTGCGCGGGACCGTCGCCCCGGGGACCTCGACGTCGGCCGTGGTCACGATCGACAACCGCACCGAGGCGGAGCTCTCCGCGGGCCGCGTCGAGATCGAGCTCGGCAGCACGCCGCTGACCGACGACGACGCCGTCACCGAGTGGTTGGACGAGGGTCAGGCCGCGGGCTCCTTCCTCCCCCTCGGAGAGGAGACCACGAAGCCGGCCGAGGCGCGCGGATCCGCCGCCACCACCGTGTTCGTGCCGCAGGAGACCCTGAAGCCGTTGAAACCCGGGGTGTACCCGCTGCGGGCTGCCCTGAGCGACGCCGGCACCAAGGATGGTGAGGGGCAGCGCACCACCGTTTGGGACACCACCGCGACGAGCGTCCTCGTCGTCACCTCCGGCCCCACGAGCCCGGTCGGGGTCATCGTGCCCATCACCGCCACGCCGGCGGGCGGTGCCCTCCTGAGCGCCGAGGAGCTCACGGAGTTGACCGCCGCGGACGGCGACCTCACCGCGCAGCTCGACGGCGTGGCCGGGACGACGGCGGTGCTCGCGGTCGACCCTGCCATCCTCACGTCGATCCGCGCGCTGGGCACCGCCGCCCCCTCCACGGCGACCGACTGGCTGCAGCGGCTCGACGAGCTCCCCAACGCCCGATTCGCCCTGCAGTTCGGCGATGCCGACCTCACGGTGCAGGCGCAGTCCGGTCTGCCCGAGGCGCTGGCACCGCTGCCACTGACCTCGCTGCTCGATCCCGCCGCGTTCCCCCAGCAGCGAGCCGTGACACCGACGGGCACTCCCGGCACCACCGCGGAACCGACGGCGACGCCGACCGACGGACCGGCTCTTCCCACCGACGACGAGCTCACGGAGATCGACGGCGCGACCCCGGGGATCGTCTGGCCGGAGAACGACCTCACGGAGGCCGACCTCGCGGCGTTCACCGGCTATCTGGGACGCCCTGCCACGACCATCGTGTCGTCCGAGACCGTAGGCGACAAGAGTGCGGCCCATGCGACAGCGGGCGGTCAGGACCTGCTCGTCACCGACGCCGCCACGTCGGCCGCACTGTCTGCTGCGGCGACCGAATCCGCCTCGGTTCCCCGCCAGGGGCTGTTGGCGGAAGCGGCCGCGCGGCTCTTCCTCGCCGGCGCGCGGGCACCCGGCGCTCCGATCCTCATCGGCCTGGAGCGCGACGAGAACCGCTCCGCGGACGCCCTCCGTGACGCGATCTCGGCAGCCGACTCGATCGGCTTCGAACTCTCGACGGTGCGGGCGGCTCCCGCCGCCTCGGTGAGGCTGCCCGAGACGGCCGCGGCGACCCGGGCGTCCGATCTCACCAATCTCCTTGCCGACGAGCGCTCCCTCACAGCCTTCGCCACCGTCCTCAGCGACCCCCTCGTGCTGCTGAGCCCCGAGCGGATCCGGATCCTGCGGACCATCGCGGTCGGATCGTCCGCGGAAGCCTTCGCCGAGAAGGTCGCGGCACATCGCGCGCGCACCACCGAGACCCTCGGCGCCGTCAGCATCCCCGACTCCAGCACCATCCAGCTCCTCACGGCCAACGCCGACCTCCCCATCGCCGTGCGCAACGACCTCCCGTGGCCGGTGACGGTGCGGTTGTACGCCGCCCCCACCGATCCGCGCCTCGAGGTGACGCCCGTGATCGACGTCGCTGTGCAGGCGAACTCGACCACGAGGGCGAAGGTGCCGGTGTCGGCCCGTGTCGGCAGCGGCGAGCTCGATCTGCGCCTCAGCCTCACCAGCCCGACCGGGGTGCCGATCCAGTCCGAGCAGACCGTCCGCGTGGCGGTGCGGGCGGAGTGGGAGACCATCGGGCTCGTCATCTTCGGCGGCCTGGCCGTGCTGCTCATCGCTCTCGGCGTGGTCCGCACGGTGCGTCGGAAGCGCCGGGAGGCGATCGAGGAGCAGGCGGTCGAGGCGGCCGTCGAGGAACTGATCGAGGAGAAGGAGTCGGAGGCCGCGGTGCAGGAGCGTCTCGACGGCCCTGACGCCCCTTCCGCGAAGGAGTCGCGTGACTAGTCTCGGGCGCGCCAGCGCCATCATCGGCGCGGGCACCCTGGTCTCCCGCGTGACCGGGCTGCTGCGCAGCATCGTCCTCGTCGGTGTGCTCGGCTCCGTCGCCTCCGAGGCCGCTGACGCCTTCACCTACGCGAACCAGTTGCCCAACAGCGTCTTCTCGTTGATCTCGGTGGGCATCCTCACGGCCGTCATCGTGCCGCAGATCGTCAAGGCCACGGCGGATGCGGATGGCGGCAACGCGTTCATCTCCAAGCTCTTCACGCTCGGTACGGTCGTCCTCGTCGTGGTCACCGGTATCGCCACGGCCTGCGCACCGTGGCTCGTGCACATCGTGGCCGGTCGTGCGAACCCGGAGCTGCTGGCCCTCGCCACGGCGCTGGCGTACTGGTGCCTCCCGCAGATCCTGCTGTATGGCCTGTACGCGATGATCGGCGAGGCGCTCAACGCGCGCCGCATCTTCGGGCCCTTCACGTGGGCGCCGGTCGTCAACAACGTCGTCTCGATCATCGGGTTCCTGGCGCTCGGCGCCCTCTTCGGACCCGTGCCCACGCGGGCGGCGGAGTGGACGCCGGCCATGATCTCGCTCCTCGGCGGGACCGCGACCCTCGGCATCGCCCTGCAGGCCGTGGTGCTGCTGGTCTTCTGGCGTCGTACGGGTCTGGCTCTGAAGCCGGACTTCCGCTGGCGCGGCGTCGGGCTCGGCACGGTCGGCCGCCTCGCCGGATGGACCTTCCTGATGGCGTTCGCGAGCCTGGCCGCGGGGACCCTGCAAGGCTTCATCGTCAGCGAGGCGGCGGGGCTCGAGGCCTCGGCCACGGTCACGACCAACGCCTGGCTGATCTTCATGCTCCCCTACTCGGTGATCGTGCTGTCGATCGGCACCCCCTACTTCACCCAGATCAGCGAGCACGCCGCGAGTGGCCGGGACGACGAGGTCCGCAGCGACATCTCCCGGAGCATCCGCACGCTCCTCTTCTTCATCGCCGCCGCCGTCGCCGCCGTGGCCGCCGCTGCCGTGCCGGCCTCGCGGGTCTTCACGAAGGACACCGAGTTCGTGACCGCCGAGGACGCGGCGAGGTCCGCCGCGCTGGTCCTGCTCTGCTACCTGCTCAGCCTGATCCCTCTGACCGTCCTCTTCATCGTCCAGCGCACCTTCTACGCCTACGACGACACCCGCACCCCGTTCTGGTTCACGATCGTGCAGTGCACGCTCATCGTGGCCACCGCCCTCCTCGCGTGGGCGCTGTTCGAGGCTGAGGTGCTGCCGCTGTCGCTGCTGGCCGCCGCCGTCGCCCTGGGGCAGTCCGTGGCCAGCATCCTGCAGACCGTCCTGGCCGTCTGGCTCCTGCACCGGAAGATCGGTGGTCTGGGAGTGCGCTCCTGGCTGGCCGCCGTGGGGCGATTCGGCCTGGCTGCGGTGCCTGCGGGCCTCGCCGGCTGGGGCGTGTTCGTGCTGAGCGGGGGAGCAGACGGCTGGATGATGGGCAGCGCGATGTTCGGTGCGCTCGGCACCGCCGTCATCGGCCTCGTCGTCGTGCTCGTCTACGTCGCGATCCTCGCGGTCTTCCGCGCCCCGGAGCTGAAGGCCGCCGGCGGGCTCGTCCGCCGCTTCCTGCCCGGCCGCTGACGCGGGAATGCCCCGCGGTTACCATGGGTTGAAGCAGTCGGACGTCTTTCGACGGCACCGCCTTTCTAACGGAGATCACATGCGTCAGGTCATCATCATCGGCTCCGGCCCCGCCGGATTCACGGCTGCCATCTACGCGGCGCGCGCGAACCTGGAGCCGCTCCTCATCGCGAGCTCCGTCGAGGTCGGCGGAGAGCTTATGAACACGACCGAGGTGGAGAACTACCCCGGCTTCCCGGAGGGCATCCAGGGCCCTGAGCTCATGGCCAAGTTCCAGGAGCAGGCCGAGAAGTTCGGCACCGAGGTGCTCTACGACGACGTCACCGAGCTCGACGTCGCCGGTCCCGTCAAGAAGGTCACCCTCGGTTCGGGCGCCACCCACGAGGCGAAGACCATCATCTACGCGACGGGTTCCGCCTACCGCAAGCTCGGCATCGAGGGCGAGGAGCGTCTCTCCGGCTTCGGTGTCTCCTGGTGCGCCACCTGCGACGGCTTCTTCTTCCGTCAGAAGACGATCGCCGTGGTCGGCGGCGGTGACTCGGCCATGGAGGAGGCCACCTTCCTCACGCGCTTCGCGGACAAGGTGTACGTCATCCACCGCAAGGACACCCTGCGGGCCTCGAAGATCATGCAGGAGCGCGCCTTCGCGAACGAGAAGATCGAGTTCGTGTGGAACAGCGAGGTCGTGGAGATCCTCGGCGACAACGCCGTCTCGGGCGTGCAGCTGCGTTCCACGGAGGACGGCTCGCTGCGCGACCTGCCCCTCGACGGCCTGTTCATCGCCATCGGCAACGACCCGCGCACCCACCTCGTCCACGAGAAGCTCGAGCTCACGCCCGAGGGGACGATCTGGGTCGACGGTCGCTCCTCGCGCACGTCGGTTCCCGGAGTCTTCGCCGCCGGCGACGTGATCGACCCCACCTACCGCCAGGCCATCACCGCCGCCGGAACGGGCACGATCGCGGCCCTCGACGCCGAGCACTTCCTCGCCGACCTGGAGGACTCCTCCGTCGAGGTCCCCGCGGCCGGGGCCGCCGAGGTCATCACGGCCTGACCACGGCCGGGAACACTTTCCCCCCGCCCGTTGTTGCAACAGGCGAACCTCGAACAAGGAGAACTCTGATGAGTGCAAAGGCAACGAGCCAGGCGACCTGGGAGCAGGACGTGCTGCAGGCCGATGGTCCCGTGCTGGTGGACTTCTGGGCCGAGTGGTGCGGTCCGTGTCGTATGGTCGCGCCGGTGCTGGACGAGATCCAGTCCGACAACCCCGACAAGATCACCATCCTCAAGCTCAACGTGGACGAGAACCCGGAGCTGGCCATGAAGTACCAGATCACGTCGATCCCGGCGATGAAGGTCTTCCAGGGTGGAGAGGTCAAGACGACGATCATCGGCGCCAAGCCGAAGTTCGCCCTCGAGCAGGATCTCGCCGCTTTCCTCGGCTGATCCCCCACGACCACGAAAAGGGCCGCACCTCCGGGTGCGGCCCTTTTCGCATTCCCGGGGACGCCTGCGCCCGGTCAGCGCTTGTCGTACACGTCCACGGGTTCGAGACCGCGCGCGGCACGGGCGCTGTTCACGATCTCCTGGATGACGGCCGTCTTTCCCGCTTTGTAGGAGGCCACCCCGTCCGCCGCCGCCCGCGCTGCGTCGTGCTTGGCGCGCTCGTATCGCTCCGCGTCTGCCCGATGCGCGCGCAGCCAGTCCTGCAGCAGACGCTGGGGCGCGAGATCCCACTCCGCGACAGAGAAGAAATGCGCGATGGCGAGGCGCTCCCCCGCCGACTCCCGGATCATCACCGGATGCGTGCGACCCCGCTGCCGATGCGCCAGCCGGCCTCCTCCAGTGCGGAGCTCCGGTCGCCGAACTGCTCCCCTGTCTCTAGGCGCACCGCGAGGTCGATGACCGGCTTCGCGCTCATCCCGGGAATCGCGGTCGAGCCGATGTGCTCGATGATCCATTCCTCGGCCCCGACGGCGCGGATCGATGTCGCGAACTCCTCGAACCGCTGCGGCCACGACGGATCATACGGAACGAGGAGCATCGGTCGTCAGGACGCGTCGGCGATGCGGGGATCCCAGCGGCGGTGGCGCTGCTTCTCGTCTAGAAGCCCCCAGACGGCCGGTGTGAGCTCCGGGTACTCGAGGGCGATCTGCCGCAGCACGCGGTAGTGTCGTGCGGCGTTGGGTCGCACACCGTCATTCGCCGCGATGTTGTCCGCACGGAGCAGGTACACGACGAGTTCGTCGACGCTGGGCAGCTCCTCCATGAACTCCCAGGGGTCCTCACCGCCCAGAAGGCGCTCCTGGACGAGGACGGCGAGTTCGTCCGACGCCTCGGCGCGCAGCACTTCCAGGCTGGCGCGACGGGGGACGGATTCGGTCATCCCTCCAGCCTACGCGCGTGCGCGACGGGGTCGGCGCTCCACCTTCGCATCCTCGCGCATGTCTTCGAGCTCGCGGCCCTTGGTCTCCGGCACCTTGAAGAACACGAAGAAGAACGACAGCAACGCGAAGAACGCGTAGAAGCCGTACGCGAATGTGAGGCCGATCTCGGCGAACGCCGGGAAGGTCGTCGAGATGAAGAAGTTGGCCACCCACTGCGCCGCCGCGGCGACGGCCAGAGCACCGGCACGGATCGAGTTCGGGAAGATCTCGCCCAGGAGCACCCACACCAGCGGGCCCCAGCTCGCACCGAAGAACACGACGAAGCCGTTGGCGCAGATGAGGGCGACGGTGGCCCAAGGATCGGGCAGCGTCGCGGTTCCGGAGGAGTCAAGCGTGCCGAACGAGAAGGCGAGCGCCATGAGTCCGAGCGTCACCGTCATCCCGACCGAGCCGACGAGGAGCATGATCCGACGACCGACCCGGTCGACGAGGAGGATCGCGACGATCGTGACGACGATGTTCGTGACGGAGGTGATGACGGACGTGAGGAGGGCACTGGATTCGTCGAAGCCCACCGACTGCCACAGCGTGGTGGAGTAGTAGAAGATGACGTTGATGCCGACGAACTGCTGGAACACCGACAGCAGGATGCCGACCCAGACGATCGGCTTGAGCCCCAGCCGGCTCCCCCGCAGATCCCGCAGCGACTCGGAGCGCTCCGTGTCGATCGTGCCCGTGATCTCCTTGATCTTCGCTTCGGTGTCGATCGTCCCCGTGACGGTCTGGAGCACTTCCGCGGCGCGCTTCACCTCGCCCTTGCGGACCAGGTAGCGCGGCGACTCCGGCAGCCGCAACGACACGAGTCCGTAGACGAGCGCGGGGATGGCCGCGACCATGAACATCCACCGCCACGCGGTCAGGCCCCACAGCGGCTGGTCGGCCTCCCCCGCGATGCCCGCCAGCAGGGCGTCGGACAGGAGGGCGGCGAAGATGCCGAGGACGATGGCGAGCTGCTGCAGCGATCCGAGCCGACCGCGGATCGCTGCCGGCGAGACCTCCGCGATGTACGCGGGTGCGATCACCGACGCCGCACCGACGCCGAGGCCGCCGATCACACGCCAGACGATGAGGTCGACGACACTGAAGGCGAGGCCGGAGCCGATCGCCGAGACGAAGAACATGGCCGCGGCGACCACCATCACGGGGATGCGTCCGAACTTGTTCGAGACGGGCCCGGCGAACCAGGCCCCCACGGCGCAGCCGATCAGGGCGGACGACACGGCGAAGCCCTTGAGGCCCGTGCCCAGATCGAAACCGGAGACGTCTCCGGCCAGAGCGTCAACGGCGCCGTTGATCACCGCGGTGTCGAATCCGAAGAGGAATCCGCCCAGAGCCGCCGCGATACTGACGGCGATCACGCGACGCTTGATACTCGCTGGATCAGCTGATCTGGACATGACATCCCCCTCGCATCGTCAAGATGACGCGAGTCTATGTCACCCCCGACCGGGGGCGCGGTCACCGCGCGGAGCCGTACCCTTCTTCGCCCAGCTCCTCGAGAATGCGGTTCAGATCCTGGATCGATGCGAAATCGATCGTGACCTGGCCTTTTCGTGCACCCAGGGAGATCCGGACGCGCGTGTTGAGCCGGTCTCCGAGCTTGCCGGCGACCTCGTCCAGGTAGGCCCGCCGCGCACCCGGGGTGGGCTTGGGAGTCTTCCCTGCGGACGGCTGCGACTTGGCGGCTTCCTCCGTCGCGCGAACGGACAGGTCTTCGTTGACGACCTTGTCCGCCAGACGCTGCATCGCTTCCGGAGAGTCCACGCTGAGGATCGCGCGGGCGTGTCCGGCGGTCAGCACACCGGCGGCCACTCGCTGCTGCACCGGCACCGGCAGCTTGAGCAGGCGGATGGTGTTGCTGATCTGCGGACGGGAGCGCCCGATGCGCGTGGCCAGCTCCTCCTGAGTGATGCCGAAGTCGTCGAGGAGCTGCTGGTAGGCCGACGCCTCTTCCAGGGGATTCAGCTCCGAGCGGTGGAGGTTCTCCAGCAGCGCGTCACGCAGGAGGTCCTCGTCGGCCGTGTCGCGGACGATGGCGGGGATCGCCTCGAGTCCGGCCTCGCGGGCGGCCCGCGTGCGCCGCTCCCCCATGATGAGCTCGTACTCGCCGTCGCTGTTCTTCCGGACGACCACCGGCTGCAGTACGCCGAACTCACGGACACTGTGCACGAGTTCCGCGAGGTCCTCGGGGTTGAAGTGCGTGCGGGGCTGCCGCGGGTTCGGCACGATCGCCTGCGGGTCGACCTGGATCAGGTGGATCCCCGGCACCGCCTCGAGTTCGGTCTCGGGCGCGGCGTTGGCGCTCGTGGAGGGAGCCTCGGGGGTCGGAGCGATCTTCGCACCGGGGAAGAACACGTCGACGGGACGCTCGGTCTGGTCCGCCGTCGGGATGAGGGCGCCGATGCCGCGGCCGAGTCCAGTGCGCTTCGCCATTATTTCTCCTTGCTCTGCGTCTGTCGCGACGCGATTTCGACGGCGGCCTCGCGGTACGCGATCGCCCCGGCGGACTGACCGTCGTAGGCGATGACCGTCTGGCCGAAACTGGGGGCTTCCGACACACGGACGGAGCGCGGAATCACGGTGTCCAGCACCTGCGAGGGGAAGTGGGACCGCACTTCTTCCGCCACCTGCTGGGCCAGCCGCGTCCGTCCGTCGAACATCGTGAGGAGGATGGTCGACAGACGCAGACCCGGGTTGAGGTGCTTCTGGATCATCTGGATGCTGCCGAGCAGCTGGCTCAGACCCTCCAGGGCGTAGTACTCGCACTGGATCGGGATGAAGACCTCGTTCGCGGCAGTGAAAGCGTTGATCGTGAGCAGCCCGAGGGAAGGAGGGCAGTCGATGATCACGAAGTCCACCGGATGCTCCGCGAGGTAGTCCTCCAGAGCCCGGCGGAGGCGGTGCTCTCGCGCCACCTGCGCGACGAGTTCGATCTCAGCACCCGCAAGGTGGATCGTGCTCGGCGCGCAGAAGAGGTTCGGGCTCTCGGGGCTGGGCTGAACGATCTCCGCAAGGGGGAACTCGTCGATGAGGACATCGTAGACACTCGGGGTGTCGGCGTTGTGCGGCACCCCAAGGGCAGTGGAGGCGTTCCCCTGGGGATCGAGGTCGATGACGAGCACCTTCGCGCCCAGTCCCGCCAGCGCGGATGCGATGTTCACGGCGCTGGTGGTCTTACCCACACCGCCCTTCTGATTCGACACCGTCAGGATGCGGGTGTCGCCACTGAACTCGACGGAGACCCCTTCGAGCGCGCGGCGCCGGGCGGAGAGATCCGCGATTTCTCGCGCGAGGGGTGTATCCATCCCGAACGACTCGTTCGACGATGCCTTCTCGGACTGTTTCACGTGAAACATCCACTCCTTTCGGGGCCGCGTTCCACTCTAATCGCAGGTGCGGACCTCGCAGCACAGGCGCGACCTGGCAGCAGGGTGCGTGCCTCGCGCGCCGCGTCCGCCGAATGGACCGCATGGCGCGGGACACGGACGTTTCACGTGAAACGCCTGACTACCCTCCCGTCCTGGAGATCGGCCTAGGTGCCACACCTTTTTAGCCTGTGGTCCGGCGTGACGGGCGGAACTGGCTTCGCCATCATCCGCGTCCCCCCGGGTCACGTCGGGTCGGGAGCATGCTTCCGTCAGGTCCGCGAATCATCTCCTCCTTCTTCACCGGATCCGTCACGCTACGAGGCCCTGGCACGCTCTCCTCGGCCCCCGCAGATGCTCCTCCCCGCCCCGTCTGTGTTTCCATGCAGTCCCGCAGTCCAAGATCCGTAAGGGCCCCGACCCCCGGGGCTCGCCTGGACATGGGCAATACGGCACACGCAGGCCCCACCTCTACGGGTCCCAATCGGAGACCGAGACAGCCACCACGGAGCCAGGCCGCCAGGCGGGAACGCCCACCCATGCCGGCTTCCTTGTCCGTGTCTGAGCCCCCTGCACCCGCCTAGCTCGCCCGCACCACGCCAACGTCGTTTGAACCTCCACATCGAGCCTTGTCTACCCCAGGAACTCGGCGTCGTCCGCGTATGCCTGGTGGTCCGACCGCGCCTGCCTCCACCCGTCGCTGCCGCACGGGCCGGAGTGGCGCATGCCCCTCCCCCGGCACGCGATCCACGCGTCGGGTGAACGTACTGCTCCTCATGCGCGGGGACAGGCGATGAGCCCACACATTCGGTGCCGTTTCACGTGAAACGCCCAGGGATGCCCCCTGTGGGCGAGCGCTCACTCCGTGCCGCTGAGTACCGCAGGTGATCCAGTAGGCCGGCGTCACGCGATCTGTCGAAGACCGCGAGCACTGACGCCCGCTGGAGTGCGCCCTCCATGCCGCGCCCCAATCGAGTAGCTCAGCACGAGTGCTCGCCACGGTATGCCCTCGCGATTTCCCCAAGCCGACACGCGAGCTCCCGTGCGGACCCCGTCGACATCACGGCGATCCCTCGGCGCTCGGTCACGCACATGAAACCCACGCAGTCGCCGGCCCAGAAAGCACAACTCATTCGCCCGCGCCCGCCGGGGTGGTCACTGCCGCCTACAACCAGAGAATCGGACAGCCCACGCCGAATCCCTCACCAGTGGAGCCCCCGCGCCCACCGACGACCGCTCACCAGCGGTGTCAAACACCGCGGGCACCACCGTGAGCGCGGGGCAACCCACGACCGATCCCCCACGACTAACGGCTCACGACGAACTGACTCTCAGCGTGCCGGGCTTCGTCAGATGACACAACCGCCCCGACCCCCGCCGCACCCGAGAGGGTGGTCACGTGAACCAGCGGCACGGCGCCCGGATCTCGGCTCTGCGCGCTGCGCTCCTTAGCCGACGACGCCGGGCAGCATCAGATGCTGGGCTTGCTTAGCGACACGGCTGGTCACCTCACGGCCGTCGTCCGTCTACACCTGCTGTCGGCAACCGTTTCACGTGAAACCGCCGAATGACGCCCGACGTCAGCCTCTACGTGCTGCCACCGGTGGCCCATGACGCCTCGCAGCATGAGGCACTCCGTTTGGGTACTGTCCCGGCCGTCCCGCACACGCACAGCCCTCGGCCGTCAACCGCTGTCGGTCATGGTTTCACGTGAAACAGCCCTCCCCCCGATGCTCGGCCCTGCGTGCTGCACTCCCTGCAAACTCCCGCCCCTGCGGACCAGGCACGCCCCTTGGATAGCAAGGCGATTGCTCTGCTTACTGAGAGCCCTGTAACCCAGCAGCTGTCGCCAGCGTTTCACGTGCAACGGCCGCACGGCTCCCAACCCTCGTCCCTGCGCTCCACGCTCCCTGACCTACGTCGCCGCACAGCCGTACGCGCTGGCTCTGGCAGCGAGGCGACATCTCCCCTCGAGACCAGCGCTTGGCCCCCAGCTGTATTCATCCTGCCGTTTCACTGAAACGTTGGCCCGTGACTCTGACCTCAGCGCACCGACGGGCCCGATGCCAGAAGCTGCGCCTGTCGACGACGCACCTGCGTACGCCCATCGAGCCGCGCGGACCCTTGGTGAGCCGCAGTCCGGACACCTCGTCGCCCGTGTTCCACATGAAACGGACCAGGGTCGCCAGGGGGCCATCAAAGCGACGCACACACCTCTCGCCAATGCGTCCGGCTGGCTGAGCCAGCCAGTCCTCCGCCCGCCGTCGCGAGGACGTGCCGAGCGGAGCAGAACTTGCATTGCCACCCGATCTCGCATCTGGGCGCCGCTTTTAGGATTGCGGGCCCCACGACACATCGTGTCGGGCGTTCGTGACGAGTGGTTCTGCACGGTACGTGGCGTGGGTAACTTCTGGGGCGCCCCGGCCCTGCTCATGCGGGCACGGGAACCCTGCCTTGGCAACTCCCGGAAGACGAGGTATGGCGACAGCCACGGCGCGGACGACCCTACCCCCAACGGTCGACGGGCACCGCCCACCCCTCAGCCGGACGGGCCTCATCCCGCCCCGCCTTGGTGACACCTTCGCCTCACCATCGCGCCGCGGCCCATCCGCGTTCAGGGGCCCGCCGAGGCCCGAGAGCGACACCTGTCGACGCATCGGCGCACGGCAGTGTGACGGTTACCTACTCCCCTGCATCGCTTTCCTATCCGCCTCGGCCAACGGTGCGGAAATGAAGCTGTTTCACGTGAAACAACTGCCGTACAGCACCCGAACTGAAGCCTTCACACGCGCCATGCAGAGGTCCGGACCCGTCCCGTTCGCCGCAGCCAGTCGGATTCACGCCCATTGCGCGGCGCACCGACTCAGCGCTTCCCAGCCCTGGCGCATCGATCCGCGCAGCGGCTCAATCGATGCGACGACAGGACGAACCTTCGCGGGGCGCGGTGAACGACGACTGCTCCGACTTCGATCTGGACGAACACAGCCGCAACCGCAGCGGAGCGGCCTACGGACGTGATCGCACGACATCGCCCCATGGAGAGTGATCTCCCGGCGACGTATCGACGGCGCCGGAAACATGGGGGCACGGTAGGACCCCGGGTCAGCCCCGTGTCCCGGGAGACGGCGACGTCTTCAGCGCACGGAGGCGCGGACGACTCGAGTGGTCTCCGGGAGCAACCCCTCGCCCAGCACTTCGACCCGAACATCCGCGAGCTTGAACTTCGCGATCTGCTTCCGTGCCGCTTCGATCTCGTTCGCGGCGTTCATCCCCTTCAACAGGGCCAGTTCCCCACCATCGCGGACCAGCGGAGCGGTCAGAGGGATCAGGGTCCGCAATGCGCTCACCGCACGAGCCGTGACGACATCGAAGGCGCCCTTCGCACGCACGTCCTCGGCACGCGCGCGGAGAATGGTGACATTCGTGAGCTCCAGGTCGTTCACTTGCTCAGTCAACCAATTGATCCGACGCTCCATCGGCTCCACGAGGGTCCACGACACGTCGGGCCGCGCGATCGCGAGCACCAGACCGGGCAGTCCGGCCCCGGACCCGATATCCGCGACGGAGCCGTGGAAGAGGGGCGCGGCGATCGCGCTGTTCAGGATGTGGCGCGTCCACAAGCGCGGCAGTTCCAGCGGCCCGATCAGGCCCCGCTCCTCCCCCTCACGCGCAAGGGAGTCCGTGAACCGTCGAGCGAGTTGCAGGCGCTCCCCGAAGATCCGGGCAGCGACGGCCGGCTCCTGCTCGACGGTCTTCTCGCCGAAGTCCTGCGTCTCGGACACGTGCCAGCGCTCGCCTTCCGCGCGTCAGTGCCGACGCAGGACCGTGTGCCGGTCCGCGCCCTCGCCGTACGACTCGGAAACGAGCCCGCGCTCGGCGGCGATGTCGTGGACCAGCTTGCGCTCATAGCTCGACATCGCCGGCAGCGAGGCCTGCGACGAGCCCTCATCGAGCTTCGCGGCCGCCGCCTCGACCAGAGTCACGAGCTGACGGCGCCGCGCGTCGCGGGATCCGCCGATGTCGAGGATGAGGCGCGAGAACGAGCCGGTCTTGTTCTGGACGGCGAGACGCGTGAGCTCCTGCAACGCCTGCACCGTATCGGGAGCGGAGAGCAGCGCGAGCCCGTCACCCTCGGCCTCGACGGAGACGTAAGCACGACCCTGACGGACGTCGAGGTTCAGATCACCGTCGATGTCTGCGATGTCGAGCAGCTCCTCGAGGTAGTCCGCCGCGACATCCCCCTCGTTCTCGAGCTGCGCCACAGTGGGCTCTGTGCTCCCGGTCACGACCTCGCTCATGACGCGTTCCCCTTCTTCTTCGCACGCTTCTTGCCGACCGGCTGCTGCCGCTTCGGCGCCGCCGCCTTCGCCTTCTCAGCCTCCTCGAGCAGACGCTGCTGCTCGGCCTCGTAGGCAGCCATCGGGACGACCTTGCCGGAGGAGTCGATCGCCTTGCCCTTGCGGGCGAGCCGCTCTTCGCGGGCCTTGGCGGCTTCGGAACCGGGAGTCGGCATCTCACGGATGACGAGGAACTGCTGCCCCATGGTCCAGAGGTTCGAGATGAACCAGTACACGACCACGCCGAGCGGGAAGAAGACACCGGAGAAGATGAAGCCCAGCGGCAGAACGTAGAGCATGATCTTCTGCATCTGGTACGCCTGGCCGGTCTTGGCCTCCGGCGAGAGGTTCTTCGAGATGATCTGCAGCTGCGTGAAGAACTGCGACGCGATCATCAGGACGACCAGGGTGATCAGGATGATGATCGCCGTGACGTTCTGGGCCTCGATCGCGTTGCCGAGGTTCTCGTGCAGGGACGCGACCCCGAAGAGCTTGGCGTCGTAGAACTCCTGCGTGAGCTCCGCGCTCAGCAGCCCGACACCGCCGACGCCCTGCGTCGCATGCTTGCTGACGTCGCTCAGCACGCTGTAGAGCGAGAAGAAGATCGGCATCTGCACGAGCAGGGGCAGACAGCTCGACATCGGCGTCGTGCCGTGCTTCTTGTACAGCGCCATCGTCTCGCGACTCATCGCCTCGCGAGAGAGCTGGTCCTTCTTGCCACGGTACTTCTCCTGAACTTTGCGCAGCTCAGGAGCGATTTCCATCATCTTCCGCTGGCTCTTGATCTGCTTCACGAACAGCGGGATGAGCGCTGCACGGACCACGATCACGAGGCCGACGATCGAGAGGACCCAGGTGATTCCGGACGCCGCCGGGAGACCGACGGCCGTCAGCAGCCAGTGCCAGGCGACGAGGATGAGCTCGACGACCCACTTCAGCGGCCACAGGATCGTGCCGAGCAGGTCGAATCCGCCGGATGCCGGTTCCGGGCTGGGGGTGGCACTGGCGAACAGAAGGTCAAGACCCACCGATCAGTCCTTTCGGGAGGGGACGACGAAACCGTGTGCGGTCAGGTCGTAGCGGAAGTGTCGATGCGGTGTGACGTCGTCGACGCCTCCGCGAGACCAGGGGTTGCAGCGGAGGATGCGCCACGCCGAGAGCAGAGCCCCCCGCACGGCGCCGTGCTGCTGCACCGCACCTACAGCGTAGGCGGAACAGGAGGGGTAGTACGCACACACGTCCCCGTACATCGGCGAGACCACCTTGCGGTACCCCGCGAGAAGAGCGAGCACGGCGTTGCGCGGAAGGAGCGGAATGCTCCGGAGCACGTCGCGTCCGTGCATCTCTCCCGTGCCCACCGACGACGCCGGCAACGCAGTCATGATGTGGCCTCGACGGGCGCGAGCCGCGCCAGACAGCGGTGCACGTCACTGCGGAGTTCCGCATACGACGCGGTCGCCGACGCAGGAAGGGCACGGATGACGACATCCGTGCCCTGAGGAACACGCGGGAGCGCCTCCGCACAGACGGCTTTGAGTCGCCGGCGCACGGTGTTGCGCACCACAGCGGTGCCCACCTGCTTGCTGATGATGAAACCGAAACGCGCTGCTCTGCTCTCACCGGTCGCCAGCATGGAGGTGAGGACGCGGGCCCCGCCACAACGCGATCCGCGTCGAACGACCAGTCGGTAGTCGCTCCCGCGGGTCAAACGGAACGGGCGGGCGAGCACAGCTGCTTACGCGGAGAGCTCGGTACGGCCCTTCGCGCGGCGTGCCGAGAGGATGGCACGACCGGCGCGGGTGCGCATGCGGGCACGGAAGCCGTGCTTCTTGGCGCGACGACGGTTGTTGGGCTGGAAGGTGCGCTTGCTCATGAGATCACTCCGGGAATGCTGCCACCGGATTCACTTCGACCGGAGACATAGGGAACTGCCGTACAGGCATAAGTCAACCGATTAAGGGTACGTCTTGGCGGCGCGCAGGGCAAATCTACCGCACGACCGTTCTCGGCCGCTCCGCTCGCGAGGGCGCCATCCGGCCGTCGATATGCTATCCGGACCGCCGATGAGCGGAAAGTGCCGTGCCAGCGAGAGGCCGCGATGACCCACCCGCAGACCCTTTCCTCCGACTCCGGATCCGCGCCCGCCTATGACGGCGGGGCAAGACGTGCACTCTCCACCGCGGCGATCGCCACGGGCGCTGTCTCCCTGATCCTCCTGGTCGCCCTGGCCGTTCCGTACTACGCGCTCCAGAATCCTTGGCTGATCCCCGTGTTCGTCCTCGGTGCGGCTGCCGCGATCGGCGGTATCGCCCTCGGCCTCCGTGCACGACGAGCCCCGTCGGCCGAGCGCCGGTCAGCCGGTCTCGGAGTGGCGGGGGCCGTCGCCGCCCTCATCCTCGCCCTCGTCCTGCTGGTCGTCTTCCTGAGCGGACTCTGGTCACCCCCGCTGAACAAGGTGTTCCTCGAAGGAACGGGACCGCAGTCCGGGGTGACAGCCACCTTCAGCAGCGACACCGAGACCAGGACCCTCCCCTGGCCGGCGGTCGGGAACGCGCAGTACACCACCTCGGAGTCGTCGGCCTGGATCACGATCACGGCACCCACCGACAGCGATGATCAGACGGTGGGATGCAAGATCTATTGGAACGACGAGCTGGTCGTCGAGGAGACGTCGGATTCCGGCACGGTCAGCTGCGAGTACGACGCCGACTGAGAGCACTCGCCTCCGCTCCACACAGGAGCTATCCACAACCCCGGCCACGCGACCGAGCCGCCACGGGGCTTGATTCTCCGCGGCAGGTTGCCGTTCCCGACGACGATGACTAGCGTGGGCATCCGTAGTTATCCACAGGGCAGCCTCTCCCGCGCTCCCTTCCCGAATATCGTCCGGAGCACCATGTCCTCACCAGCCCAGCCCGAAGTCCCGATCTGGACCACGGTGCAGGAGCTGCTGGAAGCCGACGACCGGGTCACCCCCCAGCTCCAGGGGTTCCTGAGTCTCGCGGTACCGGCCGGCGTGATGTCGGCGACGCTCTACCTCGAGGTGCCGAACGACCTCACCGCGGCCCAGATCAACAAGCGCCTCCGGCTGCCCATCATGGAAGCCCTCGCGCACATCGGCGAGGAGGTCACCTCGTACCGGGTCGTCGTGAACCACGAACTGGCCGAGCAGCCCACCGCCCCCATCGCCGTGGCGGACTTCGGTCGGCAGGAACCGGTGCGCGCCGAGTCCCCGATGGAGCAGCCCGCGGCCGTGCGCCACGAGTCGCGCCTCAACCCGAAGTACACCTTCGACAACTTCGTGATCGGCCAGTCCAACCGGTTCGCCCATGCCGCGGCGGTCGCGGTGGCCGAAGCGCCGGCCAAGGCCTACAACCCGCTCTTCATCTACGGCGACTCCGGACTGGGCAAGACCCACCTCCTCCACGCCATCGGCGACTACGCGCAGTCCCTCTATGCGGGGGTCAAGGTGCGATACGTGTCGAGTGAGGAGTTCACGAACGACTTCATCAACTCGATCGCCAACAACCGCGGTGCCGCGTTCCAGGCCCGGTACCGCGACGTGGACATCCTCCTCATCGACGACATCCAGTTCCTCCAGGGGCGCGCGGAGACGCAGGAGGCGTTCTTCCACACCTTCAACACCCTGCACGATCACAACAAGCAGGTCGTGATCACGAGCGATGTCGCGCCGAAGCACCTGACCGGCTTCGAGGACCGCATGCGCAGCCGCTTCGAGTGGGGCCTCATCACCGACGTGCAGGCACCCGACCTCGAGACCCGCATCGCGATCCTGCGCAAGAAGGCGCAGAGCGAAGCCCTCCACATCCCCGACGAGGTGCTCGAGTACATCGCCACGGTCGTGTCCTCGAACATCCGCGAACTCGAGGGCGCACTCATCCGCGTCTCGGCGTTCGCGAGCCTGAACCGCTCGGCCCTCGACATCTCCCTCGCCCAGACCGTGCTGCGGGACATCATCGACACGGCCGAGGACAACATCATCTCGCCGACCGACATCATCACGGCGACCGCACAGTACTTCAAGCTCACCGTCGACGATCTCTACGGCTCCAGCCGCTCCCAGCAGATCGCCACCGCCCGGCAGATCGCCATGTACCTCTGCCGTGAGCGCACCAGCCTCTCCCTCCCGAAGATCGGGCAGCTCTTCGGCAACCGGGACCACACGACGGTCATGTACGCCTACAAGAAGATCAGCGAGCTCATGAAGGAGCGCCGCTCGATCTACAACCAGGTGACCGAGATCACCACGCAGCTCGGTCGTCGCTGACGCCCGCGCGCACGAGAGGGACGCCATCCGACACCGGAGGGCGTCCCTTCGGCGTTTGGCAGGTCCGTGACCGCCGGATAAATGCGTCTATGCACATGTGGATAACTTGTGGATGACCGTGGAACGCGCCGACGCAGATGTGTGTCGATCGGGGAAACCTGTGGATAACCGCGGGACGGTCTAATCGCGACGGACCCTCGTCCACCCGCGGATTCCTCAGGGTCTCCACAAGTGACAAGTGTGTAGTTCCCTACTCGCGCTTGCTTTCCACCGACTTATCCACAGTATCCACAGGTGTTAACACCGTTAAGGAGTTAAGTCATTCAAGGTGCGATCCGATCACCAGACGGTGGGGAGAACCGGTCCGGGGCATGACAAGTCCTCCGGCGTAGGGAAGCGCAGGACTGTGGGGCTAGCATGGGATTCCCTGCACAGGCAGGGCCCGACGACGACCCGTCATGTTCGACGACAAGGGAGCACCCGTGAGGTTTCAGGTCAACCGCGATGTCTTCAGCGAGGCTGTGTCCTTCGTCGTCAAGCTGCTCCCCCAGCGGAATCCGCAGCCGATCCTCGCCGGAGTGCTGATCGAGGCCGACGGTTCGGGACTCACGCTCTCGGCCTTCGACTACGAGGCCTCCGCACGGACGACCATCGAGGCGACGGTCGAGACCCCGGGCACGATCCTCGTCCACGGCCGCCTGCTCTCGGACATCGCGAGCCGCCTCCCGAACGCCCCCATCGAGATCGCCGTGGAGGATGACGGCGGGATCGCGGTGACCTGCGGCTCGGCGCGCTTCACCCTCGCGGCCATGCCGGTCGAGGAATACCCGTCGATTCCCGAGGTCTCCGGATCCTCCGGCGTCGTCCCGGCCGACGAGTTCGGCACCGCGATCGCCCAGGTCGGCTTCGCCGCATCCCGTGACGACGTGACTCCGGTGCTGACGGGTGTCCAGCTCGAGGTCACCGGACACACGCTCAGCCTCGTCGCCACCGACCGCTACCGGGTCTCGCTCCGCGACGTGCCGTGGGACGGGGAAGCCGTCGAGGCGACCGCGCTGGTCCCCGCTCGCACGCTCGTCGAGGTCGGCAAGACCTTCGGGCACGCCGGCACGATCCAGATCGCTTTCTCGGGGGCCGGAGACCGCGAGATCATCGCGTTCACCGCCGGCAACAAGACCGTGACCTCGCTGCTCATCAAGGGCAACTTCCCCCCGGTCCGGCGCCTCTTCCCCGAGCAGACCGACCACTACGCCGTCGTCAACACCGCCGACCTCATCGAGGCCGTCCGCCGCGTGTCCCTCGTGCTCGACCGCGCCGCGCCGCTGCGCTTCACGTTCTCGACCGACAGCGTCACGATGGACGCCTCCGGCAGCGAGCACGCCCGCGCCTCCGAGTCGGTCGACGCCATCCTCTCCGGCGGCGACGAGGTGACCCTGGGGCTCAACCCGCAGTACCTCATCGAGGCGCTCGGCGCGGTCAAGAGCGAGTTCGTGCGAGTGACCTTCACCTCCAGCGACAACGCCAACAAGCTCAGCCCCGTCCTCATCACCAGCCAGACCTCGGTCGACCAGGCGGGCCTGGACTCGTTCAAGTACCTGCTGCAGCCCAACCTCCTCCTGCGCTGAGCGCGAGCTCTCGCCCCGAGGGAGTGTCCGACCCGGAAGGTAGGCTGGCTCCGTGATTGTGGAGCATCTCAGCCTGGTCGATTTCCGCAATTACGCGACCGCGGAACTCGCCCTGCACCGAGGGCCGAACGTCCTCGTCGGGCGGAACGGCCAGGGCAAGACGAACCTCGCCGAGGCCGTGGTCTTCCTCGCGACGCTCGGGTCGCATCGGGTGTCGTCCGACGCTCCGATGGTGCGGGACGGCCAGGACTACGCGGTCATCCGTGCGCGGCTCTCCCACGGTGAGCGGCGTGTGCTCGTCGAGGTGCAGCTCAATCGACAGGGGTCGAACAAGGCGCGCGTCAACGGCTCGCCGTCGAAGACCAACGAGCTCCCCCGCTACGCGCACGTCGTCCTCTTCGCGCCGGAAGACCTCCAGATCGTCCGTGGAGACCCGTCGGCTCGGCGCCGGTTCGCCGATCAACTCCTCATCCAGCGCACCCCGCGCCTCGCCGCGGTACTGGCCGACTACGATCGCGTGCTCAAGCAGCGCAACGCCCTTCTCAAGTCGGCGCGGGCGCGCGGCATCCGCGGTGAGGCCTTGAGCACCCTGGACGTCTGGGACGACAAGCTCGTCTCGCTGGGATCGGAGATCATCACGGCGCGGCAGCGGTTGGCTTCCGATCTGCACCAACCGGTGGCCGATGCCTATGCGGCGATTGCGGGCGCCGATCACCGACCGCAACTGGACTGGGCCCTGTCCGTCGCCGGCAGCGATCCGGAGGACGACGACGATCGGGACGCCGCCGACGGCTCCACTCCCGTGGATGACGTGCGCGGAGACTCCCGCCGGATCGCCGAGATGTTCCGCGCTTCCCTCGCCGCGAAGCGATCGAACGAGCTCGACCGCGGTCTCACCCTCACCGGACCCCACCGGGACGATCTGGTGCTGCGGGTCCGCGACCTCCCCGTGAAGGGCTACGCCTCGCACGGCGAGTCCTGGTCGGTCGCGCTCGCTCTGCGGCTGGCATCCGCCGAGCTGCTGCGCAGCGAGTCTCCCGCCGGCGACCCGGTGCTCATCCTCGACGACGTCTTCGCCGAGCTGGACGCCGATCGGCGCCAGCGTCTCGCCGCCCTCACGGCGGGCTATGAGCAGGTGGTGGTGACTGCCGCGGTGGAGGAGGATATCCCCGATGTGCTTCACGCCCACGTCGTGCGCATCGCAGCGGGGACCATCACCGACGAGCGCGACCGGTCGCAGGAAGAGGAGGGTGCGCAGGATGACTGACGTCGTCACGGAAAGCGCAGCTCCGGCGGAGGCGCCGGAGACCGTCGCCACCTATTTGCGGCTGCGCGGGCTCAAGCCGAGCGCCAAGAACTGGAAGCGCAAGCGACGGATCTCGGTCGACGACGACAACGCGCCGTTCACTCCCGGACGCGATCCGGGAACCCTCGGTGCGGTCCTCGACACCCTCACCCGTGAATCCGGCTGGGAGACGACGCTCGCGCGGGAGGACCTCGTCCGGCAGTGGGCCGACCTCGCCGGGGCGGACACCGCGAAGCACTCGGAGCCGGTGTCGCTCGAGCGCGGACTGCTCACCGTGAAGTGCGATTCGACGGCGTGGGCGAAGAACCTGCAGTTCATGCGTGCGACCATCCTCACCGAGATCGGACGACGGTATCCGGAGGCGGGGGTGGAGAACCTCCGCTTCATCGGACCGGACGTCCCCTCGTGGAAATGGGGTCCCAGAGCCGTTCCAGGGCGGGGCCCGCGCGATACCTACGGGTAGGGCACCATGCAAGGGGTCCGAAACGCTCAGAGGGCCACACGCGGCCGTTGAGCGGCATTTCGACTCGAAACCCGGCTAGAATGGGAGTTCGAGATATCGATCTGGAGAATGCCCTCTGATGACGCCTGAATCCCCTGCTGACGAGACGGAACCGAACAACGACGCTTCGTCGGGCTCACAGGCCGGAGAATCGGCGGCACCCGCACCGAAGAAGCAGCAGCCCGGTGAGTACGGCGCCGACTCGATCCAGATCCTCGAAGGACTCGAGGCCGTCCGCAAGCGCCCCGGCATGTACATCGGCTCGACCGGGCCGCGTGGACTGCACCACCTCGTCTACGAGATCGTCGACAACTCGGTGGACGAGGCGCTGGCCGGCTACGCCGACACGATCCTCGTCACCCTTCTCGCCGACGGCGGCGTGCGCGTGGTCGACAACGGCCGCGGCATCCCCGTCGACCCGCACTCCTCCGACCCGTCGAAGTCCACGGTCGAGGTCGTGCTCACGATCCTGCACGCGGGCGGCAAGTTCGGCGGCGGCGCCTACGCCGTCTCCGGCGGTCTGCACGGCGTCGGATCCTCGGTGGTGAACGCCCTGTCGACCCGCTTCGACGTGGAGGTCAAGCAGAAGGGCTTCGTCTGGCGGCACAGCTTCGCCGAGGGCGGCGTCCCGCAGCAGAAGCTCGAGAAGGGCGAGGCCACCGAGGAGACCGGGACGAGCATCACGTTCTGGCCGGACGCGGAGATCTTCCAGGAGACGGTCGAGTTCGACTACGACACGCTCCGCACCCGGTTCCAGCAGATGGCGTTCCTCAACAAGGGACTGCGCATCGAGCTGTCCGACGAGCGGCCGGAGTCGGCGTACGAGACGGAGGAAGACGGCCAGGCGGTCACGAAGCAGCCGAGCGACGTCTTCTTCTACGAGCGCGGTCTCGTCGACTACGTCGAATACCTGAACAAGGTGCGTCACGCCGAGGTCGTCAACGAGGAGATCATCGCCTTCGAGTCGGAGGACACGGCGCGCAAGATCTCGCTCGAGGTCGCGATGCAGTGGACCACGTCCTACACGGAGAACGTGTTCACCTACGCGAACACGATCAACACGCACGAGGGCGGCACGCACGAGGAGGGCTTCCGGGCGGCGCTCACCACGCTCGTCAACCGCTACGCCCGTGCGAACAACCTCCTCAAGGAGAAGGACGACAACCTCTCCGGCGACGACGTGCGTGAGGGGCTGACCGCCGTCATCTCGATCAAGCTCGGCGAGCCCCAGTTCGAGGGTCAGACCAAGACCAAGCTCGGCAACACCGAGGCGAAGGCCTTTGTGCAGAAGGTCGTCGGCGATCAGCTCGGCGACTGGTTCGACCGCAACCCGACCCAGGCGAAGAACGTGATCCGCAAGGCGATCGACGCGGCGACGGCACGCCTCGCCGCCCGCAAGGCGCGCGAGACGGCTCGCCGCAAGAGCGTCTTCGAGTCGGCGGCGATGCCCGACAAGCTCAAGGACTGCACGAGCAAGGACCCGTCGATCAGCGAGATCTTCCTCGTGGAGGGCGACTCGGCCGGTGGTTCCGCAGTGCAGGGTCGCGACCCGCACACGCAGGCGATCCTCGCGCTGCGCGGCAAGATCCTCAACGTCGAGCGCGCGCGTCTCGACAAGGCGCTCGGCAACAAGGAAGTCCAGGCGATGATCCAGGCCTTCGGTACGGGCATCGGCGAGGAGTTCGACATCGAGAAGGCGCGCTATCACAAGATCGTGCTGATGGCCGATGCCGACGTCGACGGCCAGCACATCACCACCCTGCTGCTCACGCTGCTGTTCCGCTACATGCGCGGACTCATCGAGGCCGGCTTCGTGTACCTCGCGATGCCGCCGCTCTACCGCCTCAAGTGGTCGAACGCGGCACACGAGTACGTGTTCAGCGACGCCGAGCGCGACGCGCTGCTGGCCTACGGGCTGGAGAACGGCAAGCGCATCCCGAAGGACGCCGGCATCCAGCGCTACAAGGGTCTCGGCGAGATGAACGCCAAGGAGCTCTGGGAGACCACGATGGACCACACCACCCGGACGCTCCGTCAGGTGACCATCGAGGACGCCGCCGCCGCGGACGAGATCTTCAGCGTGCTGATGGGCGAGGACGTGGAATCGCGTCGGAGCTTCATCCAGCGCAACGCCAAGGACGTCCGGTTCCTCGACATCTGATCACCGCGGGGTCCCTGAGCGTGTGCCAGGGGATCCGACGCCTCGACAAGCTCAGCCAACCAGGAAAGACACATGACTGACGAAGAACGCCCCGACATCACCGAGGGCCACGAGCACGGCAAGATCGACCAGGTCGATCTGCAGTCGGAGATGCAGCGCAGCTATCTCGACTACGCCATGGCGGTCATCGTCGGCCGTGCTCTCCCCGATGTGCGCGACGGTCTCAAGCCGGTGCACCGCCGAGTGATCTACGGCATGTACGACGGCGGATTCCGCCCCGACAAGTCGTTCTCCAAGTGCGCCCGCGTCGTCGGCGAGGTCATGGGTCAGTACCACCCGCACGGCGACTCGGCGATCTACGACGCGCTCGTCCGTCTCGTGCAGCCGTGGTCGCTCCGGTACCCGCTCGCTCTCGGCCAGGGCAACTTCGGCTCGCCCGGCAACATGGGCGCGGCGGCACCGCGGTACACCGAGACGAAGATGGCCCCGCTCGCGCTCGAGATGGTGCGCGACATCGAAGAGGACACCGTCGACTTCGCCGACAACTACGACGGCCAGACCCAGGAGCCGACGGTTCTGCCGTCCCGGTTCCCGAACCTCCTCGTCAATGGCTCGGTGGGCATCGCGGTCGGCATGGCGACCAACATCCCGCCGCACAACCTCCGCGAGGTGTCCGATGCCGCGCTCTGGGCGCTGGACAACCCGGACCTCCCCCGGGAGCAGCTGCTCGACGGGCTGATCCAGCGCATCCCCGGACCGGACTTCCCGACCGGCGCGCAGATCCTCGGCACGAAGGGCATCCACGAGGCGTACCGCACCGGCCGCGGCTCGATCACGATGCGCGCCGTCGTCAACGTGGAGGAGATCCAGGGGCGGACCTGCCTGGTCATCACCGAGCTGCCGTACCAGGTGAACCCCGACAACGTGGCGGTCAAGATCGGCGACCTCGCGCGCGACGGCAAGATCACCGGCATCGCCGACATCCGCGACGAGTCCTCGGACCGCACGGGTCAGCGCCTCGTCGTCGTGCTCAAGCGCGATGCCGTGGCGAAGGTGGTGCTGAACAACCTCTACAAGCACACGCAGCTGCAGGAGAACTTCGGCGCGAACATGCTCGCGATCGTCGACGGCGTCCCGCGGACGCTCGCGATCGACGGCTTCATCTCGAACTGGATCGCCCACCAGATCGACGTCATCGTGCGACGGACGCAGTTCCGGCTGAACGAGGCCGAGAAGCGCATGCACATCCTGCGCGGCTATCTGAAGGCGCTCGACGCGCTCGACGAGGTTATCGCGCTCATCCGCCGTTCCCAGACGACGCAGGATGCGAACGAGGGTCTGCAGAAGCTCCTCGACATCGACGAGATCCAGGCCGATGCCATCCTGCAGATGCAGCTCCGTCGCCTCGCCGCGCTGGAGCGTCAGAAGATCATCGACCAGGCCAACGAGCTCGAGGCGCTCATCGCGGACTACAAGGCGATCCTCGCCGATGAGGGCCGGCAGCGGACGATCATCCGCGAGGAGCTCACCGCGATCGTCGACCGGTTCGGGGACGAGCGGCGCACGCACATCCTGCACGGCTTCGACGGCGACGTGTCGATGGAAGACCTCATCGCGGAAGAGGAGATGGTCGTCACCGTCACGCGCGAGGGCTACATCAAGCGCACGCGCAGCGACAACTACCGCTCCCAGCACCGCGGCGGCAAGGGCGTCAAGGGCGCCCAGCTGCGCGCCGACGACATCGTCGAGCACTTCTTCGTCACGACGACCCATCACTGGCTGCTGTTCTTCACCGACAAGGGCCGGGTCTACCGCGCGAAGACGTACGAGGTGCCGGAGGCCGGACGGGACGCGAAGGGCACGCACGTCGCGAACCTCCTCGCTCTGCAGCCGGACGAGAGCATCGCGCAGGTCCTCGACATCCGCGACTACGCGGTGGCGGACTACCTCGTCCTCGCCACGCGCGACGGCCTGGTCAAGAAGACCCGTCTCGACAACTACGACACCAACCGCCAGGGCGGCGTGATCGCGATCCGGCTGAACGACGAGGACGAGCTGGTCAGCGCCCTCCTCGTCAACGCCGAGGACGACATCCTCCTCATCAGCCGCAAGGGCATGTCGGTGCGGTTCCAGGCGACCGACGAGGCCCTGCGCCCGATGGGTCGCGCCACCGCCGGTGTGAAGGGCATGAAGTTCCGCGAGGGCGACAGCCTGCTGTCCGCTTCGGTCGCCGCACCCGGGAAGTACGTGTTTGTCGTCACCGACGGCGGCTATGCCAAGCGCACCGCCGTCGAGGAATACCGGGTCCAGGGGCGCGGCGGATACGGCATCAAGGTCGCCAAGTTGAACGACGATCGGGGCACTCTCGCGGGTGGTCTGATCGTGTCCGAGGACGACGAGGTCTTGGTGGTTCTGTCCAGCGGCAAGGTGGTACGCTCTGCCGTGGCCGAGGTCCCCGCCAAGGGTCGCGACACCATGGGAGTGGTGTTCGCCCGCACGACGGAGGCCGACCGCATCCTCGCCATCGCCCGGAACGGCGAGCGTGGTCTCACTGAAGAGGAGACCGAGCCGGATGCCGATGCCGAGGCCCCCCAGACGACTGAGACACCCGAGGATACAGACGCATGAGCACAGTGGCCGACAAGCTGGCGAAGAAGTCGACACGGAAGACCGGCGGTAAGCAGGTCCGTCTGCGCCTCGTCTACGTCGACTTCTGGTCCGCCGTGAAGCTCTCCTTCCTGGGAGCGGTCGCACTGGCCGTGGTCACGATGGTGTCGTTCTTCCTGATCTTCCTCGTGCTCCAGGCCACCGGCATCATGTCCACGGCTGACGAGTTCGTGCGCAGCTTCACCGACGGCGCCATCCCGCTGTCGGAGCTCGTGGGTCTGCCGCAGGTCATGGCGTTCGCCGCCGTCGTCGCGATCCTCAACCTCATCGTGTTCACGGTGCTCGGTGCGGTCGTCGCAGGCATCTACAACCTGGCCGTGAAGGTCACCGGAGGGCTGCTCGTCGGCTTCATGTCGAACTGAGCCTCCGAGACCCCGTCTTTCCGCCGAGACCCCGGCCTGCGCACCGATGCAGGCCGGGGTTTCGGCGGTAGAGCGGGGTTTCGGCGGGGTAGGGAAAACCCGAACGGGAGTGTCCGGCTGACTCGGTGGGCGAGGTCGTGCGGCGGCCCTACCGTGGAAGCATGACCACACAGACTGCGCCCCTCGAGGCCGCTGCGACCGGGAAGCCGCCGCTGCGCATCCCGCTCACGATCCTGCATCTCGCTGGCGTCGGGGTGATCGGGGGCGGCATCTTCGGGATGCTCGGCGGCCTCCTCGGCACCGGACTCGGACTCCTCTTCGTCTTCGGCGTCGGCATCGTCGTGCTCGTGGGCCTCGTCTATGCGCTCTTCGGAGTGGGCTGGTTCGAGATCGCCCGCGTCGCCGGCCTGTACCGCGTGCCGAACACCCCGCTCCGGCTCCAGCCGCGGGATCGTCCCGGCTTCGGCGGCTGGCTCCGCTCTCTCGGGCGGCAGGCCATCGACGGACGGATGTGGCGCGCGGTCGCGAACTTCGCGATCACCGCCGTCCTCGGCTTCGTGGTGCTGCGGCTTTTCTGGGCCCTCCTCTGGTCGACCATCATCGCCTTCGCGCCGCTGACCTCGGCCGAGACGATCATCGGTCCCTTCGGCGGCGGGCAGATCCCGGTGTCCTGGGCGCCCCTGATCGGCATCCTCGGTGCGCTCGCCTCGGCCGCCGGCATCATCGGCCTCGCCCTCCTGGCTCGCACGCTGGCTTTGGCGATCGTCGCCCGGGCGCGGGAGGTCGAGCTCACCGAGCGCGTGCGGGCATCCACCGCCCAGCGGGAGGGAGCGGTCCGCGCGGCCGACCTGGAACGGACGCGGATCGAACGCGACCTGCACGACGGCGTCCAGCCGCGGCTCGTGTCCGTCGGGATGACCCTCGGGCTCGCGCAGCAGAAGATCGACACCGATCCCGACGCCGCGAAGGAGCTCATCTCCGAGGCGCACACGTCGACCAAGGCGGCGATCACCGAGCTGCGGCAGCTCGCGCGGGGCATCCACGCGTCGGTGCTCGACGACCGCGGCCTGGACGCCGCACTGTCGGCGCTCGCCAGCCGCTCCCCCATCCCCGTGCAGTTGGACGTGCGGATGGACCCTTCGACAGGCTCAGGGACCCAGGGGCACGGCTCAGGGGCTCCGCGGCCGGGGCGCGATGCGGAGGCGGCGGTGTACTTCTCCATCGCCGAGTCGCTGACCAATGCGGCGAAGCACTCCCGGGCCAGCGAGGCGCGGGTCACGGTCCGGCTCCGCGAGGGGAACACCCTCTGGGCGCGGGTCGAGGACAACGGCATGGGCGGCGCCCAGGTCATCCCGGGCGGAGGCCTCGACGGCATCGCGAACCGGATCCTCGCCGCGGGCGGAACGTTCCGACTCGACAGCCCGCAGGGCGGTCCGACCAGCCTGGAGGTGAACGTGCCATGCGCATCCTGATCTGCGAGGACTCCGTCCTCCTGCGCGAGGGGCTCGTGCGTCTGCTCGAGGACGCCGGCCACGAGGTGGTCGCCGCCCTCACCGACACCACCGACCTCCGTGCCACTGTGGCATCCACCTCCCCGGACCTCTGCATCCTCGATGTGCGGCTCCCGCCCACGTTCACGGACGAGGGCATCCGCGCGGCGCTGGACCTGCGTGCCGTGCACCCGGCGCTCGCCATCCTCGTGCTGTCGCAGTACGTGGAGGAGCGCTACGCGTCCGACCTCATCGCCGCGCAGGGCGGTCCGCTCGGCTACCTCCTGAAGGACCGGGTGGCGGATGTCGCCGAGTTCATCGATTCGGTGCAGCGGATCGCCGACGGGGCCACGGTGCTCGACCCGGAAGTGGTGGCTCAGCTCCTCACCCGGCGGAACCGCGACGATCGCATGATGCGGCTCACCGAGCGGGAGCGCACCGTGCTGGCCCTGCTCGCCGAGGGCAAGTCGAACCAGGCGATCGCCGGCCTCCTCTTCCTCTCGGCGGCGAGCGTCGAGAAGCACATCACCTCCATCTTCCAGAAGCTGGGCTTCGAACAGGACGAGTCGGGCAACCGCCGCGTGCTCGCCGCCCTCGCCCATCTTGAGAACACGGGCGGCACGACGCCGCCGAACGGCCAGACAGGAGTCACACGATGACCACCGAGAACACGGGAGCACAGGGCGGCCACACCCCGATCACTCCTCCCCCGCCGCCGTCCGCGGCTTCCTCCGCGTCGGCGCCCGGCGCGCCCGGACCCCGGCGCTCCTCCGGAGCGACCGCCGTCATGATCGTCACCGCGGTGGTCGGTGGGATCGCCCTGCTCGGAGCCGGAGGCACGGCGGCCGTCGCGGCGACCGGCACCCTCCTCTCCTCCAGCCGACCGGATTCGGTGCAGACGGTGGACGTCGACGGCGTCACCGCGATCGATCTCGACGCCGACGCGAGCATGGTCCGCATCGACTTCGGCGATGTCGACGCGGCGGAGCTCTCCGTGACCAACGGCCGCGGTGCTTGGACGTTCGAGCGCGAGGCGGACGAGCTCGTCGTCTGGAGTCCTCGACCGGCCTTCGGCTGGTGGTTCGGCAACTGGTTCGGCGACGACGAGCGCGCGGTCCTCACGCTGCCGGAGGAGCTCAGCGGCTCCGACCTCGACGCGAGTCTCACTCTCGATGCCGGCGCTCTCGACGTCTCCGGTGAGTTCGGCTCCCTGGAAGTCCAGATCAACGCCGGATCCCTCGACGTCTCCGGTGCGGCCTCGGCCTTCGATGTGCAGATGAACGCGGGACGCGCGGACGTCCTCCTCGACGGCGTCGATCAGGCGGATCTCGGCATCGCTGCGGGCGATCTGACGGTGGAGCTGACCGGCGATGCGCCGACGACGACCACGATCGACGTGAGCGCCGGATCGCTGAATCTGACCCTTCCCGACGTGGAGTATCGGATCAGTCAGGACGTCAACGCGGGCTCGTTCGATGCCCGGGTCGACGAGTCCCCGAGCGCTCGCCGCACGATCGACGTGTCCGTGTCGGCCGGCAGCGTGGACGTCAGTCCGGGACGGTGACCGGCCGAGGGCGAGGATCCCGGAGGGGGTCCTCGCCCTCGATTCGGATTTTCGGCGAAACTCCGGTAAAGTTCTGGAGGTTGACGGGGCTATAGCTCAGGCGGTTAGAGCGCTTCACTGATAATGAAGAGGTCCCAGGTTCAAGTCCTGGTAGCCCCACCCTTTCAATTCAAGAATTCCCTCACGGGGCCTTAGCTCAGTTGGTAGAGCGCCTGCTTTGCAAGCAGGATGTCAGGAGTTCGAATCTCCTAGGCTCCACCATCCTCTCCCTCACCGGTCGGTCGCCGTGAGTTCATGCGGTGCCGTGTTCAGGCGCTCGGCGCCGTCCGCCGTCACGACCACGATGTCCTCGATGCGGGCGCCCCATTCGCCGGCGAAGTAGATGCCGGGCTCGATGCTGAAGGCCATGCCCTCTCGGAGCACGAGGTCGTTGCCGGGGGCGATGTAGGGCTCCTCATGCACCGAGACGCCGATCCCGTGACCCGTGCGGTGCAGGAACGCCTCGCCGAGCCCCGCCTCCGTGAGAACCGAGCGGGCGGCCGCGTCGACCTCCGCCGCCGTGACCCCGGGCCGCACCGCGTCCACGGCCGCCTGCTGCGCGCGGACGAGGGTGGCGATGCGATCGGCTGCCACCGGATCGGGAGTTCCGACCACGTACGTCCTCGTGCTGTCCGAGTTGTAGCCGCTCGGCACCGCGCCGCCGATGTCGACGACCACCACGTCGTCCTGCTCGATGACCCGGTCGGAGACCTCGTGGTGCGGGTCGGCGCCGTTGGGCCCGGAGCCGACGATGACGAACTCGACGGTCCGATGCCCCTCCTCCACGATCGCCGCGGCGATGTCGGCGGCGACCTCCCGCTCGGTGCGGCCGGCGCGCAGCCATCCGGGCACGCGGCGGTGCACGGCATCGATCGCCGCGCCGGCTCGGCGCAGCTCGGCGATCTCCTCGTCGTCCTTGGTCATCCGGCCCTCGCGGAGGACGGGTGTCGCGAGCTCGAGCCGGGCCTGCAGCCGCTCCCCGATCGGGACGACGTGCAGCGCGGGAAGCGCATCCGACACCCCGACGCGGGAGACGGGACCTGTCGCCGCGGCGACGAGGGCGTACGGATCGTCGCCGTCGACCCAGTCGGCGACGGTCAGTCCGAGCTCTCCGACGGCCGTGCTGCGCACCTTGGCGAGCTCCATCCGCGGGACGATGACCGTCGCCGCGCCCTGCGGCGGCAGGACGAGGGCGGTCAGCCTCTCGATGGTGTCACCCTCGACGCCGAGGAGGTACTGCAGGTCGGGGCCGGGGCCGACGATGATCGCGCCGAGGCCAGCCTCCTGGGCGCGCTCCTGCGCGCGTGCCAGACGGCGGGCGTAGACGGCGGCGGAGAAGGGAAGGGTGCTCACAGGCACCACGCTAACGCGAGCGGCCCCGCTGCGTCAGACCCACTTCGGGATCAGCTGATCGCCTGGCGGATGCGTCCGGCGAGGAACTCGAGGTCCTTCTCCGTGAGCGCGGTCACCGCGTACGCGGTCGGCCAGACGGTGCCGTCATCGAGGTTGGAGATCGGCTCGAACCCGAAGGTGCCGTAGCGGACCTTGAACTTGCTGGCCGGCTGGAAGAAGCACAGCACCTTCCCGTCGCGCCCCCACGCCGGCATGCCGTAGTACGTCCGGGGCACGAGTTCCGGCGCCACCTCGGAGACCAGCTCGTGCAGCTTCTCGGCGAGCAGCTTGTCCTCGTCGGTGAGCTTCGCGACGGCCTCCTTGAGATCGGCCTCTCCGGCGGCCCGCAGCTCCTCGGGCGACTTCTTGGCCCGCGAGCGTCGGGTGCGGGCCTCCTTGGCGGCGGCCTGCATGGCCTCGCGCTCCTCGGCGGTGAAGTTCTTCTCGGTGTCAGCCATGATGTTCCTCTCGTGGGCCGGATGATGCTCCCAGCGTAGGGACGGCCCGTGATGTCGGGCTTCTCGATTCGTGATCGATCACCCCGATCGTCACGCGGCGGGGGACGGCCCGAGACCCGGATAAGGTGTGACGCATGGACCTGCGCGTCGCCGCATACGGGGTCGTCACCGATGAGGGTGGGCGCCTCCTGCTGGCGCGGTGGACCGAGGGCCGGCGCGTGGCGTGGACGCTCCCGGGCGGCGGCCTGGAACCGGGCGAGGCGCCGGAGGACGCGGTGCGGCGGGAGCTCCGCGAGGAGACCGGGTACACGGTCCGGGTCGGACAGCTCCTCGGCATCCACTCCCGTGTCATCCCGGCCGGACGGCGCGTGCAGAAGTCGTCCGACCCCCTGCATACCCTGCGCATCGTCTATCGGGCCGAGGTCACCGGGGGGAAGCTGCGCTGGGAGACGGAGGGCTCCACCGATCGCGCCGAGTGGTTCGCGCTCTCCGCGGTCGCCGGACTGCAGCGTGTACGGCTGGTGGACATCGCCCTGCGGATGGCCGGCCTGCTCTGAGGCTCCGGCGACGGTCAGCGCTCTTCGGGCACCGAGATGTCGGCGATGGTCGCGCCGTACGCCGCGATGAGGTCGTCGGCGTCGACGAACAGGCTGTAGCCGTGCGCACCGGCACCCATCGCGATCCGCTCGCCGACGATGGACTCATCGGCGTAGACCGGCCAGTCGGTGGTGCTGCCGATCGGGACGATGGTTCCGCGCTCGTAACCGGTCGCTGCGAGAGCGAGCTCGGGTTCGGGCAGACGGAGCTTGTTCACTCCGACGACGGCGCGCAGCTTCGGCCACGAGATGGACCGCCCACCCGGGACCAGCGCGAACAGATAGGTGTCATCCGAGCGCTTCACCACGAGGGTCTTCACGATCCCGGACGGCGGGAGGCCGAGGATCTCGGCGGCTTCGACGAGGCTACGCGCCTGCGGCCGCTCGCGGATCTCGATGTCGAGTCCGCGGGCGGCCGCAGCATCCCTCACCCGCGTGTGCGGGTCGGGAGTGGTCACGCGTCGGGAGCCGACAGCGGGTCGTCGGCGACCCAGAGCTCGTCGTCGGCCCGCAGCGCCTGCCAGGCGGCGTAGAGCACGCCGACCGCGGCGGCGGCGCCCAGGACGATGGCGATGACGGATCCGAGGCCCGGACCCTTCTTCTGCGAGACGGCCTTGCGGGCCTTGTACTCGACGCCGTGGCGCTTCGCGTTCGCGACGTCCCAGGCGGTCAGTGCCGTACCCACGACCCCGCCGACGATGGGGACGACCTTGTCGTCCACGACATGCTTACCGGCCTTCACCGAGCGGTCGACGACCGGGGCGACGCGGCGGTTGTAGGTGTCCTGGACCACGGGGACGATCTGCTCGCGATTGAAGTTGCCGAGCTGGCGACCCGCCTCACGAGCGACGTCGGCGGCGTGGCCGACGAGCACCTGCTGGTCTTCCCACAGCTGGTTCGCGTCCTTCTGAAGACGACGAAGCTGCTTCTTCCGCTTGCGGCTGAGGCTCACGATGCTCTCCTGTCCATTGGAGTACGGGTTCCCCATCTTGCCACGAGAGGCTGGATGCGGCGAGGGAATCGCCCGCCCCTTGCATCATCGGCTCCCGCGTTGTACACGCCCGGCCCGCTCACCGGAAGCTCTGCGAGAATGAACGCATGGTTCACGCTTCCCACGTCGCAACTCTGCACACCAACCACGGTGACATCGTCATCAACCTCTTCGGCGACCACGCCCCGAAGACGGTCAAGAACTTCGTCGGTCTCGCCGACGGCTCCCAGGAGTGGACGCACCCCGCCACCGGCAAGCCGGGCGAGGGTCCCCTCTACAAGGACGTCATCTTCCACCGCATCATCCCGAACTTCATGATCCAGGGCGGCGACCCGCTCGGCCAGGGCGTCGGCGGTCCGGGGTATAACTTCGACGACGAGATCAACAACGAGCTCAACTTCAACGAGCCCTACATCCTCGCGATGGCCAACGCGGGCCTCCGCCGCAACGCCATCACCGGCAAGGTCGAGGGCACCAACGGCTCGCAGTTCTTCATCACCACCGACCCGACCCCGTGGCTGCAGGGCAAGCACACGATCTTCGGCGAGGTCGCTGACGACGCATCGCGCAAGGTCGTCGACGCGATCTCCGCGGTCCCGACGGCAGCGGGCGACCGCCCGATCGAGCCCGTGGTGCTGCAGTCGATCGACATCGTCGCCGCCTGACGACTGCGACGGCCGATCCGGATGACGACGCCCGAGTTCACGAACAATCGTGAGAACTTCTGCTACCGGCATCCGGATCGGCAGTCCTTCGTGCTCTGCCAGCGGTGCCTCCGCACCATCTGCCCCGAGTGCCAGACGCCCGCCCCGGTCGGCGTGATCTGCCCCGAGTGCATGGATGCCGAGCGCAAGAACCGCACCCCCGCTCAGAAGAAGGCCGCGCGACGCTGGCGCGGCGGCGGCGCCACGACCATGGGGGCCGTGCGCAGTGGCAAGCCCGTCGTCACGTACGTCCTGCTGGCGGTGACGTCGTTCATCGGCCTCGTGCAGCTCATCCCCGGGCTCAACGCCCCGATCATCCAGGCTCTCGGCTTCTACGCGCCGTTCCTCTACCCGAACCTCTCCCTCCTGCCGTTCGAGCCGTGGCGACTGCTGACCGTGCTGTTCGTGCATGGGGGCTTCGTGCATCTCGCCCTGAACATGCTCGCCCTGTGGATGCTCGGGCAGAACCTCGAACCGATGCTCGGTCGTGTCCGCTATCTCGCGCTGTACCTCATCAGCGGTCTCGGCGGATCCGTCGCGGTGGCCGTCCTCGCGCCGGAGACGTGGACGGTCGGCGCCTCCGGGGCGATCTTCGGGCTCCTGGCGTCGCTCCTGATCATCGGGCGCCACATCGGGGCCAACGTCACGGGCATCCTCGTGATCCTCGGCATCAACTTCGCCTTCGGGTTCTTCGCCGGTGGCATCTCCTGGCAGGCGCACCTCGGCGGCGCGATCACGGGCGCGCTCGTGGCCCTCATCTATGTCCGCACGAAGCGCCGCGACCAGCGGACCTGGCAGATCGTGTCGCTTGCCGCCCTGGTGGTGCTGTTGATCGTCGTGGTCGCCGTGGTGCCGCCCCTCATCCTTTTGGCCTGATCCCGAGTTGTTAACAGGGTTGTTAACGCCTGTGAATAACATCGGTGTAATTCTCCCCAGTGTGGGGATAACCTGTGGATAACGTCCGCCTCTCGGACAGACGAAAGAACCCCTCGCCGCGGTGGCGAGGGGTTCTTGTCGTTGCGGCCGGTCAGCGCCAGCGTGTGGTCATGAGGAATCCGATGAGGGCGATGCCCAGACCGATGGCCAGATTCCAGTTGTCGAGGCCGGGGATGGGGAACTGCATGCCCGAGATGTAGAAGACGAGGATCCAGGCGAGGCCGAGGAGCATGAAGCCGATCATCACCGGCTTGAACCAGACGGCGTTGGGAGCGGCGTCGCCCTCGGCGCGCTCGACGGCGGGTTCTTCGGTCTTGCGGTCACGTGCCATGCCGTCATTGTACCCGGGAGACCTCGGCGCCGACGAGACGTGAGGACGCGGATCGGCGGTGCCCCGACTCCTGCTGCACAGGTCGGGCGGATATGATCACGCCCATGACTGCATCTGTCGTGCCTGGGGGGCGGCGCGGACGGCGGCAGCGACCCCGGTCGCGCGCCACGTTCGCGAGTGTGCTCGGCGAACTCCTCCTGACCGCCGGCGTCATCGTACTCCTCTTCGTCGCCTGGCAGATGTGGATCGGCGACATCATCATCGCCGCCCAGAAGAACGAGGAGGGCGCCGCGATCTCACAGCAGCTCGCCGCGGGCGAGGCACCCGAACTGCCGCCGCTGGTCGAGACGGACAACGGTGAGACGATCTACGAGGCGCCCGTCCCTGCGGCCCCGGCTGACGGGGAGTGGTTCGGACAGATGCACATCCCCCGGTTCGGCGCCGACTACAACTTCGGCATCTACGGCGGCACGAGTCGCGCTCGCACCCTGGATCAGAAGGGCATCGGTGTCTACACGCAGTCGAAGATGCCCGGAGAGGTCGGCAACTTCTCGCTCGCCGGCCACCGCACGACCTGGGGCAAGCCGTTCAACCAGCTCGACAAGCTGCACGTCGGCGACGCGATCGTCGTGGAGACCCCTGACGGCTGGTACACCTATCGGTTCCGCACGCTGGAGTACGTGAAGCCGACGCAGACCGACGTGCTCGCCGATGTGCCGCAGATGCCGGAGCAGCAGACGGGGGAGCAGTACATCACCCTGACGGCCTGCTCACCGCTTTACTCGCTCGCCGAGCGCATCGTCGCGTACGGGGTGTTCGAGAGCTTCCAGCCGCGAGCCGAGGGACCCCCGTCCGCTCTGACCGACCCGCCGCCCCCGCCAGCCGCACCGTCCGTGTGACCCGCCTCCAGGAGAGAAGACCCATGTACGCCGCACTCTGGCGCCTGCTTCCCGGTCCGTGGTGGCTGCGCGTCCTCATCCTGCTCGTCGTGATCGCCGCGGTGCTCTATGCGCTGTTCTGGTACGTGTTCCCCTGGGTCAGCCCGCTCATCGCCCCGGGCGAAGTCGACGTCGAATGACGAGGGTGCTCGTGGTCGACAACCACGACAGTTTCGTGCACACCCTCGTGGGATATCTGCGCGAGCTCGGCGCGGACACCACGCTCGTGGAGTCAGACGCGACCGACGCGGTCGAGGTCGAGGAGCATCTCGGCGCGCATGACGCGCTGCTGCTCTCTCCCGGTCCCGGGGCTCCTGCCGATGCCGGCGTCTCGATCGACGCTGCTCGCATCGCAGTGCGGCGGGGGGTCCCCACCCTCGGCGTGTGTCTCGGGCATCAGGTCATCGGGGCCGCGTTCGGCACGGCGGTCCGGTCTGCTCCCCAGGTCATGCACGGCATGGTTTCGGCGGTCCGCCACGACGGCTCCGCCCTGTTCGCGGGGATCCCCTCCCCTTTCGACGTCGGGCGGTATCACTCGCTCGCGCTGTCCGCGGCAGACCTCCCCGATGACCTCGCGGTCATCGCCACCGCCCCCGACGGCACCGTGATGGCGGTGGCGCACCGGACGTTGCCGTTGCACGGGGTGCAGTTCCATCCCGAGAGCGTCCTCACCCGAGGGGGCTACCGGCTCCTCGCCAACTGGCTGCGCCTCTGTGGCGACGAGGAGGCCGTGGCCCGCTCCGCCCTCCTCGATCCGCTGACGCGCTGAGCCGCGGCGCGTCCCGCGTCAGGACCCGGTGCAGTAGCGGAGTTCGACCGACGACCCGACAGGGACATCGCCCGGAGCGATGGACATCGAGTGCACCGTCGCCGGATCCGTCGCCGGGCACTCCGGCGCCTCGGTCGGCACCGGCGTGAGCCCCAGGTCGTCGAGCGCCTGCGTCGCCGAGTCCATGGACCAGCCGACGACGTTGTTCAGCGTCACCTTCCCGCTGGCGACCTCGAGGTTCACGACGGTGCCCGGAGCCACCTCGGCCTCCGCCTGCTCGCTCGCCGTCATCACGGTGTTGGCGGCGAGACCCTTGTCATTGCGTTGCGTCACCGTGCCGAGTTCGAGGCCGGCGGCGTTCAGCGCCTTGGTCGCGGCATCGAGGGACATCCCCTCGAGCTTCGGCACGACCACCGTCTCCTCGCCGGACGACACGTAGAGGGTGACCGTCGAGCCCTTCTCCACGGACACGCCGCCCTCGGGATCGGTGCGGATGACGTTGCCCTCAGCGATCGACGGGCTCGATTCGATGACGATCTTCGAGGAGAGGTCCAGTTCCGCGAGGTCGTCCTGCGCGCGCTCGGAGGCGACGTTCGTCAGATCAGGGACGAGCCGCGAGGTGCTCGGCACGTCGGCAGGGCGCATGCTGATGGTCCAGACCCAGAACAGCACGGACGCCAGGAGCACCGCCAGCAGCGCGACTCCCGCCCAGATCCACGCGACGGGCGGTCCCGACTGTGTGCGGGCCATCGTGGTGTCGGTGCTGAGCTGACGCAGCGACCGCGCCGTCTCCTGCGCCTGGCGCGGACTCGGGCCGTAGAGCTCGCTCGTCAGGGCGCCGATCTGCTTGCGCGTGGGGGCGGCGCCGGTCACCGCGGCGTCCAGAGCGGCACGGAAGTGGGCGGCGTCCGGATACCGCTGATACGGGTCCTTCGCGAGGGCGCGCAGCACGATCGGGTCGAGGGCTGCGGGCGACTCCTCGTTGACCTCGGAGGGCGGGACCGGTGTCTCGCTGACGTGCTGGTAGGCGACCGCGACCGGCGACTCCCCGCGGAACGGCTGCCGTCCGGTCAGCAGCTCGTAGAGCACGACGCCGGTGGAGTAGAGGTCGGCACGAGCATCGACCGGCTCCCCCTTGGCCTGCTCGGGCGAGAAGTAGGCGGCGGTGCCGATGATCTGGGTGGTCTCGGCCACGGTCGAGGAGGAGTCGGACACCGCGCGGGCGATGCCGAAGTCCATCACCTTCACCTGGCCCTTGTCGGTGACCATGACGTTGCCCGGTTTGATGTCGCGGTGCACGACTCCGGCGCGGTGCGAGTAGTCCAGCGCTTCGAGGATCCCGTCGACGTAGCGCACCGCATCCTCGACGGGGACCGGGCCGTCGGCGATGATCTTCTTGAGCAGGGTGCCCTTGACCAGCTCCATCACGATGTACGGCGGCTCGTCCGAGGAGCTGTCGACCGTGGAGGGGTCGCCGGCGTCGTACACCCGCACGATCGACGGGTGCGACATGCGCGACGCCGACTGCGCCTCCAGACGGAACCGCGTACGGAAACTGGTGTCGCGGGCGAGCTCAGGGTCGAGGATCTTGACCGCGATCTCGCGGCCGAGCGTCAGATCGTACCCGCGGTACACCTTCGCCATCCCGCCGTGCCCGATGAGCTCGTCGACGCGGTACCGGCCCGCGATGACTCGTGGCTCTGTGGACACGGATGACCCCCTGGAAACGACTATGGCTGGACTGGATACTCAGGCTACCCTTGGGCGCCGTCGCCGCCGTCACCCTCGCCGTCCTCCGGGGCCACGATCGTGACGGAGAGCGGGGGGGAGGCGTTCGACGTGCGCTGGTCGCCACCGGAGCACAGGCCCTGATACGTCGCGATGAGCTGCTGCCCCACGGCATCGCCGACCGTCACCTGAGCGTTGCGCTGCGTCGGCTGGAAGTTCGGCCCGCCCGAAGCGAAGGTGCCGTTCTGCAGGGAAACGACGTAGCCGGACAGCGTGGTGCCACTGGGGCAGGTGAAACCGGTGCCCCAGGAGATCGTCACGGTGCTGCCGGCGATCGGGTCGCCGGTGATCGTCGGCACGTCCGTCGGCGTCGGCAACGGCGTACGGCCGGCGTAGACCGTGAGGGCGATCGGCGTCGTCGTCGCGACGTTCCCCTCCGGCTGCACCCGGTAGACCTTGCCGACATCGCCGTCGCTCGGGGCGGGGTCGCCCTCGCCGCAGGCGATGTCGGAGAACCCGGCCTCTTTGAGCGTCGCGGTGGCGGTGCCGCAGTCCATGCCGTTGAGACCGAGGGCGGTCACGTCGACCCGGGTCTCCTCGGGCGTGGGCTCCTGCGAGGGCGTCTGCGTCTGGGTCTGCGTGGGGGTGCGGCTCGCGGACCCGGTGGGGTCGGGGTCGGCATCCTTGCCCTGGTTGCCGAACAGTGCCCACAGCGTGCCGGCGACGACGATGAGCAGCAGGACCAGCAGCGCGATCAGCGGCCAGGTCCATGCACTCTTCTTCTTCTTTTTCTTCTCCTGCTCCTCCGCGGCGGCCTCGTCGGTGGGCAGCTGCGCGGTAGTGGGCAGAATTCGCGTCGTGCCGTCGTCGCCGGTCGCGGTCAGCATCCGCGTGGCGTCGTCGTCCCCGGCGATGCCGCCCGTCGCGATGGCGGGCACGGCGATGGCGGCGGAGTTCAGGTCTCCGCGGCGGAGGGCCTGGGCGGCCCGGGCCACCGTGGCCGAGGAGGACGGGCGGTCCGCCGGCTTCTTGGCGATCATCGCCATGACCAGGTTCTGCACGGGGATCGGGACCGTCGGCGGCAGCGGCGGGGGCTGCTCGTTGATCTGCGCCATGGCGATCGCGACCTGCGACTCCCCGGTGAAGGGGCGCTTGCCGGCGAGGCACTCGTACGCGACGATGCCGAGCGAGTACGTGTCGGTCGCGGGGGAGGCAGGGTGACCCGATGCCTGCTCCGGCGACAGGTACTGCACCGTTCCCATCACCTGCCCGGTCGCCGTGAGCGGGACCTGGTCCGCGATGCGGGCGATACCGAAGTCGGTGATCTTTACGCGGCCGTCCGGCGTGATGAGGAGGTTTCCGGGCTTGATGTCGCGGTGCACGAGACCCGCCGCGTGCGCGGCTTGGAGGGCCGAAGCGGTCTGCGCGACGATGTCGAGCGTCTTGTCGGCATTCAGCGCGCCGTCCCGCTCGAGGATGGTCGAGAGGGCCTCACCCGGCACGAGCTCCATGACGAGGTAGGCGCTGCCGTTCTCCTCGCCGTAGTCGAACACGCTGGCGATGCCCTCGTGATTGACGAGCGCGGCGTGACGCGCCTCCGCGCGGAACCGCTCGAGGAACCCGGGGTCCCCCATGTACTCGTCCTTGAGGATCTTGATGGCGACGGTGCGACCGATGACGTGATCCGTCGCCTCCCACACCTCGCCCATGCCGCCGATCGCAATACGCGACTGCAGCTCGTAGCGACCACCGAACGACACACCCTGCGTCGGCCTCATCTGCCCAGCACCGCCTCTATGACCTTCTTCGCAATCGGAGCGGCGATGGTGTCCCCGCTTCCTGATTGACCCTGTCCGCCGCCGTTCTCGACGACGACCGCTACCGCGACCGCGGGGTCGTCCGCGGGGGCGAACCCCGTGAACCACAGCGTGTGCGGCCTGTTTCCGTTCTCCGCCGTTCCCGTCTTACCGGCTACGTCGACCCCGTCTATTCTTGCACCCTGCGCCGCACCGTTTGAGACGCTCGCGACCATGGCGGAGGTGACGTCGTCGGCGACGTCGGCGTCCATCGCGCGCCCGAACTCGGTGCTCTCGAACGACCGGATCACCGAGAGGTCGTTGCCGATCACGGCGTCCACCATCTGCGGGTTCATGACCACGCCGTCGTTCGCGATGCCCGCCGAGACCATGGCGATCTGCAGCGGCGTCGCGGTGACCTGTCCCTGCCCGAACCCGGTGAGCGCGGTCTGCGCGTCGTCCAGGCCCTGGGGGTAGCTGGAGGGCGTCGAGGTGAGGGGCGTGTCGAAGCTGCGGTTGAAGCCGAACTTCTCGGCCATCTCCCGGATCGTGTCGTCGCCGAGCTCGACCGCGAGCTCGGCCATGGGGATGTTGCAGCTCAGGCGGATCGCTTCGGCGATCGTGACGGTCTCCCCGGGGCCGCAGGCGCCTCCCCAGGCGTTGGAGACGCGATTGTTCGAGCCGGGGAGCGTGTACGAGGTCGGGTTGGGCAGCGTCGACTCCGGCGTCCAGTCTCCGCTCGCGTAGGCGGCGGCCGCCACGACGATCTTGAAGGTCGAGCCCGGGGGGTTGAGGTCACCCGCGATCGCCCGGTTGGAGAGCGGCTTGCCCGGATCGGCCACCAGCTCGTCGTACGTGGCGTTGGCCGCGTTCGCGTCGTGCGTCGCCATGCGGTTCGTGTCGAAGCCCGGGGTGGAGGCCATCGCGAGGATGCGTCCGGTCTTCGGGTCCATCGCGACGACCGCTCCCTGCAGGCCGTCCAGGGCCTCGACGGCGGCGCGCTGTGCGGCGGTGTTGAGGGAGAGTTCGACGCTGAAGCCGCGCTGAGGCTGGCCGGAGAGGATGCGCTCGATCTCGGCGAAGAAGGCGTTCGAGCCGGTGCCGGAGAGATCGGCGTTCATCGCCTCTTCGATGCCGGTGGCCGAGCCCAGGGCGGGGTTGAAGTACCCGGTGACGGGTTCCCACAGGCCCGGGTCGGTGTACACGCGCTGGAACCGGTACTGGTCGTCGCTCGGGACCGAGTTGGCGATGGCGGTGCCGTCGACGATGATCGCGCCACGCTGGATCTCGTAGCTGTCCAGCCGCGTCCGCTTGTTGTGCGGGTTCTGCGACAGGACATCGGTCTCGACGACCTGGATCCAGCTCGTCGCGGCGAACAGCGCGACGAACATGAACAGCATGACGATGCTGAGTCTGCGGAGCTCTTTGGTCATGTCAGCCGATCACCACCCGGGGCTGACGGCGGACGCCGTCGGAGATGCGGAGCAGGAGCGCCACGATGAGCCAGTTCGCGACGAGGGAGGAGCCGCCGGCGGCGAGGAACGGCGTGGTCAGACCCGTCAGCGGGATGACCCGCGTCACGCCGCCCACCATGATGAAGACCTGGAGGGCGATCGTGAACGACAGCCCCGTGGCGAGCAGCTTGCCGAAGTCGTCCTGACCCGCGAGCCCGATGCGGACACCGCGGCTGACGAACACCATGTAGAGGCAGAGGATCGCGAAGAGGCCGATGAGGCCGAGCTCCTCGCCGAGGCTCGTGATGATGTAGTCGCTGTGCGCCAGCGGGGTGATCTCCGGGCGGCCCTGGCCCCAGCCGGTGCCGATGAGGCCGCCACGGGCGAGACCGAACAGTCCCTGCATGGGCTGGTAGCCGGCGACGTCGGGGTCGACCTTGGAGGAGTCGAACAGGAACAGCCAGTTGATGAAACGACCCTGCACGTAGCTGAGGATCTGCGAGGCGGCGGCGACGCCGGCCACCACGAGGCCGAGACCGATCAGCACCCAGCTCGTCTTGCCCGTCGCGACATAGAGCATCGCCACGAACATGCCGAAGATGAGCGTTCCGGTGCCGAGGTCGCGCTGGAAGACGATGATGCCGAGCGAGACGAGCCAGACGACGAGGACCGGACCGAGTTCGCGCATGCGCGGCCAGGTGATGCCGAGCACCCGCTTGCCGACCGAGGTCAGGCTCTCCCGCGTGCGCACGAGGTAACCGGCGAAGAAGATCGCCAGGCAGATCTTGGCGAGCTCGCCGGGCTGGAAGGCGAACATGCCGCCCAGCGACACCCAGACCTGGGCGTTCGCGTCGGGGATCCGCAGACCGGGCACGAACGGCAGGAGCAGCAGGAGGATGCCGGCGAGGCCGAAGATGTAGGTGTACCGGAAGAGGATCCGGTAGTTGCGCAGCAGGATGACCACCGCGATCGCACCGGCGAGCGAGATGGCCGTCCAGGCGAGCTGCTTGGTGGAGTAGGCGTTCCACCCGGTGTTCCCGAACGCGATGTCGATCCGGTAGATCATCGCGACGCCGAGGCCGGTGAGCAGCGTCGCGATCGRKCTACCG
>NZ_NCTV01000022.1:0-1160 GCF_002114135.1 Microbacterium sp. LEMMJ01
GCGTGCCGCCATCCTCGCCGGTTGGCAAGCGTTTCTGGATGCGAGAGCGCTACGCCCAGAACGCTCGCTCGCAGACCACTACAACCCCCTCGCGATGTCGCCCGAACTGCTCCGGGCGCATCGTGAGCTCGACACTGCTGTCGACAAGGCCCTGGGCCTGCGGGGGATAGCGACGGAGGCTGACCGACTGCGAGCGCTGTTCGCCAGCTATGCGAAGCTCACCACGGTCGACGAGCTCGCGATGCCGAAGAAACGTCCCCGCAAGGCGACAGCAGCGAGTGCGGCATCGTGAGCTGGCCGTACCCGACCGTCCGCGTCGATGGGACCGCGACGGTCGATGAGGAAGGGGAGAATCAGGTCTGCGCCTGTGGCAATGATTCGTGGACTCAGGACTGGCGGAGCGCCGATCGTCTTGGGCGTCTTGCCTTCGATGCTGCTGGTTCGGCCGACCCCGACGAGTTCGCGGTCTGCCCAGTGTGCGGCCGTGTGTATCCCAACGCTGCTCTGTTCCACGGCGCCGCGGCCGCGGTGGCTCGCTATGAGATCACTAGTGCCGAGTTCATTGCTGCGCTACAGCGGTATGACCACGACGCCTACGGATCCGGCGGGTCGCTGACGAGCTGAGTCACGCGGTCGTCGTCGGCACGGGGCTGTCGGTGCGCCGGCATAGTGTTCGCTGTTGTGGTGCAGCACTGGTCTCCGATGTCTCAGCTGCAGGCGTCGCCGGAGCCGGGGATCTGGTACGTGTTCGACCACAGCAAGAGGATCGCGATCATCCGCCATGTCGAGATCCGCGGCCGTAGGCTGCTGCGTTCCGTGACGTTCGATCGCGATCCCGAGCGGCGAGTGTTGATCGGCTACTTCCCCGACGATGCAATGAGGCTCGCTGTCGAGTGCACCTGGTCGGAGTATGTGAGGGCGACTGGTCCACCGGTGAGCAATCGTCGATGATCGCGTGCCACCGGGGCAAGAGAAAACGGCACCCGGCCGGAGCGTGGAAATTGTCACATTCACCAACGATCCAACTGAGGAGGCGCCATCGCCCCGAGGGGCGGAAGGGAACCTGCTCAACAGCCGGGTGCCGCGCCTTAGTGTACCGCGCGGGGCGGTCAGAGCGGGGTGGATTGGAGGAGCTCGTCAGCGACTCGGTCGAGCAGCKG